>CAZCNF010000040.1:0-21246 GCA_964500135.1 uncultured Porphyrobacter sp.
TTCATCGAATGGGACAAGGACGATATCGAGGCGCTCGGCATCCTCAAGGTCGATGTGTTGGCGCTGGGCATGCTGACCTGCATCCGCAAGTGCTTCGATCTGCTGGAGGCGCATCATGGCCGCCAGTTGAGCCTGGCGACGGTGCCGCGCGAAGATCCCGAAACCTATGCCATGCTGCGCAAGGGGGATTCGCTGGGTGTGTTCCAGGTCGAAAGCCGCGCGCAGATGAACATGCTGCCACGGCTGAGGCCGCGCGAATTCTATGACCTGGTGATCCAGGTCGCGATCGTCCGGCCGGGCCCGATCCAGGGCGATATGGTGCATCCCTATCTCAAGCGCCGTCGCGGGGCAGAGGCGGTGGCGATCCCGGCCCCGGCGCCCGAGCATGGACCGCCCGACGAGCTTTCCAGCATCCTGGCGCGCACGCTGGGCGTGCCGATCTTCCAGGAACAGGCGATGAAGATCGCGCTCGATGCGGCGAAATTCTCTTCGCTCGAAGCCAACCGGCTGCGCAAGGCCATGGCTACCTTCCGCAGCCGCGGGATGGTGCACGAGTTGGAGGACATGATGGTCGGCCGCATGGTTGCACGTGGCTACGATCCCGATTTCGCGGCGCGCTGTTTCAACCAGATCAAGGGCTTCGGTGAATATGGCTTTCCCGAAAGCCACGCTGCGAGCTTTGCGCATCTGGTCTATGTCAGCAGCTGGCTCAAATGCCATTTTCCGGCGGCCTTTGCCTGCGCGTTGCTCAATTCGCAGCCGATGGGGTTCTACGCCCCGGCGCAGATCGTGCGCGACGCGCGCGAGCACGGCGTCGATGTGCGGCCGGCCGATGTCAATGCCAGCCTGTGGGACAACACGCTGGAAGACCGGGTCGATGGGCCAGCCCTGCGGCTCGGCCTGCGCCAGGTGGATGGCCTGCCCGAACATGTTGCGGCGCGGATCGTGGCCGCGCGCGAGCGGGGCGGGGCGTTCGGCGATGTCGCCGAACTGCGCGAGCGGGCAGGGCTGTCACCGGCGCATATCGAGCGGCTGGCCAGCGCCGATTGCTTCACCTCGCTGGGGCTGTCGCGCCGCCAGGCGCTGTGGGATGCACGCAGCCTGATCGCAGCGCCCGACCTGCCGCTGTTCAAGGCGGCGGCGCAGCGCGACGAAGGGGGCGAACGCGCGCCCACCCAGCTGCCGAAGATGCCGCTAAGCGAAGAAGTGGTGGCCGATTACCAGACCACGCGCCTCAGCCTGAAGGCGCATCCGATGGCCTTCCTGCGCGCATCGCTGGCCGAGCGCGGCTTCGTGCGGGCCTGCGATCTGAGGGAGCGCAAGTTCCGCTCGATGGTGCAGGTGGCCGGGCTGGTGCTGATCCGGCAACGGCCCGGCAGTGCCAAGGGGGTGTGCTTCATCACGCTGGAGGACGAGACCGGTGTGGCGAATCTGGTAATCTGGCCCGACCTGATGGAGCGGCAGCGCCGCGTAATCATGGGTGCCCGGCTGATGGAAGTGCGCGGGCGGGTCGAATATGACGACGAAGTGATCCATGTGATCGCCCGGTACCTGACCGATGCGACCGATGCGCTTTATGGCCTGGCCGACGATCTGCTGGCATCCCCGGTCGCGCGCGCCGACCATGTCAGCAGCCCGCTGAGCGGTAGGCACCCGCCGGTGACCCGCCCACGCGACCTCAGCGGCGAACGGCCACCACCGAGCCGCGGCCACCCGCGCAATCTGCGGATCCTGCCCAGGTCACGCGATTTCCACTGAGTTTCGGAAAGCTACACTGCCTCGAGCGCATATCCGGCCGAACGGACCGTGCGGATCGGATCCTTCACCCCATCGATCTCGATCGCCTTGCGCAGGCGGCGGATATGGACATCGACGGTGCGCAGTTCGATATCGCTGCTGGTGCCCCATACGCCGTCGAGCAGCTGGCCGCGGCTGAATACCCGGCCGGGGCTTTCCATGAAGAACTTGAGCAGCCGATATTCGGTCGGGCCCAGCTTCAGGTCCTTGCCGCGCCGCTGCACCTTGTGCGCCACCGGATCGAGCTTGAGATCGCCTACCGTCACTGTCTCGCCCGCCAGCGCCGGGCGAATGCGCCGCAGCACGGCCGATACGCGCGCCAGCAACTCGCGCGGGCTGAACGGCTTGGTCAGGTAATCGTCAGCGCCGGTTTCGAGCCCGCGCACCCGATCATCCTCGGATTCGCGCGCGGTCAGCATGATGATCGGCACATGCGCCGTCTGCTTGTCGCGACGCAGGCGGCGGCACACTTCGATCCCGCTGGTTCCCTCGATCATCCAGTCGAGAATGATGAGGTCTGGCGTATCTTCCGCAGCCAGGATCAGCGCCTCGTCACCGTCCCCCGTGCAGCGCACCGCATAACCCTCGTTCGAGAAGCGGTACTCAAGCAGTTCGGACAGCGAGGGATCGTCCTCGACCAGAAGCAATTTGGCGGCTGACATGGTGCGCTTCACTCCTCCGATGCGCGACTACGCTTTCGCCATATGTCGGTTTCAAGACAGAATGATGTCAGTCGTCACCATCGGGCGGATAGGTACCGGTTGCTGCGAAATGGACCATTTCCGCCACATTGGTGGCATGATCGCCGATGCGTTCGATGTTGCGCGCGACAAACAGCAACTGCGCCGCACTCGAAATGGTGGCAGGATTCTCCACCATATAACTGACCAGATTGCGGAAAATGCTGTCGTAAAAGGCATCGACCTTGGCGTCGGCGGCGATCACTTCGCGCGCCAGTTCCGGATCCCGCGCGGCATAGGCGGTCAGCACGTCATGCACCATCTCGCCAGCCAGTTCGGCCATAGCCGGCAGCAAGGTCAGTGGCTCGAACCGCTTGCGGTCCTGAATCTCGCCGACACGCCGGGCGATATTCTTGGAATAATCGCCAATCCGCTCGACCACGCCGGCAATCTTGAGCGCGGCAATCACTTCGCGCAGATCGTCAGCCATCGGGGCGCGCAAAGCGATCACGCGAACGGCCAGGCGATCGACCTCCATCTCAAGCGCGTCGATCTTCTTGTCGCGCGCCACGATCTGTTCGGCCAGCACTTCGTCACCGCGCACCAGCGCGTCGAGGGCCTCGTGGATCGACACTTCGGCAAGGCCGCCCATCTCCGCGATCAGACCGCGCAGCCGGGTAATGTCCTCGTCGAATGCCTTGACTGTATGCTCGGCCATTACCCGTACCGTCCTGTGATGTAGTCCTTGGTCCGCTCTTCGATCGGATTGGTGAAGATATCCGATGTGTGACCGTATTCGACCATCTTGCCAAGGTGGAAGAAGGCGGTGCGTTGCGACACGCGGGCGGCCTGCTGCATCGAATGGGTGACGATGACGATCGAATAGCGATCGGTCAGTTCCGCGATCAGTTCCTCGATCTTGGCGGTCGCGATCGGATCGAGCGCCGAACACGGCTCGTCCATCAGGATGACTTCGGGATCCACCGCGATTGCACGGGCAATGCAAAGGCGCTGCTGCTGGCCGCCAGAAAGCGCGGTTCCGGAATCGGCGAGCCGGTCCTTCACTTCGTCCCACAGGCCGGCGCGGGTGAGCGAACGCTGCACCACTTCATCAAGGTCTGGCTTGCTTTCGGCCAGGCCATGAATGCGCGGACCGTAGGCGACGTTTTCATAGATCGACTTGGGGAAGGGGTTGGGCTTCTGGAACACCATGCCCACTCGCGCGCGCAGCTGCACCACATCCATCCCCGAACGGTAGATGTCTTCGCTGTCGAGCTCGATCGTGCCTTCCACCCGCGCGCTGGGGATGGTGTCGTTCATCCGGTTGAGCGTGCGCAGCAGGGTTGATTTGCCGCAGCCCGAAGGGCCGATGAAGGCCGTCACGAAGCGCGCCGGAATGTCGATCGAAACATTGTCGATCGCCAGCTTGTCGCCATAGTAGACCGATACGTCCTTGGCGCGCATCTTGGGGTCGATGACCTCGAGGTTGGGATGGATGACTGTCACCACTTTTTCTCGAATTTGTTGCGGAGGTAGATCGCGAGGCCGTTCATCACGAGAAGGAACAGCAGCAGGATGATAATCGCGGCACTGGTGCGTTCGACAAACCCGCGGTCGATCTCGTCGGACCACAGGAAGATCTGCACCGGCAGCACGGTGGCGGGCGATGTGAACCCGTCGGGCGGGGAAGCCACGAATGCGCGCATGCCGATCATCAGCAGCGGCGCGGTTTCACCCAATGCGCGCGCCATGCCGATGATGGTGCCTGTAAGGATGCCGGGCAGGGCCAGCGGCAGCACATGGTGGAACACCACCTGTACCGGAGATGCGCCGATCGCCAGCGCTCCGTCGCGGATCGATGGGGGCACGGCCTTGATCGCGTTGCGGCCGGAAATCACGATCACCGGCATCGTCATCAAAGCCAGCGTCATCCCGCCAATCAGCGGAGCGGAGCGGTAGTTCGGGAAAATCCACAGGAACACCGCGAGGCCGAGCAGGCCGAAGATGATCGAGGGAACTGCGGCCAAGTTGTTGATCGAAACCTCGATCACGTCGGTCCAGCGGTTCTTGGGCGCATATTCTTCAAGGTAAAGCGCGGCCAGGACGCCGATCGGGAAGGCCAGCAGCAGCGTCACGATCATGGTCAGGATCGAGCCCTTGAGCGCACCCCAGATCCCGACCTTCTGCGGGCTGGTGGCATCGGCCCGGGACAGGAATCCCGGATCGAAATTGCTCGCCAGCTTGCCTTCGGCTTCAAGCTGCTTGGCCAGCGCCTGCATCTCTGGCGCACCTTCTCCCTTGAGGCCGGAAGCGAGGGCATCGCTGGCCGGGAGGTTGAAGCTGTGCGCGCCTTGCAGCAACTGCGGGTCTGCAACGATCGCCGCAGCCACTTCGCGCCAGGCCTCGGTGCTGACGCCGCTGGCGGCTTCAGGCCCAAGCGATTCCTCGGCATAGAACGCCACCACATCGGGCAAGCCCTGCATCTCGAGTGTCTGCAAGCCGGTGTCTTCGCTCAGGCTGGCCGCATCGCCCGACAGGCCCGAGGCCGGAAAATCAATCGTAACGGAGAGTTCGGCGCGCTGGAAGCCGGCAATGCCGTTAAAGGTCATGCTGCCCAGCAGGAAGATCAGCACTGCCACCGAAAGCAGGACGGCCCCAAGCCCGGCGAACTTGAAACGACGCTCGGCCGCATAGCGCTTTTCGAGGCGCTTGCGGAAGGCGTCGGTCCGCGTGGGGGCGAGCTGGCCAGAAGGGGGGGCGGCGTCATTCATAGGCTTCACGGAACCGTTTGACGACGCGCAGGGCCACGAAGTTTAGCCCCAGCGTCACAGTGAACAGAACCAGTCCCAGGGCAAAGGCGCTGAGCGTAGCGGGATGGTCGAAACTGCCTTCGCCGGTCAGCATGGCGACGATCTGGAACGTCACCGTGGTCATCGCTTCGAGCGGGTTGGCGGTAAGATTGGCCGATGCCCCGGCGGCCATCACCACGATCATGGTTTCGCCGATTGCGCGGCTGATCGCCAGCATCACCCCGCCGACAATTCCGGGCAGCGCAGCCGGGACAAGGACGCGCCGGATCGTCTCGGACGTCGTCGCCCCAAGCGCCAAGCTGCCGTCGCGCATGGCGCTGGGCACTGCCGCGATCGAATCATCGGCCATGGATGAGACGAACGGGATGATCATCACGCCCATCACCACGCCTGCGGCCAGCGCGCTCTCGCTGGATGCGCCGCTGATGCCCACGGCCACGGCGGCATCGCGTATCGCCGGCGCGACCGTGAGGGCGGCGAAATAGCCGTAGACCACTGTCGGCACGCCGGCGAGAATTTCCAGCGCCGGCTTCAGCCATGCGCGCAGGCGCGGGTGGGCATACTGCGTAAGGTAGATCGCGCTCATCAAACCGAGCGGGATTGCCACGATCATGGCGATGATCGCGCCGATATAGATGGTGCCCCAGAACAGCGGGATCGCGCCATAGCGGGTCGGATCGGGATTGTCGGGGTTGCTCATCGGGTCGGGGCCCCAGAAAGTCCCGAACAGGAAATCGATCGGCGAGACCATCCCAAAGAAGCGCACCGTTTCGAACACCAGGCTGGCGAAGATGCCGAAAGTGGTCAGGATGGCGACCAGCGACGCGAGCAGCAGGATCGCCATGACCGCGCGTTCCACCCGAGTGCGCGCCGTGAAATCGGGCTTCAGCCGCAGGAATGCCAGGGTGCCGGTAACAAGGGCAATAAGCGCCGCAACGATGATTCCGATCACCCGATACCGTGTTGCCGCTTCGGCAAAGGGGGCGACCAATGCCTCCGCGGCGGGATTGAATACGGAGCCCGTGCCATTGGCTGCAACTGCCCGCGCTTCGGCCAGGATCGAGTCGCGCTCGAACCCGAACTCGGGCAAGCTTTGTGCGGCCGGGGACGCAAGCACCGATTGCAGGACCAGCTGGGGCTCGATCACTGACCACAGCACGGTAAAGGCGAGCAGCGGCACGACCACCCATAGCGCCACATACCACGCATGATAGTTCGGCCGTGCAGCGATCCTGCGCGTGTCGACGCCTTTCTGGAAGCTCCATGCCTTCGCGCGTGCGGCAATCCAGGCGGCAAGGCCCAGGCCAAAGGCGATCAAGAGCAAGGTAATCGACGTCATTGGCTAACTGCTGGACCTGCGCTTCTTTTCGGCGTCGATGGAAGACAACCGGTTAAGTGCCGTGCGTTACAATCTGGCGTAAACTCGTTCTGCCCTGTGCAAGGGAAGATTCGCTAGGGGATGAGCGCCCCAATGTTAAAGAAAAAAGACAATTTCATGACAGGACTTCCACTTCTGCCTGGACCGTCGGGATGCGGACAGTGACGGAGGTGCCTTTGCCCAATTCACTGTCGATGTCGAGCCGGCCGCGATGCCGTTCGACAATATGCTTGACGATGGCCAGGCCAAGCCCCGTTCCGCCCGAGGCGCGACTGCGGCCCGGATCCGTGCGATAGAAACGGCGGGTCAGATGGGGCAGGTGTTCAGGTGCGATGCCTTCACCCCTGTCGGTCACGACGAGGCGCGCCTGGCGATCGCGTCCTTCGGCCAGTTCGATCGTCACGGGCGCTTCGAGATCGCCATACTTCAGTGCATTATCGACGAGATTTCGAACCAGCTGTTCGAGCTGCTGACGGTCGCCGTGGATGCGCAAACCCTCTGCAAGATCAAGCTTGAGCCGTTCGCCGCGTTCCGGCCCCGCTGCATCGCGGGCCGCCCGTTCGACAAGTGACGCAAGCTCGACTATCTCGGTGGGCTGCTCGTGCTTCTCGGCCTCGACCCGCGAGAGCGACATCAGATCGCTGACCAGCGATTCGAGCCGCTTGGCCTCACGCAGGATCGTATCGAGGAACTTGCGCGAGGTCTGGGGGTCAAGCTCGCCGTCACCCTCTCGCAAAGTTTCGACATAGCCGATGATCGAGGCCAGCGGTGTGCGCAACTCGTGGCTGGCATTGGCCACGAAATCGGTGTGCGCGCGGCTGATATCGGCTTCGGCGGTGAGATTGATCAGCTCGATCACGGACAGGTCATCGTCGATCCTTTGGCGGTTGATCCGCCAGATGTCGCGCCGGCGCACCAGGCCGCGGACGATCGCGGCACCGCTGCGGTCCTTGCTCAGCAGCTTGACCGCTTCCGGCTGACGGAAGGCCATGCGTGGATCCTGCCCGACGACATGCTTGCCCAGAACGCGTTGAGCGGCCTTGTTGGCGATCGCGATCTTGCTGCCCTCGAACACCAGCAGCGGTGTGGCCGAATGTTCGATCAGCTCGCCCATGTTCTCGCGCGAAATGGTGCTTTGCCGCGGCCTGGTTTCTGCCGGAGGAGGGCGGCCGACGGAAAGATAAAGCGAGCCGATCCAGATGATGGTTGCGCCAAACACCAGCATCGGATCCGCGCCAAGCCCCGCAAGGACCAGCCCTGTCGCAAGCGCCAAGATAATGCCTGCAATCGGATGCTTTGCGCGTTCGTCCATTGGAGGCGGGGCATAACAGAACGTCAGCCCAAGAAAAGCACCAAGCCGCGGCTGTCCCCTGAAGGGGAAAATATGACAACGATGTGACGAAGAATGGTGACCCCTACGGGACTCGAACCCGTGTTTCAGCCGTGAAAGGGCCGCGTCCTAGACCGCTAGACGAAGGGGCCACGCTCGAAGCGAGAGCGCGCCAATAGGTGCGCGCGCCTTTCCGGTCAACCCACAAATTCTCAATCGGCGAAGGCGGCATCCTCCAGGTGCAGTTCGGCCTGCAGCCGCGGGCCCCAATCGTCGATCTTGACCCGCCCGGCGAGGTGAAAGCGCCGCCCGCTCGCGCTGTGCAACAACGTCTGCGCCATCTCGGTTTCAGCGGCGCGGAAGGCAATCGCCTTGAACGAACGGCCGTCATCGCCGGCAGCGATCAGGCGCAAATGGTCTTGCCCGACGATGTCGGCCTTTACGATTCGCACTGGTCCCACCGCGACCCGTGGCCCAGGCCAGCCGACCCCGAACGGGCCGGCGCGTTCCAGCGTCTCGACCAATTCCGGCGTGAGCCCGCCTGGCGCGACCGCGATGTCGAGTTGCATCGTCTGGTGCTCGCGCGCCCGATCGATATCGCGCGCCAGGCGCGAATTCAGGAATTCGCCGAGTTGCTCGATGTGCCCGCCTTCGACGGTCAGGCCCGCTGCCATGGCATGTCCGCCTCCGGCCAGCAGCAGCCCGGCCTCGCGCGCGGCAATGATGGCGGCACCAAGGTCGACCCCCTGGATCGACCGTCCGGAACCCTTGCCGGTCCCGGTGCTGCCATCAAGAGCAATAACGATGCTGGGCTTTCCGGTCTTCTCCTTGATCCGCCCGGCCACGATGCCGATCACGCCGGGATGCCATCCTGGTCCGGCCAGCAGGATCACAGACCGATTGTGCTGCGCGGAGAGCTGCGCTTCGGCAGCCTGTTGAACCTCTGCTTCGATCGCGCGCCGCTCTTCGTTCAATCGCGAAAGCTGCTCCGCGATAGCTCTCGCTTCTTCAGGGTCGTCCGTGGTGAGCAGGCGCACCCCCAAAGTCGATTCGCCAACCCGCCCACCGGCGTTGATGCGCGGCCCCAAGGCAAAGCCCAGATCGCTGCATTGGGGCGCCCGGGTCAACCGGCTGGCATCGATCAGGGCGGCCATGCCAATCCGTTCGCGCCGCGCCATGACCTTCAAACCCTGGGCCACGAAGGCCCGGTTGAGCCCATGCAGCGAGGCGACGTCAGCCACCGTACCGAGGGCGACCAGGTCGAGCAGTGCCATCAGGTTGGGCTCGGGCCGTTGCTCGAAGTGGTTCCTTTCGCGCAGCGTCCGCACCAGCGCGATCGCCAGCAGGAATGCTACGCCCACGGCGGCCAGATGCCCATGCGCGGCTGCGTGGTCGGATTCGTCGAGCCGGTTGGGGTTCACCAGCGCCGCGGCAAGCGGAAGCTCGGGCGCGCATTTATGGTGATCGACCACGATCACGTCGACGCCAGCCTCGTGCGCCTGGCGCAAGGCTTCATGCGCCATGGCCCCGCAATCCACCGTGACGATCAGGCTCGACCCCGCTTGCGCCAGTTTGAGCAGGGCTTCCCCGCTGGGCCCATAACCTTCGAGCAAACGGTCAGGGATATAGTAATTGGCCTCAGCCCCAAGGTCGCGCAGGAGGTTTGCCATAAGAGCGGCACTGGTCGCGCCGTCGACGTCGTAGTCGCCGTAGATGGTGATCGTCTCGCCCCCGAGCACAGCTTGGGCGATTCGCTCGGCCGCCTGCTCCATGTCGCGGAACAGGCTCGGATCGGGGAGGAATTCGCGCAGGGTCGGCGCAAGGTGCTTGGCCAGTTCCTCACGCGGAACCCCGCGCGTCATCAGCAGCTGGGTGAGGATGTCGTTCTCGAGCCCGCCAATGTCTGAGGCAATCTCCATATTGCCGCCACGCCAGCGCCAGGCCCGGCCCGACAGCGATGAAGTGATACCGAGTACATGGGAAAGCGATCGCGAAGCCATGCGGCTTACCTAGTGCAGCTTGGCCGATGCGAGAAGGCCGCGCGATTGACTTTCGACAAGGACGGCAGTCAGGTGAGGACATGTCTGCGCCCGAGGCCCCTCCCGCACTGCTCGTTGTCTGGCACAGCCGGACCGGCGCATCCGAGGCCTTGGCGCGCGCCGTCGCCGCCGGCGCGGCTGATGCTGCGAGGCTGGTTGGAGCGGCTGATGCGCAACCCGAAGATTTCCTCGCCGCTGCCGGCTACGTGTTCGTCTGCCCGGAGAATCTCGGCACGATGTCGGGGCAGATGAAAGAGATGTTCGACCTTTGCTATTATCCCTTGCTCGGTCAGATCGAGGGTCGGCCCTATGCCACGGTGATAGCTGCCGGTTCTGATGGAGAGGGCGCCCGGCGCCAGATTGACCGGATCGTGACAGGCTGGCGTCTGCGCCGGGTCGCCGATCCCGCAATCGTCAGGCTCGATGCGCAAACGCCGGAAGCCATTCTGGCACCCAAACTGGTGCCACAGCACCGGCTCGCCGAGACCAGAGCACTGGGTGCCGCGATGGCCGAAGGGCTAAGTATGGGTATCTATTGAATTGTCCAGATAATCCATCCGAACTGGCGGGAAACAGGACTCGACGTCCGGGTAAATCCGCGTCAAGGTTTGAGGCTGGAAAAAAGAATTTCGGGAGCGGGGGCTAGTCATTCGCGTGACGCAGGGCCGGGACATCGACGATACTGGTGCTGAGGGCGAGCTCTTCTTGCTCTTCGTTCAGGGCCGACGCCCCGATCGCCAGACGATCCATCGTTTCGTTCAGTCCCAGCCGAACATTTCCATATCGCTGGATCCAGCCCCGCAGCGACCGCTTGGAGCGGTTGGTAGTGTCGCCCGCATGCGCAATCCGTCAGCGGCAGAGGCCCAGGCAACAAGCCGGCAGTGTGACTGGCTGGAGTTGCTGCGCGACGGCCTGACGTTCGATCTGGAGGGTCTCGCGCCGGGATGGCCCTGTACCATTCCCCCGGCTGCGCATCGCTTCGACTTCCGGAGCGACATGAAGCCATCAAGTTTCGAGGCGCTGCGGCTGGTTCCGAGCGCACACCTTGCCGGTGGCGCAGGCTCCCTGCCGATCTTGCGCGGTACAATGCGGCTGGCCCGCGAGCTGGTTCAGCATTTCGAGCAGATCGAGGCGGTCGCCTGGTCGCCTGCCCAAAGCCTCATCGGGCGGCGCTTCTTCGAGTCCTCTATCACGGCCTGGCTCGAAGGTGGCGCGTTCCCGGCGCTTGGCCTCACTTCCTTTCGCGAAACATTGGATGGTGGCCTGCAAAGCGTGGGCCTTGGTTTTATCATCGGCCAGGAGCTTAGGATCGAGCCGGCGCTGGCCAATGACAAGGTCGCTGCGACCCGGCTTGGTGTCCGCCTTATCAACCAGCTTGTCCTGGCTGGCCGGATCGAACGGGTCGAGCAAATCATCGGCCCGACTGGCCAGCTGCTTCAGCTTGAGCCATCTGCCAACGGCAAATTCATCCGGGTCTGGGGCAATTGAACTGGATGCGCGCTGGCCAGATTGCCCGGACCAATCGCAATCGATCCGCGCGGCCCTGGCTTTCCTTCCGCGCGATCAACTGCAAGGGCCGGCCCGGCTACGATCCCGCGCTTCAACGTCATCACCTGCTGCCTCGCCAGCTGCTGTCGCGGCCATGCTTTGGCCCGATGTTCGATTGCATTGGTTTGCGCACACCAGCCTTCGACAATTTCCGGGCCAATGGTCTCCTTCTGCCTGCGACCGAAGATGCCGCGATCCGGCTTGGCCTGCCACTCCACCGCGGTCCGCATCGTGACTACAGCGCGATGGTTATCGAACGGGTCGGCGGTATCGAGCAAAACTGGTCGAAGCAATGCCGCCGGAACCCGCAGGCGGCCATGGAAGAAGCTCTTGCTGCCCTTGACTTGCTGCAATCCCGGTTGCGCCACCAGTTGCTCGCCGAACGCAATCGGTTGGTCCTCAATCGCCGGGATCCGCTGGGCACGGGTTTCGACTTCAGCGAACTCGACGCCATGGCCGAAACGCTGTGGCGGGCAACCTGAGCTAGCTGTTCCAGGGCCGGTAGGCGGAATTGGCTTCCAGCTGAGCCTTGGCGGCATGGTATTCGCGCTCGAGCCGTGCCACCAGGTCCTCGACCGTACCGACCTGCTTGATCGCGCCAACGCCCTGACCCGAACCCCAGATGTCCTTCCAGGCCTTGGCCTTGGTGTTTCCCCCCGAACCGAAGTTCATCTTCGAAGGATCGCTTTGCGGCAGGTTCTCCGGATCGAGCCCCGCTGCCTCGATCGACGATCGCAGGTAGTTGCCATGCACGCCAGTGAACAGGTTCGTGTAGATGATCCCTTCGGCGCTACCTTCCACGATCGCATCCTTGTAGCGCTGGTCGGCATTGGCTTCTTTCGTGGCGATGAAGGCGCTGCCGGCATAGGCGAAGTCGGCCCGCAGGGCTTGCGCGGCGAGGATCGAATAGCCATTCGCGATCGAGCCCGACAGCGCGACCAGCCCGTCAAACCATTCGCGGATTTCCTGCATCAGCGCGAAGGGCGAAAGCGCGCCGGCGTGCCCGCCCGCGCCGGCAGCGACCGGGATCAGCCCGTCCGCGCCCTTTTCGATGGCCTTTTGCGCAAAGCGGTTGTTGATCACGTCATGCAGCGTGATCCCGCCCCAGTTGCGGACCGCCTGGTAGACCTCTTCGCGCGCACCAAGCGAGGTGATGATCATCGGCACCTGCCACTTCTCGCAGGTCGCCATGTCGGCATCGACGCGATCGTTGGTCTTGTGAATGATCTGGTTTACGGCAAACGGCGCTGCGGGGCGATCGGGATTTTCGCGGTTATGCTTGGCCAGTTCTTCGGTGATCTGGTGCAGCCATTCGTCGAGCAGGGTTTGCGGCCGGGCATTGAGCGCCGGAAAGCTGCCGATGATCCCGGACTTGCATTGCGCGATCACCAGTTCCGGGCCCGAAACGATGAACAGGGGCGAGCCGATCAAGGGCAGGCGCAGGCGGTCGAAGGGGGCGGGCAGGGCCATCGGTAACTCCGTTCAAGAATGCTCGACTTTGGGGCCGCTTAAGCGGCGCTGCCGCTGCTGTCGAGGCTGCGATTTTGCTAGGGCTGGACGGGCCCTGATGCCGTAGCGTCAGGCGGGCGGGAGCAGTTCCTCGATGCGGTAGAAGCGCGCGGCCGTGCCGGCAAACAGCGCGCGCTTCTCGGCTGCACTGGCGCTGCGCGCGATGCGTTTGAAGGCGTTCCACAGCACCGGATACTCCGCGCCCCACCAGTCGACCGGGTAGTTGCTTTCGAACATCGCCCGCTCGGGCCCGAAGGCGTCGATGCAGGTCTCGATATAGGGCCGCCACATGGCGGCGAGGTCTTCCGAACCCAATCCCGCACCCGGCCCCTTATCTGGCAAGCCGCAGAAGGCCATCGCCAGCCCGCCCAGTTTCACTACCACGTTCTCGCATTGCGCGAGCTCGCGAATATGGTGCCGCCAGGTGTCGAAGCGTTCATGCAGCGTCCCATGATAGCTCGCGATGTTAAGCGGCGTGCCGCAATGATCGAGGCAGATCGGTTGATCAGGGAAGGCGCGGGCAAGGTCGATCACGTCGGGCAGTTGCGGTTCGAGCAGCCAGGCATCGAAGGTCAGGCCCATCCGGCCAAGATGGGCAAAGCCTTCGCGGAAGGTGCGGTCGAGATAGAGCCCCGCAGGCGCGTGGAACGGCGCGCCCAGGACAGCGGGATCGGCGTCCCACGCGGCCTGGTGGCGGATTCCGCGGAAGCGGCCGGGTGCGGCCGCCTGCAGTCGTTCAAGCACTGGCGCCGCGCGGTCACCGAGCAGCAGATTAGCATGGCCGACGATCGCCGCGCAGGCGCGCAACGGCCCATAAAGCCCGCAAGCCGATTGGGCGGCCGTGCCGTTGACATATTCGACTTCGCCGACAACCTTTATATCCTCGCCATAGGCCGGATTGTAGAAGGCGCCGCATTCGACAAACACGGTGCCGATCACATTGTGCCCGCTGGTCAGGTGCCCCCGCAGCGCGTCGAAATTATAGTAGGCGTTGGGGACAAGCGCATCGATGAAGCGATGGCGCGGCTGGGGAAAAGCGGCGATGAGGGGGCTCAGGTCCCACAAATGATGATGCGGGTCGATGATCGGCAGGTCCGGCTCGAGAATCGCTTCGGTCATCTACGCTTGTCCTTTCACTCGACGACCCGCTCCACGCACCGCATGCACCACAGTACAGAAGGTGAAAAGCGCATTGGCATCAGGCCGCCTGTTGCGGGCCTTTTGCTGCGGTGGATGGCGCGCAAAGTCGGGGCATCGGTTAATCCATAACGCGGATTGGGCGTGTAGGAAATCTCGCCGCTTCGGCTTAGCCCGAAACAGCGCTGTCGCGCAGGGCATTGTTCGCGGCGCTGAGCACCGCGCGCACGCTGGCGGTGGCGATGTCCTCGTCGATCCCGCAGCCCCACACCGTGCGTCCATCGGGCGCGCGGCATTCGAGATAGGCGGCAGCGCGGGCATCGGTACCAGTGCCGAGCGCATGCTCAGTGTAGTCGACCACTTCAAGCTCGACACCGAAGGTCTCGCGGATCGTGCTCATCACCGACGAAATCAACCCGTTGCCGCGCCCGCTGACGCTCTGTTCGCGGCCTTCGACCGCGATCTTGCCAGAAAAGATGCGGGTGCCATCGGACGCCCGGCTTTCCTCGTAATCGACCAGCTGGAAATGCTTGGGGTGGATCTTGACGTGATAAGCCTTGCGGAAGGCGTCCCAGATGTCTGCCGCGTTGAGCTCGCGGCCCAGTTCGTCAGCCAGCCGCTGGACATGCCTCGAGAAGTCTGCCTGCATCTTCTTGGGCAGCTTCAGGCCCTGGTCCTGCTCCAGCACCCAGGCAAACCCGCCTTTGCCGGACTGCGAATTGACCCGGATCACCGCTTCGTAATTGCGGCCGAGGTCGGCCGGATCGATCGGCAGGTAGGGCACGCGCCACAACTCGTCGTTCTGCTTCGCATGGGCCTCGAAGCCCTTCTTGATCGCGTCCTGGTGGCTACCCGAAAAGGCCGTGAACACCAGTTCGCCGCCATAGGGGTGGCGCTGGTGCACCGGCAATTCGTTGCAGTATTCCACCGTCTCGATGATCCGGTCGATGTCGGAGAAGTCGAGCCCGGGGTCGATCCCCTGGGTGTACATGTTGAGCGCCACAGTCACGAGGCAGCAATTGCCGGTCCGCTCGCCATTGCCGAACAGGCAGCCCTCGACCCGGTCCGCCCCCGCCATCAGGCCCAGTTCCGCCGCCGCCACGCCGGTGCCGCGGTCGTTGTGGGTGTGGAGGCTGATGACCGCGCTGGCGCGGTTCGGCAGGTTGCGGCAGAAATACTCGATCTGGTCGGCATAGATATTGGGCGTCGCCGCCTCGACCGTGGCCGGCAGGTTGAGGATGATCGGATGCTCGGGTGTCGGCTCGAGCACCTCCATCACCGCTTCACACACCGAAATGCTGAAATCGAGTTCGGCGGTCGAGAAGGTTTCGGGGCTGTACTGGAAGTGCCACTGCGTGCCGGGCCGCTTCGCTGCCTCGTCGCGCATCACCTTCGCGCCCGCCACCGCGATAGCTCGAACCTCGTCCTTCGACATGCGGAACACGATGTCGCGCCACGCCGGCGAGACCGCATTGTAGAGATGCACGATCGCCGCGCGCGCGCCTTCGAGGCTCTCGAAACTGGTGCGGATCAGGTCCTCGCGGCTCTGCGTCAGAACCTGCACCGTTACGTCATCGGGGATGCGGCCGGATCGCACCAGGCCCGAAATGAAGTCGAATTCGGTTGCTCCCGCGCTCGGAAAGCCGACTTCGATCTCCTTGATCCCGATCCGCACCAGCTCATCGAAAAAGCGGTTCTTCTTCACCGCATCCATCGGGTCGATGATCGACTGGTTGCCGTCGCGCAGGTCAGTCGAAAGCCAGCGAGGCGGCGTGGTAATGGTGCGGCCGGGCCACTGCCGGTCGGGCAGATTGACTTGCGGAAAGGGCCGATACTTCCGGCTCGGATCGGACAACATGGACATGGCGATGGAACTCGTAACGCAATGGATGGGAAGCGGTGCGGCTGGAAATCCCTTGAGCGGATCGCGCGTCGTCAGGGCACGCGAAAGGTCACGCCCAAGGGCGTGTAAGTCGTAGCAGCAGCGATCCGTTACGCGTCATGCGCCCGCAATTGCCGAAAATTGCGCCGAGTGCAAGGCGCAAGCCGAGAAATTGTCTGATCTGGGCCGATCCCGGAAGGATCAGCCGCACCGCGCGTCGCGGATAACCCCGGTCACGTCGATCATGATGTTGAGCCGGGTGGAATCCGGATTGGGCGTAACATTGGTGCCGGGCTCGACAAAGCGCACGTTCTGCTGGGGCGCTACGGCCGCGAGGATCGCGGCGCGGCTGGCGCCATCGGCCGGACGCCCGAAGAACTTGGCGACCTTGGGCGCACCGCAGCCGGCCGCTTCGGGATCGGTCGCGGTTCCGGGCACGAAAGCGCCCGGCGCCGCGCCCGGGCGCGGCGTGTAGACCGTTGGCGGAACCGGCGTGCCCGCGGGCGAGGGTGCTGCTCCGGCGGCATCACCAGGTTCACCAATCCGTGCGGCGAAATCTTCAGCGTTCTCGCTTTCGCTGTCCGGCGAATTGCAGGCGGCAAGCAAGGTGAACGGCGCAACGAGCAGGAGGAGTGCGGGGCGGGTCATGGCGGATCCTTCGTGCAGACAAATGCCGCGTTGCGCTGAACGACAGTCCGGTTGCACTTTCATGACAAGTGCGACCGCGCTGGTATCAGCGCCAGCGCAGCCTTCCAGGCACGAGCTGGTCGACCGAAGTCACGCCCATCAGCCGCATCCCGCGTTCGATCTCGTCCTTGAGGATACCGATCGCGCGCTCGACCCCGGGTTGCCCGGCCGCCGCGAGCGCATAAAGGTAGAGTCGGCCCCCGCTCGCCGCGGTTGCGCCCGCGCACAGGCTCTTGAGCACATGGGTGCCGCGCCGCACGCCGCCATCGCAGATGATCTCGATTTCCCCGCCGACCGTATCGACGATTTCGCGCAGCTGATCGAACGGGGCCCGGCTGCCATCCAGCTGCCGTCCGCCATGGTTGGAGATCATGATCGCATCGGCCCCGATCTCGACCGCGCGGCGCGCGTCGGCGGCGCTCATCACGCCTTTGAGGCAGAAGGTGCCGCCCCAGTCCTGGCGGATCCGCGCGGCGGTGTCCCAGTCCATCGAGGTGTCGAGCATGGTGTTGAAATATTCGGCGATGCTGACTGCCTTGCCGCTGCCTTCGCGCACATGCGTGTCGAGATTGGGCAGGCGGAATTGCTCGCGCAGGAGATAGTCCAGCGTCCAGCGCGGGCGCGTGGCATAGCTCCACAGCGCACTGGCCGAAAAGCGGGGCGGGGTGGTGAAGCCGCTGCGCAGGCAGCGCTCGCGCTTGCCCGAAACGATCGTGTCGACGGTGAGCGCGAGGGCGTCGAAGCGCGCGGCCTGGCAGCGCTCGATCATCGAGGCATTGAGCCCCTTGTCCTTGTGGACATAGAGCTGGAACAGCTTGGGCCCGCCGGTCAGCGCGGCAACTTCCTCGATGCTGCGGGTCGCGAGGCTGGAGATGCCGAACCACAGGCCGAACCGTTCGGCTGCCCTGGCAACGGCTGTCTCGCCCTGCCAGTGGAAGGCGCGCTGCACGGCGGTGGGGCTGAGCATCAGCGGCAGGGCTGTGCGCCGCCCCATGATCGTGCAGCTGGTGTCGATCTCGGCCACGCCCGCCAGCACATCGGGCACGAGGTCCGCATTCTCGAATGCGGCGGTGTTGCGGGCCTTGGTCAGCTCGTCATCGGCCGCGCCGTCGATATAGTCGAACACCGGCCAGGGCAGGCGCGCCCTGGCCAGTTGCCGGAGGTCATCGATATTGTGGCAATCGCTGAGCCGCATTCCCCCGCGTTTGGCGACGCTGCGGGGATTTGTCGAGCGCGATCACTGCAGTTCGAACGCGGCGCTGATCTGCAGTTCGACCTCTTCGCCCACCAGCGGCACGCCATAGGTGATGCCCCATTGGCGGCGATCGATCACTGCACGCGCGTCGAAGCCCACGGTCTGCTTCTTGTTGAAGGGATTGGCGCCGGCGCCGGTGAAGGTGACCAGCATGGTCACGGGCGCGGTCTTGCCGTTCATGGTCAGCATGCCGCTGACGACGGCGGTGGTGTCGCCCGTTTGGCGCACGCTGGTCGAAACGAACCGGGCAGGGGCCGGTTCGGGCCCGAAGAAGTCCGGCGCCGCGCCATCCTTGCCGGCGCGGAACAGATGGTTGCGCAGGCCTTCACTGGCGACGGTCGCCTGTGCGATCGGGATCGAGATGTCGAAGCTGGCTGCGCCGACATTGGCCGGATCGAGTTGCATGGTTCCGGTGATGTCGCCGAACAGGCCGATGTAGTCATTGAAGCCGAAATGGTGGACGCGCCACGAGACCAGCGTGTGCGAGGGATCGAGCGAATAGCTGCCGGCAGCGACCCGCGAGGGATCGACTGCGCCCGGCACGCTGGGCGCGTCCTGCGCCGAAATAGCGGTAACCGCAAAGGCGCTCGAGCCGAGCAGGGCGAGCGCAAGCAAAGATTTCTTCATGCAAACCTCCGGACTGTCCCGTCACCGGCATCAACCGGGCGGGACAGCCGAAGTTCCGGAGCGGATCAGTTCTTGTCCTTGTCGACCAGCTTGTTGGCGCTGATCCACGGCATCATGGCGCGCAGGCGAGCGCCGGTCTGCTCGATCGGATGGGCTTCGGCGCGCTTGCGGGCCGCCTTCAGCTCGGGCTGGCCGGCGCGATTGTCGAGCACGAAGTTCTTCACGAAACGGCCCGACTGGATATCGTCGAGCACGCGCTTCATCTCGGCCTTGGTTTCGGCGGTGATGATGCGCGGGCCGGTGGTGATGTCGCCATATTCGGCGGTGTTGCTGATCGAGTAGCGCATGTTGGCGATGCCGCCTTCGTACAGCAGGTCGACGATCAGCTTGGTTTCATGGAGGCACTCGAAATAGGCCATTTCGGGCGCATAACCGGCTTCCACCAGCGTTTCGAACCCGGCCTGGATCAGGTGGGTGATGCCGCCGCACAGCACCGCCTGCTCGCCGAACAGGTCGGTTTCGCATTCTTCCTTGAAGTTCGTCTCGATGATGCCGCTGCGCCCGCCGCCGACGCCCGAGGCATAGGCCAGCGCGATGTCATGCGCCTTGCCGCTGGCATCCTGGTGCACGGCGATGAGGCAGGGCACGCCGCCGCCCTTCTGGTATTCGCTGCGCACGGTGTGGCCCGGGCCCTTGGGCGCGATCATGATCACGTCGATGTCGGCCGGGGCCTCGATCAGGCCGAAGTGGATGTTGAGGCCATGGGCAAAGGCGAGCGCGCTGCCGGGCTTCATGTGGTCCTTGAGATCATGCTCCCAGATCGCCGCCTGGTGCTCGTCGGGTGCCAGCACCATCAGCACGTCGGCCCAGGCCGCCGCGTCCTTGTTGCTCAGCACCTTGAAGCCGGCAGCTTCGGCCTTGCGTGCGGTGGCCGAACCGGTGCGCAGCGCGATCGCCACCTCCTGCACCCCGCTGTCGCGCAGGTTCTGGGCATGGGCATGGCCCTGGCTGCCATAGCCGAGCACGGCAATCTTCTTGTTGCGAATGAGGCCAAGATCGGCATCGGCGTCATAAAAAACTTTCATTTCGTTTCCCTCTTTGGACCGTCATGCTGAACACGTTTCAGCATCCATCCAGCCATCCGCACCCGCGCTAGTGGAAGAATGGACCCTGAAACAAGTTCAGGGCGACGAATAAATTCTATGGTCGCCTCAAGCTCCCTCGGCCCCGCGCATCATGCCCACCACGCCGCTGCGGCCGACCTCGACCAGGCCTAGGCCGCGCATCAGCGCGATGAAGCTGTCGATCTTGTCCGGCGCGCCGGTGAGTTCGAACACGAAGCTTTCGGTGGTGGTGTCGACCACGCTGGCGCGGAACACATCGGCGATGCGCAGCGCCTCGACCCGCTTCTCGCCGGTGCCCGCCACCTTCACCAGCGCCAGCTCGCGTTCGACATGCGGGCCGGCCTCGGTCAGGTCGACTACCTTGTGCACCGGCACCAGCCGCTCAAGCTGCGCCTCGATCTGGTCGATCACTTGCGGCGGCCCGCTGGTGACGATGGTGATCCGGCTCACCGCGTGGTTCTCGGTGATGTCGGCCACGGTCAGGCTGTCGATGTTGTAGCCGCGCGCGGTGAACAGCCCGGCGATCTTGGCGAGGATGCCCGATTCATTGTCGACCGTGATGTTGAGCACATGCCGTTCGCTGGCGGCGGTTGCGATTTTCATGCGGAAACCTCGTGGCTGTCCTTCGACAGGCTCAGGACGAGCGGAATGGGGAACAATGACAGACCTCCGCTCAGCCTGAGCTTGTCGAAGGCCACGCGCATAACTTCGTCCATCAGACCAGGGCCTTGGCTTCGTCGTCCATCGTGCCCTGGACCTGGTCGCCATAGAGCAGCATGTCGGTGTGCGCCGCGCCGCTGGGGATCATCGGGAAGCAATTGGCTTCCTTGGCCACCAGGCAATCGACCATCACCGGGCCATCATGCGCCAGCATGGCCTCGATCCCGGCATCCAGCCCGGCCTCGTCCTCGATGCGAATGCCCTTCCAGCCATAGGCTTCGGCCAGCTTCACGAAATCGGGCAGGCTGTCCGAATAGCTGTTGGAATAGCGGCTTTCATAGGTCAGCTGCTGCCACTGACGCACCATGCCCATGTATTCGTTGTTGAGGATGAACACCTTGACCGGCAGGCGATACTGGCTGGCGGTGCCCAGTTCCTGGATGTTCATCTGGATCGAGGCTTCACCGGCGATGTCGATCACCAGGTCGTCCGGATTGCCCAGCTGGGCGCCGATCGCGGCGGGCAGGCCATAGCCCATGGTCCCGAGGCCACCCGAAGTGAGCCATTTGTTGGGGTCGTTGAAACCGAAGTATTGCGCGGCCCACATCTGGTGCTGGCCGACTTCGGTGGTGATGATCGGGTTGCGCGCCTTGGTCAGCGCGAACAGGCGCTCGACCGCCTTCTGCGGCATGATCAAATCGGACTTCTCGGGATAGGCGAGGCATTCACGCGCGCGCCACCCCGCGATCCGCGCCTTCCATTCGCCCAGGTCGCGCGGCTTGC
>CAZCNF010000041.1:0-5742 GCA_964500135.1 uncultured Porphyrobacter sp.
ACCTCGGCAAAGCGCACTTCCAGCATCACCTGCTGGCTGCCGCCCAGCGACATCAGGTTCACCACCTTGTCGCCGGCGTAGGCCGCCGCCAGTTGCGCCGCGCGGTCCGCCGCGCCGGCGCCCGACACCGTGCCCGAAAGCACGATCGATTCGTTCGAAATGCGCGCGTCGATCTGCTCATTGGGCAGCAATTGCGCCAATTGTTCGCGCAGGCCGATCACATCGGGGCCTACCGCCACGTCCATCACCGCCAGCACATTGTTGGCGCGGTCATACAGCGTCAGGCTGGTGGTGCCGAGCTTCTTGCCCAGCACATAGACCGAACGGTCCGAAATCGGGAAGATGTCGGCAATTTCGTCATTGCCGATCATTGCCCGGGCAATCGGCCGGTCAGCCGTGATCACCTGGCTCTTGTTCACCGGCACTTCGACCGATCCGGCATGGATCGATGTCTCGCCGTCCTGCGCCGCGGCAGGGGCGGCCAGCACGGGTGCCAGCCCGATCAGCGCGGCTGCGCCGATGCTCTTAAGGATCTTGCGCGTCACGTTACATCCCCCCGTTGCGCTTGACTTCGTAAGTGGTCGATTCGACCCCCCGCACCACCGCCATGGTCGGCCCGCTGGGCCGGCGCGGGGCCGGCGCGCCACCGGCAGAGGCAGCACGCGGCGCAGCTGGCGCCATCGCAGGCGCGGCGGCGGTGTTGCGCGCCGCGATATACAGGCCTGCACCGCCCAAATCGCTGGCAGTCACGGTCTGCGTGCCGCCCACGCTCTGGTTCTCGACATTGCGCAGCACCAAGCTCAAGGATCCGACTTCGCGCGCCAGCGCCAGCTTCTGCGCGCCCAAAAGGTCAGTCTGCAGCGTGGCGGTTTGCCCCACTTTGGGTTCGGTCTGGTTCTCGTCAGCCACCTGGTCGATCGCCAGCACTAGAGTGTTTTCGAGCACCACGGTGGCCATTTTGTCCGTCTGGGTTGCTCCCTCACCCGGGATGATGCGCGTAAGTACGACGTCGACGACGTCGCCCGCGCGCACGAAACCGCCCACACCTGCCACTTGGTCAACTGGCACCGAAACGGCGCGCAGATCTTCCGGCAGGATCGAGGCCAGCGTGGCGCGGCCACCCTCTCCACTGACCTTGCTGGCCAGGATGGGTTCGCCGATCGCGATCGGGCGCAGCGCCACGCGGCCGCCACGCGTTGCCTCTTCAATCGAGACAAAGGCGCCTTGCGGCACCGAATTGGCCGGCCAGTTGGCCAGGCGCAGATTGGTGGTGGCAAGCGGGGTGCCGAACTGGAAATCCTGCGTGGCGACGACGATCCGCGCCATGCGGTTTTCTTCCGCCGCGCGCTCCTGTTGGCGCTCGACGCCGCTGAAATAGGTGTTCGCGAAATAAACCGCGATCAGGCCGAGAAACACGGCCAATCCTATGATCAGGAGATTTCGTCCCCGCATGATTTCCCCCCGAATTCCAAATATATATAATGCCTTCGAATCCGTCGACGCGAAAGCAGGAATTTCCCGCAGCCCCTGCAAGAGAAGCTGCGGGACATCCAAACGTCAACTTAGTCGACGGTGCAGCCCAGTGCCTGAGCGCAGATGCTGTCTTCAGCGCCGTCCATCGCACCAGCGATGGCGTTGCCCAGAGCAAGCGCGGCAGCAGCGATACCAGCGCCAACGATGGCGAGGATCAGAGCGTATTCGGCCGCCGAAGCGCCCGACTCGTCACGAAGAAAGTTCTTGATCATAGTCATTACCCCAATTGTCGCATGGCCCCGCTGATCGATCGCCATGCATGCCAAAGTCATGGATCCCGGCTGTTCGTCCGGATAACCAGGCCCCGAGGGGGGTAGTGCTTGGAACCAGTGCGACCCGTTCTTGTTGTCCGGCTCGCACCGGTCTTCGCACTTGGTTCCCCTCGGAACTGTCAACAAGTGTCAGTCGTTAACCCGCTTGGGTCAACGATGACGTTTCAAAAACAAATTAACACCGAAAAACAGGCAAGTATACCCCTTGAATGTTAGCAGACACGGTTAACGCGGTGCCGCGCCGCCACACCGCCCCGTCGAATCATTCCGCCGGCCGGATGCGATTCGCGCTCGTTTACCAAGCCACTGATTCGCTTGCGATTCGCGGCCATGCCCTGGCCCTGCCGCCAGCTGCGCCGCGCCCGGATGCGCCGTGACATAAAAGCCACCCTCCAGCCCGCCCTTTATATAAAGCCGGCTGATTTTCGGCCCGCCGCGGCCCGGATCGGGGCCGCCCGATCGCCGCGCCTGGCGTTGCCCGCGTTATCCTTTCGGCTGACGGCCAGTCGATCCGGCATGCTCCACCCGTTATGCCTTGTCAGCCGTTTCGGTCACATTCGCCTAACGATCTGTGCCATGGCGGGACGGGCCGCGCGGGAAAGCGCGAAATCGCGATAAATCCCTCTCTGCACGGCGAAACCCGATTCACGAAATATGGTTACCGGCCTTGCAAGGAACACGATTCACTGGTTCACTTTAGCTAACGAAATGCCCGCAATCCGAGTCGTTCGGGGGAATCGGGCGTTAACATACGGGCCGCAAGCACTTGATGGGTGGGTTTTTTCCCGAGGCTGCATGCAGCGCGGGCGGCAGTTCCATTCCATCGGGGGTTTGCAAGCAGGGTTGGATGGTCCGACCCGACGCAGAGGGGCTTTACCATGGTTGATTTCGAAGGCGGCAAGCGCGGTGGTTTCGAGCAGGACGGCGGAGCGGATGACGCGCTCGGCCTGGGCTCGGCCAATTTCCAGGAAGCGCCCGCGAACATGCCGGCCGGCACGCGGATCGTGGCGCCCGACGCCAATGGCGTGGTGAACCTGCCTGCGGGGACCTCGCTCGAGGATATCGCGGTGCAGGGCCGCGACCTCGTGATCACCCTGGCCGATGGCAGCCGCATCGTGATCCTCGACGGCGCGATCATCGTGCCGCAGCTGGTGATCGACGGGGTGGCGGTGCCGCCGCTCAACGTCTCGGCGCTGCTCAACGACGCGCTGACGCCCGAAGCCCAGCCGGGCCAGCTGCCCAGCTCGGGCGGCGATTTCGACGATGGCCAGGCCTTCCTGCAGCCCGGGTTCGACCGCGGCGACCTGCTGCCCTATACCGAGCTGGCGCGGATCGTGCAGCCGGAAGAGGAAATCATCCCCTTCGAGGACAGCGAACCCGATATCGTGATCGAGACGCCGGACAATCCGGTGGGCGTCGAAAACGCGATCGCCACCGTGGCCGAGCGCGGCCTGCCCGAGCGTGGCGGGGAAGGCACCGAGCCTCCGGGCACGGCGGACGAGACCGATGCCGAAACCACCACCGGCACGATCGTGTTCAACGCGCCCGACGGCGTGTCGCAAGTGCAGATCAATGGCGTCGCGATCACCGCGATCGGCCAGCAGTTCACCTCGCCCTTCGGCACGATGACGATCACCAGCATCGACCTGGCCGGCGGCCGGATCGGTTTCAGCTACACGCTGGCCGACAATCTGCTCAATGAAACCAACGACGGCTTCTTCCAGATGACCGTGTTCGACCGCGATGGCGACAGCGCCCAGGCGACGCTGCGCGTGATCGTGGAAGACGATTCGCCGATCGCGGCGGACGATGTGGGCGTGGTGCCCGCCGGCAGCCATGCGCCGATCAGCGGCAATGTGCTGCTCAACGACGAATCCGGCGCGGATGACTATCCCGACGGCGAAGAAGGCGTCGATGCGGTGGTCAGCTTTGCCAAGGGCAACACCACCGCGCAGCCCGGCGACACGCTGCAGGGCCAGTATGGCACGCTGACGCTCAACGAAGACGGCAGCTACACCTATGTGCGCGACCTCAACACGCCCGGCGGCGTGAGCGAGAGCTTCACCTATACCATCGTCGACCAGGACGGCAGCACCGACACCGCGACGCTGACGATCACCATCGGTGACGCGCCCGACACGGTGCTGGTGCCCACCATCGGCGAAGGCACGGTGGTTGACGAAGGCGGCCTGCCGCCGCGCGGTTCGGAAACCGTGGGTTCGGGCGAAATTGCCGACGGTAATCCAGTCAACAATTCGGACACGACCGAAGCGACCGGCTCGACCATCACCTTCAACTCGCCCGACGGCGTGGCGAGCGTGACCATCAACGGCGTGGCGATCACGCCGGGTGCGCTGCCGCAGACGATCGTTTCGAACGCCACCGGCACGCTGGTGATCACCGGCTATACCTATGACCCGGCCACCGGCGATGGCAGCATCACCTATCAGTACACGCTGGCTGACAACACTTCGGGTGACAACACCTCGGTCTCGTTCGACATCCGGGTGACCGACCTTGACGGCGACGTGGCGCAGGACGACCTCGTCATCACCATCATCGACGACACGCCCGATGCGATCAACGACAATGGCGGCCAGGCGAGCGAGAACGCCGCGGTTACCGTCAACGTCTTCGCCAATGACGTGCCCGGCGCGGACGGCGTGGCGCTGAACCAGATCGCGGCGGTGCCCGGCACGCTCACCGGCGCAGGCTCGCTGGTCTACAACAATGACGGCACCTTCACCTACACGCCCGCACCGGGCGAGGAAGGCACTGTCACCTTCAACTATTCGATCACCGATGGCGACGGCGACGTCGATATCGCCACCGTGACCATCCGCCTGCTGCCGGACTCGACCCCCGAGATCAGCACCGAAGGCCGCAACCTGGTCGACGAAGCGGGCCTGCCCGCGCGTGGCAGCGAGCCGGCCGGTTCGGACGCGGCGAGCGACAGCGAGACGACCTCGGGCCAGATCTTCATCGACACCGGCAACGACACGATCGCCAAGCTGGTGATCAACGGCGTCGATGTCACCAATGGTGGCACCGTCACGACCGCAAAGGGCGTGCTCACGGTCACTCTGACCGATGGCGAATACAGCTACAGCTACACGCTGAGCGACAACACGCTGACCGATCCTGACAGCGACAGCTTCAGCCTGACTGTCACCGACAGCGATGGCGACACCGCTTCGACCGGCTTCGTGATCGTCATCGTCGATGACGTGCCGACTGCGCGGCCCGACACCAACAATGTCAACGAAGGCCAGTCGGTCTCGGGCGACGTCGACCTTAACGACACTTTCGGCGCTGACGGTGCAACCGTGACCGGCGTGGCTGCGGGCAGCAACACGGCAAACCCCGTTTCGGGCAATGTCGGCACCCAGATCGCGGGCACTTTTGGCACCCTGACGCTGAATGCCAATGGCACCTACACCTATGTCTCCAACCCGAACTCTGTCGCGGCACCAGGCGATGTCGATGTGTTCGTCTACACTCTTACCGATGGTGACGGTGACACTTCGACCACCACGCTTACGATCAACATCGCGGACGTGACCCTTCCTGGCGACAACCAGACGCTCACGGTCAACGAAGCGGCGCTCGACCTCAACAAGGACGGCAGCGACCTCGCGGCCGGCAATGTGACGGGTTCGAATCCGTCAAGCACGGCTGAAACCGTCTCGGGCCAGCTTAATGTGCCCGGCACCGGCGTGACCTACACGCTCGACAGCTTCACCGGCAACAATGGCACGTTCCAGCTCAACGCCGATGGCAGCTTTACCTATACGCTGACCGATCCGGTCGGCAGCCCGACCGGCAACAACGGTACCAACACCTACCTGGGTGTCGAAACCGTGGTTTACACTGCAACCGACGCCAGCGGGAATACGGTCCAGGGTGAGATCAAGATCAATGTGATCGATGACGTGCC
>CAZCNF010000041.1:5842-8147 GCA_964500135.1 uncultured Porphyrobacter sp.
GCGAGAGCGTGGTGCTCGACCTTGGCGGCAATGTCGTGTTCGACGATGATGGTCCGGATGTGTCGGCGCTGACCCTCAACAGCTCGGTCGATGTCGATGAAACCGATGGTTTCCCGACCAGCGACACCAGTGTAAACCCGGTGGTGAGCTTTACCAGCAGCTATGGCGCCGATGGCGCGGGCACGCTGGTCTACACGATCTCGGTGGTGGGCAATGGCTCGACTTCGCTGGTGACGGCGGTGGGCGATCAGCCGATCACGCTGGTGCAGACCAATGCAACCACGATCACCGGCACCTATGGCGCGGGCCTGACGGCCTTCACGGTGGTGATCAATCCGAACGGAACGGTCACGCTGACGCAGAACGTGGCGCTGGAGCACAACACCGATGGCTTGCCGGGACCGGCGCATAATGATGCGCTGAACCTGGCTGGCCTGGTCCAGGCGACCGTGACCATCACCGATGGCGATGGCGACACCGACAGCTCGAGCCTCAACATCGGCAGCGCGCTCAGCTTCCTCGACGATGGCCCGAACGCCAACAACGATGGCTCGCTGGTGGCTCCGATCGCGGTGGCGGAAGATACGCCGCTGGTGATCAATGTGTTCGCCAACGACACGGCGGGCGCTGACGGGGTGGTTCTGAGCACCGGCGTGGCGCTCAACACCGGCGCCACCAACGGCACCGTGACCGACAATGGCGACGGCACCTTCACCTATACGCCCAATGCGGGCTTCTCGGGGCCGGACAGCTTCACCTACATCATCACCGACAATGACGGCGATACCGATGTGGCGACGGTGTTCGTGAACGTGGGGGCGGACTCAGTGCCGCAGCCCAATCCGGCGGTGGCCGCGGTGGATGACGATGGCCTTTCAGGCTTCAACCCGGCCGGTTCGGGCGACCTTGACGCCAATAATGGCGAGGTAATCCCCCCGGGTAGCATCAGCGAAGCGATCTATGCCGGCACCTTCACCGCCAATTTCGGCAATGACGGGCCGGGCACTTTCACGCTGGCCGGCATGGACGGCGAAAGCGCGATGGTGGGCACCGAGATGGTGGACTACACCTGGAACGACGCGACCAATGTGCTGACCGCCACCGGTCCGCGCGGCGTGCTGTTCACGGTCACCGTCAACCCGACGACGGGCGTCTACACGCTCGAGTTGAAGGACAATGTGCTCCACACCGATGACGGCACCAACACCGAGAACAACGCCTCGGCGGTGCTGACCTTCACCGCGATCGATGACGAAGGCGACGAGACCGACTCGACGCTGACGATCAACTTCGACGATGACGTGGCGACGGCGGTGAACGACGGCTTCGTCCAAGTTGTTGAGAACGGCGCATTCGGCGGCAGCGTGGCGACCAACGACACCCCGGGTGCCGATGGCGCGGCCAGCTATGCCCTGGTCGGCGGTTCGCTGACCGGTGCCGGGAACCTTGTGTTCAACTCGAACGGTTCGTTCCTTTACACCCCGGCTTCGGGCGAACAGGGATTGGTGACCTTCCAGTATGTCCTGACCGATGGCGACGGCGACGAATCGACCGCCACCGTCACGCTCCAGCTGCAGCCAGACAGCACGCCGACGGCGGGCACGGTGACGGCACGGGTCGACGATGACGGCTTGAGCGGCAACGGCCCGAACGTGGCGGGCGACGATCTCGACGCCAACACCGACGGCAACAACAACGATGCCGTGTTCGTCGGCACGCTGACAGGTAGCGTGGGCAACGATGGCCCCGCCACTTTCAGCCTGGCCGGGATGGACGGGCAGACGTTCAACACCGGGGTTGAAACCCTGACCTACAGCTGGAACGCGTTGACCAACACGCTCACCGCCACCAGCAATATCCGGGCGGGCGCGATCTTCACGGTGCAGATCACCAACACGGCGACCGGCGCCTACCAGGTCACCTTGCTGCAGAACTTCCTGCACAATGGCGGCAATGACGGCGAACTGGCGGCAGGGGTCGACTCGCTCAACCTGACCTATACGGTCCGCGACAGCGACACCCCGGCTGACAGCGCCAGCGGCACGCTGACGATCCAGTTCGGTGACGATGCACCGCTGGCCTTTACGCCGGAAAGCAAGATTATCCAGGATGGCGTGGCCACCGGCGGCACGGTGCCCGACAGCTCGGTCACCGGCACGCTCGGCCTTTCGATCGGCGCGGACACCCCGGCGCAGCTGACCTTTAGCACCGCCAACGGAGTTACTCTGGTCAACGGTACCCCGGTGATCGACGGCAACACCGGTGAACCGGTGACCGTGGGCGGGGTGGCGCTGAAGTACTACAT
>CAZCNF010000041.1:8157-19236 GCA_964500135.1 uncultured Porphyrobacter sp.
ACGACGCGCCGCTGGCCTTCACGCCCGAAACCAAGATCATCCAGGATGGACCGACCGACAGCTCGGTGACTGGCACGCTTGGACTGTCGATCGGTGCGGATACGCCGGCGCAGCTCACCTTCAATGTTGCTGACGGCACCCCGGTGATTGATGGTAACACCGGTTCACCGGTGACTGTGGGCGGCATCGCGCTGAAGTATTTCATAGATCCGGTTAGTGGATTGCTGATTGCGACCACCGGCGCCGCCTATAACGACGGAACAATTGGCTTCATCGTTTCGCTCGATCCGAGCGGGACCGGCAGCTACCAGTTCAGCATCTTCGAGGATCTGTCGAACGGGACCACCACGGAGTTCAACGACCTGACGAGCTCTGCCGCCGGTAACGTGAATTACCGGGGTGTGGGTGAAGACGACCCAGCGACTACGATTGATCTGCTGCTTTCGGGTACCGCCAACGGTGCGATTGCGACGGTCAATACGGACAGCGACTCGATCGGTGTGGCCAACCAGTCGATGAATGCCAGCTCGGGCGAATCGCTGCGGATCGATTTCGTGAACAACCTCACGACCGGTGCCGGCACGACTACTGGCTTTGGCTACACGGGCCGCGCGCAGACAACCTCGTATCAGCAGGAGATCCCGCAGGTTCAGGGTGCGCAATCGAACACGGTTGGCTTCCGGGTCTATGCTATCGACAGCACCAATACCCAGGCAACCGCACCCGACAGCAATCCCGACAACGGGCTTGGGGCTGGCGAAACGATCGAACAGATCACTTTCGTCACGGTGACCGACTACCTGACCGGTGCGACATCGGCGGAGTTCAACGTGCTGTCGCTCGCGATTGGTGCAACCGGCAATGTCGGCTTCGGCGTCACCGTCACCCGCAATGCCGACGGTTCGGTGACCTTCAACGGCATTCAGGAAGGCGACAGCTACGCGATCAAGACGACCGAGGAATTCTCGGCAATCATCGTAAAGGCAACCTCGGGCGAGTTCGACCTTGGCGTGCTGTCGATCGGCAGCTTCAACGCCGGCGAGGATATCGAGTTGAGCTTCGGCGTCGTCGCCACCGACGAGGATGGCGACACCGCAACCGGGACGATCAACGTGACGGTTGACCAGGATGGCAGCTCGGCGGGTGCCATGGCTGCGGCCAGCACCACTTCCACCCAGTCGCTCGCGTCGTTCAGCACCGACACTGTGCTCTATGGCGACACCGGCACCACCACCGGCGGCAAGGGCGGCGGCAATGGCTGGAAGACCAACTCCTTCGTCAATGACAACGACGGGTTGAGCGACCAGCTGAGCCTGCGCAGCTTCAACACCGCCTTCACCGCCACCGCCGCCTTCGGCGCGATGATGGTTAATTTCGGTGAAATGGGCAGCACCTTCGATAACCTTTCGACAATGTCGTTCGACGGTTTTGCCTTCGGCGGCGCCGAAAGCTTCCAGATGGGTGGCTATCAGTCGTTCGAAATGCAGGCCTTCTCGGCCGAGGCATGGCTGCCGCAGGCCTCGTTCGAAGCGGGCGCGAGCGAATATGGTTACCATGGCCATAATGCTTCGCTCGAGTTCGGCGGGATCGGCGAGCTGGCTACGCTCGAGATGAGTGCCTTCGAAGTGGCGGCGGCGAACGACTTCCTGTCGCAAGCCCCGGCCTTCGAACAGCCGATGGGGCTGGGCGGCGGCTTCGAAATGGGCGGTGCGATGGCGGAAGGCCTGTTCGCGCTGATGCCGGATGCCGGCGGCGCGATCGACCTGGCGGCTGTCAGCGGCCTGGCCGATGTTGCGGCGCCCAAGCTGGCTGCGATCGTGGAAGATCTGATGGCCAGCAAGTCGATCGACAACCTGATTGATCATTTTGCCGGCCCCGCTAACGAATTCGTTGGTTTGGCTAACGAAAACGGTTATCTTGGCCACGACGCTTTGGCGGCAATGATCGAGACGGGCGCATTGTCTATCGGAGGCGGTATCGCGGCTGACATGCACGAAGATGCAGCAGCACTTGCAACGATGCACGCTTGAAAAGTGATCCTTTGACCAGGGGGAATGTTATGCGTTTGACAAGGGTGATGGCGACAGGCGCTTCGCTGGTGGTGGCCATGGCCACGCACCAGGCGGCGCTGGCGCAGGGCAGCGATGCCGATGCGCTGATGGCGATGGATATCGACAGCCTGCGTGGCGAGATCCAGATGCGGTTCGATGCCGCGCTGGCTGCCACGAAGGATGCATCGATCATCAATGCCGATGATTCGCGCCACGTGTGGGCCAACGAGGCAAAGGCCCAGTGCGGCATCGCGCTCGGCTATCTCAAGTCGCGGACGAAGGACCCGGTTTCGATCGGCAAGTGCGCCTTCGCCTACAACATGATGAGCCGCGTGCCGGCTCCGCCGCCGCCGCCACCCCCGCCGCCGCCGCCTCCGCCGCCGCCGCAGTGTGACAATCCGGCGCTGATCTTCTTCGAATGGAACGATCCGGTGCCGCCTGCGGCCGAAGCCCAGCAGGTTGTCGATTTCATCGCCGCCAACGCCGGCGCCTGCGGCTGGAACAATCTGACCGTGGTTGGCCATGCCGACAAGTCGGGTTCGAACGCCTACAACCAGAAGCTGTCGCAGCAGCGCGCCGAGAACGTGGCAGGCATGCTGCGTCCGGCGATGCCGAACGCCACGGTCACGGTCGAGTTCCGGGGCGAGGAAGAGCCGCGCGTGCCGACGGAAGATGGCGTGCGCGAGCTGCAGAACCGCCGCGTCGAAATCATGGTCCGCTAAGGGGAGGGCGAGATGAAAAAAGCAACACTCACGAGCTTCGCCACTGCCATCCTGCTGGCCAGTGCTGCACCGTCTGCGCTGGCGCAGTCGGACAGCGGCACCATGTCGATGCAGGAAGCGATCCAGACGGCGATCATGTCCAACCCCGAGATCATGCAGGCGCAATACAACACCGAGGCGATCCAGTTCGAACGCGAACAGGCGCAGTCGCTGTATTACCCGCAGATCGATCTCGAGGCTTCGGCCGGTGTCCGCCGGCTCGAGAACAACACCCGCCGCAATCTGGGCATTGCCGACGACGAGCTTTATCCGCTCGAAGCGCAGGGCGTGCTTGACTGGACGCTGTTCGACTTCGGCCGCCGCCGGGGTGAAGTGCTGCGTCAGGCCGCGCGCGTCGATGGCGCCTCGCTGCGGGTAGTCGAACGGTCGGAGTTCGTCGCCCTGCAGACCGCGCGCCAGTATCTCGACGTGCTGTTGCAGCAGCGGATCGTTGCGGCCAGCGAAGACAACCGCAAGTTCCACGAAGCGCTGGTGCGCGACCTGGGTGCGGGCGTCGAGCAGGAATCGATCTCGGTCGCTGACCTCCAGCAGGCCGAAGAGCGGCTGCAATCGGCCGTGGTGCGCGAGGAAGAGGCCAAGCAGGCGCTTGAAGAAGCGAACAATTCGCTGCGCCGGCTGGCCGGGATCACCGTGTACCAGCCGAGCGTGCCGCCGGATCTGATGTCGGCTCTGCCGCCGTCGCGCGAAATGGCGATCGGCATGGCCCGCACCGACAACCCGCTGGTCAAGGAAGCCCAGGCCGACGTCGATGCGGCGCACGGGCTGGTGATGTCGGCCAAGGGCGATTTCTTCCCCACGGTGGGCGTGGACCTGCGCGGCCGGATCGGTGAGGATATCGACGGCTTTTCGGGCGAGACCAACGATGTGCAGGCGCGCGTCTACATGCGCTGGAACATCTTCAACGGCGGCCTGACCCGGGGCAAGTACCAGGAAATGGTGCATCGCGCGTCGCAGGCCCGTTATCGCCTGCACGAGATGACTCGCCGGGCCGAGGAAGACGCGGCCAATGCCTGGACCGCGCTCGAGGCGCAGCAGAACATCAGCAAGGCACTGGCCCGCCAGTCCGAAGTAACCGATGACCTGCTGCTGAGCTATCGCAGCCAGTTCAACGTGGGGCGGCGCTCGCTGCTCGACGTGCTGGATGCGCAGAACACCCGCTACAACACGCAGGTGCGGCTGGAAACTTCACGGTTTTCTCAGCTTTTTGCGCAATACCAGGTGCTGGCGGCGACCAACCGGTTCCTGACGGCGATGAATATCGCCCCGGGCGCAGGTGCGGGCAAGAACGAGCGCGAGCGGTTTGACTATGGTCCTTCGAAGGACGCGGAAACCGACTATCGCCGTTACGCCAACTAGGTTTGGTTGAAACGAATGCGAGGTTTTCGTGCTGCAGAACAGGAACACAGGCTCGCTGCAGGCGAATGACCCGCTGATAAAGTGTATCGGGGAACTGGCCCGCCGTTATGGCGTGGCCTTTTCCCCGTTACTGTTTGATTCGCTGGCGCGCGACCCGGCCGGGCGGCTGCCGTTCCACCAGGCGATGGCGGCGATCGAACTGGCCGGGCTCGACCACGACCGGCACGATTTCAAGAAGCTGCCGACGCGCGAAGGGGTCTATCCCGCGCTGATCAGCACCACCGACGGCGCCGCCGCGGTGATCCACGAAGCGCGCGAAGGCCAGCTGCTGCTGTGGCAGCCCGACCAGGGCGATGCGAAGTGGCTGCCGCGCGAGGCGGTCGAGGCCGAATATGCCGGCCAGTTCCTGACCGTCTATGGCGATCCCGACAGCCTGCGCAATGCCGAGGCGCCGTGGCACCAGAAGGCGCGGCACCACTGGTTCTGGGGCGAGCTGCGCAAGGAGCGCAAGGCGTTCCGCGCAGTGCTGCTTGCATCGCTGATCATCAACCTGCTGGCCCTGTCGCTGCCGCTGTTCTCGATGAACGTGTATGACCGGGTGATCCCCAACCGCGCGGTTTCGACCCTGTGGGTGCTGGCGATCGGCGTGCTGGTGGCCTTCGCGATGGAATATGCGCTGCGCACCGCGCGCACCAATGTGATCGACGAGATCGCGCGGCGGCTCGACATCAAGCTGTCGCAGAAGATCTTCGGGCGCGTGCTGGGCCTGCCGCTAGCCTCGCGCCAGGGCAACACCGGGGCGCTGGCGGCGCGGGTCAGCGAATATGGCGTGGTGCGCGATTTCTTCGCTTCGACCACGATCGTGCTGATTGTCGACATCTTCTTCCTCGTCGTGTTCGTATGCGTGATTGCCTATATCGCCGGCTGGCTGGCGCTGGTGCCGGTGGTGATGATGGCGATCATGGGCACGGCCGGGTTCTTCCTGCAGCGCAAGGTGACCGACGCAGTGCGCGACGCGCAGGCCGATCACGGCTTGCAGCAGACGCTGCTGGTCGAATCGGTGGCGGGCATGGAAACGCTCAAGTCCATGACCGGCGAGCGCGCGATGATGGGCCGCTGGTACAATCTGGCCGATATCGGCAGCCTGTCGCAGCAGCGGCTGAAGAAGATCAATTCGGTCGCGGTGGGGCTGGCGCAGACCTGCCAGCAAGTCTCTTCGATCGCGCTGGTGATCGGCGGCTATTACCTGTTCGATGCGGGCGTGATCACGATGGGCGCGATCATCGCGATCGTGATGCTGTCGTCGCGTTCGCTGGCGCCGGCCGGGCAGGTGGCGTTCCTGCTGACCCGCGGGCGCCAGGCGAAGGAAACGCTGGAGTCGATCGAGCGGCTGTTCGACGTGCCCGACGAGCGCAAGCAGGGCGCCTCGATGCTGCCCGCCACGATGCGCAATGCCACGCTCAAGCTTGAGGATGTCAGCTTCGGCTATCCCGATGCGGCGGTGCCTGCGCTCGACCGGCTCAACCTGACGATCAAGCCGGGTGAAAGGATTTGCCTGATCGGGCGTGTCGCTTCGGGAAAGTCCACGCTCGGAAGGTTAATTTGCGGACTTTATCAGCCCACGGACGGCGCTTTCTTGGTAAACGGCATCGACTCGCGGCAGTTCCGCCCGCAGGACTTGCGCTCGCAATTCCGCTTTGTGGGACAGGACGCGACTTTGTTTACCGGATCGATCAAGGACAATCTTGCGCTCGGCGCGCCCGAGGCGGATGACGAACGGCTGTTCGAAGCCATGCGCATGAGCGGCGCCGACGAATTCCTGGCGCGCGACGACAGCGGCTATGACCGCGCCGTGGGCGAGGCCGGGCGCCGCCTGTCGGGCGGCCAGCGCAGCTTCCTGGCACTGGCGCGGGCCTTCGTGACACCGTGCGAGCTGCTGTTCCTCGACGAGCCGACCGGGGCGATGGATTCGCAGACCGAGCGGCAGTTCGTCGAACGCGTCAAGCAGTCGCTCGCGCCCGAGCAGACGCTGCTGATCTCGACACACCGTCCGGCGCTGTTCGACCTGTGCGACCGCATCATCGTGCTCGACAAGGGGCGCGTGGTGGCTGACGGCAGCAAGGCCGAGATCCTCGCCCGCGCCAGCGCGCAGGGGGGCATGGCGCAATGACCGGGCAGATCGCAGCGGCGGCGCAGGCCTGGCGCGACAGCGGCGGGGCGACCCGTGGCCGGCTCGCGCTGGCGGTGGGCGTGCTCACCTTTATCGGGGTAACGCTGGCGCTGGTGATCGGCAGCCTCGATCCGACCCGCGCCGAAAGCGGTATCGCCATGCGTTCGAGCGAAGTGGCCCGGCTCAAGAACCTCGACCAGGGCGCCCAGGCCGAACTGCTGATCGAAGGGACCAGCGCGCAGGAACGCAATGCCCTGATCCCCACCGCCGATCTGCCGCTAGGCAAGGTCACCGGCTTCAGCGCCATCCCCAGGTCGAGCGCGCAATATCGCAGCGCGCTGACCTGCCTGACCCAGGCGATCTATTACGAAGCCGCGAACGAGCCCGAGCAGGGCAAGCGCGCCGTGGCGCAGGTGGTGCTCAACCGGTTGCGCCATCCGGCCTATCCCAACTCGGTCTGCGGCGTGGTATACGAAGGTGTTTACCGGCCCGTTTGCCAATTCAGCTTCACCTGCGACGGGGCGCTGCTGCGCGCGCCGATGGCGCGCCAGTGGGCCGAATCGAAGCGCGTGGCCGAAACCATGCTGGCCGGCTCGACCGAACCCTCGGTCGGCACCGCCACGCATTACCACGCCGATTACGTGGTGCCGCGCTGGGCCTTCACCCTGGCCAAGATCACCAAGATCGGCACGCACATCTTCTATCGCTTTCCCGGGCGGCCCGGATCGCCCACCGCCTTCGGTGACCGCTGGAACGGTTACGAAGCGGTGCCCGCGCTCGATTATGATCGCCTGCGCGGCCTGCTGGAGGAAGAGCTGGTCCCGGTCGAGCCCGAGCTTACCCCGGGCCTGACGGTGGTGCCGCATGTGACTGACCGGCACGCCCCGGCCGACGTGGGCGGGCGGATCGACACCACCAAGACGTGGCGCCTGTCGATCCCCGATCCGGTCGCCTCGCCCGGAGCTTATGTTGCCGCGCGTGCCCAGCAGGGCGAGGTGCGGGCGAGCGGTGCCAATGCGGAGGCAGGCAGGGCCCTACAGTGAACCAGGTCAAGCAGTGGTATGAAACCTTTTCCGATTGGGATCCCAACCGGAAGCTGATCGCCGCCTGCGCAGCCACGTTCTTCGTGCTGCTGCTGTGGGCCAGCCTGGCGCAGACCGAAGAGGTCACGCGCGGCATGGGCAAGGTGATCCCCTCGTCGCGCGCGCAGATGGTGCAGCCGGCCGAGCCGGCGGTGGTCGAGGAAATCCTCGTCCGGGCAGGCCAGAGCGTGAAGAAGGGCCAGCTGCTGGTGCGGCTGGACGACGATATCGCCGATTCCGAGCTGGGCCGGCTCGAAACCGAAAACGAGCGGCTGGCGGCGCGCGCCGCGCGCCTGCAGGGCGAAGCGACCGGCACGGCGATGGGCTGCGAAGAGGGCACCGCCTGCGCCGAAGAGCGGCAACTGCAGCAGGTGCGCGTAGCCACCGCGCGCAGCCGCGAGGCGGCACTGGGTTCGGCGGTTGAGCAGCGTCGCCGCGATCTGGGCGAAGCGCAGGCCACCGTTTCCGCGCTCGAAAACAGCGTGCGGCTGGCGCAGGACCAGGTCAACATGCTCGAACCGCTGGCGGCCAAGGGGATCGTGCCGCGCACCGAACTGCTCACCGCGCAGCGCGACCTGGTCGACACGCGCGGCCGGCTGGCCGCGGCGCGCCAGGGCGTGGCCCGCGCGCAAGCGGCGATCAGCCAGGCCCAGTCCGACCTGATGGCCACCCGCAGCGAATTCCGCCAGCAGGCGCTCAACGAACGCTCCGAACTGGCCACCCGCATCGCGGTGAACGAGCAGACCATTCGCGGGGCGGCTGCCCGCCGCAACCGCAACGAGCTGCGTTCGCCGGCCGACGGCATCGTCAACAATGTGCAGATCACCACGGTGGGCGGCTTCGTCAATGCCGGCGAACAGATCATGCAGGTGGTGCCGGTAGGCGAGAAGCTGCTGGTCGAAGCACGCGTCGCGCCCAAGGACATCGCCTTCATCAAGGTGGGCGACAGGGCCAATGTGAAGGTCACGGCCTATGATTTCGCCACCTATGGCGGCCTCAGCGGGGTGGTGATGCAGGTCAGTGCCGACAGCGTCTATGACGAGGTTGAGCGTGAAACCTATTACACGGTGCTGGTCGAGACCAGCCGGTCCTATCTCACGCGCGGCGGGCAGCGCCTGCCGATCGTGCCGGGCATGATCTGCGATGTCGAGATCATCACCGGCAGCAAGAGCGTGCTGAGCTATCTGATGAAGCCGATCTCGCGCGGGCTGGCCCAGGCGCTGACCGAACGCTGAACGCTGATCGGCCGCGGGCAGGGCGCTGCACCGGCGCGCACCGCCTATGCGGTTACGAAATCCTGATCAGTCGGCGCGAGCGAGGCGCAGCGGGCGCGGCGCCGGCTCGGCACCCACCGTGGTACCGTGGAGAAAGCTTTGCCCGGCGGCAAAGCTCATCACCGGGCGATAGCCATAGTCGCTGGCGGCCGGGGCAATCCGGTCGTTCGCCATGTCGAGCATCACCCAGTCGCGATCCTGCCGCACCAGCAGCACCGCATGGTCGCTGCGGCGCAGGGTGTCGCGCGCCAGCGTGAGCATCATGTCCTCGTGGGGCACGCCGGCTGCCGCGAGCAGCTGCATCTTCAGGATCGCATAATCCTCGCAGTCGCCCCGGCGGGTGCGCAGCGTGGCGCGGGCATCGGCCCAATAATCGCTATTGCCGAACTGTACCCGGTCGTCGCGATAGCGGATCTCGCGGTTGACCCAGCGGTTGACCGCGCCCAGCAGCTCGTCGCGCGATTGCGGCGGGGTGCCGATGGTGGCGGCGAGGTCGCGCCGCGACAATTCGCGGGTGGATACCCGCTGCCAGGACGCATCGAACCGGGTCCGCCCGATCCGGACGCGTTCCGTGCCGAGGAAACGCCCCATGGCGGGGACGGCTGTGGCAGCCAGCAGCCGCTCCGCCGGGCGTGCGCCGATCGCGCTGCAGGCCCGCGAATTGGCCGCACTGAGCGCGGCAGGTGGCGGCGCGGCGGCAGCTGGCGGTGCTATTGCAGGCGCAGCCACGCCGGATTGCGACAACCGCATCCGCTCGAGCGCGCTCAGCTCGCCGCCCATGATCGCCGCGCTCTTGGCGAGGCGCGCGCTCAGCACCACGCCACCGGGCATGGTGGCAGGCGTGAAGCCCTGGGCCGGCAGGGTCGCCTGCGGCTGGCACGCCACTTCGGAAATGCCGACTGCAGCCAGCGGCATCGCGCTGGGCACCGTCACCGCCAGCGGCGGTGCGGCCGAAAGCGGGGCAGCGGCAAGGCCGGACGCAAGCGCGGCGGCGGCAAGGAGGGTTGACCTCGTCATGCCGCCTGTCTGCCCCAGCAGGGGTGACCATGCGGTTTGAAGACAAGGTTACCGGGCGGCTAGGGAATGTTGACGGAAAATTGCTGCCGAACCAGCGGCAATCGCTTGCCGCAGGCGCGGCAATGGTTAACCGCGCCGCGCCCGGGGCTATCCGGCAAGGTGAATTTCGGCCGCAGCAGCTGCAATCAGCCAGGCATGAACCCCAGTGCCATCGCGCCCATCCACAAGGCCATGCCGATCATGAACAGGTTTTCGGTGAGCGAGACGAAGCCCAGCGGCACGTTCGAATCGCCGCCCACACAGGCGCATTTCAGCTCGCGCCGGTCGATATAGACCGCCTTGAACACGCTTATGGCGCCGACAGTGCCGATGAACAGGGCAAGGGGAACGGACAGCCAGTCGAGCACGCGCGCGGTCATCAGCACCCCGGCCAGGCCTTCTGCAAAGGGATAAATATAGGCATAAGGCACCCAGCGGCGGGCCAGCAGGTCATAGTTCAGGAACATGGTCGAGAAACTCTCGACGTCGCGCAACTTGAGATAGGCCAGCCCGCACATGGTAAAGCTGACGAACCATTCGGCGGCCAGGATCGATACCGCCTGGCCAGTCGCGACCCACGCGGCCGCAACCGCCATCAGCGCCATCGTCGCGAACAGCGCGATCACCGGGCGATAGGAGGTTTCACCCTTCTGCGCCACGTGCTTACCGAGATGGGCGCGCAGATCGGTGTAGCCGCCGATCCGTTGGCCATCGATCCAGATCTGCGGCGTGGTGGCCACGCCATGCTCGCGCTTGAATGCTTCGACCTCGGCCCTGGTCAGCAAGGGGTGATCTTCAACCGCAAAGCCTTCGCGTTCGAGCAGCCATTTGGCCTTGAGCCCCGAGGGACAGAGGTGGTCGGGCAGCATCATGCGGTAAAGTGTCGCGGCTTTCCGGCCTGACATTGCGCCAGTCGCCGGGTGTGTCATTGCGTTTGCCATTGTCGTCTTCCTTGTTCTGGCTGGTTTACTTGCGTTGGCGTTCGAGCAGTTCGACCAGTTCCTCGAACTTGTCGCGCTGCTCGGTCGCGTCGCCGCTGGCGATCGCTTCGGCGACGCAGCAGGCGGCGTGGTCCTTGAGAATCTGGCTTTCGACCTTGGCCAGTGCCGAGCGGATCGCCTGGATCTGGTGCAGGATATCGATGCAGTAGCGATCGTCCTCGACCATCTTGGCCACGCCGCGCACTTGCCCGGCGATGCGGTTGAGCCGGTTTACCTTTGCGTCGGTGTTGGCGTTCATCATTTTTGCCCTTTCAAATACCCTAGGGGGGTATATATAGGGAACCCGAACCCGATTCTGCAAGTTGAG
>CAZCNF010000041.1:19336-20679 GCA_964500135.1 uncultured Porphyrobacter sp.
GTGCCCGGGGTCAGCTTTCCCGGAATCAAGCCGGGCGAGACCTTCACCTATGAATTCCCGATCCGCCAGAACGGCACCTATTGGTGGCACAGCCATTCCGGGCTGCAGGAGCAGGCCGGGCATTACGGGCCGATCGTGATCGAGCCGGCCGAGCCCGATCCGCGCTATGACCGCGACTATGTGGTGCTGCTGAGCGAGTTCACTCCGATCCACCCGCACGAAATCATGCGCAAGCTCAAGGTGGGCGAGCATTACTTCAACCGCGCGATGCAGACCGCGACCGAGGGCGACATGAGCGGGGCCGAGCGGCGGATGTGGGGCCGGATGCGGATGAACCCGCGCGATATCTCGGACGTGACCGGGGCGACCTATACCTATCTCGTCAACGGGCATGGCCCGGCGGACAAGCTCCAGTTCGAATTCCGGCCGGGCGAGAGGGTGCGGCTGCGGATCATCAACGGCAGCGCGATGACCTTCTTCAATGTGCGGATCCCGGGAGTGCCGCTGCAGGTGATCTCGGCCGACGGGATCGACGTGCAGCCGGTGATTGTCGACGAGTTCCAGATCGGCACCGCCGAAACCTATGACGTGATCGTGGTGCCGCCCGATGGCAGCCATGCACTGGTGGCCGAGGCGATGGACCGCAGCGGCATGGGCGTCGCCAGCCTGACTTCGCATCCCGGACATATCGCCACGCCGCCGCCGCTGCGCGAGGTGCCGACGCTGACCATGGCCGACATGGGGATGGGCGCGATGGACCACTCGGCCCACGGCGGCGGGCACTCGATGGACCATTCGATGCGCGACACCGCGAAGCTGCCGGCGGACGTCAAGGTCGGCCCCGGGATCGACATGGTCGCGCCGATGCCGGTCGACCGGATGGACTTCCCCGGCCTCGGCCTCGACACCGTCAGGCACCGCGTGCTGCGCTACACCGATCTCAAGGCGGCGCGGGCCAATCCGCACCGCGAGGTCGAGCGCGAGCTCGAGATCCACCTCACCGGCAACATGGAACGCTACATGTGGTCGTTCGACGGCCAGGCCTTCTCCGCCGTCACCGACAATCCGATCCGCTTCGGCTTCGACGAGCGGGTGCGGGTGAAGCTGGTCAACCAGACCATGATGGCGCACCCGATCCACCTGCACGGCCATTTCTTCGAGCTGGTCAACGGCGCCGACCACATGCACCAGCCGCTGAAGCACACGCTGGTGGTGCAGCCCGGCGGCAGCGCCACCTTCGACCTCACCGCCAACGAGCCGGGCGACTGGGCCTTCCACTGCCACCTGCTCTACCACATGCACGCCGGGATGATGCAGGTGGTGACGGTGCGGCCCTTCCCGCA
>CAZCNF010000042.1:0-19538 GCA_964500135.1 uncultured Porphyrobacter sp.
CGATTTTGAGTCGTTCGCGTCTACCAATTCCGCCACAGGGGCACTGCATGCGGGAGCGCGGCTGTTAGCGGCGCTGTGCCCAAGCTTCAAGCGACATCTATCCGGATCTTGATCACGCCGTCGTCGCGGCTGTCGAACAGGGCATAGGCCTCGGCGCCCTGGGCGAGGTCGAATTGGTGAGTGAACAGGCCTTCTGCCCTGATTCGCCCCTGCAGCAGCAACGGCATCAGGTGCGGCCACATGTTCTGGACGTCGCACACACCGCCCCGCACCGTCACGTTCTTGAACAGGATCAGGGGCAGGGGAAGCGTGTCGTGCGGTTCCGGAATCCCGATAAAGGAGACGGTGCCGCGGCTCGCGACGAGGGGCAGCGCGCTGGCGATCGCGCTGCTGGCGCCCGATGCTTCGAATACCGATTGCGCGCCGCGACCGCCGGTCAGCTCGCGCAGCTGCGGCACGAGCTCTGGCCCTGGCGCGAGCGCAATTGCCCCCAACCGCTCGGCCATGGCCCGGCGCGATGCCACCGGATCGATCGCGAACACCCTTGATGCCCCCAAGAGGAACGCGAGTTCGATCCCCAGCAGGCCGATCGGGCCCAGCCCGATGATGGCGACCGTTCCGCCCGGCTTGGGTTCTGCCCGCGTCAAACCGAAGTAGGATGTCGCCAGCGCATCGGTCAGCAGCAGCGCCTGCTCGTCGCTCAAGCCGTCGCGCGCATGGAGCGTGGCATCGGCATTGGGAACGCACACGAACTCGGCCTGGCCACCTTCCAGCGCCGGCCCGATCCCGAAGGCGGTGCTGTGCGGACAGGCGCTGCCTTGACCGGCGCGACACGCCGTGCATCGGCCGCAGCCGGTGCCGCCCGCTGCCAGCACTTTCTGGCCGGTCCTGAAGCGGTGCACCTCCGACCCGGCTTCAACGACTTCGCCGATGAATTCATGTCCGCAGCAGAATTTGGTCGAATTGGCCGAGTAATCGGTGCTGCCAATGTGGGCGCCGTGATACATGTGAAGATCGCTGCCGCAGATCGAGCACGCCGTGACCTTCACAATTGCGCTGTTTGGGCTGCGCAAAACTGGGTCGGCATAGCTTTCAAAGCGGATATCGCGCGGCCCGTTGAATACCAGGGCTTTCATCGATCATCCCCTCCGGTCAGGTTCAGCTGGCTACATTGCCGCTAACCGTGCTTGCCGCAAGTCGACATCGGGTCACCACCCTTGTCATTTGCGGCCGGCTCTGGGAAGCAAGGGCGTGGCCATGCTTGCAATGCCCTCTTTCCACGCGCTGGCCGCGATGGCGGTTACGCTGGCGATGTTCATCGCTTTCGCGCGCGGGCGGTTGCCGGTCGAGATGGTTTCGCTGCTGACCATCGCGACGATTGCGCTGGGCCTGTATTTCTTCCCGCTTGAAGGCCAGCAGCCAACCGACGGGCTGGCACTGGCCTTCTCCGGCTTCGGTCACTACGCGTTGATCACGATTTGCGCGCTGATGATTATGGGACGCGGACTGGTGGTGACGGGAGCGCTTGAACCAGCCGCGCGGCTGCTCGAGCGCGTATTCAAGTTCAATCTACAGCTGGGCTTGCTCGTTTCCCTTCTGCTTGCCTTCTTCCTGTCGATGGGCGTGAACGACACCCCCGTGCTTGTGCTGTTGATGCCGATCTTCGTCGCGCTGGCGGCAAGGGGCGCTATGCCGGCCTCGAAAACCCTCATTCCGCTCAACGCCGCAGTGCTCATCGGCGGGATGGCGACCACGATCGGAACTTCGACCAACATTCTGGTGGTGTCGATCGCAGTCGATCTTGGCATGCCGGCGATGGGGGTGTTCCATTACACGCCGATCGTGCTGGTCGCAGCGCTTGTGGCATTCCCCTATCTGTGGCTGATCATGCCGCGCCTGCTGGGCGACAACAGCGTCGTGAACAGGGCAGAGCCTCGCCGTTTCCACACCCTTCTCAGGATCGCGCCTGACAGCCCGCTGGCCGGGGCCGAGCTCTCCGATATTCGCGCGCGACTTGCAGGCGATATCCGGTTTCACGACGAGCCTGTCGGCCCGATCCAGCCGCAGCAGCGACTGCATATATCGGGAACGCATGATGCGCTGGAGGATGCCATGCGCGTGCTCAAGGGCCATCTGGCGCCCAGCTGGGTGATTGCTCGCATAAAGCGGCAGTCGAGCGCGCAGGCAGAGGATATCAACCTTGTCGAGATGATCGTAACGGCGGATTCGCGCCTGATCGGTGTCACCTTGCCGACTTCGGGCATCGCCGACATGTACAGCGTGGCGGTGCTGGGCATTCATCGGCCGAACCGGCCGGTTCTGTTACGGAGCGTAGCCTACCAGGGCGGGGATCTGCCGATTGCCGAAGGCGACGTATTGCTGGTGATGGGTTTGCCCGGCGATCTTCAGGAGTTTGCCGATGGCGACAGCCTGCTGATGCTGGAGGGCGCGCGTGAACTGCCTCGCAAGTCGAAGGCGCTGTTGGCGGGCGCAATCATGTTCCTGTCGGTTTTCACAGCGTCGATCGGCATGTTTCCGATCGCCATATCGGCCCTCGCGGGAGCGATCATGATGTTCATGACCGGCTGCGTGAAGTTCGAGCGGGTGGGCCGTGCGTTGTCGGCCAAGGTGATTGTCCTGGTGGCATCAAGCATCGCCGTCGGCCGGGTGATCCTTGAAAGCGGTGCTGCCGCATGGCTTGGCGAATCGCTGTCGTTGGGGCTGCAGCACTTGCCGCCGGCCGGGGTGCTTGCGGCGATCATGCTGTTTGTGACCCTGCTTACGAATTTCGCCTCGAACGCGACCGCTGCTACGGTCGGGACGCCCATTGCCTTCAGCATAGCGGCCGAACTGGGCCTGCCGCCCGAGCCGCTGGTGCTCGCCGTGCTGTTCGGCTGCAATCTGTGCTACGCCACGCCGATCGCCTATCAGACGAACATGCTGATCATGTCGGAGGGTGGCTACCAGTTCAGCGATTATATCCGCACCGGTGTGCCACTGGTGCTGCTGATGGTGTCGACGCTCTCGCTGTTGCTTGCGACCAGCTACGGACTCTAGCGGCTTTCGTTCCGGGCCCGGCGGGCAAATGGTACGGCCGCCGGCGCGGGGGCGCACCGACGGCCGTGTTCTCCTCCCCAGGAGATGTTTGGCGGGTTGACGCGCGGCGCCCCGCTATCAGCCGTAATTGCCGAGGCGGTGGTGCAGCGCGTTGATCTTGGCCAGTTCGTCGCGATCCTCGGTCGTGCGAGCGTGGCTTTCCAGCGCACGCCGCAGCAGCTTGAAATCGGCGGTGGAGAGCAGCGCCCTGGCGCGGCCCGGTTCTTTTGGCTTGGTGTCGGCTTCGGTCATATCCTGTCTCCCACTGGCTGCGCTCACGCGGCCTCAAACTGGTTCATGGTATTGTGTTCGCCAGCCGCCTTCAATGCTGCTTCACCGGCGAAATACTCCTTGTGGTCGTCGCCGATATCGCTGCCCGACATATTCTGGTGCTTCACGCAGGCGATCCCCTGGCGGATCTCCTCGCGCTGCACCGGCTTCACATAACCCAGCATGCCGTCATCCCCGAAGTAACGCTTGGCGAGGTTGTCGGTGCTCAGCGCAGCGGTGTGATAGGTCGGCAGCGTGATCAGGTGATGGAAGATGCCGGCTTCGCGCGCCGCATCGCGCTGGAAGGTGCGGATGCGCTCGTCAGCCTCGTCGGCAAGCGGGGTGCCGTCGTAGTCGACGCTCATCAGCCTCGCCCGGTCATAGGCCGATACATCGCGCCCGGCTTCGACCCAGGCATCATAGACTTGCTGGCGGAAGTTCAGGGTCCAGTTGAAGCTGGGCGAATTGTTGTAGACCAGCTTGGCGTTGGGAATGACCTCGCGGATACGCCGGACCATACCGCCGATCTGGCCGATATGCGGCTTTTCGGTTTCGATCCAAAGCAGGTCGGCGCCGTTCTGCAGCGAAGTGATGCAGTCGAGCACACAGCGGTCCTCACCCGTGCCCGAACGGAACTGAAACAGATTGCTGGGCAGGCGCTTGGGGCGCAGCAGCTTGCCATTGCGGGTGATCAGCACATCGCCATTGCCGATCTGGCCGGCGTCAACTTCGTCGCAATCGAGAAAGGCATTGTACTGGTCGCCCAGATCGCCCGGCTCGTTCGAGAAGGCGATCTGCTTGGTCAGGCCCGCGCCCAGCGAATCGGTGCGCGCGACGATGATCCCGTCATCGACCCCGAGTTCGAGGAAGGCATAGCGCACGGCGCGGATCTTCTGGAGGAAGTCCTCATGCGGCACAGTCACCTTGCCGTCCTGGTGGCCACACTGCTTTTCGTCCGAGACCTGGTTCTCGATCTGGATGGCGCAGGCGCCAGCCTCGATCATCTTCTTGGCAAGCAGATAGGTCGCCTCGGCATTGCCGAAACCGGCATCAATGTCGGCGATGATCGGCACGACGTGGGTTTCGTAGTTGTCGATGGCGTTTTCGATCCGGCGCGTCTCGACCGCATCGCCGCGCTTGCGGGCGGCATCGAGATCGCGGAACATCATGCCCAATTCGCGGGCATCAGCCTGGCGCAGGAAGGTGTAAAGTTCCTCGATGAGCGCCGGAACGCTGGTCTTTTCGTGCATCGACTGGTCGGGCAGCGGGCCGAATTCGCTGCGCAGCGCAGCGATCATCCAGCCGGACAGATAGAGATAACGGCGCTTGGTGGTGCCGAAATGCTTCTTGATGCTGATCATCTTCTGCTGCGCGATGAAGCCGTGCCAGCAACCCAGCGACTGGGTGTAGTTGGCGGGGTCGGCGTCATAAGCGGCCATATCGGCGCGCATGATCTTTGCGGTATAGCGGGCAATGTCGAGCCCGGTGTGAAAGCGGTTCTGCAAACGCATGCGCGCGGCGCTCTCGGCGTCGATCGCGTTCCACGGCGCGCCGTTCGCGCCGATGGTCTTGCGCAGATCGGCAATTGCAGCCTGGTAAGTCATTGTGATTCTCCTGCCGGGGCGGGGAGGTGCCCTGCCAGTGTCACTGGCTGATGGACCGGGGAATGCACAGGGAAAATTACAAACTTTCTTGTCTGTATGCGCCAAATTGGCGCTTCCAATTTGTCATAATGTAAATATATTTACATCGATGAGCGATGCCACTCTCCTTGCCGGCCGTGCGCTGCGCCGTTTGCGCAAGCGCGAAGGCCTGACCCAGGCAACCATGGCCGCGGTACTGGGGATCAGCCCCAGCTATCTCAATCTGATCGAGCGCAATCAACGCCCGCTGTCAGCGCGCGTGCTGGTGCAGGTGATCGAGCGGTTCGACTTCGATCCGCGCAGCCTGCGCGAGGACGAGGCAATCGGCGGCATTGACGGGCTGGCGCGGCGCCTGGCGGACGAACGGTTCGCCGACCTCGGGATTGATCGCGAGGAGATTGCCGAATTCCTGGCGACGGCACCGCAAGTCGCAGCCGCGTTTGCGCGCCTTTACGACCGCAGCGGCCATGATCTCGGCGGATTGAACGATTCGCTGGTCGCCTCGCGCCGCGAGATCGAGCGGTGGCGCAATCATTTTGCCGATCTCGACCATGCGGCCGAGCAGCTTGCCGACGAGTTGCGGCTCTCCCACGGCGACCTCGGCGCGGCGCTGGCCGAACGCCTGCGCGACAAGCATCAGCTGACCGTGCGCATCTTACCGCTGGAAGTGATGCCCGACGCCTTGCGACGGCTTGATCTGCATGCACGCCAGTTGCAGCTTTCCGAAATGCTCGATCGGTCCTCGCGCAATTTCCAGATCGCCGCGCAGCTGGTTTCACTGGAGCAGCGCGAGGCCATTTCGAAACTGGTGGCGGGCGCGCAGCTTGAGGATGTTGCCGCGCGCCAGCTGTTCGAGCGCCACCTGACCGCCTATTTCGCCGCTGCTCTGCTGATGCCTTATGGCCGCTTTCTGCGCGCCTGCGAGCAGACCGGTTACGACTTCACGATCCTGCAACGTCGATTCGGAGTGAGTTTCGAACAGCTGGCGCATCGGCTGACCACGTTGCAACGGGTTGGCCAGCGCGGTCTGCCCTTCTTCATGGCGCGGATGGATCGGGCCGGCCAGTTCTCCAAGCGCTTCTCCGGAGCCAGCGGCGCGACCTTGCTGGAAAGCGAGGCTACCTGTCCGCTATGGGTGGTGCACCAGGCGTTCGAACGGCGCGGCGAGCTCTGCTTGCAGGCTGTCACGGTCGAAGGCGCGGATGCCGGGCCGGCCCATTGGTTGACGATGGCGCGGACAGTCGACGCGATTGGGGCGAGCGACGATGCGCGCTTCGTGATCGTTCTGGGTGTGGAAGCGCGCTTCGCTTCGCAACTGGCATGCGCCAAGGGAATTTCGACCGAGCCGGCGATGGCGCAACCGATCGGGCTTGGCTGCGCACGTTGCTATCGTGCAGGCTGCCGCCAGCGGTCGCTGCCGCCGCGGGGCGCGCCGCTGCGGGTCGATCGCGTCGCAGGTGGAGTAACGCCCTTCGAGTTCACTCCTGCCGGATGACCTGGTGTGGCCGAAGCCGCACTTTGACAGGGCTCCGGACCCAATTTAAATGTCTGATGTAGATAGACTTTATCGAGAAGTGTAAAATTTACCGACGCTTCACCTCTTGGCGTTAACCTCGCCGGCATGCGACAAGTACGGTGGGTTTCAATAAGAATGCAGGACCTGGGCGACTGCGACCGGTCGTGCTTGGCATGCGTGCGGCGTGAAATCGTCCGCTCGGGCCGGATCGACTTCGCATGACCCTGTTCGATCCCGGCCTGCTTGCGCCCATCGGCCAGGCGAGCAACGTGCTGGGCGCGGTCGCCTGCATCGCTGCCGCCTTCTGGATCTTTCGCAAGGGTGATCCGGCGCGGCGCGACCGCACCGCGGCGATCCTCGCGGTCGCGCTAACCGGCCTGTGGGCCGGACTTGCGGCGGCGCTGACGGCTTCGACCCTTGCAGCGGAAATCACCGAATCGGCGCGCAATCTCGCGCTCATCTATCTTCTCCTGCGCCTCTTCGCGAATGACGGACGCGACGAGAGTGTGCGACCGATCCGCCCGCTCGCGGTGACGCTCTTCGTGGTGGAATTGCTGCAATTGCCGCTGCTGCTGATGCTGGCCGACAAGTCCATGCTTGACCCGTCGGCGGTGCTGGCATTCCAGGTTTCGGCCGTGCTTCACCTTCTTGTTACCATCGGCGCATTGGTGCTGCTGCACAACCTCTACAGCGGCGCGGCATCGCAATCGCGCCAGTTGCTGCGCTGGAGCGCGGCCGCGCTGGGCGGGGTCTGGATCTTCGACCTCAATCTTCACCTTGTCGCCTATCTGAGTGCAGAGCCGGCCGAAATCCTGCTGGCCGTACGTGGGCTCGTGTCCGGATTATTTGCCGTCGTCCTCGCGCTCGGCTGCCACGGGGCAGGCGCGGGACTGCAGTTCCGGCCATCGCGCGCTGTTGCATTCCGCAGCCTTTCGCTGCTGCTGATCGGCGGCTATCTCCTGGTCATGGTCGTGGTCGTCAGGTCTCTGGCCGCCCTTGGCGGGGACCTTGGCCGGGCCACGCAGTTCGGTTTTCTGATCGTCGCCAGCGCAGCAGCGATCCTCTGGCTCCCGTCTGCCCGCGTGCGCGGATGGCTGCGCGTGATGTTCGTCAAGCACCTGTTTCGGCACCGTTACGATTACCGTGCGGAGTGGTTGCGTTTCACCGAAACGATCGGCCGCGGCGGAGCACCTGGCGAGAGCCTGCATGAACGCGCCGTGCGCGCCATGGCCGACATCACCGACAGCCCGCGCGGAGTGCTGCTGATCCCGAACGAGGAAGCCGAACTCGAGCTGGTCGCTTGCTGGCAGTGGCCGGAGATCGAGGTGCCATCGCCAGCCGCCGATTATCGCTTCTCCGGCAGGCTGGAGCGCAGCGAATTCATATTCGATATCGACGCCTTGCGTGCGCGCCCCCCTGATCAGAACAGTGCGGTGGGCTTGCCGCAATGGTTGCTCGATAACCCCGATGCCTGGGCGGCGGTGCCCCTGATCCATTTCGAGCGGCTGGTCGGCGTGGTTGTGCTGGCGCGACCGCCGATTGCCCGGTCGCTCGACTGGGAGGATTTTGACCTGCTGCGTGCAGCCGGGCGTCAGCTGGCGAGCTATCTGGCCGAACAGACCGGCCAGGCTGCCTTGATGGAAGCGGCCCGGTTCGAGGAATTCAACCGCAGGATTGCGTTCGTGATGCACGACATCAAGAACCTGGCAAGCCAGCTCACGCTGCTCGCGCGCAATGCGGAGCGGCATGCCGAGAACCCGGCATTCCGCGCCGACATGCTGATCACGCTGCGCAACAGCGCCGACAAACTGCATTCGCTGCTGGCGCGCCTCGGACGTTACGGCACGGGCAAGGTCGATGCGGGAAAAGATGTCGACCTGGCCGCCCTTGCGAAGCAACTGGTGCAACGCTTCAACGGCATTCACCCGGTCCAGCTGACGCGCAAGGATGCTTGCGTGGTCAAGGGAGATGCCGAGGCAATCGAGCAGGCGCTCCAGCATCTTGTGCAGAACGCGATTGATGCCAGTGCAGAGGCTTCGCCGGTGTTTATCGATGTTGCGAGCGACGGGATCAACGGACGCGTCGAGATCATCGATAGCGGGCAGGGCATGTCGCCCGAGTTCGTCCGCAACGGGCTGTTCAAGCCCTTCGTCTCGTCCAAGGAGGGCGGGTTCGGGATCGGTGCCTTCGAAGCGCGCGAACTGGTGCGCGCGATGGGCGGGCGGCTGAACGTGGAGAGCCGCCAGGGGCTGGGAACAAGGTTCATCGTTAGCATGCCGCTGTCATCCGCGGCAGGGCTGATGGCAACCGGCAATCGGATCGAGAGTGAGGTGGCGTGATGGCCGACAGGAAGCCTGCATTGCTGGTGGTGGAGGACGATGAGGGCCTGCAGGCCCAGCTCAAATGGGCCTATGACGAATTCGAGGTGATCCAGGCGACTGATCGCGAGAGTGCGATTGCAGCCTTGCGCCACCACGAACCGGCGGTTGTGACGCTCGACCTCGGCCTGCCACCCGATCCCGACGGCACGCGCGAGGGATTTGCCGTGCTCGACGCGATCATGCAGCTGAAGCCCGACACCAAGGTGATCGTGGCATCCGGCCATGGCGCGCGCGAAAGCGCGCTCGAGGCGATCGCGCGCGGGGCCTACGACTTCTACCAGAAGCCGGTGGACATCGAAGCGCTGGGGCTGATCGTCCAGCGTGCTTTCAGCTTGCACCAGATCGAGCGCGAGAACCGCAAGCTCAAGGAGCGATCGAGCGACGACAACCGGGTGCTTGGCGGACTGATCACCGCTGCTCCCGAGATGGTCAAGGTCGCCCGCACGATCGAGCGGGTGGCGCGCACCAATGTCTCGGTCATGCTGTTGGGGGCCAGCGGCACCGGCAAGGAACTGCTGGCGCGCGGCCTGCACGACGCAAGCGAGCGCAAGCACGGTCCCTTCATCGCGATCAATTGCGCCGCGATCCCCGAGACCCTGCTCGAAAGCGAACTGTTCGGTCACGAAAAGGGTGCCTTTACCGGTGCAGTCAAGACGACCGAGGGCAAGATTGAGAATGCTGCAGGCGGCACCCTGTTCCTGGACGAGGTGGGCGACATTCCCTTGCCCTTGCAGGTCAAGCTGCTGCGCTTCCTGCAGGAACGGACGATCGAACGGGTTGGCGGGCGCCGCCCGATCGAAGTCGACACGCGTATCGTCTGCGCCACGCACCAGGATCTCGAAGCCATGTGTTCTGCGGGCTCGTTCCGGGAAGACCTGTTCTATCGGCTGGCCGAAATCGTGGTGAAGATCCCCTCGCTGGCGCAGCGCCATGGAGATCCGGTTTTGCTGGCGAAGGCCTTCCTCAAGCGGTTCGCAAGCGAGATGAATCCCCAGGTCACCGGTTTCGCGCCCGATGCGCTGACGGCGCTTGATGCCTGGCATTGGCCGGGCAATGTCCGCGAGCTCGAGAACCGGATCAAGCGCGCGGTGATCATGGCCGAAGGCAAGCTGATCGGTGCCGGGGACCTCGACCTGCAAGGCAGCAGCGAAGACCGCGACGACGTGTTGAACCTCAAGACGGCGCGCGAGGAAGCCGACCGGCGCGTGATCCGCCACGCACTGGCGCGCAGCGAAGGCAACATCTCGAGCACCGCCAAGATGCTCGGGATCAGCCGACCCACGCTTTACGACTTGCTGAAACAATACGATCTTTCGGCCTGAGCGCGACACGGGCCGGCGTCACCCCTCGACAAGCCGGCGGCCGACGGGCAGGTGGCCGGCATGATCCTTCGCGCTTCGATCCTTGCCGACCCGATGATCGCTGTGTTGCTGGCCGCAACGCTGCTTGCGCTGGCACTGCCTGCGGTCGGCGATCTGAGGGACTGGGCACAGACGGTATCCAGCATTGGCGTGTTTGTGCTGTTTCTGGTCAACGGCATGCGCATCGCGCATGGCGAGATGGCCCAGGGTCTGTTGAACTGGCGCTATTTCGTGCCTCTGGCACTTTGGGTGTTTGGCGCGATGACGGCAGCAGGGGCAGGCTTTGCCGCACTGGCAGGCCATGTCTTGCCGCCGCTGGTCGCGCTCGGTTTCCTCTATCTCGGCACCCTGCCATCGACCATTCAGTCTGCCACTTCCTACACCAATCTGGCGCATGGCAATGTCGCTCTGGCGGTGGTGGGTGCAGCGCTCATCAACATCCTGGGCGTGTTTGTCAGTGCGCCGCTGTTCGCGCTGCTTGCCGGCAGCAAGGCGGTCGACCTCGGCCTTGATGCGATCTGGCGGATCGGGCTGATCCTGGTGCTACCCTTCATCATCGGTCAGCTGCTGCAGCGCTGGACAGGCGCCTGGGTCAGGGCGCGAAGGGCGCAGATTGTCTGGCTCGACCGCATAGTGATCGGGATCGCGGTCTATGTCGCCATGTCGGGCGCGGTCGAACAAGGGTTGCTGCACCTGTTCAGCGCCGCGACATGGGGCTGGCTGGCGGCTTTGACCGTCGCCATGCTGCTCACAGCGCATACGGCGGCATGGTGGGCGGGCTTCGCGTTAGGCTATGCCATGGCCGATCGAAAGGCGTTCCTGTTCGCAGGGGCGCAGAAAAGCGTCGCGACCGGGGCTCCGCTGGCGGCGGTGCTGTTCGCTCCCGACGTGGCCGGTTTCCTGATTGCGCCGCTACTGCTTTACCATTTGCTGCAGCTGGTCATGGCCGCGCCACTGGCGAACTGGCTGGCGCGTCGCTGACTTCGCCTTCAGCCGCCCGTTCGAGACGGTTGTGCCGGACGGACCACCAGAATGACAGCCCGATCAGGATTGCGCCGATCAACCCAGTGATCGTTTCCGGGATATGCAGTTTCGCCGAAACCAGCATGATCGCGCCCAGTGCGATGATCGCCCAGAACGCGCCGTGCTCAAGATAGCGATACTGGGCCAGGGTTCCCTTGCGCACGAGGTGGATTGTCATCGAGCGCACGAACATGGCGCCGATCGAAAGGCCTAGAGCGATTACGACCATGTTGTTCGAAAGGGCAAAGGCGCCGATCACTCCGTCAAAACTGAAGCTGGCGTCGAGAATATTGAGGTAGAGGAATCCGCCGAGGCCCGACCGAACCACTGCGCCGGCTGCCCGATAGGCCTCTTCTCGCATTTCGAGTATGGTGCTGACCGCTTCCACCGCAATGAAGGTGATCAGGCCAAGCACGCCCGCGACCATGAAAGTCAGCGCTTCCTCGGTCGGCAGCAGGGTCGAAATGCCCCACAGGGCCAACAGCAGCAGCGCGATCTCGGCGGCGGGAAGGGCCGAAACGCGCGCGATGCGGCTCTCAATTGCCTCGATCCAGTGCACTTCCTTGTCGGCATCGAAGAAGAACTTGAGCCCTACCATGGCAAGGAAGGCGCCGCCGAAACCGGCGATTCCTACGTGAGCGGAAGAGACAAGCCGTTCATATTCCTGCGGATCGTTGAGCGAGAGGGTCACAGCTTCGATTGGTCCGATCTGGGCCGCGATGGCCACGATTGCGAGCGGGAAGACGATCCGCATCCCGAACACGGCAAAGGCAATGCCCCAGGTCAGGAACCGTTGCTGCCACACTTCGTCCATGTCCTTGAGCACCGACGCGTTGACCACGGCATTGTCAAAGCTTAGCGAAACCTCGAGGATCGAGAGGACCACAACGATCCAGAGCAGACCCAAGGTGGGCATAAGCGCGCCAGAACTGGACCAACCGTACCAGACCGCCAAGGCCAGGCAGACAGCCGTGAAGATCAGCGAGAAGCCGTAGTAACGAATCAAAGTTTGCATGGGTGTCAGGCCTTGGGTTGGTAGGTCTGGTCGTCTGTCGGAAAGCTGCGGTCGCGGACCTCTTGCGCATATTTCGCGACCGATCTGCCGATGATCGAAGCGATGTCTTCATAACGTTTCACAAAGCGCGGCACCCGATCGAACATGCCCAGCATGTCCTCGGTTACCAACACCTGTCCATCGCACTGCGCCGAAGCGCCGATACCGATGGTGGGGCACGATACGGCCTTGGTGGCAGCGATCGCGATCGGTTCGACCACGCCCTCGATCACCATGGCAAAGGCGCCCGCTTCATCGAGCGCCTTGGCATCCTCGAGAATCTTTTCGGCTTCCGCGTCGCTGCGGCCGCGCGCGGCATAGCCGCCCAGCACATTGACCGCTTGCGGCGTCAGGCCGACATGGCCCATCACCGGGATGCCGCGCTGGGTCAGAAAAGCCACGGTTTCGGCCATGGCGGTACCGCCTTCGAGCTTGACCGCGGCCGCGCCGCTCGCCTTCAGGAGATAAGCAGCGCTTTCGAACGCCTTTTCCTTCGAGGCTTCATAGGTTCCGAACGGCATGTCGACCGTGACCAGCGCATGATACGAGCCACGGACCACCGCCGCTGCGTGGTTGGCCATCATTTCCAGCGTCACCGGCACGGTCGATTCGAGGCCATAGATCACCTGCGCCAGCGAATCCCCCACCAACAGGATATCGCAATGCGCGTCGAGCAACTGCGCCTGGCGCGCGGTATAGGCAGTCAGCATCACGATCGGTTGTTCGGTCACGCCCGCGCGCTTGCGCTCGCGAATGGCGGGGACGGTCAGGCGCCGCATCGGTTGCGGGGTGGGATGCGCGCGGCTGGTGGCCGTGTCGAGCTGGAAGGTCGTGGACATAGGGCGCCTTTAGACGCTCTTCCAAAGCTGGGGAAGTGCGGCAGTTTGCGCTTGCCAAAGTGGGGGAGGCCGCTAGCTTCCCGGTCCATGACAATAAGCGGCCTGCCTCGTCGCGCAGGCTCATAATTTTCTAGGGGAATTGCATGTTTGGTCGCGTCAAATCGTTAGACGCCATTCTGGCCACGGCCGAAAAGAAATCACTCCATCGCACGCTCGGCGCCTTCCAACTGACCATGTTGGGGATTGGCGCGATCATCGGTACCGGCATCTTCGTGCTGACCGCCGAGGCGGCCAACAAGGCCGGCCCGGCGATGATGATCAGCTTCGTGATTGCAGCGGTGGTCTGTGCGCTGGCAGCGCTATGCTATTCCGAACTCGCCTCGATGGTGCCGGTGTCCGGTTCCGCCTACACCTACAGCTACGCCACCTTCGGCGAGATCGTGGCGTGGATCGTTGGCTGGGCGCTGGTGCTCGAATATGCGATCGCGGCCTCGGCGGTGTCGGTCGGCTGGTCGGGCTATATGGTCAGCCTCGCCGAAGAGATATTCCAGGTCGATATCCCCAACACCTTCGTGAAGGGGCCGTTCGATCCGGTCGCGGCCGGCGAGACGCCCGGCCTGATCAACATTCCCGCCATGCTGATCGGCCTGGTCTGCATGGCCTTGCTGATTGTCGGCACGAAGGAAAGCGCGCGGTTCAACGCGGTGCTGGTGGCGATCAAGGTTTCGGCGCTGATGCTGTTCCTGGTGCTGGCGCTTCCCGCTGTCACGGGCGACAATTTCGAACCCTTCATGCCCAACGGCTTCTTCGCGAACAATGTGGTCGATCCGCTGACCAACGAGATCGTGACGGTCGGGGTCGCAGCGGCCGCCGCCTCGATCTTCTTTGCCTATGTGGGGTTTGACGCGGTTTCGACGGCCGCTGAGGAAACCATCAATCCGCAGCGCAACATTCCGATCGGCCTGATCGGCTCGCTGGCGATCTGTACGGTCATCTACATGCTGGTGGCGGCTGGGGCCATCGGCACGATCGGCGCGCAGCCGGGTGGTTCGCTGGCGCAATCGGACGATGCGCTAGCCTTCGTGCTGCGCGAGATCGGCCAGGGCTGGGCGGGCGATCTGGTGGCGATCGCGGCCGGGATTGCCCTGCCTTCGGTGATCCTGATGATGATGTTCGGGCAGACCCGCATCTTCTTCGTGATGGCGCGCGACGGATTGCTGCCTGAAGTGTTTTCGAAGCTGCATCCCAGATACGGCACGCCGCATGTGGTGACCGCCTGCACCGGCCTGTTCGTGGCGCTCTTTGCAGCGCTCTTCCCGGTCGGCAAGCTGGCTGACATTTCGAACTCGGGGACGCTGTTCGCATTCTTCGCGGTCGCGGTGGGCGTGATGATCCTGCGTCGGACCGATCCGGGTCGTCACCGGCCGTTCCGCACGCCGATGGTGTGGCTGATCGCGCCGCTGGCTGCCGCCGGCTGCGTGTTCCTGTTCTTCCAGCTGTCGGGCTATACCGAGCTGATGTTCTTCGGCTGGGCGGCGATCGGCCTGGTGGTCTATTTCACCTATAGCCGCAAGCGCAGCCACGTCGGCCGTGGGCTGGTGGAAGTGCACGAGCTGGATGCCGATGCGCCGGGACTGCCGGTGGCGCCGATGCCGGGCACCGACAAGGACTGAGCGAGATCGAGCCTTTCCCCTGGAGGGGGGAGTCGGGGGCCGCTTCCTGGGGGGGAGCGGCCCTTTCGCTTTGAGAATGCCATTGCGAATCGGCAGTGATCAGAACATAACAGGAACATGACTGTACCGGAAACCTGCAACCCGGCGCCCTTTGCCGTCTTTGCCCGTTCTCGCGGATCAGGCGTGGCTGCGGCTGCGCCCGTGCCAGGCCGTGGGTGGCATCCCGCCCGCATGCAGGGGGAACGCCACAGCGAGGTGTTCGCCGCTTCGGATGAAGGGAGCGGGGCGGCATTGGCGCTGGCGCTGGCCTGCGAGGCGCTGGCGGCTGCCGGGCGATCCGTCCATGCGCAGCAGGATCGGCGGCAGATCCTGTGGGTGCAGGATCGCATGGCGATACGGCTGAACGGCCGACCCTATGCCCAGGGGCTCCCTCCCGACCTGCGCCACCGGTTGATCCACGTCGAGGCGAAGACGCCCGAGGACGCCCTGTTCGCGCTGGAGGAGGGGCTGCGTTGCCGCGACCTGGCGTTTGTGCTGGGCGAGATCGCGGGCAATCCTCGCGCGCTCGATTTCACCGCATCGCGCCGGCTCAGCCTGGTAGCGGAACGGCACGGTGTGCCGCTATGGCTGGTGCGGCTCGATGCCCAGCCGGGCCTGTCGTCGGCCCGGATGCGCTGGCAAGTGGCTGCCGCCCCCTCGCTACCGGCGCGCTGGAATGGGGCGGCGCCGGGCCATCCGGCCTGGCACGCCGAACTGTTCCGTGCGCGTTCGTATCCTCCCGGAGAATGGATCCTCAGCGATGGCGGCAACGGCCTCATCGCCGGCCGATCGCCCAGCAGCGCAGAAGGGGCCGCCGCGCCGGGTCATGGCGATCTGGCTCGCGCAGCTGGCGGTCGATCGCTGGCGGCACTCTAACGGGCTGCGGCGCGGCGAGGGGGCGGATGCCGCGCCCACCGTGCTGATTTCGGAAACGGCGCATGGCCCGCGCATAGCCGCCGCCAATGCGGCCGGGCGCGCGGCCGGTGCGCGGGCCGGCATGATGCTGGCCGATGCGCGTACGCTGTGCCCGCAGATCGCGGTTGCCCTGTCCGATCCGGCGGGCGACCTGGCATTGTTGGAAAAGCTGGCACTGTGGGCGCAGCGCTGGGGGCCGTGGAGCGCGCTCGACCCGCCCGACGGGCTGATCGTCGATGTCACGGCGGTGGCGCATCTGTTCGGGGGAGAGCAGCACCTTATCGCCGATGCCCGGGCGGCATTCATCGCCCGCGATCTTGCCGCCAGGGTGGCGATCGCACCCACCGCCGGGGCCGCCTGGGCGCTGGCGCATTATGGCGCGGATGGCGCGATCCTGGCGCCGGACGAGGATGCCATGATGCGCCTGGCCGACCTGCCGGTGGCGGCGTTGCGGCTCGATCCCGATGTGCTGGCGGTGTTGCGCCGGCTCGGGCTCAAGCGGATCGGCGACCTGGGCGGGGTGGGGCGCGATGCGCTGCAGCGCCGGTTTCGCAATCGCAAATCGCCGACCGCCAATCCACTGGTGCGGATGGATCAGTTGCTGGCCCGCGTGCCCGAACCCTTGCTGCCGGTCCTGCCGCGCGATGTGCCGCTGGTCGAACGACGCCTGCTCGAACCGATCCGCCATCGCGACCTCCTCGACCAGGTGCTGCGCGATCTTGCCGGCGATATGGCGCGCGAGCTGGAAGGGCGGGGGCAGGGTACCCGGCGGCTCGAGCTGGGGCTGTGGCGGGTCGATGGCGAGGTGGTGGTCCGGGCGGTCGAATTCTCGACCGCGACCCGCGATCCGGCCCATATCTGCCGCCTGTTTGCGGCTAGGCTCGACGGGATCGATGCTGGGTTCGGGATCGAGCTGCTGCGCTTGCGGGCCAGCTGGAGCGAGCCGCTCGCACTCAGCCAGCGCGATATCGAGCATGCGGCAGAAGCGCATGGCACGTCGCTCAGCGCCTGCATCGACCGGCTGACGGTTCGCCTCGGGCCGCAAGCGGTACGGCGCCCGGTGCCATATCCCAGCCATTTGCCGGAACGCGCGCAGCGCTGGCAGCCACCGCTTGCAGCAATGCCCACCAGCCAGGGCGAACTGGCGTTCCATCTGCGCCCGCTCAAGCTGTTTGACCGGCCCGAGCCGATTTCGGTGCTCTATGCCACGCCCGATGGCTATCCGCGTGCCTTCCGCTGGCGCGGCGCGGTGCGCGAGGTCGTGCGGGTCGAGGGGCCGGAACGGATCGCGCCGGAATGGTGGCGCGAACGTTCGACTGCGCGGTTGCGCGACTATTACCGGATCGAGGACCTGCAGGGGCGGCGCTACTGGATGTACCGGCACGGCCTGGTTGGCGACGGACGTGGCGATCTGCCGCTGTGGTACCTGCACGGGCTTTACGGTTAAAGGCCCGGTTACTGTAGATCGAAAGAAGCTGGTTGATATACTTTTCTTTACGGTTTCCTGTCACAAGCAGGTCATGGACGGAGTGGAATCGACCCGATCTTCCGATCGCAAACGGCTTGACCTGCTGGTGCAGGGGCGGCTGCGCTCACGCGCGCTCTATGTCGAAGTGATCGATGTTTCCGAGGGCGGCTGCAAGATCAAGGGCCGTCACGGCTTTGCCGAGGTGGATGAACTCGTCAGCCTGAGGATCGATGGCGTGCGCACCCCGCTGGGCAGGATCGTGTGGGTTGACGGCAAATACGCTGGGGTTGCGTTCGACGGGAAGATGCATCCGGCGGTGATCGAGCACCTTTATCGCGAGCGGGTGGCACGCAAGCAGGCACCGGGCGGGCGCGAGAAAGCCGCCTGAGTTCGGGAGCATCGGTTCAGCCGAAGGATTCGGTTGAAACCAGTCATCGGAACATATAGTGAACATGACTGGCGAAATTCCGCCCGGTTCCGCTCACCATGCCCGATGCACCGCTGACACCTGCGAAACGCCGGGTCGAGATCGACCCCGATACGCTTGCGCCGCCTGCTCCTGCGCCTTTCGTGGAGCTCGGGATGGTGAGCTGTTTCAGCTTCCTGCAGGGGGCGTCCGATCCGGTCGATCTGGTCAATGCGGCACGCACGCTAGGTTACGATGCGGTCGCGATCGCGGACGTCAACAGCATGGCGGGCGTGGTGCGGATCCACACCGAGGCCAAGGCGCTCAAGCTGAGGCCCGTGATCGGCACCAGGATCGAGACTGTCGAAGGGCTCGCCTTCCTGGCCTATCCCGTCGATCGCGCGGCCTATGGCCGGCTGTGCCGGCTGATCAGTGCCGGGCGGATGGCGACGCCCGAGGGGGAGTGGCAGGACAAAGGCGTGTGCCAGATCTCGCTGGAGATGCTGGCCGGGCATAGCGCGGGGGTGCAGCTGATCCTGCTGCCGCCGGACGATCTGGATGCCGCGTTCACGGTCCCGGCGGCGAGCAACGTGGTGGCCTTTCCCGATCCGGCCCAGGCGGCCAGCGGCAGGAAGGTGGCGCTCGCGGGGGACTTGGCCGGCTTCCTCCCGCATCTCGTCGCGCAGCTGCCCACGCTCCGCTATCTCGCGGCATCCTGCCTCTATCGCGGCGACGATGTGGCGCGGATCGAGCGGCTCGATGCGCTGGCGAAGGCGAACGGGCTCAGCCTGCTTGCCACCAACGATGTGCATTACCATGCGCCCGAACGCCGCCCGCTGCAGGACGTGATGACTGCCATCCGCCACAAGACCACGGTGGCACGGGCCGGGCACCTGCTGCACGCCAATGCCGAGCGCCACCTCAAGTCTCCTCAGGAGATGGAGCGCCTGTTCGCCCGCTGGCCGCATGCGATCGCCGCCGCGCGCGAGGTGGCCGATGCCTGCCGCTTCAGCCTTGACGAGCTGCGTTACGAGTATCCCGAGGAGATCTACCCCGAGGGGATGACGCCGCAGCAGTTCCTGGAAAGCGAAACCTGGAAGGGCGCCGCGCGGCGCTATCCCGCTGCGGATTTCCCCGAAGGCGTGCCGGAAGCGGTGCGCGACACGCTGAAGCGCGAACTGGCGCTGATCGGCAAGCTCGACCTCGCGCGCTATTTCCTGACCATCAAGGACATCGTCGACTATGCCCGCGGCGTCGACCCGCCGATCCTGTGCCAGGGGCGCGGCTCGGCCGCCAATTCGGCGGTCTGCTATTGCCTCGGGATCACCAGCGTCGATCCGGCCAGGCACCAGCTGCTGTTTGATCGCTTCATCTCGGAAGAGCGCAAGGAGCCGCCCGATATCGATGTCGATTTCGAGCATGAACGGCGCGAGGAGGTGATCCAGTACCTCTATCGCAGATACGGCCGCCATCGCGCCGGCCTGTGCGCCACGGTCATCCATTACCGCCCGCGTATGGCGATCCGCGAGGTGGGCAAAGCGATGGGCCTGTCCGAGGATGTCACCAGCGCACTCGCCCGCACCGTGTGGGGCAGCTATGGCCGCGAGATCGGCGAGAAACACGTCGCCGAAACCGGAATGGACATCACCGATCCGCACCTGCGGCGGGTGATCAGGCTGGCCGAGCAGATGATCGGCATGCCGCGCCACCTCAGCCAGCATGTCGGCGGTTTCATCCTCACCGAAGGCGCGCTGACCGAGACCGTACCGATCGGCAATGGCGCAATGCCCGAGCGCAGCTTCATCGAATGGGACAAGGACGATATCGAGGCGCTCGGCATCCTCAAGGTCGATG
>CAZCNF010000043.1:0-18227 GCA_964500135.1 uncultured Porphyrobacter sp.
GCGCGGGATCATCGACATCGTCAACGAGAACATGTTCGGCGCGCTGCGCATGATCAGCGTGCAGCAAGGTTACGACCCGCGCGACTTTGCCCTGATGGGGTTTGGCGGCGCCGGGCCGCTGCATGTCAATGCGGTCGCGCGGTTGATGGGCAGTTGGCCCGCGATTTCGCCGGTTTCGCCGGGCGTGCTGTGTGCACTGGGCGATGCGACCACGCGGATGCGCACCGAAACCGCGCGCAGCTTCAGCCGGCTGGCGCGCGACACCTCGATCGCCGACCTCGAAGCTGTGCTTGACGAGATGGCAGCGCAAACCCGCGGCGAACTGTTGGCCGATGGCGTGCCGGAAGAGCAGATCACGACCCAGTTCGAGGTCGACATCCGCTATGCCGGGCAAGCCTTCGAAGTGCCGCTGACGATCGACAAGGGGGTGCTGGAAGCCGATGGCATCGCCGGTATACTGGCGCGCTTCGACGAGGAACACCTGCGACTGTTCACCTTCAACATGGATACCCCGCACGAGATCGTGAACCTGCGGGCGGTGGCGCTGGGCCAGGCGCCCGATCTGCCCGCCGCCGAACTGCCCAAGGGTGATGGCGACCCGTCTGCCGCCAGGATCCGCGACCACACGCTGTGGATGGACGGGCGCGAGCAGGCCGCAGTGATCTATGACCGCGCCCGCCTGCGCCAGGGCGACGTGATCCAAGGCCCGGCAATCATCACCGAAATGGATTCGACCACGCTGGTCGAGAGCGGCTGCAATGCCACAGTCGACAAGGTCGGCAACATCCTCATCAATCCGGTAAAGGAGGGCTAAGCGATGCCGGCACAAATCATCGAAACCAATCCCACGCCCTTCCGCAAGATCGCGATCGACCCGGTCACGCTCGACATCATCGAGAATGCGCTGCGCAATGCCCGGATCGAGATGGACGCAACGCTGGTGCGCACGGCGATGAGCCCGGGCATCCGCGAGCAGGGCGATGCCTTCCCGCTGATTGCGGACCCCAAGGGCAAGATGATCGTGGGGCAGTTCGGCAGCTTCATCGACGGCTTCCTGCGCGGCTTTGACGGCACGCTGGAAGATGGCGACATGATCTTCCTTTCGGACCCCTATTCCTGCGAAGGCGCGATCAGCCATTCGAACGACTGGCTGGTGCTGCTGCCGGTGTTCAAGGACGGGCGGCTGATCGCCTATACCGCGATGTTCGGCCACCAGAGCGACATCGGCGGATCCGTGCCCGGATCGATGCCGATCGGCGCCAGCTCGATCTTCGAGGAAGGCGTGCGCATCCCTCCGGTGAAGATCTGGAAGAAGGGCGAATACAATGACGACCTGATGAAGCTCGTCATGCACCAGACCCGCAAGCCCGACTGGTGCCAGGCCGATCTCAATGCGCTGATCGCCAGCTGCCGCGTGGCCGCGCGGCGCGTGGTCGAGATGGCCGAACGCTTCGGCGACGATGTCTATGTCTCGGCGACGCAGGAATTGCTTGACCGCAACTATCGCGCAATGAAGGCGCTGATCGGCATGGCGGTAGCGGAAGAGCCGGTCAGCTTTGAGGATTATATCTGCGACGACGGCAAGGGCTATGGCCCCTACCGGATCAAGTGCACCATGTGGCGCGAAGGCGACAAGGTGGTGCTCGATTTCGACGGCACCGATCCGCAGAGCGCCGCCTCGATCAACTTCTATCTCAACGAGAACATGTTCAAGATGTTCTTCGGGATCTACATGATCATGGTGTTCGATCCGCAGATCCTGTTCAACGACGGGTTCTACGATCTGATCGACGTGCGCATTCCCGAAGGCTCGCTGTTGAAGCCGAAGTTCCCCGCCGCGCTGTCGGGCCGCACCCACGCGCTGGGCCGGATTTTCGACATCCTCGGCGGCCTGTTGGGCCAGAAGACCCCGGAATTCCTCAATGCCGCGGGTTTCAGCTCCTCGCCGCATCTGTTCTATTCGGGCTGGGACCAGCGCGACGGCAAACAGCGCGAATGGTTCCAGCTATTCCAGATCGGCTTCGGCGGTATCCCCGGCCGCCCGCTGGGCGACGGGCCCGACGGGCATTCGCTCTGGCCCGGCTTTACCAATGTCCCCAACGAGTTCCTCGAACGCTATTTCCCGCTGCGGATCGAGCGCTATTCGACCGAGCCGGACAGCGGCGGCGCGGGCCTTCATCGCGGCGGTAACGGCATCCGCATGACCTATCGCTTTCTGGCTGACGGGCATATTGCGATCCATGACGACCGCTGGTTCGTTCCGCCCTGGGGCGTCAACGGCGGCCACCCCGGAATGCGGGCGAAAAAGGTGCTCGAACGCGCCGATGGCAGTACCGAAATCGTCGGCAACAAGGTCGAGGATGTGCCGGTCAAGGCCGGCGACCTCTTGCACTTCATCACCTGGGGCGGCGGCGGCTGGGGCGATCCGCTGGCGCGCGATCCGGCGCTGGTCGGTCTGGAGATCCGTCAGGGGCTGGTCACGGCCGAGGGCGCACGCGCCTATGGTGTGGTGGCCGATGGCGAAGGCACGGTCGACGAAGCGGCCACCGCCGCCTTGCGCGAAGAAATGACGGCTGCGCGCGGCGCCTTGCCGCTGTTCGACTATGGCCCCGGGATCGATGCCTTGCGCGCGGCATGCGAGGGCGAGACCGGCCTTCCCGCACCCAAGCAGCCAGAATGGGCCGGCGCGGCCTGAACGGAGCCGATTAGATGACCTACCTCAGCGCCCGCATTGCCCGCTTCGGCGGCCCCGAAGTGATCGAGTGGGTGGAAGGCCCGGTTCCGGTGCCGGGGCCGGGCGAGGTTCTGATCGAACATGGCGCGATCGGGCTCAATTTCATCGACACCTATCACCGCACCGGGCTTTATCCGGTCGAACTGCCCAGCGGCCTTGGCGTGGAAGCGGCCGGGCGCATCGCCGCGCTGGGCGAGGGCGTGAGCGACTATGCGGTGGGCGACCGGGTGGCCTATCTGGGGCCAGGCCTGGGTGCCTATGCGACGCACCGCGTGATGCCCGCCGATGCGCTGTTCAAGCTGCCTGATACAGTGAGCGATCAGCTGGCTGCCGCCGCCATTCTCAAGGCCGCGACGGTCGAGGCGCTGGTCGAACGCTGCGCGCAAGTGAATACCGATGACACAGTGCTGGTCCATGCCGCAGCCGGCGGGGTTGGCCTGATCATGGTGCAATGGCTGAAGGCGATCGGCGCGAAGGTGATCGGCACGGTATCCTCCGCCGACAAGGAAGCCTCGGTGCGGGCGGCGGGATGCGATCACGTGATCCGTTACGACCACGAGGAGATCGCCCCGCGCGTGCGCGAGATCACCAGCGGCGCAGGCGTGCCGGTGGTGTTCGACGGCGTGGGTAAGGCAACCTTCGTGGCTTCGCTCGACAGCCTTTCGCCGCGCGGCTTGCTGATCAGCTTCGGCAATGCCTCGGGCCCGGTCGACGGGGTCAACCTCGGCATTTTGGCACAGAAGGGTTCGTTGTTCGTGACCCGCCCCACGCTGTTTCATTACTATGCCACGCCGCGCGAACGCAGCGCCGGCATCGCGCGGGTGTGGGACATGCTGGGCCGCGGCAAGGTCGAGGTCACGATCGGCCAGACCTATGCCCTTAAGGACGCGGCGCAGGCGCATATCGAGCTCGAAGCGCGCCAGACCACCGGGTCGAGCGTGCTGCTACCCTAGCCGCCCTCGCCGCCCAGGCGGTAGAACAGGTCGGCCAGATAGACCGGCGGGGCATCGGGCGCTTCGCACCAGCCCGTCAGGTACCATCGCCCGTCGACCTCCTCCCACAGGCTCAGCACGTGGTTCCAGCCGGCGATGGCCTTGCCGGCATGGCGGTGCGGCACGCCGGTCGCATCGCGCGCATCATCGCGGAAGCCGATGCGCCATTCCATCCGCGCGCTCACCAGCCGAGCCGGGCCGGGGATGCCGAGATCGAGCACGCCGTGGAATTCGAGCGCGACGCTGCGGTGCAGCTGTTCGTTGGCGCGCCAATAGGCGAGCACGGCGGGAAATTCGGTGAGGAGCTCGCGCATCTCTTCCGCCTTGTAGAAGCGGAAGTGGTCGCGTCGCCAGAAATCGGCGATCGCGTCGGTCGCAACCTGGCTCCAGGCAGCGGCATAGGCGTCGAGCGCTTCGGCCAGATCCTCAGCCATCGCTTTCCTCCAGCTGCCTTGCCCAGTCGCCGAACAGCGGCTGGAACTGGTCCACCCGGATCGACTGCCACACACCAACCGAAAAGTAGGGGATGGCCTCCAGCTTGGTGCGCGCCTCGGCCTCGTCGGCGGCCTTGATCACCAGCAGCGAACCGACCACCTTGTCGCCCTTAACCATCGGGCCGGCGACCGCGAAGTCGCTGCCATGCTCCGCGAAATGGGCGATGAGATCGTCATGCGCATGCTCGCGGAACATCGCGCTGTGCTCGCCGTCACGGCAATAGAAGGCAAACAGCGGCATCGGCAATCGGGCTCAGATTACGAAATCGAGCGGCTGGGGCAACTTGCTGCGGTTGACCACCATCTTGCCGTGCAGCGTCTCGATCTGCTTGCTGCCGGTCTTCACGAACAGGAACGGCAAGAGGCCGTGCAGGATGCAGGCAAAGCCCCCCAGCATCATGCGGAAGCCGAAGCCGGAGGCATGCGCCAGGTGTTCGCCATAGCTCTCGCCCACAGAGGCCGGATGCTCGGTGAAGGCACGGAAGATGGTGCTGCGGTTCATGGCATTTCCCGTCGGTTGGCGTCATGCCGCTTCTAGCCCCGGGGCGCTGGCTTGGCCAGCCCGCTTGCGGGCCGGGCGCGGCGCGATATAGAAAGCGCGGCATGGGCCGCTTCGTCATCATCCTGCTTGCCATGCTTTCACTTGGCTGGAGTTCGTCGGCGCTGGCCGAGGTGCGACTGAGCTTCCACAGCTTCAACGGGTCGGTGCTGGTCGGACGCTATCCGCATGCCTTCATCGTGCTCGAGGGCGAGCTCGGCAATGGGCAGAAGGTCAACGAGAACTACGGCTTCACCGCCAAGTCGGTCGGCCCGTCGGTGCTCAACGGCCCGGTCGAACACGACATTCTGATCGAACAACCAAAATACATCGCCGCCACCAATCGCCACTTCACCGTGACGATTAGCGATGCGCAATACCGCCGGATCGTGGCCGAGGTAAAGGCCTGGCGCGATGCGCCGGGCAAGTATTACGATCTCGACACGCGCAATTGCATCCACTTCGTGGGCGAGATGGCCCGGATCGCGGGGCTTAAGGTCGAGTATCCGAAAGACATGCTGCGCCGCCCCAAGAAATGGCTCAATTTCATCACCACGCTCAATCCGTGGCTTGGGGCGAGGACCGTCAAGTAACGGGGGATACCGCGCGCTGGCGCTTGCCCGCGGCGCGCCCTTGCGGAATCACACAGTCATGGCGATTCTTTCCGACAAGTGGATCCGCGAGAAGGCCCTCAGCGAAGGGATGATCGAGCCGTTCGTCGAGGCGCAGCGGCGCGAAGGCTGCATTTCCTATGGCCTCAGCTCCTATGGCTATGACGCGCGCGTGGCGGACGAGTTCAAGATCTTCACCAATGTCGACAGCGCGGTGGTCGACCCCAAGGATTTCGCCGCCAATAGCTTCGTCGACCGCAAGACCGATGTCTGCGTGATCCCGCCCAACAGCTTCGCGCTGGCGCGCACGGTGGAGTATTTCCGCGTGCCCGAAGACGTGTTGGTTATCTGCCTGGGCAAGAGCACCTATGCCCGATGCGGAATCATCGTGAATGTGACCCCGCTCGAGCCAGGCTGGGAAGGCCATGTCACGCTGGAATTCAGCAACACCACGCCCCTGCCCGCCAAGATCTATGCCAATGAAGGCGCCTGCCAGTTCCTGTTCCTGAAGGGCAACGAACGGTGCGAGACGAGCTATCGTGACCGCGCCGGCAAATATATGGGGCAGCGCGGGGTGACCCTGCCGAGGCTGTAAGGCCAGCGCTTGAGCGTAGCGTAAAAATGCCTGGTTAACCTCGACCGGCGCGAACAATGTAACTTTATACCTTAAAGAGTTCGCAGCGCCTCTGGCTACATAGTGCTCGGCCATCTGACAGACGAAGTGTTTCCGGATTAAAACTTCGCATATCGAAATCTCATTTCTGCTTGCCAAAGCCAGCCAATCGTGCTATAAAAATCCAAGTAAATTCAGTATTTTCAATCCTCGCCTCGGTATTTCCCGAATTGAATTTTCATTGTTTCGACTCAACGTCGAAAATCAATAAAGGGAAGTAATTTGACTGAGAAAGACAGGATTTTGGTCTTTGATCGTGACGAAGTGCGCCGCGCTTCAATTAGTCGCATGTTGATCGGGCACAAATATCATGTCGAACCCAGTCATGACATCACCGACTATCGGCTCGCCATTCCTCCATCAGGCATCATGCTGGTCCATGATGACGGTTTCTCCGTACGCGAAGTCGTGGCGCACCAGAGGGAACAGCGAAGCTGGCTGCCGGTGTTGGCTTATGATCTTGAGCCGGTGCTGACCAAGGTCGTGCGCGCCATGCTTGACGGTGCCGGCGATTACTTGGCGTGGCCCTTCAGCATGGAAACCTTCGCCACGCATGCAGAAACGTTGAAGCAGCGCTTTGCCCAACGGCACGAAGTGCGCGAGCGCGAGCGCCGCGCGCAAGAGCGGTTTGCCGCACTGTCGCAACGGGAGCGCGAAGTGCTGGAGGCGATGGGTGAAGGCGTCACCAACGCGCAAATCGCGGCGCGCCTGGCGATCAGCCAACGCACGGTGGAGATCCATCGATTGAACGCGATCAGGAAGCTGGGTGCGCGGCGCACGGCCGACGCGGTACGGATCATGGTTGAATCGAGATTATCCGAGAAGAACGATGAGAGCGGCAGCCAGCCCGGTAATTCCGGACAGGAACCGGCGGCCTAGCCCAGTTCGATGCCCGCTGATGCCAGCACCAGCATGGCATTTGCCGCTACAATCGCGATCGCTTCGGTCTGGCCGCTGGCATGGAACTCCTGCTGCCCGTCTGGCGTCCAGACCGACGCCAGCGCGGGCCCATCGGGTCCCCTGCTGAGCATATAGCCCGATCTTCGCCCGAGCAGACTAATGGCCGCGTCGACATAGGCTGCAGAAGCCATCTTCTGGTCTATCGACCTGTCCGTGACCCGCGGCAAGAAGAAATGCGACTTTTCTTCCGGCGCAAGCTCAACAAGGGATTTGAGCTTCATGAGGATCTGGAATTGATCCTCTTCCGTAGCCTTTTCGCACGCGTCGATCAGTTCGCTGACTTCGATGTGCCAAAGTTCAATATGGCGTTGATATACCATTGCCACCCGCATCTATTGTGATGTTTATGCAAATATGACTCATTTATGCGACAATAACACATTTCTTTTAGAGAGATAGCCCCGCTGTCATAGCTTCAATTTCACGCTGCCATGTGGATTGCAGGCAATGGCGGGCCGACTGACCAGTTTTGCCACGCATGAGAAATAGACATGGCCGGTCCGTCGTTTTCAATCTTCGAAAGAAGCGATTTTGCCGGTACCTCCTGACGACTTTATACAATTGCATTACCATGCCGCAGAGGTCTTGTTAAGCGCCCCGTAGGCAGGCTGGTCGACTGAGCCCAAAATCGAAAGTAGCAATCGCGCCTGGCGCCGCCGTCTAACTCAGCGGCTTTGACTCTGCCTCGCCGCCAGCGCACTACAGGCGGCAAAGGAGAGCCCTGATGCCCAAGCAGAATCGCGAATTCGACATCATCGTCTATGGCGCCACCGGCTATACCGGCCGCTTGGTCGCCGAATACCTGAGCCAGCATTACGGGACAATGGACAACGGCCCCAAATGGGCCATGGCCGGTCGCAGCCTTGCCAAGCTGGAGGCTGTGCGCGACGAGATCGGCGCGCCGGCCACAACCCCGCTGGTGGTGGCGGACGCCGACGATCCGGCCAGCCTGGAGGCGATGTGCCGCCGTACCCGCGTGGTGCTGACCACCGTTGGCCCCTACCAACTCTACGGCGACGGCTTGGTCTCGGCCTGCGTCAAGACCGGCACCGACTATGCCGATCTGTGCGGCGAACCGGTGTGGATGCGACAGAAGATCGACGAGCATATGGAAGCCGCGACAGCGAGCGGCGCCCGGATCTGCTTTTCCAGTGGGTTCGACTCAATCCCGTTCGATCTCGGCGTACTGATGGCGCAGAACGAAGCGGTCAGGCGCTTTGGCAAACCCGCGCCGCGGATCAAGGGCCGCGTGCGCGCCATGGCCGGGGCTGCCTCGGGCGGCACGGTCGCCAGCCTGACCGAAACCATGAAGACCGTGGCCCGGCATCCTTCGCTGTTCGGCATCTTGCGCAGCAGTTTCGGCCTCACCCCCGGCTTCGAGGGGCCCGACCAGCCTTCGGGCATGATTCCCGGTTACGAGGAACGGTTCGGCAAATGGGCCGCGCCGTTCGTGATGGCGCCGATCAACACCAAGAACGTCCACCGCACCAACTTCCTGCTCGGTCACCCGTGGGGGGTAGACTTCCGCTACGACGAGATGATGCTGACCAGCCCGGGCGAAGCGGGCAAGAAGATGGCCGAGGCCGCGGTCGAGATGATGAAGAACCCTTTCGGGGCAAAGCCGCCCAAGCCGGGCGAAGGGCCGAGCAAGGAAGAACGCGAAAACGGCTTCTATGACGTCGCTTTCCTGGCCGAAATGCCCGACGGCCAGTCGCTGCTCTATGGCGTCAAAGGCAGGTATGACCCCGGCTATGGCTCTACCAGCCGGATGCTGGCAGAAACCGGGATCGCGCTGCTCGCCTGCGACAAACCGGGCGCGGTCGGCACGCCCGGCTATTTCCTGGGCGAAGCGCTGGTCGAGCGGCTGCAGGAACACGCGGAGATCCGCTTCGCGGTGGAGGATTGACCAGGCGAATGGCGGGACCGGGCAACCCGGTCCCGCCATTCGCCGAACGGATCAGAAGCTGAAGCGCAAACTCGCCTTGAGATTGCGGCCCGCCATCGGGACGAAATCCTTGGTGAAGCTGGCGTGGCGGCGGCCGGTCACATCGAACACATTGTCCGCGCCGACGAGCAGCGTTACATTGTCCTGCCCGCTCAGCGGCCGCCACGCGACCGAGAGGTTGACCAGCGCGAAAGAGCCAGTCTCGGTCTCGAACGCGGCCACCTTGTCCTGCTTCGCGAACCATTCGACCTCAGCACGCGCGTCGAAGGCATCGGTCTGCGCTTCGAGCGCACCCAGCAGGCTCAGCGGCGGGATGCGTGGAACCGATGAACCATCGTCCAGCTTGGCGCGGATGTATTCGCCGCGCAGATCGGCCAGCAGGCGGTAGCCATCGGTGTCGACCAGCGGGAAGCTGACTGAGCCCTCAACCCCGAAGTAATCGGCATCCCCCTGCAGATATTCGAACACCGGCAGGTCGTCTTCCTCAAGCCCGGTTTCCGACAGGTAGATGTAATCGTCGAACCAGTTCTGGAACACAGCGAGGTTCACAGTGGCCGCACCAAGCTCGCCGCGGACATAAGCTTCGAGGCCGATCGCGCTTTCGGTTTTCAGGCCCGGATCGCCGATCTCGTAGGCCTGTGTCGCGATGTGGGGGCCATCGGAGAACAGTTCCTCCGCGCTTGGCGCGCGTTCGGCTCGCGACAAATTGATGCCGGTACGCAGGCCGGCCCGCGGCTCGAACACCACGCCCAGCGCGCCCGAGAAGGCATTGAAGCTGCGCGTCACATCAAGCGGCTGTGATTCGACATCGGTTTTCTCGTAGCGCGCGGCCGCTTCGAAATGGACCGGGCCGCTGTCGAATTCCTGCAGCGCGAACAGCGCGTACTGATCGGTCGTGTTGGGGGCGACATAGGCTTCGGCGCCTTCAGCCAGGAAATCGCGATGGAAGAACTGCCCGCCGAGCGACCCGCGCCAGTTGCCCCTGTCTTTCTGCGCAAGTTCGATCCTTGCTTCCAGGCTTTCGGAGTCGAAGGTTGTGCCGATCTCGTCGCCCTCGAACTCGGTGTGGGTGTAGTCGCTATAGCCAAGCCGCGTGACCAGCTTCGAGAAGAAGCCGTCGCCAAGCGCCAGCTCTGCACGCAGGTCAGCCCTCAGCTGTTCGAGGCCGATCGAGACCAGTTCCTCTCCTTCTTCCTCTCCGGCTTCGCCCTCGCCTTCGCCTTCCTCGCCATAGTGATGGCCGGCGCCGGGGCGCGTCGGCACGCCATAGCGCGTGTCATACCAGCCCAGCGACACGCCCAGCGAATTGTCGCCATCAACGAAGGCAAGGCCGCCATTGGCGGTCCAGGTGCGAGTGGCCGAGTTGAGCAAGGTGCCACGCTGCCCGGCCGCTTCGCGCAGCTCTTCTGCCTCTTCCAGCTCGCCTTCGGCTTCCTCTTCGTCAGCCTCTTCGAGCAGTTCCGCGCGCAGGCCCGGCGCGACCGCGTAGCCCGCGATCTCGAGATCGTCGGTGTCGCGCCAGCTGCCGCTGGCATGGATCACGAAGCGTTCGCCCAGCGGCACATCCACCGAGGCGCCACCTTCGGCCAGGCCATAGGCCGAGTTCCAGCCGGCAAGGCCGTCGATATGGATCGGCTCATCCGGTACGCGGCGCGGCAATCGCTTGTCGATCACGTTCACGGCGCCGCCGATGGCCTGGCTGCCGAACAACAGCACGGCCGGCCCGCGCAGCACCTCGATCCGCTCGGCAGTGAGCGGGTCGATCGTGGTGGCGTGATCGACCGAGGTGTTGGACACGTCACTCGTGGAAAGGCCATCGACCAGCACGCGCACGCGTTCGCCCTGGAAGCCGCGCAGCACCGGGCGCGAGGCGCCGGGCGCAAAGCCGGTGGCCGAGACGCCGGGCAGCTTGACCAGCACTTCGCCGATCTGACCATCGAGATTGCGCTGGATGTCGGCGCTCTCCAGCACCGATGTGCCCGCCAGCAGATCAAGCTGCTTGAGGCCGGTGGCGCTGACAATGATGTTGCCTTGGCCATCGACCTGGCGGTCATGGACGTCATCGGCGGTGCCGCGTTCCTGCCCCTGCGCCGCATCGGCGGTTTCCGCAGCGAAAGCCGGAATCGAGGTGAGCGAGAAAACGAGCACGCCGGCGAGGGCGAGGCGCGAGACAGCAGCACGGGAAGTGGTCAAGGTGGGCCTCTGTTCCAGAATAGCGGGATCGGTTGATCCTCATGTTATGTGATGATGTAACATTTCAGTTAGCAATTTGTGCCAACTGTGCAAGGCCCAATCTGATCGTAACGACCAGCAACGCAGGAAGGAAAGCTTGCGACCGGCGCAATGCCGCCGTCAGTTGATCACCCGGTTGGCGCGCAGCCTCTCGCGCGCGAAGTCGATGAAGGCGCGCACCTTGGCCGAAGCATTGCGGCCTTCAGGGTGGACGATGTGCACTGGCAGGGGCGGTTGCTCGAAATCCTCAAGCACGATCTGCAGGCGGCCTTCGACAAGATCAGGCCCGACCTGATACGACAAGGCCCGGGTCAAGCCCCATCCCGATCGCGCGGCGCCGATGGCGGCCTCGTTGGAATTGGAGAACAGCACCGGCTTGACGTTCACCGCGATCTCGCCATCGGCCCCGAAGCGCCATTCGAGCGAGGTCCAGGCGCTGGTTGCGGCGATGATCCTGTGCTGCGAGAGTTCAGCCGGGTGGCTCGGCAGGCCGCGTGCCTCGATATAGTCGGGCGATCCGCAGATCACGCGCCGGACCGATCCCACGCGCGTTGCGCTATAACTCGAATCCGGCAGGTGACCGATGCGGATCGCCACGTCCACGCCTTCGTCGACGAGGTTCACCACCCGGTCAACAAACAGCATCCGCCCGGTCACCTGCGGGTGGAGGTCCAGGAACTCGGTCATGATCGGCATGATGTAGATCTGCCCGAAGAGCACCGACGAAGTGACGGTCAGCATCCCTGTCGGCGTTGCATATGAGCCGGCGGCAGCCGCCTCTGCTTCCTCGATCGCGGCAAGGATGCGGCGGCAATCTTCGACATAGCGGGCGCCTGCCTCGGTCAGCTTGACCGCGCGCGTGGTGCGCGTGAGCAGCCGTGTGCCAATGGTGTCTTCCAGCGCAGCGACGGCGCGCGTGACCGCCGGTGGGCTCATGTGGAGCTGGCGCGCGGCTTCGGCGAACCCCCCGGTATCGGCGATCCGCACGAACACCCGCATGGCATGATATCGGTCCACGGCTTCTTCGTCCTGCCAATCCAGTCATTATTTTCGCGGTTTTCAGAGACTACGCCAGACCCCGAAAGCTCTTGTTCATCGCTTAGTCGAATTGGTCCAAAGACATAAGTCGAAATCGTCTTGATGAAACTGGTCACCGCAAGTCGCACGGCTGCTGCGCAGTGCACCCTTCGTCAGCCAATACTCGAGGTACTTCAAGCAGCTGTCCTGTGTTCGCGCTTGAAGGCCCCCGGCGTTACGCCGAAATGGCGTTTGAAAGCCCAGTTGAGATGGCTTTGGGACGAAAAGCCGGAAGCATAGGCAATCTCGGCGATCGATTCCGAACCGTTGGACAGCATGTCGCGAGCGCGCTCGACCCGCTTTGTGATGACGTATTGAAGCGGGCTGAAGCCCGTAGCCTCTTTGAAACAGCGCAGAAAATAGTACCTCGACATGCCTACCTGTTGCGCAAGCTGTTCAAGACTGAGCGGTTCTTCGAGGTTTTCCTCGACGAACAGGTCGAGCGCGCGGATCTTGCCTGCATCGAGAATACGGCGTCGAACGGGTGCGCGTGCACGTTCCCGCTCTTCATTGAGCGCAACTTCCCACAGCAGCAGCCGGGCGATCGAAAACAGGCACGAGCGTGTGCATGCGTCGCCTGCGGCAGTGATGCGCCGGACCAGCTGGACAATGGCGTTGATCTGTTGGGGATTGGTCACGATCTGGACGGCAAGCGGCCGATCTGGTGCAGCGATGTTCACGCCTGCGTGCAGATCGCGGCGCAGCTGCACGGCAATTCGCAGGACGATGACTTTGAAGCTTCCCGAGAAGGAAACATGCTCGCATGCCCTTGCGGGGACAAACAACAGGCTTCCTGCACTCATTTCGGCAAGCGACGTTCCTGGACAGGCCTGGATCCTCACTGAACCGAGCGGAAGGATCAGCGTGTCGCAATTATCGACGAGCGCAAGCAGCTCATCAGAGCCGTTGGCATAGAATTGTTCAACATCATCCGAATGCCGAAACTCTTTGGACCAAGCAGGCGCGTTCATTCACGAGTCCTTTCTTTGATCCTCCCGCACAAGTATTCTGCCGATCTCTCCAAGCCTTGTTACCCCCAAAGGAGCAGCCACCACCCTATCCATCAGGACAGGTTGTCCCGAAACGAACGCTGGACCAAGGCTTGAGCGTCTCGCACAAAGCACAATTCCTTTGCCCGACGAGCGTTGTCTGCGGGCCACTAGTTTGCACTCCCGCGCGGAAACGCACGATGTGCCTTACAGCAATACCGGACTGACACCTTGCCCGAGATTGCCGTGATTTAGCTCTGACTGCGGCAAAGGCGGGCAGGACCTGCACAATGCCGGTGTGGAGCGCCGCCTCTATGGGGGGAGCGACGGAAGCGGTTCATCGCCCTTGCCGGTCAGCTGCGCCTTTCCCTTCGCCACTTGCTTGGCGAAGCGCCTGTCTGTGCGCGGAACATGCGCGTAAAGGACTGCTGACTTTCGTATCCCACTGAGTAGCTGATGTCAGCGATCGTCATTTGCGTCGACATCATCAGTTGCTGCGCCCTTTCGCACCGCAACTGGCGGAGTAACGCGCCCGGCGAGATCCCTGTCGACGCCTTGAACTGTCGAGCAAAATGAAACTCAGATAGCTTGGCGACAGCTGCCAACTCGATGATCGATATGTCCTGCGCGAGATGCTCATGAAGATAGTCGACGCAGCGCTTCAATTGCAGTGGGGTGAGTCCTCCAACCCTTGTTAAAGGGCGGTCGGCAAGACGCGTCAACTCACTCAGTATGGCCATCGTAACGCCATCGAGCAGCAGTCGGTTTGCTACTGTCTCTTCCGAAGCGCGCAACCACATCAGATCGAACAGCATGCGCAGATTCCGGTCCTCGAAATGACCGAAATGCAGCCGTCCGAAGTCGAACGGGTCTTCGCTTCGCCTGATTTCGCGCAGGCCTTCGCGAAAGGGCTCCACCGCGAGCGCCCAGCCTCTGATCACATGTGGGGTGTGGATCCTAATGTCCGTCTCAGCATTTGGGGGCATAAGGAAGAAGGCACCGACTGGTGCCTCATCGACGAACCGACCGCGCCCGAAGTCCGAACTCTGCTCGAGGCCCGGCGATAGTGCGCAGGCAAGCACCAACTCCGCTACAGGCGGGTCCCTGAATTCACCGGCCGGCTGAGCTGCCTCGACCATGAAGTTGGTTGATGACGGGAGCCGGAAAGCACGAGTGTAGGCTGCGTATTCGCCGTGCAAGTAGCGTTGCGCATGGGAATCGCCGGGAAGCCTCACCGGGTCGCCTGCAGGTCTTTGGTGATGGTGCCCTTACCCCCCTCACGCGACCTAAGTGATTGGCTGGCGGCACGCCAATCGCCGGGCCACAGGAAGGGCCTCCCAGGAGAGGCCAAATTGTTCCGCGCAAATACAGTCATGAGGATATTCCATAGAGTATAAATTCAGTTTTTGGAACGATTCGACGGTCGCTCGATCAAGTTTGGATTCCCTACGAGCGGCGAGTGCAATTCTTTGCGACAGGCAGGATCTGGAAGATGGCGTTGAACGTCGACGTCATTCTGGCGTCGCTCAGTGATTCCAAAACATGGAATGCTGACTTCCAGATTTGCGCCATTCTTTCGTGCCTGGCGAAGCGACTAGATCGGGCTTCTCCAAACCGCTGTGACGACTCGCGTCACCTCCCATCGTGAAAGGCCAACCTCATGAAGCTCTACCACCACCCAATCTCGGGCCATGCGCACCGCACCCAACTGTTCTTCTCGTTGATCGGCCAGCCGGTCGAAATCGTGCATGTCGACCTCGCCAAGGGCGCGCACAAGGCCCCTGAATATCTGGCGATGGACCGCTTCGGGCAGGTCCCGGTGCTGGACGACAACGGCACCATCATTGGCGATTCCAATGCCATTCTGGTCTATGCCGCCAAGAAGTTCGGCCGGACCGATTGGCTGCCCGAGGACCCGACCGGAGCGGCACGGGTGCAGCGCTGGCTTTCGGTTGCTGCCGGGCACATCGCCTTTGGTCCGGGCGCTGCACGCCTTGTCACGATCTTCAACGCCGGCTTCAATCCGGCGGAAGTGATCGAGCGTTCGCACGCCATCCTGAAGCTGATCGAGGCCGAGCTCGAAGGCCGCGAATGGATCGCGGCTGATCATGCGACGATCGCCGACGTGGCGCTCTACAGCTACATCGCTCGCGCGCCGGAAGGCAATGTCGACCTGTCAGCCTACACCAATGTCAACCGCTGGCTGGCCCGGATCGAAGCCCTGCCTGGCTTCGTCGAGTTCGGAAAGACGGCGGTCGGCCTCAACGCATGACCAATCTGTTCCGGGGCTGCCAGCTGGCGGCCCCGGAGCAAGCACTGGGGAGAGCGAGCGATGATTGAGGCCACGACAGAGCAGCCTTCACCCTTTCACAAGGGCGAGGTCGCGCTGCAGCAATCGGTCGGAGTAGCCGAGCGGATGGAGAAATTCGGCAAGCGCGTCATCCGCGACTTCATGCCGGACCAGCACCGCGACTTCTACGCGCAGCTGCCCTTCATCGTGCTCGGCGCGGTTGATCCCGCAGGTGATGCCTGGGTCACCCTGCTGAGCGGCAAGCCGGGCTTCATGCACAGCCCCGACCCGCGCAAGCTCGACTTTGCGGTCACGCCTGACCCGCGCGATCCCGCCAGCGCCGGACTGGGCGAGGGCTCGGCTATCGGCCTGCTCGGCATCGAGTTGCACACCCGCCGGCGCAATCGCATGAACGGCATTGTCCACCGCAACGGCGACGGCCGGTTTACCGTCGCGGTCGAGCATGCCTTCGGCAACTGCCCGCAATACATCCAGCTGCGCGACTGGCAGATGGCGCGCGATCCTGGCGACCACGCCGGCCTGCCCCAAGCGCAGCAGATCGATCCGGCGGACCCACGCGCGACCGCCCTTATCTCTGCCGCCGACACCTTCTTTGTCGCGTCCTATCTCGATGACGAACAGGGTCGCCATGTCGATGCCTCGCACCGCGGCGGTAAACCCGGCTTCGTGCGGATCAACACCGACGGATCGCTGACCATCCCCGATTTCGCCGGGAACCTGCATTTCAACACGCTCGGCAATTTCCTGCTCAACCCCAAGGCAGGCTTGGTCTTTTGCGACTTCGAAACCGGCGACATGCTGCAGTTGACGGGTGAGGCCGAAGTGGTGCTCGATTCTCCCGAAATCGCCACTTTCCAGGGCGCAGAACGGCTGTGGGTGTTCCGGCCCCGCCGCGTCATATTGCGTGAGAGCGCCTTGCCGCTGCGTCTGGCGATGCGGCCGGACGGGTGGTCGCCCAATAGCCTGATGACCGGCGACTGGGAACAAGCCAGCCAGCGGCTCGAGGCCGAAAAACTTCGCAGCGCCTGGCGCCCGTTCCGGATCGCCCGGATCGTCGAGGAAAGCAGCGTCATCCGGTCGCTCCATCTCGAACCCGGTGATGGCCAGGGCATTATTGCGCATCAGCCCGGCCAGCACTTGCCGATCCGGGTGCAGCCCAAGGGTAGCGTCGAACCCGTCATCCGCAGCTACACGCTCTCAACCGCTCCATCGGACGGCCATTATCGCATCAGTGTCAAGCGGCAGGGTCTCGTTTCCGAGCACCTGCATGGCCTCAAGGAAGGCGACCTGATCGAAGCCCGCGCACCGGCCGGTCAATTCACGATTGATCCGTTGGAACGTCGCCCCGCCGTGCTGCTGGCTGCCGGAGTGGGCATCACCCCGATCCTCGCCATGCTTCGATCGATCGTGTTCGAGGGCCTGCGCAAGCGCCACATCCGCCGCACATTTGTCTTTCAGGCCGCGCGCAATCTGGCCGAACGCGCCTTTGACGCCGAACTCGCCGAACTGGTGGCCCAGGCGGGCGGTGCGGTCCGCCTTGTCCGCGTGCTCGACGATGCCGAGCATGCCGAACCGGAGGTCCATTATGACGCCGTGGGTCGCATTGACCTCGAACTGTTCCGCACGGCGCTGCCGTTTGATGCCTATGACTTCTACATGTGCGGTCCCCCGCCTTTCATGCAGGGCATCTATGACCAGCTGATCGAGATCGGGGTGCCCGACGCGCGCATCCATGCCGAAGCCTTCGGACCCGCTTCGCTCACCCGCCGAAGACCTGAGACCGCCATTGCGCTGGCACCGCCCTCCACGAAGCCCGTTCCGGTTGCCTTCACGAAGTCAGCGAAGGAAGCGCGCTGGGAGCCCGGATCCGGCAGCCTGCTGGAACTGGCCGAGACCCGGGGGCTGACGCCCGATTTCAGCTGCCGCAGCGGCTCGTGCGGAACTTGCATGACTCGCATCCTCGAGGGCCAGGTTACTTACGAGAACAGGCCGCAAGCAGAGGTGCCCGAGGGCCACGCACTGATCTGCTGTGCCGTTCCGGCGGCAGCCGAAGCCGGCGGTGCCGACAGGCTGATCCTCGATCTCTGACTAGGCGGGAAAGGAACCGACATGACCAAAAGAGTGCTTTTGTTGCTCGCGGACGGCTTCGAACCGCTTGAAGCGGCAGGCTTTACCGACGTATTCGGTTGGGCCGCAATCGACGGCAACGAACCAGTCGAACTCGTCACCGCTGGCCTCAAGTCCCCGCTCAAGGCGACTTTCGGCTTTTCGGTGATCCCGCAGGCGCTGCTGTCCGAACTTGATCTCGACGCCTTCGATGCCCTGGCCATCCCGGGCGGATTCGACGGTGCGGGTTTCTATGCCGAGGCGCTGTCGGACCCGTTCCTCGAGACCATTCGCCACTTCGACCGCCGCAGCAGGGCGGTCGCTTCGGTCTGTGTCGCGTCGCTTGCGCTGGGCGCGGCGGGTGTCCTGCGCGGCCGGCGCAGCACGACCTATCACCAACTCGGCGGCAAGCGCAAAGCCCAGCTCGAGCAACACGGGGCGGTGTTTGTCGACCAGCCGATCGTCGAAGAAGGCAACCTGATAAGTTCGACCGGGCCCGGCACCTCGGTGGAAGTCGCGCTGTTGCTGCTTGCGCAGCTCACCAGCGATGCGAACGCGGCCCATA
>CAZCNF010000044.1:0-17541 GCA_964500135.1 uncultured Porphyrobacter sp.
TGGCGCAGCAGCAGGGCGATGTCCTGCCGGCGCGAGAGGCAGTGGTCGCCGTCCTTGACCAGGGCAACCTGTATGTCGCCCGAACGCAGCTGGTGCGCGAGGCGCAGACTGGTCTCCCATGGCACGTTGTCATCGCGCTGGCCGTGGATCAACCGGGTAGGGCAGTCCAGCGCAATCTCGCGCGCGAGCCTGAGATGCCCCATTGCATCCTGCCAGAACCGGGCATGGGTCGGGGTTGGGGCAGGGCCATAGGGATTGTCCTGGAAAATGGTTTCGCCGGCGGCCAGGCGTGCCTTCTGGCCGGAATCATAACCCCATTCGGCAAAGTCCGGGGCAGCCGCGATGCCGACCAGCCCGGCGAGCCGCTCGCCCAGTTGTTCCCCCACCAGCAGCATCAACCAGCCACCCATCGATGATCCGGTCAGCACCACTGGCCCTTCGATCACCGCACCAACCAGCGCGACCACTTCCTCGCGCCAGCGCGACAGCGTGCCGTCGGCAAACTCGCCTTCGGTCGCGCCGCAACCCGAATAGTCGAGCAGCAGGCAGGCGCGGCCCGCGGCCTGTGCTTGGTCGAACACCGCCATCGCCTTGCTGCCCGCCATGTCCGACATATAGCCCGGCAGGAACACGATCGCCGGCCCGGCGCCAGGGGTAAAGCGATAGGCGATGCGGCGGCCATCCGGCATGGCATGGAACTGAACGTCACTCATCGCGGCCTCATGCCCGCTGCATGGGCGGGTGCACAAGCGGTAATGACATGGCAAGATTGCGTGACTATACTGAAAATATGGCCAAGCTGCTGACCACTGCCACGACTACCACCACCCCGGCACCCCGGGGGCGGATGGTCGCGCGCTAGCGTTGCCGCCCGCCACCCGGTTTCGGGTGGCACGGTGTCAGCTTCCCGAAAAATTGCCGGTCCTGCGACACCGCCCTTCCGGTGCGCGCATGCTTGTGGCAGTGCGCGGCCAAACTGATGGTAAAGAGATACGATGACGGAAATGCTCAAGATCAGCCTGCCTGACGGATCGGTACGCGAGATGGCGCCGGGCGCCACGCCGGCGGATGTCGCGGCTGCAATCGGCCCGGGCCTTGCCAAGGCGGCGCTGGCCGCGCGCGTCAACGGCGAGTTGCGCGATCTCACCAGACCCTTCGACGGCGATGCCGAGCTGGCGTTGGTCACTGCGCGCGACGAGGCCGACGCACTGGAACTGGCGCGCCACGATTATGCGCATGTGCTGGCCGAAGCGGTGCAGGCGCTGTGGCCGGGCACGCAGATCACCTTCGGCCCTGCCACGGACGATGGCTTCTATTATGATGTCATGGCACCGGCCAACCGCGCGCCCTTTTCGATGGACGATCTCCCGGCGATCGAGGAAAAGATGCGCGAGATAATCCGCGCGGACAAGCCGCTGCGGCGCGAAGTGTGGAGCCGCGAGGCGCTGATCGCAAAGTGGCAGGCCGATGGCGAAGCGTTCAAGGCCGAATGGGCGGCCGAACTGCCCGACAGCGAAGAGCTGACGGTCTATTGGTCGGGCAACGATTGGCTCGACATGTGCCGCGGCCCCCACCTGCCTTCGACCGGCAAGCTCGATCCGCAAGCGTTCAAGCTGATGCGTGTGGCCGGCGCCTATTGGCGCGGCGACCAGAAGAATGCCCAGCTGACGCGAATCTATGGCACCGGCTGGCTCAACAAGAAGCAGCTCGACGAGCACCTGCACCGGCTGGAGGAGGCAGCCAAGCGCGACCACCGCAAGCTGGGCCGCGAGATGGACCTGTTCCACCTGCAGGAAGAGGCGCATGGCAGCGTGTTCTGGCACCCGCATGGTTACAAGGTGTGGCGCGAGCTTGAAGCCTATATGCGCCGCGCGATCGATGCGGCCGGGTACCAGGAAGTAAAGACCCCGCAGGTGATGGACGCGCGCCAGTGGGAGCAGTCAGGCCACTGGGGCAAGTATCGCGAGAACATGTTCGTGATCCCGGACGAAGTGCCCAACACCGAGGACGAAGGGCCGTTGGTGTCGGACGAGGCCGAGTGGATGGCGTTGAAACCGATGAATTGCCCGGCGCATGTGCTGATCTTCCGCCAGGGCATCAAGAGCTATCGCGACTTGCCGCTGCGCCTCTACGAAAACGGCTGTTGCCATCGCAACGAACCGCACGGTGCTCTGCACGGCTTGATGCGGGTGCGCCAGTTCACGCAGGACGATGCACATATCTTCTGCCGCGAGGACCAGATCGTCAGCGAGGTGAAGGCGTTCTGCGAACTGGCCGACCGGATCTATCGTGATTTCGGCTTCCGCTATTCGATCAAGCTGGCACTGCGCCCGGAAAAGCGCTTTGGCAGCGATGCCGATTGGGACAAGGCGGAGGCCGAACTGCGCCAGGCCGTGGTCGATGCCGGACTCGCGACCGAAGAGTATGGCTGGGAGGAGCTGCCGGGCGAAGGTGCCTTCTACGCGCCCAAGCTCGAATGGCACCTGACCGACGCAATCGGACGGACCTGGCAGGTCGGCACGATCCAGTCCGACCGGGTGCTGCCCGAGCGGCTCGACGCGAGCTATGTCGGCGAGGATGGCGAACGCCATCGACCGGTGATGCTGCACCGCGCGATCTTCGGCTCCTACGAACGTTTTATCGGCATCCTGATCGAACATTTCGCCGGGCGCCTTCCGGTGTGGCTTGCGCCGGTGCAGGCAGTCGTGGCGACGATCGTGTCCGATGCCGATGGCTATGCCGAAGAGGTCGCAGCGCGGCTTGAAGCGGCCGGAATCCGGGCCGAACGCGACCTCAGGAACGAGAAGATCAACTACAAGGTGCGCGAACACAGCCTTGCCAAGGTTCCGCACCTGCTGGTGGTGGGCAAGCGCGAAGCTGAAGAAGGCACCGTAGCGGTGCGCACACTGGGCGCGGAGCATCAGAAGCTGATGAACCTCGAGGAAGCGATCGCAATGCTGAAGGAAGCGGCGACGCCGCCTGACTTGGCCCCCGTTCTCGCCTAAGTCAGAAAGGTAGCGCGCGGTCGGCGGCGATGAGGGCCACGGCGCAAGAGCATACGATCAGCGATCGCAGCACTTCCAGCCGGGCCTCGGCAACCTTGTCCGCCAGCCGGACCGCGCGCGAGAGGGTAATGACTTTGGACATGCCAACGATTGTCGCTGCAAGGTCCTAACAGCGGGTTAAGACCTGGCTGGCGGATCAATCGAGCCGGGGCATCTGCTGGCTGGCACAGTGAAACCCGCCGCCGCCGGCCAGCACCGCTTCGCCCGGCAGGCCGATCGTGGCACGATCGGGGAAGAGTTCCGCAATCGCCGCAACCCCGTCGGCATCGTGCTGCGAGCCGAAGGTGGGCACCACCACCAGATGCGTGGTGATCGCGAAATTGGCATAGCTGGCGGGCTCGATCTGGCCCTCACGCTCGATCAACCCCGGCGAAGGGATCTCGTGCAGAGCCAAGCCCGCGCCGAGAATCCGCGACTTGGCATCGGCATAGATCCGGGCATTGGGATCGTCGCTTCCCGTGGCGCGCGGCAATGCGACCTCGCCGGGCGCAATGAAGCGCGCCAGATTGTCGACATGGCCGTCGGTATGGTCGTTGATCAGGCCGTCACCGAGCCAGACGACGCGCGTAAAGCCGAGGTCGCGCGCCAGCCGTGCCTCGATCTGGTCGCGCGCGAGCGCGGGGTTGCGGTTGGGATGGAGCAGACATTGTTCAGTGGTCAGCACCGTTCCGGTGCCGTCGCCATCGATGGCCCCGCCTTCGAGGATCCAGTCCGATTCGACGACCCTCAGCCCGGCATCGCGTGCCAGTTCAGCGCCGATCTCCTGGTCGCCTGGCATCAGATACTTGCCGCCCCACCCGTTGAATGCGCAGCGCAGTGCGCTGCCGTCGGTCAGAACCAGCGGGCCGGTGTCGCGCAGCCAGATGTCGCCATAGCGGCGGATTTCGAGCGAGACCTTGGCCGAGGCCAACCGGCGCGCAGTAGCTTCGCTGGCTTTGTCGCGCACCAGTAGCCGCACCTGCTGCCCGCTTTCAGCCACCGCGCTGGCAAAATCGGCGATCTGCCTCTGCGCCGGTTCGAGCCAGCCGGGCCATTCCTCGGCCAGATGCGGGAAGCCGATCCACAGCCAGTCCTGCGGGGCCCATTCGGGCGGCATGATTGCCTCGGTCACGCGGCGGCGCCTCTTTGCCGAAAGGTCAGAAGCTTCAGCACCCGGCGCTGCTGGCTGTGCAATCGGCATCGCGCGTGGCCCGGAACTCGTCGCCGTCGTTCCAGTTCGGCCAGCTTCGGCTTTCAGCCAGCATCCGGCCCAGCCGGTAGACAAGGTCGAGGTTGCTCATCACCCCGGCCCAATCCCAATTCTCGTCGAATTCGTCCTTGGGCCCATGATAGCGCTTGGCGCGATACTCGTTGTTCACGGCAGCACCCGCCTCCTTGCCGCCAACCAGCAGATCCTGCCCGTCGCGCAGGTAGAACATCGGAACGCCGCGCTTGGCCAGCGCGAAGTGGTCCGAGCGGTAGTAATATCCGGCCTCGGGCGTCGGATCGGGCGTCGCCACCTTGTTCACTGCTGCTAGGCCCGCCGCAAGAAACGCATCGAGCTGCGATTTGCCGCCGCCCACGACGATCACGTCGCGCGCTTCCCCCATCACCTGGAAGGCGTCCATATTGATCCCGCCCGCAGTCTGCGCCAGCGGGAACACCGGGTTCTGGGCATAGTAATGCGCGCCCAGCAGGCCCGATTCCTCGGCTGTGACCGCCAGGAAAACCAGGCTGCGGTCGGGCGCGCCGGCCTTGCCATGGGCTTCGGCCAGCGCCACCAGGGCAGCGGTGCCGGTGGCATTGTCGACCGCGCCATTGCAGATGTTGTCGCCATCCGGCGCCGGGGTGCAGCGACCGAGATGGTCCCAGTGGGCGGTGTGAATGACGTATTCATCAGGGCGCTTGCTGCCCGGCAGGACGCCGATCACATTGCGCGAGGCGAAGCTGCGGATATCGTTGGCGAAACTTGTGCCGGCTTTGAGCCCAAGCGGAACTGGCTTGAAGCCTGGCTGTTTGGCCGCCGCGCTGAGCGCGTCGATATCCTGCCCGGCTGCCTTCAGGATTTCGCGCGCGACTTCCTTCTGCATCCAGGCGTTCACAACGGTCAGCGGCGGCGCGTTCTCGCCGCGCTGGGCATAGGCCTGCGGGCCGGTCCAGGAACTTTCAACCACGTTCCAGCCATAGCTGGCGGGCGCAGTGTCGTGGACGATGATCGCCCCGGCGGCACCCTGCCGCGCGGCCTCCTCGTATTTGTAAGTCCAACGCCCGTAATAGGTCATGGCGCGGCCATTGAAGGTCCCCGTCAGGCCCGGTGTCTCCCAGTCGGGATCGTTGACCAGCACCACCACGGTCTTGCCGCGCACATCCACCCCGGCATAATCGTTCCAGCCGCGCTCGGGGGCATTGATGCCATAGCCGACGAATACCAATTCGCTGTCGGCCAGCGTGGTCGCGGTGTCTTCGCGATAGGTCACGCCGACCCAGTCGCTGCCGAAATCGAATGACAGGTTCACGCCGTTGCCGGTTATCGAAAGCGGGGCGTAGTCCTTGCCGGTGATCTCGACCAGCGGCACGTCCTGCACCCACGATCCCTTGTTGCCGGGCACCAGTCCAGCCGCCTTGAACCGCTCGACCATGAGCGCGACGGTCTTGTCCTCGCCGATCGTGCCCGGCATGCGGCCCTCGAACTCATCCGAAGACAGTTGCCGCGTCAAATCCTTCATCGTCGCTTCCGAAAGCGCGCCGGCCGATGCCGCCGGAATGTCCAGCGCCGCCGGGCCGATGGTGCTGGCACAAGCCGAGAGCGACAGCGCGGCTGCCACGGCAAGGGCGATGGTGGCCTTGGTCCTGTTCACGGATGTTCCTCTTGTGCAAATCGTGTGGGGGTTTCGACGCTTCCATTGCAGAGCCGCGCGCGCCGGGCAAGCGGTCGTGCTTGCACCGGCGCGTGGCTGCGGGCAGGGAACAGACATGGCGAGTGAGTGGCAAAATGCCTTGGCCCGTGCGCGAGCGGAAGCGCCCTTCCTGGCGCGTGCACTCGAACGCCAGCCTGACTTGGCCGCTTTGCTCGAGCGCGGCGAGGCCGAGGCCGCGCTAGAGTGGGCGCGCCGCGCGGGCGAAAACTGCGCCAGTGTTGCGCTGGCCCTGCGACGCGAGCGATTGGCCTATGCCACGGCGCTCGCTATCGGAGACCTGGCCGGAGCATTCCCGCTCGACTTCGTGATGGTGGAACTGTCGGACCTGGCCGATCGGGCACTGGATCTGGCCATCAATGATGCGATTGCTCGCCGGGTAGAGGATTCCGCGTCTGGCGGAATGTTCGCGCTGGCGCTGGGCAAGCATGGCGCGCACGAGCTCAATTATTCGTCCGACATCGATCCGATCCTGCTTTACGACCCCGATACCTTGCCGCGCCGCGACCGTGACGATCCGGGCGAAGCGGCCCAGCGCTATGCGCGCGAAGTGGTCAGGACGCTGTCGGAAAACACCGAAGACGGTTACGTTTTCCGGGTCGACCTGCGGCTGCGGCCTGCCAGCGAAGTCAGCCCCTTGGCGATTTCATGCAATGCGGCGCTCACGCATTACGAAAGCTCGGCACTGGCTTGGGAGCGCGCGGCGTTCATCCGAGCCCGTGCCGCTGCGGGAGATGTCGCTGCAGGCGAACGCTTCCTCAAGGCGATCAGCCCCTTCGTATGGCGCTCCAGCCTCGATTTCGGCGCAATCGAAGAGATCCGTCGCCTCACCGCCCGCATCCGCTCGAACCACAAGGGGCCGCGCGAAGTCGGCCCTGGCTATAACCTCAAGCACGGTCGCGGGGGTATCCGCGAAGTCGAGTTCTACGCGCAGACCCACCAGCTGATCCACGGCGGACGCGATCCTTCATTGCGGCTGCGCGGTACCCGCGCGGCGCTCGACGCGCTGGCAGCGGCCGGGCGGATCGCGGCTGACGAGGCGCTGATGCTGGGTGAGGCCTATGACCGTTTGCGGGTGGTCGAGCACCGCTTGCAGATGATCGAGGATCATCAGACGCACGCCCTGCCTGCCGGCGCGAGGCTGGACGCGGTGGCGCGGCTCGACGGCCTTGCCGACGGGGCAGCGCTGGTCGAGGAACTGCGCGAGATCACCGCGCGCGTGGCGCAGGCCTACGACCAGCTGCTCGACAGCGGGAACGCGGGTGAGCCGCTCGGGCCTGTGCCCGCGCCTCTGGCCCTGCGCCTCGAGCAGCTGGGCTTTGCCGAACCGATCGAACTGTCCGAAAGGATCGCCGGGTGGCGTGACGGGCGCTATCAGGCGCTGCGTTCGAATGCTGCAATCGATGCCTTCGATGCCATGCTCCCGGCCCTGCTTGAAGCCCTGGCCCATGCCGACGATCCAGAACGCGCGCTGCTGAGCTGGGAAAGCGTGCTCGCCAATGCGTCCTCGGCGATCAACCTGTTTCGGCTGCTCGAAGCCCGCCCTGGCATGCTCGACCAGCTGATTGCGGTGCTTACCCTTGCGCCCACGCTCGCCGAGGAACTGGGGCGCCGGCCGGGGCTGCTCGACACGCTGATCGACGCCAGCGCGCTCGACTTGCCGGGCGATGTTGCGGCGATCGCCTCCCGCATGGAAGCGGGCGATGCCGCGCGCGATTATGAGCGGCTGCTCGACCGTATCCGGATCGTGACTGGTGAGTTGCGCTTCGCGCTCGGGCTTCAGCTGATCCAGGCGGTCCACGATCCGCTCGACATCGCGGCGGCACTGTCCCGCACGGCCGAAGCGGCGCTGCTGGTGGCGCACCGCGCTGCCAACGCGGAGTTTGCCCGCAAGCACGGGCACATTGCCGGCAGCGAGCTGGTGGTGCTGGGGCTAGGGAGACTGGGGGGAGGCGCGCTCACGCACGCTTCCGACCTCGACATCATCTATCTCTTCACGGGGGATTCTGGCGCCGAATCCGATGGCGAACGACCACTGGGGGGCACGCATTACTTCAACCGCCTGGCACAGCGGCTCAGTGCGGCGCTGTCAGTTCCGACCGCGCAGGGTGCGCTTTACGAAGTCGACACGCGGTTGCGGCCGCAAGGCGCGCAGGGGCCGCTGAGCGTCACATTTGATGCCTTTGCCCGCTACCAGCGCGAGGATGCCTGGACCTGGGAGCATATGGCACTGACTCGTGCCCGCGTGCTGGTGGCGTCGGATGGCGCACGCAGCCAACTCGAGGCGATCATTGCCGGTGTGCTGGAGCAGGACCGCGATCCGGCAAAGCTGCGTGAGGACGTGCTGGCGATGCGCGGCGAGATGGCGCGGCACAAGGCACCCGCCGGACCCCTGGATGCCAAGCTGCTTCGCGGTGGCCTCGTCGATCTCGAGTTCCTGGTCCATTTCCTCCAGCTGCGCGACCTGGCCGGCTTCACTCCGGATCTTGGCCGGGCGATCGACGCACTTGTCGCGGCTGGCCTGCTGCCACAGGAACTGTGCAAGGCGCATGACCTCATGACGAGAATATTGGTGTCGGCCCGATTACTGGCGCCCGATCTGTCCGATCCGCCGCCGGCTGCGGCGCGAGCCCTGGCGCGGGCCTGTTGCTGCGAAACCTATGACGGGCTTCTGCGTAGTCTGGGTGAAACGCGCCAGATGGTTGCAGTCGCTTGGCAACGCGTCTTTGGACAGGAACTGGAGAACTACGAATGAGCAACATTCCCGCAATCGGTGATGAACTGCCCGATATCGCACTGACAGGCGCGGATGGCGGCACGGTCAAGCCTTCGGATTTCCGCGGGCAGAAGCTGGTGCTGTTCTTCTATCCCAAAGACGATACGCCGGGCTGCACCACCGAGAACAAGGACTTTTCGGCGCTTGCGGGCGAGTTCGCGCAGGCCGGGGTCGCGCTGCTGGGGATCAGCAAGGACTCGCCGGAAAAGCATCGCAAGTTCATCGCCAAGCATGGCCTGACAGCGCCGCTCGCCAGCGATGCCGAGACCGGCGGTCTGTCCGACGCGCTGGGGATCTGGGCCGAGAAGAGCATGTACGGCAAGACTTACATGGGCATGGTGCGCACGACCCTGCTGATCGATGCCGCAGGCCGGATCGCACAGGTGTGGGACAAGGTGAAGGTGAAGGGTCACGCCGAAGAGGTGCTGGCCGCCGCCAAGGCATTGTGACCAAGAGTGCAGCGCAATGAGTGACGCCAGCGTTGCCAGTGCGATCCGCAGCGCGCTGCTCACCGCCGGGCCACGTGCCAAGGCGATGGCGGCGCGCGACGTGGCGCGCAGTTGGCGGCAGGGTCGACTCGCTTGGCGATTTGACGTCGTTATGCCCGATCACCCGGCCTGGCCGGATTGGCCCGAGCTGCTGCCGCCGGCGCAGATGCCCAAGCGCGGCAGGGGCGGCAGCGCACGTGGCCGGATCGCGCTGTGGCATGCGCTGGCGCACATCGAATTCGTGGCGATCGATCTCGCGCTCGACATGGCAGGTCGGTTCGGCGCGGTGATGGGGCGCGAGTTCGTGAGCGATTTCCTGGCAGTCGCGGCCGATGAGGCGATGCATTTCGCGCTGCTGGCGCGCAAGCTTGAAAGCCTCGGCAGCCGTTATGGCGAGCTTCCCGCGCACGCCGGGCTGTGGGAAGCCGCGCATGCGACCCGCCATGACGTGCGCGCCAGGTTGGCAGTGGTGCCCATGGTGCTGGAGGCACGCGGTCTTGACGTCACCCCCGCCACGCTCGACCGGGTGCGGGCGCATGGCGATCTGCGCGGCGCACGCATCCTCGAACGAATCCTTGACGACGAAATTCGCCATGTCGCAATCGGCACCAAGCACTTTCTGGCATTGGCTGAGGCTGCTGGCGAATCCCCGGCAGAAACATGGCAAAGGCTGGTTTCGAGCCACTTTCGCGGCGCGGTTAAGCCGCCGTTCAACGACTCGGCGCGTCTCGCAGCCGGTTTATCGCGGGACTTCTACGCCGCACTTGCTTCGTAAATTTTTAGCCGGTTAACCCATGCTCATACAAAGGCAGAAGGACATTGAGCCCTCTGCCGTTATCGCGGGGGCCCCGGTCCCCTTCGGGCTGGCGAATAAGAGATCAGGGCTGTTTTCAGGTCCTGGGTTGGGGAACAGGTTTTGGGCGCATCGCATTTCATGCAGTTCTGCAAGCGACTGGCTTGTGCTGCGTCAGCTGGCCTGTCTCTGTTTGCAGCGACCCCTGCCCTCGCCAACAGCAACGCGGTTGCGGTCGAAATCAACGACACCGTGCGCCAGGCGCAGGATGATTCGCTGCTGGCCGGCGATCAGAGCTTCCGCCAGCTGTTCGCCAGCTGGGAAGCGCTCGATCAGCGTGGCACCGATGTCAGCACCATCCGTCCCGCGATCTCGGTGCCGTCGCGCATGCCGCTCGACGGTGCACGGCTGACCAGCGATTTTGGCATGCGCACCCACCCGGTCCTGGGCGGGCGCCGCAACCATCAGGGGATCGATCTTGCCGCGCCTACCGGCACGCCGATCTATGCCACCGCTGACGGCATCGTTGGCCGGGCGGACTGGTTCTCGAGCTACGGCCTCTATGTCGAGATCGATCATGGCGCCGACCTAGAAACCCGCTACGCCCACATGTCGCGGCTGGCGGTTGCCGAGGGTGAGCGCGTGCGCAAGGGCGATATCATCGGCTATGTCGGGTCGACCGGCCGTTCCACTGGCCCGCACCTGCACTACGAAGTGCGCATTGCAGGTGTTGCGGTAAATCCGATTCCGTATATGGTGGAGTCGCAAGCGCAGCAGCGGCTGGCGAGGCTGGAGCAGGCTTCGGAGCTGAGCGGCCAAGGGGGCGACTAAGTCGCACTGAGAGTTTTCCGCCTGGAAGCGGATTCGGACAGAGGAGAGGATGTCCGACAATGGCGGCGGGTTTACCCGCCGCCTTTTTTCTTGCTTGCGCTGGCGGTGGAATTCCCGCCGCCTTTTCACTTGTCGGAACGCGTGCGCTCCGTCATTCCTCGGCCAAAGAGGAGAGTGAACACCCATGCATCCGATGCATCCCATTCAGCATGCCCAGGCCCGTCCCGATGCCGCCGCCGTGATCATGGCCGGCAGCGGCGCGACCATGAGCTTTGGCGAACTGGAAGCCGAGTCGAATCGTTTCGCCCATCTGCTGCGCGCGCGTGGCCTGAATGCCGGGGATGCCTTCGCCGTGCTGCTGGAGAACCGGATCGAGTACTTTCCGCTGATCTGGGGGTCGCAACGGGCCGGTACAATGCTGGTGCCGGTTTCGACCCGGCTGACCGCGCCCGAGATCGCCTATATCCTGAAGGACAGCGAAGCTAAGCTGCTGATCACGTCGCGAGCATTCGACGGCGTGCTGCCCGATGTAAGGACTGCCTGCCCTGGCTTGCCGGTGCTGCAGATGGGTGGCCAAGGTGAGGAAGACTTTGCCGGCGCATTGGCAGTACAGCCGGCAGCGCCGATCGCCAACCAGACTGCCGGCCTCGTCATGCTCTATTCGTCGGGAACGACCGGACGGCCCAAGGGTATCCGGCCCAAGCCACCCGAGGATCCCGATCCCACCGCTCCCGTCCCGCTGGTCGCACTCGCCAGTTTCGGTGCGGGCATGCCGGGCGATGGCAGCATGGTCTATCTCTCGCCGGCTCCGCTTTATCATGCGGCGCCGATCGGATGGTGTTCGACGGTCCACCGGTTGGGGGGCACGGTGGTGGTGATGGAAAAGTTCGATCCCGAAGCGGCGCTCGCCGCGATCGAGCGCTATCGCATTACCGACAGCCAGTGGGTGCCAACCCATTTCGTGCGCATGCTCAAACTGCCGGAGGACGTACGCACCCGCTATGACCTGTCGAGCCACCAGCGCGCGCTGCACGCGGCGGCACCTTGTCCCGTCGAGATCAAGCGGGCGATGATCGAATGGTGGGGGCCCATCGTGAACGAGTATTATGCCGGTTCTGAAAGCATCGGCATGACCATGGTACGCAGCCCCGACTGGCTGACCCATCCCGGCACGGTGGGCCGGGCGATCTATGGTAAGCTGCACATCTGCGGCCCCGACGGCGACGAACTACCCGCCGGCGAGGACGGCCTGATCTATTTCGAGAACGAGATCCTGCCCAGCTATCACAAGGACCCCGAGAAGACCGCCGAGGCGATGCATCCCAAGGGCTGGATGACGCTGGGCGATATCGGCCATGTCGATGCCGACGGCTTTCTCTATCTGACCGACCGCAAGAGCCACATGATCATCTCCGGCGGGGTCAACATCTACCCGCAAGAGGTCGAGAACCTGCTGGTCACCCATGCCAAGGTGATGGATGCCGCCGTGATCGGCGCACCCGATCCCGATCTGGGCGAAAAGGTGGTGGCGGTGGTCCAGCCGGTCGACATGGCAGAAGCGGGCGAGGCGCTGGAACAGGAACTGCGCGAGTTCCTCAGCCCGCAGCTGGCACGAATCAAGATGCCGCGATTGTTCGACTTCCGCCCCGAACTGCCGCGCGAAGCCAATGGCAAGCTTTACAAGCGCGAGCTGCGTGACGAATACGCCGCCCGCGCTCGTGAAAGCGCCTGACATGGCAGGCGAGGCTGCCGTCCTCCCGCCCGAAGTGGCGCGGCAGGTGATCGATCCCCATGCTTATGGCCAATGGGACGCGCTGCTCGACACCTTCGACCGGTTGCGCATTGAAGCACCGGTGGCGCGGGTCGAGCCGGAAGACGGCAAGCTGTTCGATCCGTTCTGGCTCGTCACGCGCTATGAGGATGTAATGCGGGTGTCGAAGGACAACGCTACATTCCTTAACAATCCGCGCCCGGTGGTGTTCAGCTTTCGCGATGCGATCGAGTTCTCGCGCCGGGCGACTGGTAGCAACATGCTGGTCGATTCGCTGGTGGTGTTCGACGCGCCAATCCATCCGAAGTATCGGCGGCTGACGCAGGACTGGTTCATGCCGCGCAATCTGCAGCAGATGGAGGCGGAGATTCGCGCCATCGCCCAGGCGACGGTCGACCGGCTTGCGGCAGCCGCGCAGAGCGGCGAACCGGTCGACTTCGTCAAGCTCGTCTCGGGCCCCTATCCGCTCCATGTCGTGATGCAGATCCGGGGCGTGCCGGAAGAAGACGAGCCGCGCATGCAGATGCTGACCCAGCAACTGTTCGGCGGACAGGACAAGGACCTGTCGGGCACCGGGCTCGACCAGATGACGCCGGAACAGGTGGTGCAGCTGGTCGCCGGTGCGGTGAAGAGCTTTGAGGACTATTTTGCCGGGATCACGGCCGATCGCCGCGCCAATCCGACCGGCGATGTCGCCAGCGTGATCGCCAATGCCACGGTCGACGGCGCCCCGCTGCCTGAACGCGACATGGCGGGTTATTACATCATCGTGGCGACGGCCGGGCACGACACCACCTCGGCTTCGACGGCAGGGGCGATGATGGCGCTCGCCCGGGATCCAGAGCAATGGGCGCGGGTCAAGGCTGATCGCTCGCTGCTGCCGGGCATTGTCGAGGAAGCGATCCGCTGGACGACGCCGGTGCAGCATTTCATGCGCACGGCCGCCGAAGACGTCGAGCTGGGCGGGCAGCAGATCAAGGCGGGTGACTGGCTGATGATCAATTATGTTGCCGCCAATCACGACCCGGCCCAGTTCGAGAATCCGCGCAAGTTCGATGCGGCACGTTCGCCCAACCGGCACCTGGCCTTTGGCGCAGGCGCGCATCAATGCCTCGGACTGCACCTAGCGCGGATGGAAATGCGAATCCTGTTCGAAACCCTGCTCGACCGGATTGAAAGCATCGAACTGGCGGGCAAGCCCAAGCGCGCCACCTCGACCTTTGTGGGCGGGCTGAAAACCTTGCCAGTGCGGCTGGTGACGAGCTAGCCGTGAAGCAGTCGTTCGGCGATCGCGCGGACCTCGGCACCAATGTCCTCGCGCTCCAGCGCTAACGCCAGCGTCGCTTCGACAAAGCCGGTCTTGCTGCCGCAATCATAGCGCTTGCCGTCGAAAGTCACCGCGTGGAACGGCTGAGTGCCGATCATCCGCGCCATCGCATCGGTCAGCTGGATTTCGCCGCCCGCGCCCTTGCCCTGCGCTTCGAGTACCCGCATCACATCGGGCTGGAGGATGTAGCGGCCGGATATGATCTTGTTCGAAGGCGCCCGGTCCAGTGGCGGCTTCTCGACCAGACCTTTGACTTCGGTCAGGCTGGCGGAGAGCGTCGCCCCGGGATCGATCACGCCATAGTTAGGCACCTCATCGCGCGGGACTTCGAGCACGCTGATCAGATTGCCGCCCAATTGATCATAGGCCTCGACCATCTGCTTCATGCAGCCGGTGCCGCCAGCGTGGCCGATCATCAACTCGTCCGGCAAGAGAATGGCGAAAGGCTCGTCCCCCACGATCGCGCGCGCGCACCAGATTGCATGACCAAGGCCGAGAGGCACCTGCTGGCGCACGGTGATGATGTCGCCGGGCGTGGCGCGGGTGGGAGCGAGCACACTCATATCCTTGCCGCGTTCGTGCATGGTGGTCTCGAGCTCGAACGCCATGTCGAAATGCTCGACGATTGCGGTCTTTCCGCGCCCGGTGACGAAGATCATCTGTTCGATCCCCGCTTCACGCGCTTCCTCCACCGCATACTGAATCAGCGGCCGGTCAACGATCGGCAGCAGTTCCTTGGGGATCGCCTTCGTCGCCGGCAGGAAGCGGGTGCCGAGCCCCGCCACTGGGAACACAGCTTTCCGGATCGGTTTGCGGATGGTCATGGCGTCTAGCGATAGGGATGCAAGGGGCAGCGGGTCAACTGCGCAGCGCATGCCGCGTGAATGTGACGTTTGCGCGTCCCGCAAGATTGGCTAAGGGCAATGGCATGGACAAACTCGTCATCCGCGGCGGCAACCGGCTTGAGGGCAACATCCCGATTTCCGGCGCCAAGAACTCCGCACTCACGCTCATTCCCTGCGCGCTGTTGACCGAAGAGCCGCTGACGTTGCGCAATCTGCCGCGCCTTGCGGATATCGACGGGTTCCAGCACCTGATGAATCAGTTTGGCGTGACCACGGTGATCCAGGGCACGCGGCCGGAAGATTTCGGGCGGGTGATGAGCCTTGAGGCGCCGCGGATCACCTCGACCGTCGCACCTTACGACCTTGTGCGCAAGATGCGCGCTTCAATCCTGGTGCTGGGGCCGATGCTGGCGCGAATGGGCGAAGCGACCGTTTCGATGCCGGGCGGCTGTGCGATCGGCAACCGGCCAATCGACTTGCACCTGAAGGCGCTCGAAGCATTCGGCGCCACGATCGAACTGGCGCAGGGCTATGTCCGCGCGATCGCGCCCGATGGCGGCCTGCCGGGCGGCGAGTTCGATTTTCCCGTGGTCTCGGTCGGCGCGACCGAAAATGCAGTGATGGCGGCGGTGCTGGCCAGCGGCACCTGCCGCCTGTTCAACGCCGCACGCGAGCCGGAGATTGTCGACCTGTGCCGCCTGCTGGTGGCGATGGGGGCGGAGATCGAAGGGATCGGCACGTCGGACCTGACGATCCACGGGGTCAAGCGGCTGCACGGCGCGACCTACCGGGTCATGGCTGACCGGATCGAGGCTGGATCCTACGCCTGCGCGGCTGCGATCACCGGCGGCAATGTATGGCTCGAAGGCGCGAAGGCCGATGAAATGGCCGCCACGATCCATGCGCTACGCAATATCGGCGTGGAAGTGGAGGAGGAAGGCAGGGGCTTGCGCGTGCGCGCCACTGGTCCGCTCAAGGCCACCAACCTCACCACCGCGCCCTATCCGGGCCTCGCCACCGATATGCAGGCACAGCTGATGGCGCTGTTGTGCAAGGCTGAAGGCACCAGCGTGCTCAAGGAAACGATCTTCGAGAACCGCTACATGCATGTGCCCGAGCTGCGGCGAATGGGCGCCGATATCGAGACCGAGGGGCGCACCGCGATCGTCAAGGGCGTGGCCCGGCTAACCGGCGCCGAAGTGATGGCGACCGATCTGCGCGCGTCATTCAGCCTCGTGCTCGCCGGGTTGGCCGCCGAAGGCGAGACCACGGTGCGGCGGCTCTATCACCTCGATCGCGGCTATGAGCGGCTGGAAGAGAAGCTGCAGTTGGTCGGCGCCGACATCGAGCGTGTGGGCGACGATTAGCTCCGGCTTACCAGCCAGATCCGGATCGCACCGGCGAGGCCACAGGGGTGTTCGGCCCGAATCCGTTCGGCATCGATCCGCGCCACCAATGCGTTGATCGGCAGCCCTTCCGCTTCGGCCGAGGCGCGCAGCAAATCCCAGAACAGCGGTTCAAGGCTAATCGAGGTCTTGTGACCCGCAATTTCGACCGACCGCTTGACTGGCGGATGATAGGGCGTGCTCATGCGTGCAGCCTAGCGGCTGGGCCCGGGCAAAGGATACGAAAAATTCGGGGTCGCTGGCTCGACGCCGCAGCCCCAGAACTTGTTGATGCTCAGCGGTTACAAAGCCTTGACGGAAAAGGAGAAGGCGACGCTGCGCCTGATCCTATGCGATCCGTCGGTGCGGAACTGCCAGCTTGCGCTCGAAGCCGCCCTTAGCCAATATGTCGGCGGCTCCCAGCCGGGGCAGCCGACGGAGATTTTTTGACTACGACCGCGTGATTCGCTGGCGCAGTTGGCGCCAGCACCGGAGCAGGCAATCCGAACGCCACGGCTTTCGGAATCGTCTTGTCGTATCCAAACTCTCTCGAAAGACACCAAAATGAAAAACGCAACTATCCGCGCCCTGAAGCGGGACGATCTCCCGCGGGTGGGCCAACTGGCTCAAACGAACGGCATGTTTCCGTCGGAAATGCTCGAAGACATGACCGCGCCCTTCTTCGCTGGCCACGCCGCTTCCCACCGGTGGCTGGTCCACGATGGCGGCACCGTCGACGGGGTGGTCTATTATGTGCCCGAGATGCTAACGGACGGAACCTGGAACCTGCTGCTCATCGCAGTGGACAAGACCGCCCATGGCCAGGGCATCGGAACCAGGCTGATGCGCCACGTCGAGAGCGATCTGCGCGCGAGCTCGGCCAGGGTTCTGCTGGTCGAAACGTCCGGCCTGCCGCACTTCGCGCGCACCCGCGGGTTTTACGAGATGCTAGGTTATGGCGAGGAGGCGCGCATCCGGGACTATTACTCGTCGGGTGACGACAAGGTCATCTTCCGCAAGTCGCTTGTCTAACGCATCGTCTGGGCCGGGGCTTCCCGGTCCAGACATCCCCGCCAGCCATTCAATACATGTGCTGTCCGCCGTTGATGCTCATGGTCGAGCCAGTCATGAACCCGCCGTTCTCGGACGTGAGAAAAGCCACGCCGCGCGCGATCTCCTCGGCCATGCCGAGCCGCCCCACCGGGATCTTGGCCACGATCTTTTCCAGCACCGGTGCCGGTACGGCGGCGACCATGTCGGTGTCGATATAGCCTGGCGCAATCGCGTTCACCGTGACGCCATATTTGGCGCCTTCCTGCGCCAGCGCCTTGGTGAAACCGTGGATGCCCGATTTGGCGGCGGCATA
>CAZCNF010000045.1:0-16911 GCA_964500135.1 uncultured Porphyrobacter sp.
GCGAAGTTGAAGGTCATGAATTCGACGATCGGCCTGAGGCCGCCCATCGCGGCACCCGTGCCGATGCCCGCGAAGCCATATTCGGTGATCGGCGTATCGATCACCCGCTTGGGCCCGAATTCCTCAAGCAGACCCTGCGTGACCTTGTAGGCACCCTGGTATTCGGCCACTTCCTCGCCCATCACGAAGACACGGCTATCACGCCGCATTTCCTCGGCCATGGCGTCGCGCAGCGCTTCGCGCACGGTGGTGCCGGTAAAGCCGGTGCCGGCCGGAATCGCCGGATCGGCCTTGGCCATGGCGGGAGCCGGGCGCGGCGCGGGTGCCGCGGCAGGCGCCGGTTCGGGCTGCGCAACAGTGGCGACCGCCGAGGCAGGCGCTTCACTTGCATCCTCGCTCTCGACGAGCGCGATCACCGTGCCGACCTTCACGTTCTCACTACCTTCGGGCACGAGGATCTTGCCCAGCACGCCTTCGTCGATGGCTTCGAACTCCATCGTGGCCTTGTCGGTCTCGATCTCGGCAATAACGTCGCCGGGCGCGATCGCATCGCCCTCGCCCTTCAACCAGCGCGCCAGCGTGCCCTCTTCCATGGTCGGCGAAAGCGCAGGCATCTTCAGCTCGATCGCCATCAGTAACTCTCCACCAGCACGTCGGTGTACAATTCGGCGGGAACCGGTTCGGGCGAGGTCTCGGCGAAATCGGCACTCTCGGCCACGCGCGCGCGGATCGCCTTGTCGATCGCTTTCAGGTCCTCTTCGGTCTTCCCGGCATCAAGCAAGACCTTCTTCAGCCCTTCGATCGGGTCTTTGTGATCGCGCACGTCCTGCACTTCCTCGCGGCTGCGATACTTCGCCGGGTCGGACATCGAATGCCCGCGATAGCGATAGGTGTTGAGTTCCATCAGCACCGGGCCCTTGCCTTCGCGCACATGCGCGAACGCAACCTCTGCCGCTGCGCGCACTTCCAGCACATCCATCCCGTTGACCTTCATCCCCGGAATGCGGAACGCGGTGCCGCGGCGGTAGAATTCGGTCTCGGCCGAACTGCGCCGCACCGCCGTGCCCATCGCATACTGGTTGTTCTCGACCACGAACACGATCGGCAGGCTCCACAACGCGGCCATGTTGAAGGTCTCGTAGACCTGCCCCTGGTTGGCGGCGCCATCGCCGAAATAGGCCAGGCACAGCCCGCCATCCTCGTTGTACTTGTGCGCCAACGCCAGCCCGCCGCCCAGCGCCACCTGCGCGCCGACGATGCCGTGCCCGCCGTAGAATTTGTGTTCGGTCGAGAACATGTGCATCGACCCGCCCTTGCCCTTGGAAATGCCGGCCTGGCGCCCGGTGAGTTCAGCCATGATCACATTGGGATCGATTCCGTAGGCCAGCATGTGGCCATGGTCGCGATAGCCCGTGATCACGCTGTCGAGCCCCTCGGTCAGGGCCGACTGCAGGCCCACAGCCACCGCTTCCTGGCCGATGTAGAGGTGGCAGAAGCCGCCGATCAGGCCGAGACCGTAGAGCTGCCCGGCCTTTTCCTCGAACCGGCGGATCAGCAGCATCTGCTCGTAGAAATGCAGCATTTCCTCGACGCTGGCCGCATAGCGCGGATTATTGCGAAGCGCTTCATCGAGCGAGCGGAGCACGAAATCCGCATTGTCCGACGCTGGGGGATTGGACGAGCCGCTGCTCGTCTTCGCGGGTTTGGCCAAAGCTCAAATCCTTGCAGTTCGGGTTATTCCCGGGGCCGGGACGATGCCTGCGCTATAGGCGCAAGCGCGGGTTTGACGCAACGTCAGTAGGGCAGCCTGCATACGAAATCTTGGTCCGCGAAGGCCGCGTCATTGCGGCGGAAGCGGCTCCTCCTCGAGCGTGATCACGACCTCGTCGGGGTGGACCACATTGAGATTGCGGCGCAGCAATTCGCCCACCAGATCGGGATCGGCCCCGTCGGGATGCAGGCGCTCGACCTTGTTCTTCAGCGCATCGCGTTCCTGCACCAGTTGCGCGACCTGAGCCTGGCGCTGATCGAGCAGCTTTTCGTTTTCGGACCAGGCCAGCAGGCCATTGGGGCCGGCAATGGCCAGCGCGCTGAGTATCGCCAACACGCCCAGCGCGAGACCCTGCCTCAGCTGATCGCGTGGCACCCGCCGTTTTGAACCCCCGTTCTTCATGGAGCGCACAGAATCACAGTTAACGCCCGCGATCAAGGGGCTTGCGGGAGAAATCAGTAGGAACGCGGCAGGCCGAGCACATGTTCGGCGAGATAGGACAGGATCAGATTGGTCGAGATCGGCGCCACCGTGTACAGCCGCGCCTCGCGGAACTTACGTTCGACGTCGTATTCCTCGGCAAAGCCGAAGCCGCCAAAGGTCTGCACGCACATGTCGGCGGCCGCCCAACTGGCTTCCGATGCCAGCAGCTTGGCCATGTTGGCTTCCTCGCCAGCATTGCCGCCCTGGTCATAGACCTGTGCGGCATGGTGGACCATCAGCTCGGCAGCGCGCATCTGGGCATAGCAGCGCGCGATCGGGAACTGCACGCCCTGGTTCTGGCCAATCGGGCGGCTGAACACCGATCGGTCCGAGGCATAGGCCTTGGCTTTCTCGATGAACCACTTGGCATCGCCGATGCATTCGGCCGCGATCAGGATGCGCTCCGCATTCATCCCGGAAAGGATGTAGCGGAAGCCCTTGCCTTCCTCGCCCACCAACGCGCTGGCCGGGATCCGCATGTCGTCGAAGAACACTTCGCAGGTCGAATGGTTCATCATGGTGCGGATCGGCTTGATCGTCATCCCCTTGCCCACGACCTCGCGCATGTCGACCAGGAAGATCGAAAGACCCTCGGTGCGCTTTGCCACGTCCTCGCGCGGGGTGGTGCGTGCCAGCAACAGCATCAGGTCCGAATGTTCGGCGCGGCTGGTCCAGATCTTCTGCCCGTTGACGACATAGTGTTCGCCCTCGCGCACGGCGCGAGTCTTGAGCGAGAGCGTATCGGTGCCGCTGGTCGGCTCGGATACGCCGAAGGCCTGCAGCCGCAATTCGCCCGTGGCGATGCGTGGCAGATAGGCCGATTTCTGCTCCTCGCTACCGTACCGCAGCAGCGTGTTCATGATGTACATCTGGGCATGCGCGGCGCCGCCATTGCAGCCGGAGGCCTGGATTTCCTCCATGATCACCGCAGCCGCATCAAGCTTGAGCCCGCTGCCGCCATAGGGCTCGGGGATCAGCGCGGCCAGGAAACCCGAATGCGTGAGTGCATCGACGAACTCGGCCGGGTATTCGCGGGTGCGGTCTTTCTCGCGCCAGTATTCGCCCGGAAAGTCATCGCACAACGCGCGCACCGCGCGGCGGATTTCGGCCAGTTCTTCGCTCTCATGCATTGCGGTGGTCTATCCTTGCTGTGACGCGCGGCGGCTGCTTGCCCAACTGCGCCGCGCAAGTCCACCTCATCAAGTTGCTATGCACCATTGCGCTGCACCCTTCCCGCAGGCACAAAGCTGTTCTATTCTCGTGTCTTGGCACAGCAGGGGCGGCGGCAGATGTTCGAACAGATAGACAACCAGGTCAGCACCATGTGGTTCGGATTCGTCGAATCGATCCCGGCGATCGTGGTGGCGACCATCATCCTGCTCATCGCGGGCCTGGTGGCGAGCTACACCGCAAAGATCGCCGACAGGCTGACCGGCAAGACCGAACTGCGCCCGTCGCTGCGCAACCTGACCGAAACCATGGTCAAGCTGGGCATCTGGCTGTTCGGCATCATGCTGGCCGCGATCATCGTGTTTCCCGACCTCACGCCGGGCAGCCTGTTCGCCGGGCTGGGCATCGGCGCGGTGGCGATCGGCTTTGCCTTCCAGGACATATTCGAGAATTTCTTTGCTGGTGTGCTGATCATGCTGCGCGAGAAGATGCGCATCGGCGACGTGATCCAGTGCCAGGGGATCAGCGGTGCGGTGGAGCATATCTCGCTGCGCGAGACGCATATCCGCGCTGGTTCGGGCGAATTGACGATCGTGCCCAATTCGTTGCTGTTCAAGAACCCGGTCGAGATCATCACCGATGGCACGCAGCGGTGCCACACCGCGCAAGTGGCCGTGGCCTTCGACACCGATCTCGACAAGGCCGCCGAAGTGATCCGCACGGCAGTGGAAACGGTCGATGCGGTCGATGTCGCCAAGGGAATCGAAGTGTTCGCCACGGAATTCCGGCCCGGCGGCGTGGACCTGCTGGTGCGCTGGTGGGCGGGACCATCTCCGCTCGACCAGTTGCAGAGCCGCGACAAGATCCTGCGCGCGATCAAGCAGGCGCTGGCCACCGCCGGGATCGAGGCTCCGCGACCGCAACTGTCACTGGCCGGCTAAGGCAGCACTGCAAAGCGCAGAACCGCAAAGGGACACCCGCTTGGAACGGCGTAGCCTTTTGGTGCGTTCACGCAGCGAAGCGATAGTGCAAAGAATATGGTGCGCCCGACAGGATTCGAACCTGTGGCCCCCAGATTAGGAATCTGGTGCTCTATCCTGCTGAGCTACGGGCGCCCGCCGCCCGTTTAGCAGCCGCGCCCCGTTAGGCAATATCGCGCGGACCGTTCAGTTGAGCTCGTCGGGCGGCGCCACCGGAAACGGCAGCGGAGTTACCGGAATGCCTTCCTCGACCAGCCCCTTCGCCTCCTCGAGGCTGGCGCGCCCGTGGATCGGCTGCTCATCGGCCTCGCCATAATGCATCCGGCGCGAAACCTCGACGAACTTGTCGCCGACCCAGGTGCTTTGCTTGAGCGCCTTGGCCTGCGCTTCGGCCAGCTTGGCCAGCGCCTGCTGGACTTCGGGGGGCATGGCCTGGCTGGCGACCTGCCGGCGGTCCGATGCGCCACGGTCTTCGCGGGTATTGCCCTTTGCCGGAACGGCCGGCGCCATCGGCGCCTTGGCCACTGCGGCGCTGCCGCAGTGCGGGCACGACACCAGCCCGCGCTCGTGCTGCTGCGCGAAATCGCCCGATGAACCGAACCAGCCTTCGAAGCGGTGGCCCTGGTCGCAAATGAGGTCGTAAACGATCATGGGATCCCGTTGATAGCGTGCGCCGGTTAATCGGGGATGTCGCGCCGATTGGCAAGGCTGGGCAATTGCGAGCGGACTTCCGCGATCCGCCCAAGGTCGACATCGACCACTGCCAGGCCCGGCTGCTCGCCACCCATGTCGAGCAGAACCTCGCCCCAGGGATCAATCACCAGCGAATGGCCATAGGTGGTTCGCCCATCCTCGTGCCGACCAACCTGCGCCGCGGCGATCACGAATGTGCTGGCTTCGATCGCGCGGGCGCGTTGCAGCACATGCCAGTGCGCCGCGCCGGTTGGCGCGGTGAACGCGGCTGGAATGGCGATTGCGTCGCAGCGGCGCCGCCCGAGCGCCTCGAACAGCGCGGGAAAGCGCAGGTCGTAACACACGGTCAGCCCCAGCCTGCCCAGCGGCGTGTCATCCACCGCCACCACGGCATCGCCGGGCGCATAGGCCGAGCTTTCGCGCCAGCTTTCGCCCGTGGCCAGATCGACATCGAACATGTGGATCTTGTCATAGCGGGCCGCGATCTCCCCGTGCGGATCGATCAGGAAGCTGCGGTTGGCCCAGCGGCCATCGTCGCGCGCGACCGCAAGCGAGCCCAGCGCCACAGCGATCCCTGCCTCTGCAGCCGCTTGGCGCACCGCCGCCAACACCGGGCTGGCTGCCTCGGCCACGATATGGCGCCCGCCGCGCTGCCGATCCCGATCGAGCAATCCGCTCATCTCCGGGGTGAACAGGATCTCGGCCCCTTGCGCGCGCGCCTGGCGCACGGCGTCGACCAGGGTGGCCGCATTGGCACCGGGATCAATGCCCGAGCACATCTGGACGAGTGCGATGCGCGCCACCGGCAGCCCGTTCAGCCCGCGAGCAGCGCGTCGAGCCTGCCCGCGCGCTCGAGCGCGGCAAGATCGTCCGACCCGCCGACGTGGTGCTCGCCGATGAAAATCTGCGGCACGGTCATCGCGCCGGGCGCACGTTCGAGCATTTCGGCGCGCTTGGGCCCGCCCAGCGTGATGTCATACTCGGTAAAATCCACGCCCTTGCTGGCCAGGAGATGCTTGGCGCGGACACAATATCCGCATCCGAACTTGGTGTAGATCTCGACTTTCGGTGTGGCCATTTGCCGTCGGTACTCCGCAGTTTTGCCCGTGTGTCTGGGCTTGAAAGCGATCGCATGAAACCTATCTGGGGCATGTTGCCGTCTGCCGCAATGGGGCCGGTGACATCAAGGCTGGGCGCTGCATCCGGCAGGCCCGGCAAAGTCAAATTGCTCAAGTGAGGATTTGTGCCATGTCTCGTTTCGATTTTACGCCCTATCGCCGCTCGACCGTCGGCTTTGATCGCCTGTTCGACCTGCTTGAGAACCAGGCGCGCCTGAATTCCGGCGACAACTATCCCCCGTTCAATATCGAGCGCCGCAGCGAAGACCGCTATCGCATCACGCTGGCTGTCGCCGGCTTCCGCCCCGACGATATTGACATTACCGCGCAGCAGAACCTGCTGGTGGTCCAGGGCAGGAAGCGCGAGGAAGCGACCGAAGGCGAAATGCTGCATCTCGGCATCGCCAACCGCGGTTTCGAACGCCGCTTCGAACTCGCTGACTATGTCCGCGTCGAAGGCGCCGATCTGGCCGACGGCCTGCTGGTAATCGACCTGGTGCGGGAAGTGCCCGAGGCGATGAAGCCCAAAAAGATCGCCGTGAACGGCCAGCCCAAGCTGAAGGCCGTGACTGCCGAGCACACCGGCGACGCCGCCGACGCGGCCTGATCGCCCGACCTCAAACGCAAAGGGGCAGGCCTCATGGGCCTGCCCCTGCGACTTTACGTCGCCTCGTCCAGCCAGTGACGTCCGGGTCGCAGAAGACGACACCGACCGGTCCGAGCCTTTGGGTCGAGCGGATCATCCGCTGCGACCTAACCAATGGGCGAAATGGCGCCCCCTCCCCCGTCGCACCAGTGCCGCTTCCCTGAAGCATCCGCCGCTGCGCAGGGCGCCCTTCTCGCTCACTTGGGCGTGGTTGACTTGTAAGAACGCGACAAGTCTGCCGCGCACCCGCAGGCAAAGGTGAAACGGGAGCCGAATTCAGCGACTTGGGTTCGAAAAAAAATCGAACTAAGTCTGGATTTCAGGGACTTGTGTCCCTCAATTGAGGGTCAGACGAGCCGCGATTGCTCGACCGCAGCGGCCACGAACCCGGCAAACAGCGGGTGCGGGTCGAACGGCTTGGACTTCAGTTCAGGGTGGAATTGCACACCCACGAACCACGGATGGTCGGGCCGCTCGACAATTTCGGGCAGCAAGCCGTCGGGCGACATGCCGGAAAAGATCAGCCCCTGTGCCTCCAGCGGCGCGATATAGGCGCTGTTCACTTCGTAGCGGTGGCGATGGCGCTCGGAGATCGCGGTCGAGCCGCCGTAGATCTGGGAAACGTGGCTGTTGGCGGACAGCCGGGCCTCATAGGCGCCAAGGCGCATGGTGCCACCCAAGTCGCCGCCCGCTTCGCGCGTCTGCAGCCCTTCCTCGCTCATCCACTCGCTGATGATGCCGACCACCGGTTCGCTGGTCTCGCCGAACTCGGTCGAAGACGCCTTGGCAAACCCCGCCGCCCGCGCCGCTTCGATGCAAGCCATCTGCATGCCCAAGCAGATGCCGAAAAACGGCACCTTGCGCTCGCGCGCAAAGCGCACGCTGGCGATCTTGCCTTCGCTGCCACGTTCACCGAAGCCGCCGGGCACCAGCACGCCGTGCAGCGGTTCGAGCTGGGCCGCGATCTCGCTGTCGTCCTGCTCGAAGATCTCGGCATCGATCCAGCGGATCCTGACCTTCACCCGGTTGGCAAGCCCGCCATGGATCAGGGCTTCGTTGAGGCTCTTGTAGGCATCGGGCAAGCCAACATATTTGCCCACCACGCCGATCGTGACCTCCCCCTCGGGGTTGAAATAGCGATCGGTCACATCCTCCCAGGCCGAAAGGTCCGGTTCGGGCGCGTCGGTGATGCCAAAGGCACGCAGCACTTCGGCATCGAGCCCCTCGCGATGATATTGCTGCGGCACCGAATAGATCGACGGCGCGTCGAGCGCGGGGATCACCGCTTGCGCCCGCACGTTGCAGAACTGCGCGATCTTGCGACGCTCGCCCTCGGGAATCGGATGCTCTGCCCGGCACAGCAGCACGTCGGGCTTGATCCCGAGGCTTGCCAGCTCGCGCACCGAATGCTGGGTGGGCTTTGTCTTCAACTCGCCCGCCGCCGCGATATACGGCACAAGCGTCACGTGGACCGACACCGTCTGGAACGGCTCGAGTTCGTTCCGCAGCTGGCGGATCGCTTCCATGAAGGGCAGCGATTCGATGTCGCCGACAGTGCCGCCGATCTCGCACAGGATGAAATCGTGATCGTCCTGCCCGGCCAGCGCGAATTCCTTGATCGCGTCGGTCACATGCGGGATCACCTGGACGGTCGCCCCCAGGTAATCGCCCCGCCGCTCCTTGGCGATGATGTCGCGATACACCCGGCCCGAGGTAATGTTGTCGCTCTGCCGCGCAGAGACGCCGGTAAAGCGCTCGTAATGGCCCAGATCGAGGTCGGTTTCGGCCCCGTCATCGGTCACATAGACCTCGCCATGCTGATAGGGGCTCATCGTCCCCGGATCGACGTTCAGATAGGGGTCGAACTTGCGAATGCGGACCTTGTATCCGCGCGCCTGCAGCAAAGCGCCGAGGCTTGCCGCCATGAGACCTTTTCCGAGCGAGGAGACCACGCCGCCGGTGATGAAAATATACCGCGCCATGGGAGTCGGGCCTTAAGCGGTGAAACGGGTGGCATGCAAGCGATTCGGGCTGCGGGCCCGCCCGCAATCCACAATCTGCTTGGACTTGGGCTTATTCGCCAGTGCCTGACAGCGGATCGGCCGCCGGGGCTGCCGGGCTAGCCTCGCCAGCGGGCGGAGCCACGCTGGCAGGCGCCAGCGGATCAACCGCTGGTGCCAGGGGATCGACCGGGGCTGCCGGCGCGACCGTGCGATCAAGCGTGGTGCTGATCTCGTCGCCGCCGGTGGTTTCGACCGCCACTGCAGCAAGCGTGATCGACAGCAGCACGAACGCGATCGCCAGCCAGCGGGTCGAACGCGTCAGGAAGTCCGCCGCACCGCGCGCGCCCATCAAGCCGCCGGGGCTGCCGCCGATGCCAAGGCCGCCGCCTTCCGAACGCTGCATCAGGATCACGCCGACCAGCGCGGCGGCGACGAGTGCCTGGACGACAGTAAGGAAGAGGAATAGCGACATGAAAATCCACTTTCGATTGCTGGCCCGCATTTAGGGCCGCGATGGCATTTGAACAAGGGCCGAGCGAGCTTGCGGCAGTCGCCGCCCCTCACCCTTCGAGCGCGTCTCCGGCGGCAAGGGCAATGCCCATGAAGCTGTCGGCCGTAAGGCTGGCACCGCCCACCAAGGCCCCGTTGACTTCATCGGCGCCGAGAATGGCCTTGGCGTTGTCGGGCCGCACCGAGCCGCCATAGAGGATGCGCACCGCCGCACCCTGTTCTTCGCCGAACAGTTCGACCAGCAGCCGGCGGATCTCCTGATGCATCGCGGTGATGTCTTGCGGGGTGGCGTTCTGGCCGGTGCCGATCGCCCAGATCGGCTCGTAGGCCACGGTCAGGCGGTCGCCGGCATCGGCCATTGCCGGCAGCGAAGCGCGCAATTGCGCGGTCACGAAGGCCGCAGCGTCGCCCGCAGCGCGGGTCGCAGCATCTTCGCCGCAGCACATGATGACCCGCATTCCGGCATCGAGCGCGGCTTGCGCCTTGCGCTGCACGAGCGCGTTGCTTTCGCCATGGCCCTGGCGCCGTTCGCTGTGCCCCACGATCACGAACTTGGCGCCCGCATCGGCCAGCATCGTTGCCGAAATATCGCCTGTGAAGGCACCATCGCTGCCAGGATGGCAATCCTGCGCGCCGACGCCGATCTGTTCGACTTCGCGGTGAACGGCATGGATCAGGGTGAACGGCGGAGCCAGCGCGACCTCGACCTTCATGTGCCGCTGCGCTGCGCGATCGATCGCGCGCGCTTCCGACAGCATCGCGCGCGTGCCATTCATCTTCCAGTTGCCAACAATATAGGGCCGTGCGGCCATCGTTCATCCTGTCTGCTGCGAATCCAGACCGGCCTATAGGGGCCGGAAGGGCGCGTCCGCTAGCCGAGCTTGACGATCCAGTCAAAACCGTTCGTCACCTGTTGCGGCAACACCGCATGCCGGATAAAGCGCGGGCCAGTCCTATCCGGCCCGCGCAGCGCGGGTGCAGCCATTGCGGGTCCCGCGCCACATGATCAGTTTCATTCGCCAGTTTTTCAGTTCCAAGCTCGGCCTCGGCCTGACCCTCGGGTTCCTAGGCCTGATCGCCTTTGCCTTTGCCAGCAGCGATGTGGCCAACACCGCCAATCTGGGCGGTATTTCGGCCGGTGACAACGTGGCTGTGGTTGGCGACCGCAAGATCGGCAATGTCGATTTCTTCCGCACCGCGAACTCCGCGGTCGAACAGATCCGCCGCGACAATCCGACGATCACCATGCCCGGCTTCATTGCGCAGGGCGGGCTCGACAACGTGCTCGAGCAGATGATCGACCGATATGCGGTAGGCGCCTATGCCGAACAATACGGGCTGCGGGCAGGTGAAAACCTGATCAACAGCGAGATCCTCCAGATCAGCGCTTTCCGCGGCCCTGACGGGAATTTCAGCAAGGACGCGTTCCAGGCCGCATTGCGCCAGCAGGGGGTGACAGAGGCGCTGCTGCGGCAGGATATCGCCGACAGCCTGCTTGCTCGCCAGCTGATCGTGCCGGCCTTGAGCGGGGCGCAGCTGCCGCAAAAGATGGCAACCCGTTATGCCGCCTTGCTGCGCGAGCGGCGCCAGGGCGCGGTGGGTTTCCTTCCCGCAGCGGCCTTCGCACCCACCGGTGAGCCCTCGGCGGGACAGATCGACGCCTTCTACAAGGCCAACCGCGCGGACTATATTCGCCCGGAACGCCGGGTGCTGCGCTATGCGACCTTCGGCCTCGCCAATCTCGACACCGATGTCACACCGACCGCGGCCGAAATCGCCGCGCGCTATCAGCGCGACCGCCAGCAATATGCTGCGCGCGAAGACCGCACGCTGACCCAGCTGATCGTGCCCACCCAAGACGCCGCCAATGCGCTGCGCCAGCGGGTAGCGGGCGGCGCCTCGCTGGAAACGGTGGCTCGCGAGTCCGGCTTCAACACCACCAGGCTCGGTCCGCTCGACCAGGCCGCCTATTCCGCCACGGTTGGCGCCGACGTCGCCAAGGCGGTGTTTGCCGCCGCACGCGGAGCCATCGCACAGCCGGCCCGCAGTGCGCTGGGATGGCATGTCGTGCGGGTCGATGCGGTCAACCGCATTGCCGAGCGCAGCCTGGCCTCGGTGACGCCGGAGATCACCGCTACGCTCTTGGCCGAGAAGCGTGCCGCCGCGCTGGCCGACCTCAGCGCGCGGGTCGAGGAGCAGGTCGCGAGCGGCGTGGCCTTTACCCAGGTCGCCGAGCAGCTTGGCGTCACCGCCAATACGACCCCTCCGCTCACGGCTGATGGCCGCGTGTTCGGCAGTCCCACCCAGTCGATCGCCCCGCAACTGCGCGGCGCGCTCGCCACCGCGTTCCAGATGGAAGAGGGAGAGCCCCAGATCGCCGAGATCGAACGCGGGGCCACCTACCTGATCTTCGAGGTGGCCGAAGTTACTCCCTCGGCTGCACCGCCGCTGGCCGAGATCCGCCCGCAGGTGGTGCAGGGCTGGCGCCTGGGCGAAGGTGCCAAGCGGGCACAGGCCGCGGCCGACCGCGTGATCAAGCGCATGAAAAGCGGCAGTTCCTTTGCCGATGCGCTTGCAGCAGAGAAGGTGGCCCTGCCCGCAGCCGACACCGTCAACCTCGACCGCCAGCAATTGCTCCAGCAGGGCCAACAGATCCCGCCGCCGTTGGCGCTGCTGTTCAGCATGGCCGAAGGCACGACCAAGCGGCTTGAAGCGCCGAACCGGCTGGGCTGGTTCGTGGTCGACCTCGACAACATCGAGACGCCGCAGGTCGCCGCTGACGATCCGCTGATAGCGGCGGCCCGCCAGCAGCTGCGCGGCGCCATTGGCGACGAACTCGCCGCCCAGCTGACCAAGGCGGTCCGCAAGGAAATGGGTGTCGAAACGAACAAGGCGGCGATCGATGCCGTGCGGCGCCAGCTCGCCGGCGAAAACTGAGAAGGCGGGACGTTTGTCCGCAGCATCACGAACCCATTTGCCCGAGAATTCGGCTGCTGCAGCAGAGGCGCTGGCGGCAGGGCGCCCCGCGCTGGTGTGGCGGCGGATCATTGCCGATGCGGACACGCCGGTGGGCGCGGCTGCGCGGCTGATCGAGCCCGAGCGCGGCGATTTCCTGCTCGAATCGGTCGAAGGCGGCGAGGTGCGCGGACGCTACAGTTTGCTGGGACTCGATCCCGATCTCGTGTTCAGGGCACGCGGAGACGCGGCGGAACTGAACCGGCTGTGGCAGCACGACCGGGCGGCGTTCGAGCCTTGCGCCAAGGGCAGCCTAGCCGCGCTGCGCGAACTCGCCGATGCCTGCCGGACCGACGTGCCGGAAGAATTGCCCCCCGCCCTCGCCTGCCTTGTCGGCTATTTCGGGTTCGAGACGGTTGGCCTGGTCGAACATCTGCCGCGCGCGCCGGCCAGTCCGCTCGACCTCCCCGACATGCTGTTTGTACGGCCCACGCTGATCCTGGTGTTCGACGGGTTGAGCGACACGCTGTTTGCGATCGCGCCGATCTGGCAGGCCGACAATCCTGCGCTCGCGATCGAGCAGGCGGGCGAGCGGATCGATGCCGCGCTGCGGCGGCTTGCCACGACCGCTGCGCCGCGCGTGAAGGCCCAGCACCTGCCGGACATGGCGCTCGACCCGGTGATGCCGGCCGAGGATTACCGGCAGATGGTCCTGCGGGCTAAGGACTACATCACGGCCGGTGATATCTTCCAGGTCGTGCTGGCCCAGCGTTTCACTTGCCCGTTCCCGCTCCCGCCGTTCGAACTCTATCGCGCGCTGCGCCGGGTCAACCCTTCGCCGTTCCTCTATTTCCTCGACCTGCCGGGCTTCGCCGTGGTCGGATCGAGCCCCGAAATCCTGGTGCGGGTACGCGACGGCGAAGTGACCATCCGCCCGATCGCGGGCACGCGTCCGCGTGGCACCAATCCGGCGGAAGACCTCGCCAACGAAGCGAGCCTCTTGGCCGATCCCAAGGAGCGCGCGGAGCATCTGATGCTGCTGGACCTGGGGCGCAACGACGTGGGGCGGGTGGCGGCGCGCGGCACCGTCGCGGTGACCGACAGTTTCACCATCGAACGCTACAGCCACGTGATGCATATTGTCAGCAATGTCGTGGGCCGGCTCGATCCGTCGCGCGATGCGATCGACGCGCTGCTCGCGGGCTTTCCGGCGGGGACGGTGAGCGGTGCGCCCAAGGTTCGCGCCTGCCAGATCATCACCGAACTCGAGCCCGAAGCGCGCGGTGCCTATGCCGGCGGTGTGGGCTATTTCGCGCCCGACGGCTCGGTCGACAGCTGCATCGTGCTGCGCACGGCAGTGGTCAAGGACGGGGTCATGCATGTCCAGGCCGGCGCGGGCATCGTGGCCGACAGCGATCCGGAATACGAACTGGCCGAATGCAAGGCGAAGGCCGGAGCCTTGTTCGCCGCCGCGCGTGAAGCCGCCCGTGTCGCCAGCGAGCCCGGTTTCGGCCAGTGATGCGCCGCTATGGATTGGCCTTCGCGCTGCTGGCGCTGGCAGCCTGCGAGATGCAGGGCGGCGATCCGGTGACAAGAACCGAAATCGGCAGCAGGAAACCGGCCGAGGGGAAGCCTTCCCCCTCCCCTGCAACAAGCCAGGAATCGGCCTGCCGGGCGGTGGAGTTCGAAGGTGTCGCTCTGACCCATTGCGTAGCTGATCCGTCCCGGCACAGCATTTCGACCGTGCTGGCTGATCCCTCGGGCAAGCTCTATCGCTCGCTGTCGGCCTATGCTGCGGCTCTGGGCGACCAGGCCGGGCCCGTGGCCTTTGCCGTGAACGCCGGAATGTTCGACCAGGGCGGCAAGCCGATCGGCTATTATGTCGAGCGGGGCGAGCGGCTCAAGGAACTGAACCGCGCCGACGGCGAAGGCAATTTCCACATGAAGCCCAACGGCGTGTTCTTCGGGACCGGCGGGAAATGGGAAGTCCGGGCAGCGGACGATTTCTACGCCAATGTCGGCGATCGGCCGCAATTCGGCACGCAATCGGGCCCGATGCTCGTGATCGAAGGCAAGCTTCACCCGGAGTTCCAGGACGATGGCCCGTCGCGCGCGATCCGCAACGGCGTGGGGGTCGATGCCCAGGGCAAGGCGCATTTCGTGATATCCGGCGCGCCGGTCAGTTTCGGCCAGCTGGCCCGCTTCTTCCGAGACGAGCTCAAGACACCCAATGCGCTTTATCTCGATGGCAGCATTTCGGCGCTGTGGGACCCTGCCAGCGGGCGTCTCGACAACGGGCCGCCGATCGGGCCCTTGATTGTCGTGACGAAACGCGCAACGGCAACGCCATGATCCTTGTCATCGACAATTACGACAGCTTCACCTTCAACCTGGTCCATTACCTGATGGAACTGGGCGCCGACGTGCGGGTGGAGCGGAATGACGCGCTAAGCGCGGCAGAGGCGATCCGCACCAATGCCGCCGGCTTTCTGATCTCGCCGGGCCCCTGCACCCCGAACGAGGCGGGAATCAGCCTCGACCTCGTGGCGGCCTGTGCCGATGCCGGCAAGCCGCTGCTGGGCGTGTGCCTGGGCCACCAATCGATCGGCCAGCACTTTGGCGGCACGGTTACACGCGGCGGGTTGATGCATGGCAAGACTTCACCCGTCAGCCATGACGGATCGGGCGTGTTCGCCGGCCTGCCCTCACCCTTCATCGCCACCCGCTATCACAGCCTGGTGGTCGAGGATGCTCCGGCCGAGTTGGTGGTCAACGCCACCTCCGACGACGGTTTCACCATGGGCTTCCGCCACCGCGAACTGCCGATCCACGGCGTGCAGTTCCACCCGGAAAGCATTGCGACCGAACACGGCCACGCGCTGCTGGCGAACTTCCTGGCCCTGTGCGGGCTCAAGGTTGGCGGGCTGCCGGCATGAAGCATCTGCCGCTCGCCGTGCCGCATATGAGCGAGGCCGAAGCCGAAGTGGTGTTCGGCTGGATCCTCGATGGCGAGTCAAGCGACGAGGAGACCGCGCGCTTCCTTCTCGCAATGACCGAGCGCAGCGAGACCGCCGAGGAAATCGCCGGGGCGGCGCGCGCGCTCAGGGCGCGACTGATCCCGATCGAAGCGCCTGAAGGCACGGTCGACTGTTGCGGCACCGGGGGTGACGGGCATCACACGCTCAACGTTTCGACCGCGGTCAGCCTGGTGGTGGCCGCGTGCGGGGTGCCGGTGGCCAAGCATGGCAACCGCGCTGCTTCGTCGAAAGCGGGCGCTGCCGATACGCTGGAAGCGCTCGGGCTCGATATGGATGCGGCCGGGCGCACGGCCGAAAAGACGCTGGCCGAAATCGGGATCTGCTTCCTGTTCGCGAAGAACCATCACCCGGCGATGGGCCGGATCCAGCCCATCCGCCAGCGGCTGGGCAAGCGCACCATCTTCAACCTGATGGGTCCATTGTCGAACCCGGCCGGGGTCAAACGCCAGCTGATCGGAATCGCCCGCCCCGCCTATGTCCCGATCTATGCCGAGGCCAAGGCGCGGCTGGGCACCGAACGCACATTCATCGTCTCGGGCGACGAAGGGCTCGACGAGCTGAGCCTGGCGGGCGGCAACGAGCTGGCCGATGTGCGGGGCGGCGACTTCGAAATGCGCCGCGTGTCAGCCGACATGGTCGGCCTGCCGCACGCCCCGGTCGAAGCGATCCGGGGCGGTGATCCGGTGCACAACGCCAAGGCGCTGACGGCGCTGCTGGGGGGCATGCCCGGGCCTTATCGTGACGCGGTGCTGTTCAATGCGGCGGCCACGCTGATCGTGGCCGGCAAGACAGACGATTGGGGCGAAGGCGCGGACATGGCGGCTGAAGCGCTCGACAGCGGCAAGGCTGCGGCGCTCCTCGCGCGCTGGATCGAGCTGGCGAGGTAGCTGCTTGTCCCGTTCTGTTCGCCCTGAGCGTGTCGAAGGGCTGCACTTTTCTTCTGGTGGCGCAGGAGAAGTGAAGTACAGGGCTCCGACAAGCTCAGCCCGAACGGATCTTCTGAACAACGATCAATCATGAACAAGCTTGACGAAATCTGCGCCACCAAGCGCATCGAAGTGGCGCAGCGCCGCGCCGAACAGTCTGTCACGGCACTCGATATGGCCGCCGCGTCGCAAACAGCCCCGCGCGGCTTCGAAGCGGCGCTGCGCGCAAAGGCCGCAACGGGCTTCGCCCTGATTGCGGAAATCAAGAAGGCATCGCCATCTAAGGGCTTGATCCGGGCGGATTTCCTGCCTGCCGAGCATGCCCGCGCCTATCAGGCGGGCGGCGCGGCCTGCCTCTCGATACTGACCGACGCGCCCTATTTCCAGGGCCACGAGGACTATCTGGTCGAAGCCCGCGCGGCCTGCTCCCTGCCCGTGCTGCGCAAGGATTTCATGATCGATCCCTGGCAGGTGGCCGAGGCCCGGGCGATCGGCGCCGACGCGATCCTGATCATCGTGGCAGCGCTGGATGATGCCCAGATGGCAGAGATTGAGGCCGCCGCGCGCGAGCGCGGTATGGATGTGCTGGTCGAGGTGCACGACGAAGCGGAGCTGGAG
>CAZCNF010000046.1:0-15450 GCA_964500135.1 uncultured Porphyrobacter sp.
GGGCGGCCGCGCCTCGCAATTGTGCGAAAGCCACCCAGCATTTTCGACTACCGGATCGAGGATTTCTTGGTCGAAAATTACGCGCCGCACCCGCCGATCAAAGCGCCTGTTGCGGTTTAACCCTTCGCGGGTCCATAAGCTTGACCATGTGCTGCGTGCGCAATAAAAGTGCGCGCGTCTGCAAGAATGCATCTGCCATTTCCGGCAGCCGGGAGAGCGCCATGGCCGATCGGCCCGCAGGGCACAACAAGCCCGCCCTTGAACTGCACGTGCCCGAGCCGAAGTTCCGGCCGGGTGACGCGGTCGATTACAGCCATATCGACATTCCGCCGGCCGGTGCGCAAGCGCGTCCCGACGAGACGGCGCATCCCAAAGACATGCATGAACTTGCCTTTGGGCTGATCCGCGTGCTGGGCGAGGACAACAAGGCGCATGGTCCGTGGGATCCCAAGCTCGATCCAGGCACCTTGCGCACCATGCTGGGCCACATGGCGCTCGTGCGCGCGTTCGACGACCGGATGTTCCGCGGGCAGCGCCAGGGCAAGACCAGCTTCTACATGAAATGCACCGGGGAAGAGGCAACCAGCGTTGCGGCATCAATGGCGCTGGCGTCGGACGACATGGTGTTTCCGAGCTATCGCCAGCAGGGAATCCTGATCGCGCGGGGCTATCCCATCGTCGACATGATCAACCAGATCTATTCGAACAAGGCCGACAAGCTGAAGGGCCGCCAGCTGCCGATCATGTATTCAAGCCGGGCGCACAATTTCTTCTCGATCAGCGGCAATCTGGCGACCCAGCTGCCGCAGGCGGTGGGCTGGGCCATGGCAAGCGCGATCAAGGGCGACAGCCGGATCGCCGCGACCTGGGTGGGCGAAGGCTCGACTGCCGAGGGCGATTTCCATTCCGCCTGCACCTTCGCCACGGTCTACAACGCGCCGGTGATCCTCAACGTGGTCAACAACCAATGGGCGATTTCCAGTTTCTCCGGCTTTGCCGGGGCCGAGCGAACCACCTTTGCCGCGCGCGCGCTGGGTTATGGCCTCGCGGGCCTGCGGGTCGACGGCAATGATGCGCTGGCGTGCTACGCGGCAGAACAGTGGGCTGCCAATCGCGCCCGCGCCAATGCCGGTCCGACACTGATCGAATACTTCACCTATCGCGCCGAGGGCCATTCGACCTCGGACGATCCGAGCGGTTATCGCAGCGCACAGGAGCGCGAGGAATGGCCGCTAGGCGATCCGATCATGCGTCTCAAGAACCACCTGATCGCGCTGGGCGAATGGGATGAAGAGCGGCAGGCGGCGATGGATCTCGATTGTGCCGAACGGGTCAAGGCCGCCACAAAGGAAGCCGAGAAGAACGGCATTCTGGGCCATGGCATGCACCATCCGTTCCATACGATGTTCGAGGACGTCTACGAGGAACTGCCGTGGCATCTCGAGGAACAGGCCGCGCAGGCGATCCGCGAACGCAAGATCAAATGGCCGGGGAGCCTTGAGGAATGAGCAGCGCGGCGGTGGCAGAACCGGGCCTGAACGCGGCTGAACGGCGGCTCAACATGATCGAGGCGATCAACGACGCGCTCGACATCATGCTGGCGCGCGATCCCGATGTGATCATCATGGGCGAGGATGTCGGCTATTTCGGCGGGGTGTTCCGCTGTACCGCCGGCCTTCAGGAAAAGCACGGCAAGACGCGGGTGTTCGACACGCCGATTTCGGAATGCGGCATCATCGGGGTGGCGGTGGGGATGGGGGCCTATGGCCTGCGCCCGGTGCCCGAGATCCAGTTCGCCGATTACATCTATCCCGGGCTCGACCAGCTGATCAGCGAAGCGGCGCGGCTGCGCTACCGTTCCGCCTGCGATTATATCGCGCCGCTGACGGTGCGGTCGCCGTTCGGCGGGGGCATCTTCGGCGGGCAGACCCACAGCCAGAGCCCCGAGGCGCTGTTCACGCATGTCGCGGGCCTCAAGACCGTGATCCCTTCCACCCCGCACGATGCCAAGGGCCTGCTGATCGCCGCGATCGAAGACAATGATCCGGTGATCTTCTTCGAGCCCAAGCGGATCTACAACGGGCCGTTCTCGGGTTATTACGACAAGCCGGTCGAACCGTGGAAGCGGCACCGCGACAGCGTGGTGCCCGAAGGCTATTACCGCGTCCCGTTGGGCAAGGCGCGGCTGGTGACCGAGGGCGAAGCCCTGACCATTCTCGCCTATGGCACCATGGTGCATGTGGCCGAGGCGGTGTGCCGCGAGAAGGGCGTGGTGGCCGACATCCTCGATCTGCGGACCCTGGTCCCGCTCGATATCGAAGCGATCGAGGCTTCGGTCGAGAAGACCGGGCGCTGCCTGATCGTGCACGAGGCGACCCGCACATCGGGCTTCGGTGCAGAGCTTTCCGCGCTCGTTACCGAGCGCTGCTTCTATCATCTCGAAGCGCCGGTCGAACGCGTCACCGGCTTCGACACGCCCTATCCGCACAGTCTCGAATGGGCCTATTTCCCGGGCCCGGTTCGGATCGGCGATGCGATCGACAAGATTTTGAAGGACTGACCCCGATGGCGAAATTCACCTTCAACATGCCCGATGTGGGCGAAGGCGTGGCCGAGGCCGAGATTGTCGAATGGCATGTCAAGCCGGGCGACGTCATCGCCGAGGACCAGCATCTGGTCGACGTGATGACCGACAAGGCCACGATCGACATCGAAAGCCCGGTAGCCGGCAAGGTGCTGGAAGTAGCGGGCGCCGCGGGCGACACGATCGCGGTTGGGGCGATGCTGCTGGTGATCGAGGTCGAAGGCGAGGTCGAGGATGAAGCGGCTGAGCCCGCCTCTGCTCCTGCTCCTGCGCCCGTGGCTGAAGCGATGGAGGAGCAGAGCGAGGCCGAACCCTCCGCTGCCACTGGCACCAACGACGCGCAGGAGGCACATTCCGAACCAGCGGACATTCTGGTTCCGGCCCTGGCTCCCACGCCGGGGCATGCCGCAAAGGTGCTGGCTTCGCCTGCGGTGCGCCAGCGTGCGCGCGATCTCGGCATCGATTTGGCTGAAGTGAAGCCGGCCGAAGACGGGCGCATCCGCCATAGCGACCTTGACGCCTTCCTCGCCTACAATGCCAGCGGTGGCTTTGCTGCGGCGGGCCGCGCCCGTGCCGACGAGGCGATCAAGGTGATCGGCCTGAGGAAGCGGATCGCGCAGAACATGGCGGCGGCCAAGCGCCACATCCCGCATTTCTCCTATGTCGAGGAATGCGATGTTACCGCGCTCGAGGCCTTGCGCGCGGATCTGAACGCGCATCGCGGGTCGCGGCACAAGCTGACCATGCTGCCGCTGCTGATCGCGGCAATCTGCAAGGCGGTGCCGCAGTTCCCGATGATCAATGCGCGCTATGACGACGAGGCGAATGTGGTGACGCGCCACGGCGCGATCCATCTCGGCATGGCGACCCAGACCGACAACGGCCTGATGGTGCCGGTGATCCGCGACGCGCAGGCGAAGAACCTGTGGCAGCTGGCCAGCGAGATCCAGCGCCTCGCCAATGCCGCGCGCGACGGGACCGCGAAGTCGGAGGAACTGTCGGGCTCGACGCTCACCATAACCTCGCTCGGGCCGCTGGGTGGGGTGGCCACGACCCCGGTGATCAACCGTCCCGAAGTGGCGATCATCGGCCCGAACCGTATTGTCGAGCGCCCGATGTTCGTGCCCGACGGAATGGGCGGCGAGCGGATCGAGAAGCGCAAGCTGATGAACATTTCGATCAGCTGCGATCATCGGGTGGTCGACGGCTACGACGCGGCCAGCTTCATCCAGCAGGTGAAGCAGCTGATCGAAACGCCGGTCTTGATCGTCAGCGACTGAAGCGCCAAAACGGAGATTGACACCATCAGCCGTTCGCCTTAGTGGCGCGGCTCCCAAGCGGCGAGACACCGCTCCCGAACCGGGATGCGCGGGTGTAGCTCAGTTGGTTAGAGTGCCGGCCTGTCACGCCGGAGGTCGCGGGTTCGAGCCCCGTCACTCGCGCCACTTGGGGCTTCTACAGAAGCTGGTCGAATTCAACCTTTTCGCTTTGCGCGGGAAGGCTCACCAGCATGCCGTCGTCGGCCAGTTTCAAGGCCCCGCCGAACAGGTCCGGGGCATCGCCCAGGAAGGCGCGCTCGATCATGCGCGCGGGCGGGGCAGGTACCAGATGATACAGCACCAGCGCCTTCGCCCCGGCCGATTCGGCCACGCGCGCAGCTTCCTCGGGCGACGCGTGATAATCGGGAATGTCGGCCATAATCTTGGCGGCGTCGGCATTGCCGCGCCGGGCGAGCGTGCGCCCAAGGCGGCCGACCATGTCAGGGTTTAGCGCCTCGTGCAGGAGCAGGTCTGCACCTTGCGAAAAACGGGCCAGTGCGGGCGAATATGTCGTGTCCCCGCTGATCACCAGCGAACGCCCCTTGTAATCGATGCGATAGGCCAGCGCGAAATCAACCGGCGCGTGATCGACCGGAAGCGCGCGGATGAGCACACCGCCGTCCTCGAAAACCTTGCCATCGTGGTCGCCGGCGTCATCGAATGAAATGACCCGCGCTTCGCCGCCGAACCCGCCTGGCCGTGCGACCGCCGTCCCATGGTGGGCAATGCGGAAACCCTTATCGATATCATAGGCTTGCATGAACCCGGACACCACCCGGCCGGTGCCGGGCGGGCCGTAGACCGGCAGCGGCGTGCCGCGACCGCCCGCGATCCAGGCCTGCAGCATCAGCTCGCCCAAGCCGTCGAGATGGTCCGAATGGAGGTGGGTCAGAAATCCAGCTTCGAGCCGGTCCATCGGAAAGCCCATTCGCCCCAGCTTCCGGATCGAACCGGAACCGGCATCAAACACGAAGCCTTCGCGTCCAGCCAGCACCGCGATGCACGGGCCGGCGCGCTCGGCATCGGGCATGGGCGAGCCGCTGCCACAGACATAGGCGTGCAGCCCGTCGGGCAGCTCGGCCGTGCGGTCAATCCCTGCCTGGCTATCGACTGCCGAATTGAACGCCTGTTCGCCGATCCAGCGCTGGCCCAAGGTCCAGGCGGCCAGCCCGGCCCCCAGCACAGCGACGGAAACCGCTGCAAGAATTCGCTTTGGCAAGGCCCAATCTCCCCCTCACTTGGGGGGCATGCTAGACTAGCCCCAGCGACCTGTCTCCATCCAGATCAGGAATCGCTTCAACGGCAGCAGCCAGACCACCCCCAGCACGACATAGACAAGAGTTTGCGCCAGGGTGGGCCACTCGCCGATCAGGGCCGGGGCATAACGCGCGATCACGATACCATAGGCGAGCAGGCCCAGTAGCAGGCCGAAGATGCCCAGGGGGATCCGCCAGGTCGGTTGTTCGCGCATCAGAAGGGTCCGTAAAAGCGGGTCGGGGTGACCACCGCATTGAGCATCACATCATGGGGTTCGACCGGCAAGGCCTTCACCAGCTGGCAATCCCACGCCATACCAATCCGCAAGGTGGCTGGATGTTCCGCCAGCCAGCGGTCGTAATGCCCTGCGCCCTGGCCCATTCGCTCCCCACGCGCGGTGAAGCCGAGCAGTGGGACGAACAGGACATCGGGGACGATCCGCTCCGCCGCGGACCCGGGCTGGGTGAGTCCGAACGGGCCGTGCTCCAGATCGCTTTCGCCAAGGGGATCGATATGGCGCGCAAACTCCATCGGGGCCTGGCGATCCGCCAGCCGTGGCAGGGCGAGGGTATGGCCCCGCTCGAAGAAGTACTCGGCGTAGCTGCGGGTGGGCGCCTCATCGGCGGTGGCGGCGTAAAGACCGATGATCGCTTTGTGCGGGATCAATTCAAGGAGCGGCTTGGGCGGGTGCCGGAACAGCAGCCCGGCCATTGACACCGGCAGCGACGCAACATGCGCGCGGCGCGCCTGTCGTAATCGCTTTCGAAGCTCGTCTTTCGTCACAGCCGCGTCACCTAGGTATTCAACTGGCCCGAAGGGCCGCAAGCCCGACTGGGCGCCCGCAGCGACGCGACCCCTGGGTCGCATGAGCGAGGAGATCGCGCACCGAAAAGCGCGCGGAAGCAAGAGTGGCGGAACCACCATGGGTCGGTTGCCCGAGAAATCCTCTGACGCCTCAACGTCAGGTGGGCGCCGTTTACCCCAGCTCTCAGGACGAACCCGCGCACCGGGGCAGGGACAGCTCCCAAGGATTGCTTATAGCCTCAGGGATATTCAAACGGCTCGTGCCGGGCAGTCCCGCCGCAAACTATCTAGGCGTTCGCCAGCTTGCGCTCAAGCTTGTCGGCGCAATTTTCGATCAGGCTTGCCAGTTGCTCGAGCTGGCCGGCCAGCCGATCCTCGCCAGGTGAAGGCGCGAGCCTGGCCTTCGCGAGGTCATTGGCCAGCGCGTCGCGCTCGGCGCGCACGGCATCCAGTTCGAGCGCCAGTTCCTGCGCAGCGCCTGTGTCCTTGGCCGTTCCCACGCGCGGGGGCGTGCCAGATGTGGCCCGCGCCTCATGCAGTTCGTCGGCCAGCAGGATGGCCGCGAACAGCAGGTTCTGGGCTTCCTGCAAGGCGAGATTGCCTTCCATCTGGCGCAACTTCTCGTCGACCATAGCGCCCAGCTTGGCCAGATGCGCTTCCTCGCCATCGGCACACGCCACGGTATAGCTCTTGCCGCCGATACGCAGCGCCACTGTGCTCATCGCGCGATCCCCTCGATCAGTCGATCGAGTTCGACCAGCACCGCCGACACTTCGCTGCGCAAGGCATGATGACGGGAGGCCAACTCGCTGTCCGAGCCTGGCGCAGCCGCGCTGCCCACCGCTTCAATCCGGCGCAATGCGGCCTCGATCCGCCGGATGGCCTGCTCGCTACGGCTCCCCTCCATGGCGCAAGATTACCAACTTTGCGACGTGAACGCAAAATCTTGGCCGGGGCTGTTGATAACTCGTCTAGGCCCCGCCTGCCCGCGAATGCTGGAGCCATTGGTGAAAGGAGCAAATGCGCGCCTTGACCTGTCAGGTGCCCTCCGCAAAGGGGTCCGGCATGCCGCCGAATCGGCGCAACGGGCCGCGCACACCTGCGGGGCGCGCAGCCAGATCAGGAGCCCGATCGCATGAGTCTCGATCCCGCCCGCTTGCAATCCATGGCCAATGCCATTCGCGCGCTTTCGATGGATGCGGTGCAGGCGGCCAATTCCGGCCACCCCGGCATGCCGATGGGCATGGCCGACGTGGCGACCGTGCTTTATTCGCAGTTCCTCAAGTTCGATCCCGCTGCGCCGAAATGGCCCGACCGCGACCGGTTCGTGCTGTCGGCCGGGCATGGCTCAATGCTGATCTATTCGCTGCTGCATCTCACGGGCTATGCGGCCCCGACGATGGACGACATCCGCCGTTTCCGGCAGTTGCACAGCCCCTGCGCAGGCCATCCCGAAAACATCGAGCTTGACGGGGTCGAATGCACCACTGGCCCGCTGGGCCAGGGGCTGGCGATGGCGGTCGGCATGGCGCTGGCTGAACGCCACCTCAATGCCGTGCATGGGGACGAGCTGGTCGATCACCGCACTTGGGTGATCGCGGGCGATGGCTGCCTGATGGAAGGCATCAACCACGAAGCAATCGGCCTGGCCGGCCATCTCAAGCTGGGTCGGCTCAACGTGCTGTGGGATGACAACCGTATCACGATCGACGGCGACACCGAACTTTCGACCAGTGAGGATATCGCGGCGCGCTTCGCGGCGACCGGCTGGCATGTGACGGCCTGCGATGGGCACGATTTTGCTGACATCGCCCGCGCGCTGACAGAGGCGGCCGCCGATCCCCGTCCGTCGCTGGTCGCCTGCCGCACCGTCATTGGCAAGGGTGCGCCCAACAAGCAAGGCGGACACAGCGTGCACGGCGCGCCGCTGGGGGCTGACGAAGTAGCGGCGGCGCGCGAGCACCTGGGCTGGAACGCGGCACCGTTCGAGGTGCCCGCAGACATCCTCGCCGATTGGCGCGCGCTTGGCGCCAAGGGCGCAGCAGCACGGGCGGCATGGACCAAGCGGTTGGATGCTTCGCCGCGCCGGGCCGAGTTCGAGAACGCCATGATGGGCGTTTCCGACCTTGCATCGCCCGCGCTGGAGGGCTTTATCGCCGGGCTGGTGGCCGCTCCGCAAAAGGTCGCAACCCGCAAGGCTTCGGAAATGGCGCTCGGACCCTTGACCGAGAGCCTGCCGCAACTGATCGGCGGCTCGGCCGACCTGACCGGTTCGAACCTCACCAAAACCAAGGCCACCGGGCCGCTGAGCGCCGCGGACTATGCAGGTCGCCATATCTATTACGGCATCCGCGAGTTCGGCATGGCGGCGGCGATGAACGGCATGGCGCTGCACGGCGGGGTGGTGCCCTATGGCGGCACCTTCCTGGTGTTTTCGGACTATTGCCGCAACGCCATCCGGCTGTCGGCGATCCAGCGGGCGCAGGTGGTTTATGTCCTGACGCACGATTCGATCGGGCTGGGCGAGGACGGCCCGACCCACCAGCCGGTCGAGCACGTGATGTCGCTGCGCATGATCCCCAATCTCAACGTCTATCGCCCGGCCGACGTGATCGAAACGGCGGAATGCTGGGCACTGGCGCTCGAAAGCAGCGCGACCCCCTCGGTACTCGCCCTGTCGCGCCAGAACCTGCCACAGTTGCGCGGTGAGGGCGACGAGGACTGGAGCCGCCTGTCGAATCGTTCCGCGCGCGGAGCCTATCGCTTGCGGGCTGCGAGTGCGCCGCGCCAGGTGGTGTTGGTCGCGACCGGCTCCGAAGTCGCGCTCGCCTGCGACGTGCGCGATGCGCTCGAGGCGAAGGGGATCGGGGCCGATGTCGTCTCAATGCCCTGCATGGAGTTGTTCGATGCACAGGACGCTGCCTACCGTGCAGACGTATTCCCCGCCGATTGCCTCAAGATCTCGATAGAAGCGGGCGTTACCCTCGGCTGGCAGAAATATGTCAGCGATGGCCTGACCATCGGGATCGACACATTCGGCGCTTCGGCGCCGGCCGAGGCCCTGTTTCCGTATTTCGGCTTCTCGGTTGAAGCCATTGTTCCGAAAATCGAAGCCAGACTGGCGGGTTAGAAGGAGTTCTTCACATGGCGATCAAGGTTGCGATCAACGGCTTCGGGCGCATCGGGCGCAATGTGGCACGCGCGATCATCGAGCGGACCGATCACGATCTCGAGCTGGTTTCGATCAACGATCTGGCTTCGCCCAAGGCCAACGCGATGCTGTTCCAGCGCGATTCGGTGCATGGCGCGTTTGCCGGCACGGTCGAAGTTGACGGCAATGACCTGATCATCAACGGCAAGCGCATCCATGTGACTGCCGAGCGCGATCCGGCCAATTTGCCGCATGCTGCAAACGGCGTTGACATCGCGCTTGAGTGCACCGGCTTTTTCACTGACCGCGCCAGCTGCGAGAAGCATCTGGCTGCCGGTGCAAAGAAGGTGCTGATCTCGGCTCCCGGCAAGAATGTCGACCTGACGGTCGTCTATGGCGTCAATCACGACAAGCTGACGGCAGATCACACCATCGTGTCGAACGCCTCGTGCACCACCAATTGCCTCGCGCCCTTTGCCAAGGTGTTGAACGACTCCCTTGGGATCGAACGCGGGCTGATGACCACGGTGCATGCCTATACCAACGACCAGAAGATCCTTGACCAGATCCATGACGATCCGCGCCGCGCTCGCGCCGCCGCGATGAGCATGATCCCCACCACCACTGGCGCCGCGCGCGCGGTGGGCGAGGTGCTGCCCGAACTTAAGGGCAAGCTCGATGGCAGCGCGATCCGCGTGCCGACGCCCAATGTCTCGGTGGTCGACCTGACCTTCCAGCCGGGGCGCGACACCACCAAGGAAGAGGTCAACGCGCTTTTGAAGGCGGCGGCTGCGGGTCCGCTCAAGGGCGTGCTGGGCTATTCCGAAGAGCCGCTGGTCTCGATCGACTACAACCACTGTCCCAACAGCAGCACGATCGACAGCCTCGAAACCGCCGTGATCGACGGCAAGCTGGTGCGCGTGCTGAGCTGGTATGACAACGAATGGGGCTTCTCGAACCGCATGGTCGATACCGCCGGCGCGATGGGCAAGCTCCTGTAGGAGGACTAAGGCAATGGCAGGGTTTCGGACTCTCGATGATCTGGGCGACATCGCCGGCAAGGTGGCGCTGGTCCGGGTCGATCTGAACCTGCCGATGAAGGAAGGTTCGGCGTCCGATGTGACCCGGGTGGAGGCCTCGAAGCCGACCATCCTCGAATTGGCTGATCGCGGCGCCAAGGTCCTGCTGCTCGCGCACTTCGGCCGACCCAAAGGCCAGCGCAGCTCGGTGCTGTCGACCAGCCTCGTGCAAGGCGATGTCGAGCGCGTGGTCGGGCGCGAGATCATGTTCATTCCCGAAGTGGCGGGCCCGGTGGCGCAGCAGGCGATCGGCATCCTGCGCCCGGGCGACATCGGCCTGATGGACAATGTCCGCTTCTGGCCTGGCGAAGAAGCGAACGATCCGCAGTTCGCGCAAGGCATCGCCGCCTTGGGCGATTTTTACGTGAACGATGCCTTTTCGGCGGCGCACCGTGCGCATGCGACGACTGAAGGGCTGGCGCATATTCTGCCGCCCTATGCCGGTCGCGCGATGGAAGCGGAGCTGAAGGCGCTCGATGCAGCGCTGGGCAATCCTGAAAAACCGGTGGCGGCGGTGGTTGGCGGTGCCAAGGTCTCGACCAAGCTCGATGTGCTGACCAACCTTGTGGGTAGGGTCCAGCACCTGATCATCGGCGGGGGCATGGCCAACACCTTCCTCGCGGCGCGCGGGATCGATGTCGGCAAATCGCTGTGCGAACATGACCTCGCTGCTACCGCCAGCAAGATCATGGACGAGGCCGATCATGCCGGCTGCACCATCCATCTGCCCTATGACGTCGTTGTGGCCAGGGAATTCGCGCCCAATCCGCCCAGCCTGAGGATCGCCAATGTGCACGAAGTGGCGCCTGACGAGATGATTCTCGATATCGGGCCGCAGGCCGTCGAGGCGCTGGCCGATGTGCTCAAGACCTGCCGTACGCTGGTCTGGAATGGGCCCTTGGGTGCGTTCGAAACCCCCCCGTTCGACCAGGCCACCGTGGCGCTGGCACGCATGGCGGCGGCGCTGACGCAGGAAGGCTCGCTGGTGTCGGTTGCGGGCGGCGGCGATACCGTCGCGGCGCTGGCCCATGCCGGGGTGACCGACGAGGTGACCTATGTTTCCACTGCCGGCGGTGCTTTCCTCGAATGGATGGAAGGAAAGGTCCTGCCGGGCGTCGCCGCGCTGTCGAAATAGCTTCGATCGCAGTTGCGGGCCCTGCCGGTGCTGGCTAAGGGCGCGCCTGCGCATTCGTATGCACAGGAGTGAGCCGACCCATGGACAAGCAGGAAATGACCGACCGGATCGCCAGCGGGCAGGGCTTCATCGCCGCGCTCGACCAGTCGGGCGGTTCGACGCCCAAGGCGCTGCGCGGTTACGGTGTCGCGGATAATGAATGGTCGGGCGAAGACGAGATGTTCGCGGCGATCCATGCGATGCGCGCGCGGGTGATCACGGCCCCCAGCTTTGGCAGCGGCAAGGTAATCGGCGCGATCCTGTTCGAGAAGACCATGGACGGCCTGGTCGAGGGGGTGCCGACGGCTGACGCACTCAAGCAGCGCGGCGTGGTGCCCTTCATCAAGGTTGATGAAGGGCTGCAGGACGAGCGGGCCGGTGTGCAGTTGATGAAGGACATGACGAAGCTTGTCGCGCTGCTCGACAAGTCTGTCGCGGCCGGCGTGTTCGGTACGAAGATGCGTTCGGTCATCAAGTCGGCCAATCCGGAAGGGATTGCGGCCGCGGTTGCCCAGCAGTTCGAATATGGTGAGCGCATTTCCGCGCGCGGCCTGATGCCGATCCTCGAACCGGAATACGATATCACCGCGGCCGACCGTGCCGAAGGCGAGCAAATCCTGCTGGACGAGCTCTTGCGCCACCTCGATGCCTTGCCCGGGGGGCGGCAAGTCATGCTCAAGCTGTCGATCCCCGCCACGCCCGGCCTCTACGCGCCGGCGATCGCGCACCCCGGTGTACTGCGCGTGGTCGCGCTGTCAGGCGGCTATTCGACCGAGGATGCTTGCGCGCATCTGGCGAAGAACCGGGGCATGATCGCCAGCTTCAGCCGTGGCCTGCTGCAGGACTTGCGCAAGGGCCAGAGCGATGCCGAATTCGACGCCGCGCTGGGCCGCGCGATCGACGCGATCCACGCGGCATCGGTTGCAGGTTAGCGGGCCCTGGCCCTAGCTCTTGCGGTCGCGTTCGAACACGTAAGTCAGCCGGTATTCCCGCAGCGGGATGGCGCCATAAAGGCGCGGCGTGGCGGTCGTCGCCACCAGCGTGAGCGTGCCTCCCGCAATCCGGTACGGCACGCCCAGTTCAAGCGCCGTGCCCTTGCGGTGGCGGCCATCGATCACCACGGCAGCCACTACGAGCTTTTCGTCGCGGAAGCACAATTCGCTGGTGGAGCAGCGCGTGTCGTCGAGCACGCCGATCGTGTAGAACTTAAGGTCGCTGTCGATCTCGACCCGCTCGAACATGGCAACGTCGCTGATGATCGGAGGCGAAACGGCAGCGGCGACGAGCGACAGCGAGGATCCGATTGCGATGAGCGACATGGCAGGCTCTCCTTTGCGCGGCATGGATAACCCGGATTTAACCTTGCGTGGGGATTGATTTGCGGCTGTCTATTTCTCGCACAGTCTGGCGTGTTGGCGCGCTCCCAAGCGCCCGCTATGGGCCGGGTGATGGATAACCAATCTCCCGCGACTCAGCTCTATCTGATCTCGCCGCTCGACGTATCCGGCAATTTCCCCGAGCGGCTCGCGAAGGCGCTCGACGCCGGCCCGGGCCTCGTCACCGCCTTCCAGTTCCGCGTAAAAGGCAGCGACCAGCACGAGGCGGCGCTGCTGGCCGAGCCGCTGCAGGCGATCTGTGCAGCCCGGGACGTGGCCTTCATCGTCAATGACAGCATTGCGCTGGCCAGACGGCTCAAGGCCGACGGGGTGCATCTTGGGCAGGGCGACGGCGACCCCAGGGACGCGCGGCGCGAACTCGGCCCCATTGCCCAGATCGGGGTGACCTGCCACGCCTCGAGGCATCTGGCCATGGAGGCCGGGGAAGCGGGCGCTGACTATGTGGCCTTCGGGGCATTCTATCCCTCGGGAACGAAGCCGAACGAACATCGCCCGGAGCCGGCGATCCTGGATTGGTGGAGCACGCTGTTCGAAATCCCATGCGTGGCGATCGGCGGGATCACGCCTGACAATTGCGCCCCGCTGGTCGAGGCCGGGGCCGATTTCCTGGCGGTGTCAGGTGCTGTGTGGAACGGCGATGAAGCTGCAGCCGTTCGGGAATTCGCGCGCGCGATCGCCGAGGCAAAATCCGGTCAATAATTGGTCCCGACGCGCACGCAGATCAGCCGGCCGGTGGTCCCGTCGGCATTGAGCAGGCGCAATTCGTTCGGCCCGGTCCGGCGCAGGCGCTCGCCATTCTTGGGTCCACCGCTGAAAATCAGGATATCGTTCTTCAGCAGATAGGTGCCGCGTCCGGCCGGCGTGCGGTAGCGCGACGCGCGCGTCACCGTGAAGCTGGCTTCCGGTTGCGGGATTACCGCCGGTCCGGCCGCATTTCCGGGCAGTGCGCATTCATAGGGGCCGTGCGGCATGGTCTGCAGGACCTCGGCCCGGGCCTGCGTGGCCAAGAGAGCGAGCGGGAACAGCGGTAAGCAGATCAGCGGTTTCATCGCTCGCGGCATTAGCAGGTTCGCGGCTGCCGGGCCAGTTGCTGCGGCAGCCGCCTTGCCCAGCGGGCGCACCTCGGCTAAGGGCGCGCCCGATCATGCGCGCGGGCGTTCGGCCCGTGGTTCTTTGAAAAGGTCAGTTTCCATGAAGATCAGCGGCGTCGACATCCGCCCCGGCAACATTCTCGAGTATGAAGGCGGCATCTGGAAGGTCGCCAAGATCCAGCACACCCAGCCCGGCAAGGGCGGAGCCTACATGCAGGTCGAGATGAAGAACCTGCAGGATGGGCGCAAAACCAACGTGCGCTTCCGCAGCGCCGACACCGTCGAACGTGTCCGGCTCGACACCAAGGATTTCCAGTTCCTTTATGAGGATGGCGACATGTTGGTGTTCATGGATCAGGATACCTACGAACAGATCAACCTGCCGTCGGACCTGCTGGGCGATGCGCGCCCGTTCCTTCAGGACGGGATGCAGGTGATGCTGGAACTGTGGGACGAGAAGCCGATCAGCGTCGAATTGCCGCAACAGGTCGAAGCGACGATCGTGCAGGCCGATGCGGTGGTGAAGGGCCAGACCGCTTCGTCCAGCTACAAGCCGGCGATCCTCGACAACGGCGTGCGAATCATGGTTCCGCCGCACATCGAGAGCGGTACGCGGATCGTGGTCGACGTTTACGAACAGTCCTACGTCGGCAAGGCGGGCTGATCGGCGTGGCGGCAATTTCCGGCCTCATTCGCGTGATGGAAAAGGCTGCCCGCAAGGCGGGTGGCCGCCTGCGTCGTGACTTCGGTGAGATCGAGCACCTGCAGGTCAGCCGCAAGGGCCCGGCCGATTTCGTGTCGAAGGCCGACATGCGCGCCGAGCGCACACTTTATGACGAACTGAAGCAGGCGCGCCCGGACTGGGGCTTCAAGCTGGAAGAAGCCGGCGAGATCGAGGGCGAACCGGGCAAGCCACGCTGGGTGATCGACCCGCTCGATGGCACCAGCAATTTCCTCCATGGCATCCCGCATTTTGCGATCTCGATTGCAGCGCAGGAACCCAGGCTCGACGGATCGGGCTGGGGCGATGTGGTAGCCGGGGTGATCTACCAGCCGATCACGGATGAAACCTTCTGGGCCGAAAAGTCGCGTGGCGCCTGGCTGCAGGATGCGCGCCTGCGCGTCTCGGCCCGTTCGCATCTGAGCGACGCGCTGATTGCCACTGGCATTCCCTTCCAGGGTGCGGGTGATCCCGCAGAATGGATGAAGATCTATTCGGCAATCGGTCCCAACGTGGCAGGTGTCCGCCGCTTTGGCGCGGCCTCGTTGGACCTGGCATGGGTTGCAGCTGGCCGGTTCGACGGCTTCTGGGAAACCGGCCTTAGCGAATGGGACACTGCCGCTGGCTGCCTGCTGGTGCGCGAAGCGGGCGGTTTCGTCAGCGATTTCCGGGGCCGTTCGGAACCGATCGCTGCGCGGCAGGTGCTAGCGGCCAACGATGCCCTGCATTCCAAGCTGCACAAGCTTCTGGCCACCGCCCTCAAGTAGCGCAGCGGCAGGGCGCAAGAATGCGCTGAAAGCATAGGCTCGGTAAAATGCCTTGGTGCCCCTGGCCCGACTCGAACGGGCACTTCCGAAGAAAAACGATTTTGAG
>CAZCNF010000047.1:0-15390 GCA_964500135.1 uncultured Porphyrobacter sp.
AACCGCGCCTGGTGCAGGTCCACCCGCGCCCCAAGCGCGCGCACCAGGGCTGGCGTTATCTGATCGAGGCCGATGCCCCGCGCGACCTTTCCGAAGGCGATGATACCGGCAAATTCCTGCCGGGGCGGCTGGCGGGCCGGCTCGAGAAGCTGGGGCTGATCTAGCGTTTACCGGAAATGTCGAATTTTGGGTGGTTAGCGGACAGTCGGAGAGCTTACTTGTTGAGCCAATCTCTGACGATCAGCGCGGCACCGTAAAGAGGTACCCCGACGAGAATGAGTATGGTCACTCCGAGGAAGAAAAGTGCGAGCCATGCAAAAGGACCTTCAGTTCCCATTGGTGTCGCCTCCCCTTTGAACGGGCTCAAGATGGCTCAATGCGTAAATGACCGCAATGGGGTCGTTTGCGGACATCCATTCTCACCCCTCCCGCACTTGCCGCAGCTGCTCCATTACCAGCCGCACATCGTGCTGCGCGTCCTCATCGGGCGGCAGCGCGAATTCGGCATAGCTCGCCGCCAGCTCGTCCATCCGTTCGCCGATGCGCGCCATGTTGTAGCCGTGGCTCACTACGAAGCGGCGCCGCGCCAGCAGCTGCGGCACCACGATCCGCGCCCAGTCATCCGCCGCCATCCCCGGCTTCATGAACTGTTCGGGGCCGATCGCGGTGAACACCCAGCCCGGCACGATCAGCCCGGCATGGACATGCTGGGGCAAATCCTCGCGCAGGCTTTCGGTCAGCCCCAGCACCGCGTGCTTGGCCGCGATATAGGCGGCCGAACGCGGCACGGCGCAGAAGAAGCTGTTCTCGCTGCCGGTGTTGTAGAGCGCGCTGGGCGCCGCCTGCGCGGCAAGGCGCGGTGCGAACACGCGGCAGCCATTCCACACGCCCCAGAAATTGACGTCGAAATGCGCCCGCGCCTCGGCCGGATCGACTTGCCACAGTCTGCCATTGGGGCCGCCCACCCCGGCATTGTTGAGCACCAGGTGGACCTCGCCCAGTTGCGCGAAAGCTGCTTCCGCCAGCGCCTCGACCTGCGCCAGGTCGCTGACATCGCAGGGGCAAGCCAGCGCGCCCTCGATCGCCTGCGCCGCCTGTTCCAGCCGTTCGCCCGGCAAATCGGCCAGCATCACCGCGATGCCGCGCGCGGCCAGCTCGCGGGCGATCGCCAGCCCCAGCCCGCTCGCCCCGCCGGTGATCAGCGCGGTGCGCGGCGCAAACCCGGTCACGCTCGCGTGCCTTCCTTGATTCGTTGGACCGCGCCACCCGCACCCTCTGCCCTACCACCCGGATGGTATCCCGGTAGGCTCCGGGTGGTAGGGCAGAGGGTGCGGGTGGCCAGGTCCATCATTCAGGAAGCGCTTTTTTCCGCCACGCGCCGCAGCACGTTGACATAGGTTTCGGGGCTCTGCGCGCCGGGCACGAGGAATTTGCCGTTCACCACCATCGCGGGCACGCCCGAGATGTTCATGTCCCACGCCTCGCGCTCTTCCGCAGCCACCCGCGCGTCGAGCTCGGGATCGGCCAGCGCGGCTTTGGCCGCCGCGCGGTGCAGGCCCACCTCAGCGGCAATTTCGAGCAGCACCTCCTGGTCCGAGACATTGCGCCGCTGGTTGAAGTGGGCGCGGAACAGCGCCAGCTTGAGCGCGGTCTGGACCTGCGGCCCGGCCTCGTCCAGCGCAAAGGCCAGCAGCTTGTGCGCCGCGCGGGTGTTCCACATCATCGCCGGCGGGGCTTCGCCCTCGCCCTGATAGGACAGCGACACCCCGGCGCTGTCGGCAATCGAGGCCATCTGCGCGCGGATCGCGGCGCGCTCTTCGTCGCTGCGGCGGTATTTCTTCGCCAGATGCGCGTCCTGCGCTTCGCCCTGCGGCGGCATGTCGGGGTTGAGCTCGAACGGGCGCCAGCGCAGCTGCGCCTCGATCTCTCCCTCCAGCTCGCCCAGCGCCTTGGTCAGCTGGCCATAGCCGATCAGGCACCAGGGGCACATCACGTCGGAGAAGATGTCGATCGTCAGGCAGTGCGGGGCAGTCTGGGTCATCGGTCAAGCCACCATGTCACGAGGTGATGCGCAATCGCAAAGCTGCGCGGGAAGATCAGGTCCTCGGTGCCTTGCACACCGGCGGCGCGCGCGGCTTCCAGCTCCGCACGGGTGAACCAGCGCGCTTCCTCAAGCTCGGTCGTGTCGATCGTCAATTCGGGATCGTCGGTGACCGAATAGCAGCCGATCATCAGCTGGCTGGGGAACGGCCAGGGCTGGCTGGCGACATAGCGCACGTCGCGCACGGTCACCCCGGCCTCTTCCTTGACTTCGCGCGCCACGGCTTCCTCGATCGTTTCGCCCGGCTCGACGAAGCCGGCCAGCGCGGAGAAGATCTTGGGCGGAAAGCGCGGCTGGCGCCCCAGCAGCAGGCGACCCTCGTGCTCGACCAGCATGATCGTGACCGGATCGGTGCGCGGGAAATGCTGCGCGCCGCAGCCGCCCGGCCCTTCGCCCGCACCGGGCGGCGCACAATTGCGCTGCCACCCGCCCTTGGCGATCCGCGTAGGCGCCCCGCAACGGGCGCAGAACTTGTGCCTTGCATGCCAGTCGACCAGGCTGCGCGCCCCGCCATAGGTGGCAAGCTCGCCCGGCTGAAGCGCCTGCATCGCGTTCCAGATCTGCGGATTGGCATAGGCCGGGCCGGTCGCACCCTGATCGGGCACGGCGGCAAAGCAGGGCTTGCCGTCGAGCAGGCCGAGGAAGCACAATTCGGCATCTTCCGCGACGTCAGCCAGCGTGCCCCATTCGAGCGCGCCGGTATCGTCGAACACGGGATTGAGCCCATCGAGCTTGAGCACCCGCGCCCGCCAGTTCATTTGCGCGGCCAGCGCCGCATCGTCCACGCGGATGTGGTCCGCCCGCTCGATCGGCGAACCGGCGAAGGCGATGGCGGGCCGCTCAGCCAAGCGAATAGGCCTTGGCATTGACGCCCAGATCCTTGGCCAGCGCCTCGAGGAACTCGGCGCGGATCGGATAGGATTCGGACGGCATGTACTGCACGAAGAGCCCGGCCCTGAGGCCGGTGCCGTAGTCGACCGAGGCCAGCGTGCCTGCCGCCCCGCCCCAGCCGAATGTCTGGCCGACCACGCGCCCGCCCGCACCGAACCCCTGCCCCGCAACCCAGGTGCCCTGGGTGGTGGCAGTTTCGGGAAGCAGGTTCGACGTGGCTGTGCGCACCGCGGCTTCGCCCATCACCCGCTGGCCATCGATTACGCCCAGGCCCAGCAGCATCTGGAGGAAGCGGTCATAATCATGGGGGCTGCTGACCAGGCCCGATCCGCCCCATTCGATCGGCGGGCGATCGAGATAGATCGAGCTTCCCGCCGGATCGACCGGCAGCGGCATGCCCGCCAGGATGCCGTAATTGTCGGTCAAGCGGCTCACCTCGCTGTCAGGCACCTGCCAGTAGGTGCTGGTCATCCCGCACGGGTCGAACAACCGCTGCTGCAGGAAATCGGCGAAGCCGAGCCCCGAGGTCACTTCGATCACCCGGCCCAAGAGGTCGAGCCCGGCCGAATAGCTCCATTTGGTGCCCGGCTGCAGCAGCAGCGGCAGCGAAGCGAGCCGCTCGGCATAGGCTTCGAGCGAGGGAGCCGAGCGGACCTGCGGCAGGCCGGGGATCGGCAACCGGCTGATCTGGCCAGAAGTGATGCCGGCAGCGCGAAAGGCCTCGAGCAGCGGACCCTTGTTGACGATGTCATAACCGAGGCCGGACGTGTGGGTGAGCAGCTGGCGGATCGTGATCGGCCCCTCGGCGGGCACGGTGTCGTCGAGCGGGCCATCGGGGCGCTTGAGCACGCGCATCTCGGCAAAGCCGGGCAGGATTTCGGCGAGCGGCTGGTCCAGCCGCAGCTTGCCATCCTCGACCAGCATCATCGTGGCGATGCCGGTGACCGGCTTGGTCATCGAATAGATGCGATAGAGCGAATCGATTCCCGCCTCGGTCGATCCGCCGAACCGAAGCGTGCCGCGCGCCACCACATGGGCCTTGCCCTGGCCGCGGCCGAAGCTCGCGACCATGTTGGGCACCTTGCCCGTGCCGACATAGTGCTCGATCCGCGCCGCGACATGCGGCCAGGCCTCGCTGACATCATGCGCGCGCAGCAGGTCGCGCCCAAAGGGCACGCCCGCCAGAACCCCGCCTGCGGCCAGCAGCGTCCCTCCGCGCAGCAATCCGCGCCGGGTCAATTGCGGGGTATCGAATTCGCGGAAAGCCATCATTGGGTCCCTTGTTGCAACCTAGTCCGAGGCTGTTTGGTCGATCATCGGCAATGGGTCAATCGGCCCTTGAACTGGACAGGTGCCTTATGCATATAAGACACATGCTGAACGTGCTTTCGATCCTGATCGGCCTGGTCTCGCTGGCCATTGTCATCCCTGCACAGATCCCGCTGCTGGGCTGGGCTAACTGGATCGCGCTGCCGATCCTCGCCGTGGGCATTGCCCTGGGCCAGCTGTCTTCAAGCCGCAGCGGGCGCAATTTCTGCCTCGTGGTGGGCCTGATCGCAGTGGTCCGGCTTACGCTCGGAGGCGGAATTTTCTAGCTGCGCTGGGCCAGCGCGAGCCGCGCGGCACGGGCATAGAGCGTCGGCAGCCCCGCCTCCTCGATCGCTTCGAGCGGCCACCACTGCCCCTCGCCGCTCGGAGCGCCATCAAGCCGCACAAGCTCAAGCACCAGTGTGGCGTGGGTGAACACATGCGTTACTGCGCCCAGGGATTGCTGGGCGCCCGGCACCGGTGCTTGGCCTGAACCGTCGGCCTGCGCGCTCCACCCGTCATCGGGCAGCGCGCGCATTCCGCCGAGCATCCCCTTTCCGGGCCGGGTTACCAGCCACACCCGGCCTTCGTGCTCGATCCAGAAGGCCTTGCCGCGCCGCTGTGGCTTGAGTGGCTTGGGGGGCTTGCGCGGCAGGCTAGCCGGATCGCCAGCCGCACGCGCGGCGCACTGCCCGGCGAGCGGGCACAGCAGGCAGCGCGGCACGCGCGTGGTGCAAATCTGCGCGCCGAGGTCCATCATCGCCTGTGCGAAATCGCCGGCCCGATGCACGGGTGTGATCGCCTCGGCAGCTGCGCGAATCTCGCTGCGCGCGCCCGGCAGGGGCTGCTCGATCCGCATGAGCCGGGCCACCACCCGCTCGACATTGGCGTCCACCACTACGGCGCGCTCGCCGAACGCGATCGCCGCCACGGCCGCTGCCGTATAGGGCCCCAGCCCGGGCAAGGCACGCAGTTCGGCCTCGGTCCGCGGAAAACCGCCCCGCTCCGCCACCGCCCGGGCGCATTTGAGCAAATTGCGCGCCCGCGAATAATAGCCCAGCCCGGCCCAGGCGGCCATGACTGCCGCCTCGTCGGCCGCAGCGAGCGCTTCGACCGTGGGCCAGGTGGTGACAAACCTCGCGAAGTAGGGCTTCACCGCCGCCACCGTGGTCTGCTGCAGCATCACTTCGGACAGCCACACCCGATAGGGCCAGGCCGGATCGTCGGGCAGCGCCGCGCCAGGCGGATGGCGCCATGGCAGATCGCGCGCATGCGCATCGTACCAGCCCAACAGGGCCTCGGAAACGGATGCGGGGCTGGCAGTCATGCTGTCGCTATGGCATTGGCCGTTGCGCAATGGAACGAGACAGACCAGGCAAGCCCACAGGCAAAGGCAAGGCGCAGGCGGCAGCCAAGCCCTATACCCGCCCGCGCGGCGGCTCGCCGCGTTCGATCGGCGAGCTGATGCCGCAGATCGGGCGCACCGCGTTCCGCCGCTTCGGCTTCGTGCAGAGCTCGGTCGTCACGCGTTGGCACGAGATTGTCGGTCCGGTGCATGCGCGCGTCTGCGCGCCCGAGGCGATCCGCTTTCCGCCGGGCGAAAAGACCGACGGGATCCTGCAACTGGTGGTGGTGCCGGCGCATGCCCCGCTGATCCAGCAGGTCATCCCCGAGATCATGGAGCGGGTGAACCGCTTCTTCGGTTACAAGGCGGTGGCGCGGGTCAAGCTGCGGCAAGGCGAGGTTAAGCCGCCGCAGGATAGCGCGCAGAGCGCAGCCGCGGCCAAGCCGCCGCCATCGCTCAAGCCGATCCCGCTGGAACTGGGAGAAAGCTTGCGCGATATCGGCGACCCCGAATTGCGCGCCGTGCTCGAATCGCTCGCGCGCAGTCTCGCGGACAAGGAGGATACGACCAAGTGAAGGCTCTCAAGATTGCCCTGCTGGCCGGTGCGCTGACACTGTCCACCGGCTTTGCCCCGGACTGGATGAACACCGTGGCTGAGACCGATGCGGGGCACCTGATCGGCAATCCGCAGGCCGCGACCAAGGTGGCCGAATACATCAGCTACACCTGCGGGCATTGCGCCGATTTCGCGCGCAGCGGCGATCCGCAGCTCAAGATCGGCTATGTCCGCGGCGGCAAGGTATCGGTGGAGATCCGCCACCTGCTGCGCGATCCGATCGATCTGACGGCCGCCATGCTGGCGCATTGCGGCCCCCCGGCGAAGTTTCCGCTCAACCATGCCGCGCTGATGCTGGCGCAAGACAAATGGCTGCCGATCGCGGCCAAGGCAACCCCGGCGCAGCAGCAGCGCTGGAGCAACACCGATCGGGCCGCCGCCCGCCGCGCGATTGCGGCCGATCTGGATTTCTACCAGCTGATGGAGGCACGCGGCTATCGCACCGCCGAGCTCGACCGCTGCATGGCCGACCCCGCGATGGAAACGAAGCTGGTCAAGGCCTCGCGCGATGACACGGTGCGGCTGGGGCTGAAGGGCACGCCCAGCTTCTCGATCAACGGCCAACTGCTGGAAAATGTCCACCGCTGGCCGCAACTGCAGCAGGCGCTTGACGCCAAAGTTTCGGCCAAGCCCTAGGAAACCGCTTGATCGCAACACTTGTGGATAGCTAAGCGCCGCGCTTCACCCCCCTTCCCGCTTGGTATAGCCTTCTCCGTTCGAACCAGAGGACTCATTCTCCATGATCTTTTCGCGCCGCCTTCTCGCCACTTCGATCGCCGCCAGCCTGGCCCTGGCGCTGGGTGCCTGCAGCGAAACCGAAACCGCCGAAGGCGTGCCCGCAGGCGAACCGATTGCCGCGATCCCCGCGCCCGACGGGCAGGCCTGGACCGACATTGTCAGCGTCACCCCCGAAGGCGGCTATCTGGTCGGGAACCCGGCGGCGCCGCTCAAGCTGGTCGAATACGCCAGCCACACCTGCGGCGCCTGCGCCAATTTCTCGGCCAATGGCGCACCCGAACTGAAGAAGAACTATGTGTCGACCGGCGTGGTGAGCGTGGAACTGCGCAACCTTGTGCGCGATCCGCTCGATCTGACCATTGCGGCGCTGGTGCGCTGCGGCCAGCCGCAGAACATGCAGCCGCTGTCGGACCAGGCATGGGCCTCGCTCGAGACCATTTTCGAAACCGTGAACCAGAATGGTGCCGCGCTCGAAGCGGCTTCGCAATTGCCGCCCAACCAGCGTTTCCTGGGCATCGCGCAGGCAGCCGGCCTGATCGATTTCTTCGCGGCGCGCGGGGTCAGCAGCGAACAGGCGGCCACCTGCCTGGCTGACAGTGCCAAGATCGAAGCGATCGCGGCGCGCTCGCAGCAGCAGAGCACGCAGCTCGAGATCACCGGCACGCCGACTTTCTTCCTCAATGGCAAGAAGCTGGATGTGAACCAGTGGGAAGGCCTCGAACCGATCCTGCAGCAGGCCGGCGCGCGCTGAGCCGGGCGGCAGGGGGGAGAAGCCTAGCGTAATGGAGATCCACCGGCTCAAGCTCAGCGGTTTCAAGAGCTTTGTCGAGCCGGCCGAACTGCGCGTCGAACCCGGGCTGACCGGTGTGGTCGGCCCCAATGGCTGCGGCAAATCCAACCTGCTCGAAGCGATCCGCTGGGTCATGGGCGAGAATTCGCCCAAATCGATGCGTTCGGGCGGGATGGAAGACGTGATCTTCGCTGGCACGCAGACCCGGCCAGCGCGCGACTTTGCCGAGGTCGTGCTCCAAGGTCGCGACAGTGAGGGCGAGGAACTGGTCGTCACCCGCCGGATCGAGCGCGGCGCGGGCAGCGCCTATCGCGTCAACGGCCGCGATGTGCGAGCCAAGGACGTGGCGCTGACCTTTGCCGATGCCGCCACCGGCGCGCATTCGCCCGCGCTGGTCAGCCAGGGCAAGATCGCCCAGGTGATCGCGGCCCGGCCGACCGAGCGGCGCGCCATGCTGGAAGAGGCCGCGGGGATCGCCGGCCTGCATGTCCGGCGCAAGGACGCCGAGGGCAAGCTGCGCCAGACCGAGGCTAACCTCGCCCGGCTCGAAGACCTCATGGCCGGGCTCGACGCGCAGATTTCCACGCTGCGGCGGCAGGCCAAGCAGGCCGAACGATACACGAAGCTCTCAGCCGAAATCCGCGTTGCCGAAGCGCGCCTGCTCTTTGCCCGCTGGCGCGATGCCGCACGCATGGCCGAGGAAGCGCGCACTGCCGCGCAGCAGGCCGAACGCAGCGTCGAGATGGCGCAGGCCGCTGCCGCAGAGGCTCAGAAAGCCCAGGCGCAAGCCGCGCAAGCCGTGGCCGAAGCGCGCGACGAACTGGCCGACCGGCGCGACGACGCCAGCGCGCATGGCCACCGCATGGCCTCGCTCACCAGCCAGCTCGAGGCCGCCGAACAGCGGCTGGCCGATCTCGACCGGCAGCGGACGCGGCTCGAAGAGGACCGCGGCGATGCCGGGCGGATCACGCAGGATGCCGCCGAAGCACTGGCCCGGCTGGAGCGCGAGCTTGGCGCCAGCGCTGCCGCCCTCGCTGCCGACGAAGAGCGCAGGCCGGAACTGCAACGCCGCGCCGATGAGGCCGATCGTGCCGCCCGCGCCGCCGAACTGGCGCTGGCCAACGCCACCGCCGAACACGCGGGGGTCGAAGCCGAATGGCGCGTTGCCGAAGCCGAGATCGCACAGGCCCGCACGCGGCTCGACCGGCTCGAGGCCGAACGCGCGCGCCAGCGCCAGCAGCTGCAGGAGCTCGCCTCCACCGGCGATCCCGAAGCGGCGGTCGAGCGGGCGCGCGACGGGGCCCGATCCGCCGCCACATCGCTGGAAAGCCTGCGTGCCGCGCTGGCCCAGGGCCAGTCGCGCAAGGCCGAACTGCAGGTGCAGCGCGACGAGGCCGGGTCGGCGCTCGCCTCGGCCCGCGCCGAGCTGGCCGGGGTCGAACGCGAATTCCAGGCGCTGGTGCGCGACCGCGAAGCGCGCGAGCGCCAGGCCAAGGGGCGCGACGGGCTGCCCGCCGCGATCGACCGGGTTACGGTGGCGCCGGGTTTCGAACGCGCGCTCGCCGCCGTGTTGGGGCGCGATGCGAAGGCGCCGCTGGGTTCACCGCCAGGCGATGGCGAAGGGCGCTACTGGAGCGGCGCCAGCGCTCCCTCGCCGCTGCCGGGCAGCTTGCTCGCGCATGTCACCGACTGCCCCGACGAGCTGAAGCCGCGGCTGGCGCTGGTGCAGGTGGCCGACAGCGATGACGGGCGCATGCTCAAGCCGGGCGAGTGGCTGGTCACCCGGGCCGGGCATTTGCGCCGGTGGGACGGATTCCTAGCACGCGGCGAGGGCGCGGCCGAAGCGGCCCGGCTTGAAGCGGCCAACCGCCTTGCCGAACTCGAACAGCAATTGCCCGGCCTGCGCGCCGCGCTGGGCGCCGCCGAAGCCGCCGAAGCCGCCGTGCGCGAGGAACTCACCGCGCTGCAGACCGATCTGGTCGCCCGCGAACGGGCGCTGGCTGAGGCGGCCGAAGCCGAGCGCCTGGCGCTGCGCGCGCTCGACCAGGCCGAAGCGGCGCGTGACCGGCATGCGCTGCGGAGCCGCGAACTCGGCGAAGCGCTGGATCGGCTCGAAGGCGAAGTCGAGGCCGCCGGGTGCGATCTTGCGACGGCAATGGCCAAGCGCGACCAATTGCCCTCGCCCGATAGCGGGCGCGCGCGGCTGGACGCGGCGCAGGCGCGCAACGATGCCGCGCGCAGCGCCGTGCAGGCAAGTGCGGCCGAGCTGGCCGCGCATGACCAGGCACTGGCGGTGGCGCGCGAGCGGCTGGCGGCGCAGCGCAGCGACAAGGCCAATTGGGAAGCGCGCTCGGGCGAAGCGGCAAGGCGGCTGGCGGAAGTGGCGCGCCGGCTGGACGAGATTGAGCAAGAACGGGCGGTGGTCGCGGCCAAGCCCGCCGGGCTGATGACCGAGATCGAACAGGGCGATGCGATGCGCGCACGCCTGGCCGCCGAACTGGCCGCCGCCGAAGCGACCTTGGCCGAAACACAATCTGCGCTCGACCGTGCCGAACGCGCGCTGGCCGAAGCCAACGAAACGCTGGCGACCCGGCGCGAGGCCCGTGCCGGCCTCGCCGCACGGGCGGAGAACGAGGAGGCGCGCCGGGGCGAGATGGCGCGCATTTCGGGCGAGCGTTTCCAGTGCCCACCCCCGCTGCTGGCCGAGCGGTTCGAATTCGAGGCCGATGAGATCCGCGATGCCGGCGCCGAGTCCGAAGCGATGGACCAGCTGGTCGCCAGCCGCGAGCGGATCGGGCCGGTCAACCTCGTCGCGGCAGAGGAACTCCAGCGGATCGAGCAGGAACATGGCGCCAGCGCGAGCGAACAGGCCGAACTGGCCGAAGCGGTCAACCGGCTGCGCGGCTCGATCGGCAATCTCAACCGCGAAGGGCGCGAACGGCTGCGCGCGGCCTTCGAAGAGGTCGACGGGCATTTCCGCAAGCTGTTCACCCGGCTGTTCGAAGGCGGGCAGGCGCATCTGGCGCTGGTCGACAGCGACGACCCACTCGAAGCGGGGCTCGAAATCTATGCCCAGCCGCCCGGCAAGCGCCTGCAGAGCCTCAGCCTGCTGTCAGGGGGTGAGCAGGCCCTCACCGCCACCGCGTTGATCTTTGCGCTGTTCCTGACCAATCCCGCGCCGATCTGCGTGCTCGACGAAGTCGATGCGCCGCTCGACGATGCCAATATCGAACGCTTCTGCGACCTGCTCGATTCGATGGTGCGCGACACATCGACCCGCTACCTCATCGTCACCCACAACGCTGTAACGATGAGCCGCATGCACCGCCTGTTCGGAGTGACGATGGCGGAAAAGGGCGTGAGCCGCCTGGTCAGCGTGGACCTGGGCGAGGCCGAACTGCTCGCAGCGGAATAGCGCGCCCGAAGGTCAGCCCGCCAGCGCGGCCCCCAGCCGGTCGCGGATCTCCCTGAGCTTAGGCAGGATGCTCTCCGGCGCAAGGGCCGCACCACCGGCAATCGCCGGCGGTGCCGCGGTCTCTGCCCGCTCCTGTCCCTTGCCTTCGCGGATCGCCGCGCGCGCGCCCTTGAGCGTGTAGCCTTCGCGATTGACCAGGCGGTCGATCATCTCGACCAGCGCGACGTCTTCGGGCCGGTAGTAGCGCCGCCCACCGCTGCGTTTGAGCGGTTTGAGCATCGGGAACTGCTGCTCCCAATAGCGCAGCACATGCTGCTTGATCCCCAAGGCATCGCCCACCTCGCCGATGGTTCTCAGCGCACCCGCATCCTTGCCATCGTCGAAAGTGGCGGCCATCGGCTCAATCCGCCTTGGCGATCCGCTCCTTGAGGAGCTGGCTGGCACGGAAAGTGAGGACCCGGCGCGGCGTGATCGGAACTTCGATCCCGGTTTTGGGATTGCGGCCGACCCGCTCGCGCTTGTCGCGCAGGACGAAGGTGCCGAACCCGGAAATCTTGACGTTCTCGCCCGCTTCGAGCGCCGTCGACATCTTCTCGAGAATGGACTCGACCAGATCGAGCGATTCCGCCCGTGACAGACCCATCTTGCGGTTAATCGTTTCCGCCAGGTCCGAGCGAGTTAGCGTACCCACCGAACGCATCATGCGCTGCCTCCCTTTTTTCGTTTTAACGCTTCGACCCCTTGGTCTGGCATTTTATGTGAACGAACTAAGCTTGGCAAATCACATATTTGAGGGGTGCGGGATTGTTCACATCCGCGCGAGGCAGGCACCCCAGGTGAAGCCGCCGCCCATGGCCTCGAACATCACCAGATCGCCCGGCTTGATCCGCCCGTCCTTGCGCGCGACATCGAAGGCCAGTGGCACCGAAGCGGCCGAGGTATTGGCGTGGCGATCAACCGTGACGATCACTTTTTCCTCGGCGATTCCCAGCTTGCGGGCAGTGGCATCGAGGATCCGCTTGTTCGCCTGATGTGGCACAACCCAGTCGATATCAGTTGCAACAAGCCCTGTCTTATCAAGCACTTCCTCAAGAACATCGGCGAGATTCACGACCGCGTGGCGGAACACTTCGCGCCCCTTCATGCGGACATGGCCGACCGTCTGAGTCGTGCTCGGCCCGCCATCGACATAGAGCAGATCGTGCTGTCCGCCATCGGCATGAAGCCGGGATGCAATGATGCCCGGCGCATCGGCGGCATCGCTCTCGACCGCCTCGAGCACGATCGCGCCCGCGCCATCGCCGAACAGGACACAGGTGGTCCGATCCTCCCAGTCGAGAATGCGGCTGAAGGTTTCGGCCCCGATCACCAGCGCGCGACTCGCAAGCCCGGTGCGCAGCATCGAGTCGGCGGTGGCCAGCGCGTAGAGGAAGCCCGAACACACCGCCGCCACGTCAAAGGCGATCCCGCCGTTGCAGCCGAGGGCATGCTGGACCTTCGTCGCCGTGGCCGGAAAGGTGTTATCGGGAGTCGCGGTTGCCAGCACGATCAGGTCGATCGATGCGGCTTCGATCGCGGCATCGGCCAGCGCGGCGCGGGCTGCTGCAGTCGCCAGCGTGCCGGTGGTCTCCCCCTCGCCCGCGATATAGCGCTGGCGAATGCCGGACCGTTCGACGATCCATTCATCGCTGGTGTCGACGCGCTGGGCCAGTTCGGCATTGCTGACGACCTTGGCCGGCAGCGCCGAGCCACTGCCGCGGATCACCGAACGGATCACGCGGCATCTCCATTGCTGCCATTGCCATTGCCGTTGGCTGGCGCCGTACGCAGCCGGTCTTCCCCCAGTTCGGCGAGATCCTGCGTGATCCGCTGAGTGAGATTGTTCTCGAGCAGGCGCGCCGCCACCGCCACGGCATTAGCCACGCCGGCTGCGGTAGCGCTGCCATGGCTCTTCACCACCACCCCGTTGAGGCCGAGGAACACCGCCCCATTGTGGTTGTTCGGATCGAGATGATGGCGCAGCAGTTCGGTGGCCGGGCGCGACACCAGGAAGCCGATCTTCGAACGCAGCGAGCTGGTGAAGGCGCGGCGCAGCAGGTCGGTCACGAAACGCGCGGTGCCTTCGATCGCCTTGAGCGCGATATTGCCGGAAAAGCCGTCGGTCACGACCACATCGACTTCGCCGCGATTGATCTTGTCGCTTTCGACAAAGCCGTCAAAGCTCAGCGCCAGCCCGCTCGCCCCCTGCAGCATGGCGGCGGCATCGCGCAGTTCCTCAGTGCCCTTGATTTCCTCGGTGCCGATATTGAGCAGCCGCACCCGCGGGCGATCGCGGCCGGTCAGGATGCGCGAATAGGCCGCACCCATGATCGCGAACTGGACCAGGTTGCGGGCATCGGCCTCGGTATTCGCACCGAGATCGAGCATGACCACGTCATTGTCACCCAGCGTGGGCATGATCGCGGCCAGTGCGGGCCGGTCGATCCCCGGCATGGTGCGCAGCGCCAGCTTGCTCATCGCCATCAGTGCGCCGGTGTTGCCGGCGCTGACGGCGGCCCCCGCCTCGCCCTGTTTCACCGCATTGACCGCGAGGCCCATGCTGGTGGTCTTGGCGCGGCGCAAGGCCCGGCTGGGCAGTTCGTCGCCGCTCACCACATCGGTGCAGTGCAGGATCTCGGACGCGCCGCGCAGGTTCGGGTGCGACTCGAGCGCCTGGGCGATCCGGTCATGGTCACCCACCAGCAGGAATTTGAACTTGTCGTGCCGACGACGGGCGAGCGCAGCGCCTTCAACCATCACGCGCACGCCTTCATCGCCGCCCATCGCATCAATCGCGATACGCGGCAGGCTCATACCCCGGTCTCCAGCTCAGCGGTGCTTAAAGGCCGACCGCGACGACCTCGCGACCATTGTAATAGCCGCAATGCGGGCACAGGTTGTGCGGCCGCTTGAGTTCGCCACAGTTCGAGCATTCGTGGAATGCCTCGACCTTGAGCGAATCGTGGGCCCGGCGGTTGCCGCGGCGGGATGGCGAAACTTTTCTCTTGGGGACAGCCATGGAGGCACCTGTTCCTCAAACAAACTCAACAAAATCGCGGGTCGCCCTAGGGCAAGCCCGGCGGGCGCACAAGCAGATCGTGCGCAGCGACGAACCCGGCCATGGCGGGAAGCCGCGCGCTATAGCGCAATTTTCCCCGGTTGCAACCCACCGCGCAGCCGCCTAGCACGTCGAGGCCTTTGAGGGGGAAGTTTTCATGTCGATAATGCTGCCTGTCACCCTGTCCGCTGCCGCATCCGCAGCGCTCATCAACATCTGGCTGTCGGTGCGCATCGGGCAAATGCGCGGCCAGCTGAAGGTGATCCATGGCGACGATGGAGGCGGCCCGCTGACGCGCCGCATGCGCGCACAGCTCAATTTCGTCGAGAACACGCCCTTCGTGCTGGCGCTGATCGCGGCGATCGAGCTGAGCGGGCGCGGCCAGCCCTGGCTGGCCTATGTCGCGGGCGTCTACATGCTGGGCCGCGTGGCGCATGGCATGGGCATGGATGGCGAAGGCCCGACCAAGCCGCGCATGATCGGCACGCTGATCACCATGCTGACCCTTCTGGGTCTTGCGATCGTGGCAGTGCTGATCCAGGTCGGGGTGATGTAAAAGGGCGACCGCCCGCCCCTCAGCGACGCGACCTTCAGGTCGTGTGAGCGAGGACATCGCACGACGGAAGTCGTGCGAACTTTATGAGAGCGCGTAATCGCTGACGAAGGCGTTGGTCTTGCGTTCCTGGCCGAAGGTGCTGATCGGGCCATGGCCGGGGATGAAGGTTACGTCCTCGCCCAGTGGCCACAGGCGCTGGGTGATCGAGTTGATCAGATCCTGATGGTTGCCGCGCGGGAAATCGGTGCGCCCGATGCTGCCCTGGAACAGCACATCGCCCACGATCGCGAAGCGGCTGGGGCCATGGTAGAACACCACATGGCCGGGGGTGTGGCCGGGGCAATGGATCACGTCGAGCACGAGTTCGCCCACCGTCACTTTATCGCCATGCTGCAGCCAGCGAGTCGGCTCGAACGTCTGCGCATGCATGCCCCAGCGCTTGCCGTCATCATCGAGTTGCGCGATCCAGAACCGGTCATCCTCGTGCGGGCCTTCGATCGGCAGGCCCAGTTCTTCGGCCAGCATCCCGGTCT
>CAZCNF010000048.1:0-15134 GCA_964500135.1 uncultured Porphyrobacter sp.
GCCGCCGCCACCACGGGCATCCATGTCGGGATTTTTTCCAACCGCAGCCTCCTCTTCAACTTTTTCTTAACGGTCTGAGCGGAAAACGCATTGTGTCAGGACGCAATGGCAGAGGTTGTCCATGGAATTGTCGAAACTCCTCAAGCGTATCGGAAACGACAATTCCGGGGCCACCGCTATCGAATACGGCCTGATTGCGGCCTTGATCGTGATCGCGATGCTTGGGGCGCTGAACAGCGTCGCAAGCGAGACCATAAGCATGTGGGACGCGGTCACGAGCGAGGTGTCATCGGTGAACGGAAGTTAACCTGAAAGTAATGCTGTCGTTTAGCGAATACTCAAAGGGTGCCTCTGTAACATCGAAAAAGCTTCCATCGGCCCCGGTCGGGGGGAGTCGGGTACTGAAGACTGAAACCAGGAGACTATCATGAAGTTCATCAACAAGCTGATCCGTGACGAAGCCGGCGCGACCGCTATCGAATACGGCCTGATTGCCGCTCTGATCGCCGTTGCTGCGATGGGTGCGATGGGTGCGCTCGGCGACGAGCTGAACACCACCTTCACCACCGTTTCGGACGAAATGGCTGCTGCTAACGCTTCGTAATCGAGCGTTTGCTGACAGAAGGAGAGCGGCGGGGATTTCCCCGCCGCTTTTCTTTTGGCCATCGCAGATCCGGGATTTCAGCGTGCCCGGATCACCAGCTTGACCTGCTGGCCGGCCTGCACTTCCTGATTGGCTGCCAATCCGTTGAGCACCCGGAAGCGTTCGACCTGCGCATCGTCGAACGCCATGCGCCGCGCCAGCGACGCCGCCGTCTCCCCCCGTTGCACCGTCACCACGTCGATCCGGCGCGGCACCACGGCGCTTGCCTCGGTCGCCGTGATCCGGCGCATCGAGCGGAACATGGCGTCGAACACATTGGCGGTTCCGGCCGGGGTGATCGCGGCAAAATGATAGGCGCGATCGCGCGCGAATTCATATGCGACTACCGTTAGATCGATCTGGCTCTGGCCATTGTTGACCCGGGCCGTGCCGATCGCTGCGGAAAGGCCGTTGATCGTGGTCCGATCGATCCTTTGCGGCGCAAGCCGCTGTTGCTGCCCGCCCAGCGCGGCAAATTGCTGGCGCACATAGGCGTCGAGATCGCCCGAATAGGGCGCGAGTGTCAGCTGCGCCTTGCCCGATTGGCCGTTAATGCTGACCGCGCGGGTGCCGTTGAGCATGTAGAAGCCCTGCGGCGCACTGAAGGAAAGCCGCAATTCGGGATGGATGAACTGCCGCCCTTCGACCACGCCTTGCGCGGGATCATCGCCATAGATCAGCCCGTCGATCCGCGTCAGGAAGGTATCGCGGTTGAGCAGGGTGCCAGGCTTGCCCTGCGCCTTGGTGAGCGCGGTCTGGACCCGGCTGGCAGGATCGGGGTGCGTCGAGGCCCACACCGGCGGGCGAGTGTCGCCCGCGCCCATCAGCCGTGCGTCGAGCGAATTCTGCGCTGCCAGGCTGGCCAGCACCGTGCCCATCGCGCGCGGATCGTAACCGGCCTTGGTCAGATACTGGATGCCCAGATCGTCGGCCTGCAGTTCCTGGCTGCGCGAGAACTTCAGCGTCAGCAGTTGCGAGCCCTGCAGGAATCCGCGGCTCAGCGTATCGCCGATCGCGCTGTTGCCAAGCAACAGCCCTGACAGGATCGCGCCGGCCGCGCCGATCAGCGTGTTGCGCTGGGCCCGCTGCTGGCGCCGCTGCGAATGGCGCGCGGCGACATGCGCCACCTCGTGCCCCATCACCGCTGCCAGTTCAGCCTCGTTGTTCATCAGCCCGACCAGCTGGCGCGTGGCATAGACATAGCCGCCGGGAATCGCGAAGGCATTGTTGACCGAACTGTTGAGCAGCGAAACGGTGAAACTGTCGCGCGCATTGCCAAGGCCCGACTGCACGGCAATGTTCTTGCCGACCTGTTCGACATAGGCCGCCTGGGGCCCGCTGAGAGCGCCGCCGAATTCGGCCAGCAGCTGCGGGTGCAGATCAGCCCCCTGCTGGGCTTCGGCCTGGGTGATCGGGGTCGAGGCGCTGGGCACCTGGCCGCCGCCGGTGCAACTGGTTGACGACAGCGCCACTGGCGCGACTGCCAGCAGGGTGAGTGACTTACGCAAGAAGGCCATGAACTCTCTCCACTTTCCGCCCCCGCGCCCCACCTGGCACAGGCCCGCAGAATTGCGCATCGCGGGCTTCATCGCAAGCGCGATCGTGCAGAAAGCAGTGATGCTCTAGACCGTTCCGATCTGGAGAAAGCGCTCTTCGCGCAACCGCTTGATCTCGGCAGACGGAAGCTTGACCAGCTTGTCGAGTTCCTCGGCAATCGCCGCACCCAGCGCCTTGGCCATGTCGGCGGGTGCGCGGTGCGCGCCGCCCATTGGCTCGGCGACGATCCGGTCGATCACGCCCAGCCGCTTGAGATGCTGGGCCGTCACTTTCATCGCTTCGGCGGCATCGGGCGCCTTTTCCGCTGTGCGCCAAAGGATGGATGCGCAGCCTTCGGGGGAAATCACCGAATAGACCGCATGTTCGAGCATGAGGACCCGTTCGGCGCTGGCCAGCGCAACCGCGCCGCCCGACCCGCCTTCGCCAACGATCGTCGCCACCATCGGTACCGGCAGGGCCAGGCAGGCCTCGGTCGAACGGGCGATCGCTTCGGCCTGGCCGCGTTCTTCTGCCTCCACCCCGGGGAAAGCGCCGGACGTGTCGACGAGCGTCACCACCGGCAAGCCGAACCGCCCCGCCAGTTCCATCAGCCGGATCGCCTTGCGATAGCCCTCGGGCTTGCCCATCCCGAAATTGTGCCGCAGGCGCGACTCCGTGTCGTGGCCCTTTTCGTGCCCGATCAGCACCACCCGGCGGCCTTTGAGCCGCGCGAACCCGCCCATGATCGCCTCGTCCTCGCCAAAATGGCGATCGCCCCCCAGCGGAACGAATTCGTCAAAGGCATGGGCGACATAGTCGCGGAAGTGCGGGCGCTGCGGATGGCGCGCAACCTGCGTCTTCTGCCACGGCGTGAGCGAAGCATAGGTGCTGGCCAGCAGATCGCGACTCTTCTGCTCGAGCCGCTTGAGCTCGGCCCCGATATCGACCTTGTCACCCTCGGTCGCGGCGCGCAGCTCGGCGATCCGCTCTTCGAGCTTGGCCACCGGCTTCTCGAAATCGAGATAGGTAATCATCTGGCTCCGCTAGTCCTATGTGGGGCTGCGGGCAAGAGGATGCCGCGCATTGACCAGCGCCACCAGCCGCGCCGCATCGACATGGGTGTAGATCTGCGTGGTCGAGATATCGGCGTGACCCAGCAGCATTTGGACGACCCGCAGGTCCGCCCCGCCCTCGAGCAGGTGGGTCGCAAAGGCATGGCGCAGCACATGCGGGCTGATCCGCCGGGGGTCGATCTCGGCCCGCGCCGCCAGTTCACGCAGCAGCTGGAACAACCGCACCCGGGTCAGATGCCCGCTGCGCGACGGGAAAAGATAGCGGGCGCCTGATCCGCTGCCGGCCCGCCGCAGTCCGATCCAGCGCGACAGCGCCTCGCGCGCCCGCTCGCTGACCGGTACCATCCGGGTTTGCCCGCCCTTGCCGGTCACGGTCAGCAGCGGCGCATCGCGCGGCACCGCCGCCAGCGGCAGCGAGACCAGCTCGCTCGCGCGCAGGCCCGATCCGTACAGCAATTCGAGCAGGGCCAGCTGCCGGACCGCTGCCGGCGAATCGCTGGCGGCTTCGAGCTCGGCCCGGTCGAACAGCCGTTCGACATCGGCATGCGAGAGGATCCGGGGCAGCGGCCGGCGCGTGCGCGGGCGCGGCAAGACCCCGGACGGGTCATCCTCGCGCCAGCCCTCGTCGAGCGCAAAGCCAAAGAACTGGCGCAGGGCGGAACTCTTGCGGGCAACGGTCGCCGGGGCAAGTTCGGCCCAGGCCGAAGCCAGCCGCGCAATATCCTCCCGCCGTGCGTCGGCTAGGTCGCCAATCAGTTCCTCGGCGCCCTCGAGATCGCGGCGATAGGCCGCCAGCGTATTGACCGCTGCCCCGCGTTCGGCTGCCAGCATGTCAAGAAAGGCATTGCTTGCCGCGCCCATCAGCCGCGCGCGATCGCCTCCGCCGCGATCATGCGGGCCTCGGCTTCCAGCCCGACCCGGCGCAGCGCCGACACGGTGTAATAGAGATGAAGCGGGGTCATCCGGTCCCAGCCCTCGCCCTGCATGCCCAAACCGGCCAGCAGGGCCACCAGCGCGCGGTTGTTGACTGCGGCGGCGCGCGCAATCGTGCGGGTCCAGCGGGTCTGGCGGCCAAGCCTCAGCCCGGCCCGCTCGGCATATTGCGACAATTCGCCCGGCGTAATCCGGCCAAGCCCGCCCAGGCCGGCAATCAGCAACTGGGACTGGCGCTGGCCGATGCTGCCGTCATCGTCGAGAAAAGTGTCGATCGCATCGCCTTCAGCGCGGCGGTTTGCACCGCTTGCAGACACGGCCACCAGCGCCCAGGCCGCGCTGCCCGGCTCCACCACGCGGCTCCACGCAGCGGCATCGCGATCGAGCCCGGCCGCCAGCATCGAAGCGAGCAGCGCGGGGGCATCCGCGAGATATTCGTCCGACGCCGGAACCCGTGCCGCCGCATAGGCGGTGAGCACATAGCGGCCGTAATCGCTCGCCACGTCGCCGCCCCAGATCGATTGCATGGCGGAAATCCGCGCCTGCGGGTCCGATCCGACATAGGCTTCGCGCAATTGCGCGGCCAGTTCGGCCGGCTCGCCGGTGACGCCGTCATCGGCATAGATCTGGCTGTAGAGATCGACCATTGCCCGCGAGGAGAGAATGCCCTCGCGCCCGGCGCGATCGGCCGCCACGGCACGCTGGGCCAAGGGCAACATCGGCGCCACAGCGGTGATCCGCTCGTAATAGGGATCCCCGCCATCCAGCAGGTTCTCGGGGATCGGCTCGCCCACTGCATTGGCCAGCGCAAAGCGCCACGGCGTGATCTGTTCGACTTCGCCCCATTCCAGATCGACCGCGCGCCGACCGCGCCCCGCCGCTCCCGCCAGCCGCTGCGCCAGCAGCACGTCGATGCGCGGCGCGGTGCCGGTGCGCATCGCCCGGTCGAGCTGCGAACCGCCCAGCACCCCTTCGCCCGCATAGGAATTGCAGATCGCCCGCAGCAGCGTCCATTGCGAATCGTCGCGCACGTCACCCTTCAGCCGCACCACCGGGCACGCGCCGACGACATCGGACGAACCGAAATAGGCGGCGATCCCCGCGCTGACCATCGGTGCATCCCAGTTGTTCGCGTCGACATCCTGCAGCAGGGCACGGGCGGCCGCATGCTCGCCCATCCGATTCAGTGCCCGCGCCCGCAAACCCGCAAACTCGACCGGGTCCATGCCTTCGGGCGCCGCCAGCCGGCTGGTCAATGCACGGCGCAGCAGGATGTGGCCCCAGCGCGAGACTACCGGCCCGTCCAACCCTTTCAGAATCGCCCGCACCAGCGATTCCGGCTGGCGGGCAAGCGAATTCGATGGCAGCCCGCCTTCGCTGGAATCGATCACGCCGACGCGGCTCAGGGCGCGGCGGGCAGCCGGCGGGATGTCATAGTCGGAGCGGAGGCCGAGCAGCTCGTCAAGCTCCTCGGGCGACATGTTTTCGATTTCTTCGATCGAGGGCAGCGAGGACAGATCGAACTGCGACAGGTCAACCGCAGGGGCGCCAGCGCCCGGCAGCGGTTGCACCACCGGCGTGCCCCCGGCGCTTGGTGCCCCGGCAGGCGGCTGGGCCTGAGCACGCGGCGGGGGGGACGGTGCCGGATCGTCAAATCCGGGGGGCAGCAGCGATTCGGGTGCCTCCTGCGCGATCGCCAGCGTCGCCGTCAGCGCAACTGCCGCGCCAGCCAGCCATTTCCATCGGGCCATCAGCGCGCCTCCGGCACGGCAATGTCCTGCACGATCGGGTGGATCGGCTCTTCCCCGCCGTCAAACCAGGCCAGGGCCAGCACGATGCCGACCAATCCCAGCCACACCCAGCGGCGACCACGCGGCAATGGCCCCGTCCCGGGGCGGCGCTGGGGTGACGGTTCCATCGGGAGAATTGAGCTGCGCCTGCGTATCATATTGCATGGCCACTAGCCGATCTATAGGCCGCTGGGCAATGTCCGAAGAACGCCCTTCCCTCAGCGCCGAGCGGGTCGCCCGACTGTCCGAACGGCTGGACCGACCGATCGTGCTGGTCGGGCTGATGGGGGTCGGCAAGTCGACCATCGGGCGGCGGTTGGCCGCGCAACTGGGGCGCGGATTCATCGACGCCGATGAAGCGATCGAGGCTGCGGCCCAGCGCAGCATCCCCGAAATCTTCGAACAGTTTGGCGAGGCCTATTTCCGCGATGGCGAGCGGCGGGTGATTGCCCGGTTGATCGAGGACCATGACGGCGTGATCGCGACCGGCGGCGGGGCATTCGTCAATGACGAGACCCGGGCGCTGATCCTCGCCAAGGGGATCGCGGTCTGGATCGATTGCGCGATTGACACGCTGGTTGAACGAACCGCGCGCCGCAGCACCCGGCCACTGCTCAAATCGGGTGATCCGCGCGAAATCCTGACGCGCCTCTACGAAGAGCGACGCGGTTTCTATGCCCAGGCGCCGATCCATGTCATGAGCGACGCCGGCCCGCATGATGCGACGACCATGAGGATATTGGAGGCGCTTGAACAATGGCTGTGATCCCGGTCGACCTCGCGGGCAGGAGTTACGAAGTGCGGGTCGGGCGCGGGCTGCTCGAAGCCGCGGCCGGCCATGCCGCGCCGTTCCTGCGTAAACCGCGCGTGGCGGCCGTGGCCGATGTCAATGCGCGGGCGCACCACGGCGCGCGGCTTGAAGCGGCGCTCGCTGATGCGGGACATAGTGTGGACTGGTACGAGGTGCCCAGCGGCGAAGCCTCGAAGAGCTGGCAGGGCCTGCAGTCGCTCACCGAATGGCTGCTCGACCGGGGCGTCGAGCGCGGCGACCACGTGTTCGCGCTGGGCGGCGGCGTGGTTGGCGACCTCACCGGCTTTGCCTGTGCGATCCTGAAACGTGGCTGCGGCTTCGTGCAGATCCCGACCACGCTGCTGGCGCAGGTCGACAGTTCGGTCGGCGGCAAGACCGCGATCAACACCGCGGCAGGAAAGAACCTGATCGGCGCCTTCCACCAGCCTTCGCTGGTGCTGGCGGACCTGACCGCACTCGATACGCTGCCGACCCGCGAAATGCGCGCCGGCTATGCCGAAGTGATCAAATACGGGATCCTGGGCGACCGGGAATTCTTCGACTGGCTGGCCGGACAGGGGCCGGCGGTGCTGGCGCGCGACCCGGCGGCGCTCGAGCATGCGGTCGCCACCAGCGTGGCGGCCAAGGCGCGGATCGTGGCCGAGGACGAGCGCGAGACCAGCGGCCGGCGCGCGCTGCTCAATCTCGGCCATACCTTTGGCCACGCGCTGGAAGCCGAGACCGGCTACTCCGACCGCCTGCTCCATGGTGAGGCTGTGGCTCTCGGGATGGTGCTGGCGGCACGCTACTCCGCCCGGCGCGGGCTGATCCTGCCGGCTGACGCCGAGTGCGTGGCGCAGGCGATCGCTGCAGCGGGCCTTCCGGCACGGCTTGCCGAGTTGAACCTTGCTTGCGACGGGCACCAACTTGCCGAGTACATGCTGCACGACAAGAAGATGGATGCGGGCACGCTTCCCTTCATCCTGCTGCGCGGGATTGGCGATGCTTTCCTCGCGAAGGATGTCGAGCTGCAGGATGTTGCCGCCTTCCTCGACGAGCAACTGGAGAGCTAGGCGGTGCGCCGGTTCATCGACCTTTCGATCCCGATCACCAACGATGTGATCTCCGACCCCGAGGTCATGCGCCCCAAGGTCACCTACATGACCCACGAGAACACCTGGCAGCAGATCGCCATGTTCTTTCCCGGCCTCGAACAGGACGACCTGCCCGATGGCGAAGGCTGGGCAGTGGAGTTCGTCGAATTGTCGACCCACAATGGCACCCACATGGATGCGCCATGGCATTACCATTCGACCACCGACAGCGGCGCTTCGGCCGCGCTCAGTATCGATCAGGCGCCGCTCGACCGCTTTCTGCGCCCGGCGGTCAAACTCGATTTCAGCCATCTGCCGCACGGCCATGTGGTGAGCGCGGCCGAGGTTGAACAGGCTTTCAAAGCAATAGGTTACGATCTCCAACCGCTCGACATCGTACTGATCCAGTCGGGCGCCGTCTATGGCAGCGCAAACTTCACCGACCAGGGCGTGGGGCTGGGCGCCGAAGCGACGCTGTGGCTGACCGAACACGGGGTGGAAGTCGTCGGCACCGATGCCTGGAGCTGGGACGCGCCGTTCAGCCACACGGCCCGGCGCTGGGCGGAAAAGCGTGATCCTTCAATCATCTGGGAAGGTCACAAGGCCGGGCGGATCCGCCCCTACTACCAGATCGAGAAGCTGACCAACCTGGCTGCGCTGCCCAGCCATGGCTTCATGCTGAGCTGCTTTCCGGTCAAGATCGAACGCGCCAGCGCCGGCTGGATCCGCGCGGTGGCAATCCTCGAGGATTAGAACAGCCGCGAACCGTTGGGCACGGGCCGGTCTGGCGCGAACAGGATCACGGCGCCCGCCTCGTCGGCAAAGCCCAGCGTCAGCACTTCGGACATGAACTTGCCGATCTGGCGCGGCGGGAAGTTGACCACGGCCGCCACTTGCCGTCCAGGCAGTTGATCCAGCGTATAGCGATCGACGATCTGCGCGCTCGACTTCTTCATGCCGATCGCCGGGCCGAAATCGATCAGCAGCTTGTAGGCTGGCTTGCGCGCTTCGGGAAACGGTTCGGCCGAAACCACGGTCCCGATCCGGATATCGACCGCCAGGAACTGGTCGAAACCGATCTCCGCAGCGGGCGGAGCATCGGGTGCATGCGCCAGATGCATCCTATTCGAGCTCCAGGATCACCGCATCGACCGCCAGGCTGTCACCCTCGCCGGCGTTGATCTTCGCAACCGTGGCCTGTTTCTCGGCCCGAAGGATGTTTTCCATCTTCATCGCTTCGACCGTGGCCAGCGGCTGGCCCGGCTGCACCTCGTCCCCTTCGGCGACATGAAGTTTCACCAGCAGGCCCGGCATCGGGCAGATCAGCAGCTTGGAAAGATCGGGCGGTACCTTTTCCAGCATGTGCCGGGCCAGATGCGCGATCCGCATAGGCAGAACGCGCAGCTGGTGCGTGGCGCCGCGCGTGGTCACCGCATAGCCCATGCGCGTCGGCGCGACCTGCAGCGTCATCGCCTCGCCACCAAGCTCGATGTCGATCATGGTATCGCCGGGCGTATAGGCAAAGCTGACCTCGACCGGATCGCCATCGACCAAGATCGCATCCTCCTCGATCACCACCGCATGGTCGGCCGCTCCAATGCGCACCGCCCAATCGCCCGGTGCCACCAGATCCTCGTCGGCCAGTTGCTGATCGATATGGCGTGCGCGGTCGGCATCGGCGGTCGCCAGGATGCCGCCCACCGCGGCCAGGCCGCGCAGGAGCGCAGGCGACGCCGGCGCACCGGTGAAGCCGTCGGGGTATTCCTCGGCAATGAAACCCGTCGTCAGTTCGCCTGCGCGGAAACGCGGATGCTGCATGATCGCGCTGAGGAAATCGACATTGTGCCCCAGTCCCTTGATGCGGAAGGCATCGAGCGCCTGGATCTGCAGATCGGCGGCCTCGTCGCGGGTTTGGCCCCATGTCACCAGCTTGGCGATCATCGGATCGTAGAACATGCTGACTTCGCCGCCTTCAAACACGCCATCGTCGACACGCACACCATCCACGCCGCGCCGGCCATTGGCGCTGCCATCGTCGGTCCAGCCAGCCAGGGGCGGCTTGTACTCGACCAGCCGCCCGGTCGAGGGCAGGAAGCCGCGATAGGGGTCTTCGGCATAGACGCGGTTTTCGATCGCCCAGCCGTCGATGCCGATATCATTCTGCGTGAAAGCCAGCTTTTCGCCCGCCGCCACGCGGATCATCTGTTCGACAAGGTCGATCCCGGTGATCGCTTCGGTGACCGGATGCTCCACCTGCAGGCGCGTGTTCATTTCGAGGAAGTAGAAGCTTTCGCCGCTGGGGTCGGCACCGCTGACGATCAGTTCGACCGTACCGGCGCTGTAATAGCCGACCGCGCGCGCCAGCGCGACGCACTGCTCGCCCATGGCCTTGCGCATCTTGGGCGTGACGAAGGGCGATGGCGCTTCTTCCACCACCTTCTGGTGGCGTCGCTGGATCGAGCATTCGCGCTCGTTGAGGTAGAGGATGTTGCCATGCTGGTCGCCCAGGATCTGGATTTCGATATGGCGCGGGTTGAGGATGAACTTCTCGATGAAGACGCGGTCATCGCCGAAGCTATTGAGCCCTTCGCGCTTCACGCTTTCAAAACCCTCGCGCACGTCAGTCTCGCTAAAGGCAAGGCGCATCCCCTTGCCCCCGCCCCCGGCGCTGGCCTTCATCATCACCGGATAGCCGATCTCGTTCGAGATCCGCACGGCGTGCTCGGTGTCCTCAATCTCGCCGACAAAGCCCGGCACGACGTTGACGCCGGCTTCCTTGGCCAGCTTCTTCGATTCGATCTTGTCGCCCATTGCCGCGATCGCACCCACCGGTGGGCCGATGAACGCAATGCCCTCGGCCGCCAGCGCCTCGGCAAAGCTGGTCCGCTCCGACAGGAAGCCATAGCCGGGATGGACCGCCTCGGCGCCGGTCGCCTTGCAAGCTGCGATGATCTTGTCGGCGATCAGATAGCTTTCGGCCGCAGGCGATGGACCGATGTGCACCGCCTCGTCCGCCATCTTCACGAACGGCGCGCGGGCATCGGCATCGGAATAGACCGCCACGGTCTTGATACCCATGCGGCGCGCGGTGGTGATGACGCGACAGGCAATTTCGCCGCGGTTGGCGATCAGGATCTTGGAAAACAAACGGGCCTCCGGGGGTCGCAAAGACGTCACACGCCTATGCCGCCCCCGAAGGCCGGTATCAAGCTAGCGAATTTCGGCTTTCAGCCGCGCGCTATTCGTCGATGTCGATATGGCCGATTTCGGTGCGCTGCTGATCGATGCAGCCCTCGAATTCGGCGAACAGTGCCTTGGCCTTTTCCTCGCCGCCGACTTGCCGGGCGAACTCGGCATCCCATTTCTCGCCATCGGGATTGGTTCTCCAGCCCATTTCGGCAATCCCGCCGCGCATCCGGATGGCAACGATCGAATCCCATTCGCCGGTGCCCATGTGGAAATCGATCACGTCGTTCCAGCCGAGCGCCTTGTCGACCTTCTCGAACATCTCGATGATCTCGTGCGCGCGCCGACTCTTGTCTTCCTTCCACTTGATGAACTGCAAGCGGTACCAGTTGACCGAGCGCAATTCGGGTGCGGCGTGGTTGTCGGCCATGGCCGGCGCAGCGCCGGTGAACATGGTAACCACGAGCGCGGACGCAGCGACAGTGAGAAGTGATTTACGCATCAGGACAGTCCCCCCCAATTGGGATACGCGACCCGATGCCCGGCAACCTAGCGACTAATCCCCGAAGCGATTGTATAGAGGCGACATTCTGCGACGAGTCCGGCGTCAGCCAGCCGCACCATCCGCAGGCGGCATGTTGTGGCCCAGCAGCCGCAGGATATCCGCCGCGCATTCGACCACGTTCGATCCTGGCCCGTAAATCCCCTGCACGCCCTTTTCGCGCAGGAAATCATAGTCCTGCGGCGGGATCACGCCACCTGCCGTGACCTTGATGTCAGGCCGCCCGGCATCGCGCAGCAGCTGGATCAGCTCGGGAATCAGCGTCTTGTGCCCGGCCGCCAGGCTCGAGGCACCCACCACATCCACCTGCTTCTGCAATGCCAGCGCGGCGGTTTCCTTCGGCGTCTGGAACAACGGGCCCGAAATCACGTCAAAGCCCATGTCGGCAAAGGCCGAGGCGATCACATTGGCGCCGCGATCATGACCGTCCTGCCCCATCTTGGCGACAAGGATACGCGGCTTGCGCCCCAGCCGACGCTCAACCGCGGCCACCCCCTCGGTCACTTGCCGGTAGCGGTTATCCTCGGCATAGGCCGCCGCATAGACACCCTGCACCGGCATCGGGACGGTATCATACCGGCCAAAGGCAGCTTCCATCGCGGCCGAAATCTCGCCCAGCGTCGCATCGTGACGGGCTGCGTCCACAGCGCGGGCGAGCAGGTTGACGTCAGCCTGTCGCTCCAGCTCCGCCAGCACCGAGGGCGGCAGCGGGATGCCGCGCTCGTCGCGCCCGGTGCGCAGCGCTTCATTGTCGACCATGCGATCCGCTTGCGCGGCCTCGGTCAACGCCTTGAGCGCGGCCTGGCAAGCGGCTTCGTCGCGATTGGCCTTGACCGCCCTGATCCGGGCAATCTGCGCTTCGCGTACAGCGTGGTTGTCAACCTCGAGCGTTTCGATCGGGTCCTCCTGGTCCTTGCGATACTTGTTGACGCCCACGATCACGGTCTCGCCGCGGTCGATGCTGGTCTGCTTGCGTGCCGCAGCCTCCTCGATCGCGGCCTTGGGCCTGCCGGTGCCGACATAGGCGGTCATCCCGCCCGCCGCGTCGACCTCAGCCATCAGCGCTTCGGCTTCCTCAACCAGCTTGGCGGTCAGCGCCTCGATGTAGTAGCTGCCGCCCAGCGGATCGACCACGTTGCAGATCCCGCTTTCCTCCTGCAGCACCAGCTGGGTGTTGCGTGCGATGCGGGCGCTGAAATCGGTCGGCAGCGCGATCGCCTCGTCCAGCGCATTGGTGTGGAGCGACTGGGTGCCGCCCAGCGTGGCTGCCATGGCCTCGATCGTAGTGCGGATGACGTTGTTGTAGGGATCCTGCTCCTGCAGGCTGACACCGCTGGTCTGGCAATGGGTGCGCAGCATCTTGCTGCGTTCCTGCCTGGCGCCCAGGCCATGCATGACCCGGTACCACAGCGTGCGCGCAGCGCGCAGCTTGGCGATCTCCATGAAGAAGTTCATGCCGATGCCGAAGAAGAAGCTCAGCCGCCCGGCAAAGGCATCGATATCGAGGCCCGCCGCCATGGCGCGCTGGGCATATTCTTTGCCGTCGGCAATGGTGAAGGCGAGTTCCTGGACGGCTGTCGCCCCGGCCTCGTGCATGTGGTATCCCGAAATTGAAATCGAATTGAATTTCGGCATGTTGCGCGAAGTATATGCGATAATATCTGAAACTATCCGCATGCTGGGCTCGGGCGGATAGATATAGGTGTTGCGGACCATGAACTCCTTCAGGATGTCGTTCTGGATGGTCCCGTCGAGCTCATCCTGGCTCACGCCCTGGCGCTCGGCCGCAACGATGAAGAAGGCCAGCACCGGGATCACCGCGCCGTTCATGGTCATAGACACGCTCATCTGGTCGAGCGGGATCTGGTCGAACAGGATCTCCATGTCCTTGACAGTGTCAATCGCCACGCCCGCCTTGCCGACGTCGCCCACCACGCGCGGGTGATCGCTGTCATAACCACGGTGGGTCGCGAGGTCGAAAGCCACCGACAGGCCCTTCTGCCCGGCGGCGAGATTGCGGCGATAGAAGGCGTTCGATTCCTCGGCGGTCGAAAAGCCGGCATACTGGCGGATGGTCCACGGGCGCCCCGCATACATCGAGGCCTTCACCCCGCGCGTGAAGGGCGCGAAGCCGGGCAAGCCGGGATCTGCCGTCACATCTTCGCCGGTGTAGAGCGGCTTGATGGCGAACCCTTCAGGCGTGTGCCACGTCAGGTCCTTGCCGCGCACTTCCTTGTCGGCGAGCGTCTGCCAGTCAGCGGGGGTTGGTTTGTCGGTCATGCATTTCATACCCGTTCGGGCTGAGCCTGTCGAAGCCCTGCCCTCTACCTTCAAAAGCGCAATTGAAGAAAAAACCGCCCTTCGACAAGCTCAGGACGAACGGTGTGCAACCTACCGCCCCTTGAACTCGGCCTTGCGCTTCTCAAGGAAAGCCATGCCGCCCTCGCGCGCATCGGCGCTGGCCCCGGCCAGTCGCTGGCCTTCGGCCTCGGCCAGGAACACCTCAGGCAGCGTGCCATCCATCGCCAGCGCGATGTTCTTCTTCATCGTGGCATAGGCGAGCGTCGGCCCATTGGCGAGCCGTTCCGCCAGCGCGCGGGCTTCGGCCAGCAGGGTCTCGTCGTCGCAGGCCTTGTAAATCAGGCCCCAAGCCTCGGCCTGTTCGGCGCCGATCTTCTCGCCCAGCATCATCATCCGCGTGGCGCGGGCGCGCCCGATCGCGCGGCTCAGCAGCCAGGTCGAGCCGCCATCCGGCACCAGTCCGATGTTGACGAAGGCCTGCAGGAAATAGGCGCTCTTTCCGGCCAGCACGAAATCGCCCGCCAGTGCAAGTGAGCAGCCGACACCGGCCGCCGGGCCATTGACCGCGCAGACCACGGGCACCGGCGCGCGCAGCACCATGTTCACGGCCGGATTGTAGTGGTTCTGCAGCGCCCGGTGGCTGCCGCCCTTGAGCGTCAGCGCGCTCGCCTCGCCGCGCGCGGCAAGGTCCGCACCTGAGCAGAAGCCCTTTCCCGCGCCGGTGATCAGCACCGCGCGTGCGTCGCCAAGGTCATACAGGGCCGCGCCGATCTCGTCCGCCATCGCAGGCGGCATGGCGTTCAGCCGTTCGGGGCGGTTGAGCGTGATCGTCAGCAGCGGCCCGTCGCGCTCGACCTGGATGGTTTCGTAGGACATCAGTGCGCTCCTTTCGGCGTTTCCAGTATTTCCGTAAGCACGCCCTGCATGTCCTTGGGATGGACGAAAAAGATAGGCGTGCCGTGTGCGCCAATCCGGGTGGGGCCAAGGATGCGCTTGCCCATGGCCTCGAATTCCGCGCGTGCCGTAGCGATATCGGGCACTTCGAAGCACAGATGGTGCTGCCCGCCTGAGGGGTTTTTCGCGAGAAAACCGCTGACCGCGGTATCTTCATTGAGCGGCTGGATCAGCTCGATCTGCGTGCCGTCCATGCCCGAATGGGTGGGCGAATCGACAAAGATGATCTTGAGCCCATCCTGCGGGACATCGGCATCATGGAAGCTGGTCGC
>CAZCNF010000049.1:0-15115 GCA_964500135.1 uncultured Porphyrobacter sp.
ATCGGGGAGCCAGCGAATGACTTGGCGGCTCCGGCGGACCTGATGGCGGAGAGCCTGCCATGAAGCAGGATCACACCCAGTTCGGCGCCGTGCAGGCCTATGCCGACCGGGCCGTGGTGGAAGACCGGGTGCGGCGCTTCAGCCCGATGGTGCGCCGTGCCGCCTGGCATCTCCACGGCATGGCGAGTTCTGCACTGGAGGTCGAGGACCTGATCCAGGCCGGAATGGTCGCCCTTACCGAATGCGCGCGCCGCCACGGTTCGTCGGGTGAGGACGGGTTTGCCGCTTATGTCAAGCTGCGCGTTCGCGGCGCGATGGTGGACCAAATACGGCGGGCCATGCCTGGAAGCCGGGCAGCGGCCGGCAAGCTGCGCGCCTATGACGAGGCCGTGGGTCAGCTGGGGGGCGAACTGGGCCGGGCACCCAGCCCCGCCGAGATTTCGGCCCGGCTGGGATGCACCGCTGCTCAGTTGCGCGAGATCGAAGCGGGCCGGATCAGCGTGGGTTCGATCGACGAAAGCTATAACGAAAGCGATCTGGCCTTTGCCGACGACAGCCCTGATCCCTTCGAAGCGCTGGCCGCAATGGATGACCGGGCTCGGCTGGTGGCGGCGATGGAGCAATTGCCGCAGCGACTGCAACTGGTGCTGCAACTGAATTTCGTCGAGGAACTCAACCTTACCGAAATCGCCGAGGTGCTGGACGTCAGCGTGCCGCGCGTCCACCAGCTGCGGGCACAGGCGCTGGCCAAGCTCAGGACCATGCTGGAAGAGCCGGCCTAGCCGGGCGCGCCGGTGGCCTCCTGGCGCTGCAGCTTCAATTCCGCTCTTCCCACTGCGCCGGACAGCGACTAAGGGGCCTCGCCAGGGGCTGAATCGCCATGGGGTCATTCGACCGCATGGCGCTCGCTTTGTATGCGCAAGATCGGCCCGAGACATTCACACCCCGCCAACTCCCATGACCTCCCATCCGCAAGCTGACGGCCTTGCCGGCGCCTTCATGGCGCATCGCGACAAGTTGCTTCGCTTCCTGCTGGCCCGCGGGGCGGGCGATGCGGCGGAAGACCTGCTGCAGGAAGTGTGGATCCGGATCAGCACCACCGCAACCGGGCCGGTCGCGGCGCCCGTGCCTTATCTGTTCCGGGTTGCCGACCTGCTGATGATCGACCGCTATCGTTCCGAACGGCAGGCAACGCTACGCAACCGCAGCTGGAGCGAAGCCACCGGCGGGGTCGAGCCGGATGTATCCGAGGCGCCCTCGGCCGAACGCGAGCTGATCGCCCGGCAATATCTGCAAGAGGTGGGGCAAGCGCTGGATTCGCTGGGGGAACGGCCAGCGAGGGTGTTCCGCCGGCACCGGATCGACGGGGTCGCACAGCGCGCCGTCGCCGAAGAGCTCGGCGTCAGTCTGAGCACCGTCGAAAGCGACTTGCGGCGCGCCTACCAGGCGCTGGCACAGTTGAAGGAGCGGTTCGATGAGGCCTGAGCCCAACGTCTCCGTCTTGCAGTCAGGAGTAAGCCATCGTGACGCATGACGAACCGATTCTCGAGCAGGCGGCGCTTTGGGCAGCGCGCACCAGCGATCCCGATTTCGCCGATTGGGACGAGTTCATCGCCTGGCTGGAGCAGGATCCGGCCCATTCCGCAGCCTATGACCGGGTCAAAGCTGCGGTCGAGGACGCCGTGGCAACGCTTCACGAAGCGCCCGGGCCGGTGGATGACAGCGGGGCGGTGAACGACAACGACACAATGGCCCCTGTCGCCTTTCGCGGCCGGTTTGCCTGGGCTGCCGGCATGGCCGCCGCCGTGGCCGCGCTGTTCGGCGCCTGGCTGCTGAATGACCCGACCTATTCGATCGAGACCCGTCCCGGCGCCTCGCAACTCGTCGCGCTGGAAGGCGGCGGCGAAGTCCTGCTGGCAGGCGGCACACGGATGACCTTCGACCGCGAAAATCCCGAACTGGTCGTACTCGACCGCGGCCAGGCGCTGTTCACGCTCACCCGCGATGCCAGCCGCCCGCTCGAAGTGAAGGTCGGCGGCGAGCGGCTGGTCGACATCGGCACCGTGTTCGATGTGAAATACACCGGCACCAGGGTCGCCGTGGCCGTTTCGGACGGCGCGGTGATGCTCAATCCCGGCGAAGAGAATGTGACGGTGGCCAAGGGGCAGCAGCTGTTGCTCGATACCGGCCGCGCGACCTACCAGATCGGCCGCGTGCCCCTGGCACAGGTTGGCGAATGGCGGGCAGGCCGGCTGACCTTCCGCGACGAGCCGCTGGGTGATGTTGCCAGCGACCTCTCGCGTGCCACCGGCCTCGAATTCCGGGTTGCGGCCGGCGCGGCCGAGATGCGCGTTTCGGGAAGCCTGCTGGTGGATCCGCTCGTGGACGATCCGCACTCGCTGGGCGCCCTGCTTGGCGTGACGGTGACCAAATCCGCCGATCAGGCCTGGGTGATCACAGGCCGTTGAGATGCGCCGCTCGGTTGCCTCGATCCTCGCCTTCGCCGCCATGCTGGCGGTGCCGGCACTGGCACGCGACGTCGCGATCTCCGTTCCAGCCGGAACGGCGGGCGATGCGGCGGTAGCGATCGCCCAGACAACCGGCACCAGCGTGGTGATAACCGACCGGGCGCTGGCCAACCGGCGCATTCCGGCGATTCGCGGAAGCTTTTCGACCGAAGCAGCGATCGAGCGACTGGCGCGAGCAGCGAACGCCACTGCAGTCCGGACCGGCCGCAACAGCTGGAGGCTGGTGCCCGCGCGACAGCTGGCGCAGCGGGCTCAGCGCCCCGTTCGCCCAGTCGCACCAGCGCCGGCAAGCCGCATACCGCTCAGCGAAGCCCCGCCCGAACCGATCGTGGTGGTCGGCAGCAAGCGCGATACGCGGATCGAGCAATATCCCGGCCACCTGACGATTGTCGATGGCGAGGAACTGACCATTGGCGGGGTCGGCGGAACCGAAAAGCTGGCGCGGCGCATGTCGACGCTGACTTCGACCCATCTGGGCAGCGGACGCAACAAGCTGTTCATTCGCGGTATCGCGGATTCGAGCTTTACCGGGCCGACCCAGTCGACCGTGGGGCAATATCTCGGCGACCTGAGGCTGAGCTACAATGCACCCGATCCGGACCTGCGCCTGTCCGACCTCGAGCGGGTCGAAGTGCTAGAGGGGCCGCAGGGCGCGCTGTATGGCGCCGGCTCGCTGGGAGGCATCATCCGGCTGGTGCCCAACTTGCCCGAGCTTGACCTCGTTTCCGGCTCGGCCGCGATTGGCGGCAGTGCGACCCAGCACGGCGCGCTGGGGGCAGACGCGAGTGCGGTGCTCAATCTGCCGGTGGCCGGCGATGTTGCCGCCTTGCGGGTCAATGTCGATGCCGACAGCCAGGGCGGCTATATCGACAAGCCGCTGCTGGGCCAGCGCAACGTCAACCGCACCACCACGCTTAGCGGGCGCGCGGCCCTGCGGGTTGACAGTGGCGGCGGGTGGACCGTCGACATGATCGCGATCGGCAAGACCACCGACGGCGATGACAGCCAGTATGCCGACCGCGGCGGGCCACCCCTTTCGCGTGCCGCGAGCGTGACCGAAGGCTTCGCCGCCGACTATCTGCAGGGTCAGCTGGTCGTGTCGGGCGATCTGGGCGATGGTGTCCTGTTCCGCAGCTCGACCGGCATCAGCCGGCAATCGGTGAACGAAACCTATGATGCCACTGCGCCGGAAGGCCCGGAGCGGGTGTTTGTCCAAGCCAACGACACCGACATGATCGCTAACGAGACCCGCGTGTGGAAGCCACTGACGGGCGAATGGGGCTGGCTGGTCGGCGCCAGCTATGTCCACAACAAGTCGGACCTGAGCCGCGCGCTGGGCGCGCCGGATGCGCCGCTGCCATCCACCGGTGTGCGCAACAGGATCGACGAGTTTACCCTTTACGGCGAAGCGAGCCGCAAGCTGGGCGACATCCTGATCGCCAATGTCGGTGGACGCTTTACCGCTTCATGGCTCGGCGGCTCGGGAACGAACATTCCCTTCGCCGCGCTCTCCGATGTCAGTTTGCGGGCCCTGGCTGCTTCCACTTCCAGCAGACGCGAGACGGCCTTCCTGCCGGCGCTGTCGCTGGTTGCCTCGCCGCTGGAACAGACCTCGCTCTACATCCGCTACCAGGAAGGGTTCCGGCCCGGCGGGCTGGCGGTCAACGGAGATATCGTCAGCCGCTTCCGAAACGATCACGTTTCGACCGTCGAAATCGGCGGACGCTACGGCAGGCAGGGTCGGGGCGATTTTAACCTCGCGACCAATGTCTCTTTCACCAGGTGGAAAGACATCCAGGCGGACTTCATCGACCCGTCCGGCCTGCCCAGCACAGCAAACATCGGCGATGGCCGAATCCTCACGGCGACGGTCTCGGCCGGGTTCCAGGTCGATTCCTCGCTCCGCATCGATGCCGGGATCACTTACAACGACAGCGACGTCGACCGGCCCTCGCGCCCGCTCCTGAGCGGGCCGGTAACCCGGATTCCCAATATCGCTGCGGTGACCGGCCGTGTCGCATTCGATTATGTTCGCCCGGTTGGCGAACAGCTCGAATTGACCGCCCACGGCTGGGCGCATTTCGTTGGCCAGTCGCGGCTCGGAATCGGCCCTGAGCTGGGCGAACTGCAAGGCAATTACTTCGATACCGGGGTCGACCTGCGGCTTGGGACCGACCGCATCGGCGTGACTTTCAGCGTCTCGAACCTGACCGATGAAGCCGGCAACCGGTTTGCGTTGGGCACGCCGTTCACAACCGGCCGCGCGCAGACCACCCCGCTGCGGCCGCGCAGCGTTCGCCTGGGGATCGACGCCGCGTTCTGAAAAAATCGCACGGGCGGCCAAGGCTGGCCCGATCTGGCTCCGTCTTGAGGGTAAATACTTTCAGGAGCGAACCACCGATGTACCGCAGCCTTATGGCCACCACGGCCATCATTGCCCTTGCCCCCGCCCTTTCCGCAGCGCCGATCACCACGCCGACGACCGCACCGGTCAAGACCTCGACCGCCAACAGCGGCGCGCCGGGCGCGGTTTCGATTACCAAGGACGGTTCGGTGACAATCACGGGCGGCGGAACCGCGGTGACGATGGATACCAACCACAATGTCGACAACGCGGGCAACGTCACAGTCAACAACGCCAACGGCGCCAGCGGCATCGTGGCCAATGCCGGTACCACCGGCAACATCGTGAACACCGGCAATATCGAAGTTGCCGAAACCTACACGCCGACCGACACCGACAATGACGGGGATCTCGACGGGCCCTTCGCACTTGGCAATGGCCGCTTCGGGATCCGCACCTTGGGCGCGCATACCGGCAATGTCGTCAATGACGGCAAGATCACGGTCGAAGGCAATTCATCGGCCGGGATCAGCCTTGATGGCACGCTGACCGGGAATCTCGTGCACAATGGCACAACCACCGTGGTGGGCGACAACAGCGTGGGGGTGCGCGCCGCCGGCATCAACGGCAAGGTGCGCCTTGCCGGCACGGTTTCGGCGACCGGTGCGGGCTCGGTCGCGGCGCAGTTTGGCGGAGACATCAACGGCGCGATGGAAGTGCAGGGCGTGATCCTTGCGACCGGCTATCGCGCGACTTCCGCGCCCACCGATACGTCCAAGCTTGACGCGGACGACCTGCTGCAAGGCGGATCGGCGCTGATCGTGGAAGGCAATGTCACCGGCGGCATCCGCTTCGCGATCGCGCCCAAGGACAACAGCACGACCGACAAGGACGAAGACGACGACGGCATCGACGACGACAAGGAAGGCACCGCCAGCGTCCAGAGCTTCGGCGCCGCCCCTGCAGTGGTGATCGGCGCCGCTGGGCGCGACATTGCCATCGGCGCGATCGCCAATACCAGTTCGGGCTTCGGCATCCTGGTCGATGGCAAGATCTCGGGGCAGGGCGTCTATGCCGGGGTTGACGGCAATGGCATGCAGATCGGCGGTCGTGGCGGCAATGTCACCATTGCCAATGGCGTCGGGGTGGCGGGCGAGATCGGCGCATCCTCGCGCGATCGCAACGCCACGGCGCTGCGCTTCGGTGCAGGGGCCAGCACCCCGCTGCTCCAGAATTCCGGGACCATCAGCAGCTTGACCGGCGACGCGACCGGGGCAGTCAGCACCGCCCTGCGGATCGATGCCAATGCCAGCCTGCCCGCGATCCGCAACAGCGGCACGATCAAGGCGAGCGCCGGCAGCAATGCGACTGCAGTGGCGATCAGCGATGCCAGCGGCACCGTGAACCTGATCGAGAACAGCGGCGCGATCACCGCGTCCGGCGCCGCCGCCAATTCCGGGCGCAACATCGCGATCGACCTTTCGGTCAATACGAGCAGCGTCACGCTGCGCCAGACACAGGTCGGCGCCGGTTTTGCCGCGCCCGTGATCGAAGGCGACATCCGTCTGGGCAGTGGCAATGACACCTTCAGCATCGCCGATGGCAAGGTGAACGGCGCGGTGAGCTTCGGGGCAGGCAACAATGCGCTCAGCCTGTCGGGCGATGCGGTAGCCACCGGTACCTTCACGTTTGGAGCCGGCACGGACACGGTCAGCCTGGCAGGCACCTCGCTGCTGTCGGGCACGGTCGACTTTGGCGGCGGCACTGGCACGTTGACGCTTGCCGGGTCCTCGCGCTTCAGCGGCTCGCTGCTCAATGGCGCGGGTGTAGCGGTCAATGTCACCGGCGGCGTGCTCGACGTCCGCCAGCCGGCGACGCTGGGCTCGCTCAACCTCGCCAAGGACGGTGTCCTGCTGGTGACGCTCAACCCGGCATCGGGCGAGGGAAGTGCGCTCAACATCACCGGCAACGCGGTGATCGAGAAGGATGCCACGCTCGGCATCGCCCTCGCCAGCGTTGAGGGTGCGGAAGGCCGCTATGTGGTGCTCAGCGCGGGCAGCCTGACCGGTGCCTCGGGGCTCAAGACCGATGTCGACCTGGTGCCGTTCATGTTCAAGGCTGCGGTGGCCAGCAATGCCGGTCCGAACCAGATCGCAGTCGACATCACCCGCCGTACGGCGACCGAGCTGGGCCTCAACCGGTCGCAGGCAGCAGGCTACGACGCCGTGATCGATTCGCTCGTCAATGACGAGGATATCGAAGACCTGTTCCTTGGCATCACCGAGGGCGAATACTTCCGCTATGTGGTGGGGCAGATGTTGCCCGACCATGCCGGCGGCACCTTTCTGGGGCTGAGCCAGGGCATCCGCTCGTTTGCGCGCCAGCTGGGTGATCCGAACGGCCCGCTTTACAAGGCTGGCAAGATCGACATCACGCTCAATGGTGCCGGATGGGGCGCCGACAAGAACGAAGGGGACTCGGCGGCGATCGACCTCGGCGGCTTCGGCCTGTCCGCAACCGGCTCGATCGAAACCGGACTCGGCTCGTTCGGCCTGTCGGGCACATGGCTGTGGAACGAATATTCGAACAACAACAAATACAACAACGTGCTGTCGAACACCTATGAACTGGCCGCGCACTGGCACGGCAAATGGGGTGGCTTCAGCGCGTTCGGCCGTGGCTCGATCGGCAAGGCCGATTTCGAAGGGAACCGGATCTTCACTGGCCAGATCGGCAGCAACTCGATCGAGAAGAAGATCACCAGCAACTGGGACGGCACCGTCACCAGCTTCGTGGCGGGTGCTTCGATCGAAGGCGGGTGGCGCCACTTCTTCTTCCGGCCCTCGGTTTCGCTCGACTACATCAAGCTGAGCGAAGACGGCTATGCCGAAGACGGTGGCGACGAAGGCCTGCCGCTGACCGTTGACGGCCGCTCCAGCGACGAGTTCGCGGCCAATGGCGGCGTGGTGCTGGGCATCGATTTCATCGGCATGGGCCAGTACGAAAAGAATTGGCTGCGGATCGAGGGCGAAGGTGGCTGGCGCCAGATCATCAGCGGCAGCCTGGGCGCCACCACGGCGCGGTTCGAGGATGGCGAAGACTTCACGCTCACCCCCGAGGAAAGCACCAGTGGCTGGTACACCTCGCTGAAAGCCATGGGCGGCAATTCGATGTTCTCGCTGATTGGCGAACTGGGCCTCGAAGAACGCTTTGGCGGCACGGCCTATTCTGTTCGAGGATCATTGCGCTTCGGCTTCTGATCCTTGCTCCCGGGCGCGCCGGGTACCTCCCCCCCCCCAAAGCCCCAAGGGCCCGGCGCGTCCATCTTTTTCCCGTTCCTGATGCCAGCGCCGGGGGTCAGCCGCGGTGTCGAGCCGAGGCGATCTCGGCCCCTTCGGCCAAGGCCGCCAGCTTCGCCCACACGATCTCCGGATCGAGCGCATTGCTGCCCGCGTGGATCGAAAAGCCGCAATCGACCCCGGCCATGACCCGTTCCCGCCCGAGCAGATCGGCATAACGCCCGATCCGCTGGGCGATCAGTTCGGGATGTTCGATATAGGGGCTTTGCGGTTCGACCATGCCCGGGCACAGCATCTTGGTTTCGGGCAGCTTGTGCGTTTCGAAGAAGGCGAATTCATGCGCGTGGCGCGGGTTCGCGCCTTCCAACAACACCGTCTGCGGCTTGGCCGTCCACACGATGTCGGCGATCTCCGCCAGCGCCACGTCGCAATGATGCGGCCCCGGGTAATTGCCCCAGCACAGATGCATGCGGCAATGCTCGGCAGGGATGTTCTGCAGCGCGTGGTTGAGCGCGGCGATGTTCATGCCAATCCGCTTGCGGAAGTCCTCAAGCGACAAATGGGTGAACTGGACGTGGCGGCCCATGGCAAGGTCGGGGCAATCCACCTGCAGTGTGATCCCGGCGGCAGCAATGGTCTCGTATTCGTGCCGCAGCCCTTCGGCGAGCGCGAAGACATATTCCTCGTCGCTGGCATAGTACTGGTTGGGGAAGAACAACGCGGTTACGCCCGGCGAGGCAGCGGACATGAAGGTGGCGTGCCCTGCGGCCAGCCGCCGCAACCGCTCGGCATCGATCCGCGGCGCGTCCATGTCGATCACTTCGATCGGCGCGGTGCAGGCCGGGGCCGAGCGCTTGGCCCGACCACGGTTGCCGAACACCTGGGCCTTGGCGCCCGGAAAGTCCTCGAGATCCTGGAACTCGTACTGCCCGGCCTCGCCGCCGAAGCCCGACAGGCGGTGCTTGATATAGGTCGCATAGCTCGGCTTCGACATCTCGCCGTCGTTGACGATGGAAAGGCCGGCCTGCTTCTGCCGCGTCACGATTTCCGCCGTCGCGCGCTCGACCGCGTCTTCGAAGGCCGCCGGTGAAACCTCCTCGCCGCTTTCGCGCGCGAACACGAGATCGAGCAGATAGCCCGGACGCGGCAGGCTGCCGACGTGGGTCGTGAGGAATTGATGGCTCATCGGTGGTCCTTACATCGACAGTCAGGCAAGCGCTCTAAGCAGAAAATCGCCAACGGTCCGATTGAAAATCTCGGGCTGGTCGAGATTGGCGAGGTGCCCTGCGCCCTGCACCAGCGCATGCCTGCCGCGCGGCACGAGTTCGCCCAGCGCGCGGGCACACTCGCGCCGCCAGCAGCTGTCGCCAGCGCCGGTCAGCGCCAGCAGCGGCATCGGCAAGTGCGCCAGCGCCTCACGCGGCACACCTGGCATCTGCGAGGGCGCCAGCAAGTCGCGGCCTTCGTAGTCGGACAGCATGGCTTCGACCAGCGCGCTGGTGGCGGGGTTTTCGTGCCGCATCAGTTCGTGGCGGCTCCACTCAGCGCGGATGGAGGCGAGATCGCCCGCCCGGGCCAGCGCCTCGAAGCGGGCGAGGTCGATCACCTCGTCGCGCGCGACGAGCGCCGGCAGCGGCGCGCCCGATGCGACCACGGCATTGATCCGCCAGCCATGCCGGTGCGCGCAGTCGAGCGCGATCGCGGCACCTTGCGACAGCCCCAGCAGGGCATAGTGCTCGAAGCCGAGGAAATCGGCGATGCGCTCGACGTCCTCCGCCTCGCGGGCAAGGTTTGGGGGGGCGGTCGCGCGGCCAAACCCGCGACGGTCGGGCATGACCAGCAGAAAATTCTGCCCCAGGGCCTCGACCTGTGGCAGCCACATGCGCCAGTCGAGCGTCCAGCCGTGCAGCAGGATCAGCGGCGGAGCCGCCGGGTCCAGACCACCGGCCATGGCAATGGGCACGATGCCGTCACCGACATCGACCTGGCCATGCCATACCCGATCCTGCAGCGTGGGGGCGATCATGGCCATGGCCCCCACGGCCGATACTCAGGCGGCTTCGGCGGCGCGGAACGGGTTGTTGTTGTGATGGTCGCCCGCCAGCCAGCGCTTGAGTTCGCCATGCGCATTGGCCCGGCGCTCGGCATCAAGCGGCGCTGCGCGCGGATCGTCATGCGTGAACTCGAGGATCATGCCGTTGGGATCCTTGACGTAGAGCGAGCGGCAGTAGCCGTGCTCGAGCATATAGGTGTCCGGCTCGGTGATCCCGGCGGCCGCGATCCGGCGCTGCAGTTCGGCCTGGCCATCCGCATCGACATGCAGCGCGATGTGAATGAAGGGCGATTCCGGAATGTCAGGCCCGAATTCGGCCTGGTCGTCCGCATCGGCGAACTGGAAGAAGGCCAGCGCACTGCCGTCGGCCAGTTCGAAGAACACGTGGCAATAGGTGCGTTCCTTGCCGAACAGCTCGTCCTTCTCGCAATAGGTCGCCATCAGCGGGAAGCCCAGAACGTCCTCGTAGAAGGCGCGGGTGGCCTCGAGATCCTTCGTCACATAGGCCGTGTGGTGCAGCCGGTTGGCCAGGATTTTCTGCGACATGTCTTTCCTCTCTTGTCAGTCTTCAACAGCCCGGACCCGAAGGGCTGCGGTATGCGTCAGGCCGCCAGCTTGGCCGCGATCTCGGCCACGTGGCGACCCTGGAAGCGCGCCCCGGCGAGTTCGTTCTCGCTCGGCATGCGGCTGCCGTCGGCGCCCGCCAGCGTGGTCGCACCATAGGGCGTCCCGCCGCTGATTTCACCCATCTCGGTATTGCCGGTGAAAGTATAGGGCAGGCCCACGATCACCATGCCGTGGTGCAGCAGAGTGATATGGAACGAAGTGATGGTGGTTTCCTGCCCGCCATGCTGGCTGGCGGTTGAGCAGAACACGCTGCCGACCTTGCCGACCAGCTTGTTCTGGAACCACAGCCCGCCGGTCTGGTCGAGGAAGTTGCGCATCTGCGCCGCCATGTTGCCGAAGCGGGTGGGCGTGCCGAAGATGATCGCGTCGTAATCGGCCAGCTCGTCCGGCGTGGCGATCGGTGCCGCCTGGTCGAGCTTGAGGCCCGAGGCGCGCGCAACCTCGTCAGGGACCAGTTCGGGCACGCGCTTTACGATGACCTCGGCGCCGGGGACGCTGGCGGCACCTTCGGCCACCGCCGCGGCCATCGCCTCGATATGGCCATAGCTCGAATAGTAGAGCACCAGCACCTTGGTCATCGCATCAGTCCCTTAGAACGCGTAGCCGACTTCCACGCCATAGCGGCGCGGACGGGCCTTGAACACGAAGCCGCCGGGCGAGAACTCTGCATTGTATTCCTCGTCGAACAGGTTCTGGGCGAAGGCGGTGACCGACCAGCCGTCGAACCGGACGCCGGCGCGCGCATCGACCAGGTCGACCGGGCTGCGCACGGTGGTGTTGTAGGGCTCCCACCAGGTCTTGCCGGTGCGGCGGTAGTCGACCCGCAGCAGCGCGTCGACCGTCTCGGAAATCGGCCCGTCATACTGCGCGCCGAGGTTCAGGGTGTAACGCGAGATCAGCGGAGCTTCGTTGCCGATTGCCGTCGGATCGTCGAATTCCTTGATCTCGCTGTAGGTCACGCCGATCGCCGCGTTGACATCGAAATAGGGCGCGACTTCGGCATTGGCTTCAAGTTCGAAGCCCTGCAGCTCGACCTCGTCGATATTGCCGAGGTTCTGGGTCGAGTTGGCCGCCAGAAACACGAAGAAATAGCTGTTCTTCGAAGTCGTCGTGTAGGCCGCGCCGTTGATGTTGGCAGGGCCCAGCTTGGCCTTGAAACCCGCTTCGAAGGTATCGGCGGTTTCCGCCTTGAAGATGTCGTCAACGCCCAGGATGCCGTTGTCGAAGGCAACAGCGCCCACGCCGGTCTGGTTGAAGCCGCCCGAGCGGAAGCCGCGGCTGTAGCCACCGTAGAAGGTCAGGTCGTCGCTGGGCTCGTAGGTCAGCGTCAGCTTGGGCTGCCAGTCGTCGAACACGCGGGTCCGCACCTCGCCGGTTGCACCTTGCGGGAAGCCGGGCACGTTGGGCAGGAAGGCGGTCGGAGTCAGCGTGGTCTGCTTACGCTTGTCGCGGTCATACCGCAGCGAGGCATCGATCCGGAATTCGGGGCTGAACTCGTAACCCGCATTGGCGAACAGCGCCCAGGCAAAATTGTCCTGCCCGTCGGCCAGGAAGCTGAACTGCGGGTTCGCCGGATTGGTCGAAGGCGTGCGGAAGACCGGGAACACGCCCGCCCCCGTGTCGACCATGTTGCCGGTCGAGATGTAGCGCTGGGTGTCGATCAGATAGCCGCCCACCATCCAGTTGAACGGGCCGGCTCCCTTGGGCGAAGCCAGCCGCAGTTCCTGGCTGAATGCCTCGACCTTGAGGAACTGGCTCTGGTTGAGGTCGAACCCGTTGCCTTCACCGAACAGGAATTCGAACAGGTTGAAGAAGAAACTGTCGGGGATCGGCTTGAAGTCGAACGCATCGCCGGTGAGGATTTCCTCAAGCGTGTCGTACGAGGTGATCGAGGTGAGCACCGCATTGTCGCCTTCCCAGGTCGCCTTCATCGACAGGTTGTAGATGTCGCGATCGTTCTGGCCGGCGTTGTTGACCTGCACCGGCAGGCTGGTGTCGTTCACATCATTGACGATGTTGAAATAGAGCGCCTGGGTGCGCAGCTGGTTGAGCGATCCGCGCAGGTCGATCGTGAGGTCGTCATTGGCCTGCACCAGCAGGTTCGCGCGCAGGCTGAAATCCTTCACCGGATCGGCGTCTTCGCCGAGGAACTCGTTCCGGATGAAGCCATCGGTGTCATAGAAGGATCCGGCCACGCGGAAGGCGACATTGTCGGACAGCGGGCCGCTGATCCCGCCGCGCAGGAAATAGCCGAAGCCGTTGTCGACGCCGGCCTTGAAATTGCCTTCCAGCACATCGGTGGGCTGCTTGGTGGTGATGATGATCGCACCGCCGATGGCGTTGCGCCCGTAAAGGCCGCCCTGTGGCCCCTTCAGCACTTCGATCTGCTCGATATCGAACAGGTCCTGGTTGAACTGCGCGGGGTTTACCTGCTGCACGCCGTCCACCACCACTGCGACCGAAGGTTCGGAGTTGCGGGCCTGGGTGATCCCGCGGATGATGATGAAGGCGTTACCCGCGTTCTGCGTTTCAACCAGGTTCACGTTGGGCGTGAGCGCGATGAAATCGGCCGGACGCTCGATCCCCGCATTGGCGATCGATTCGGAGGTGAAGGCGGTGACCGCGGCCGGCGTGTCCTGCAGGCTTTCATCGCGGCGCAGCGCGCTGACGATGATTTCGTTGCCGGTGGTTTCTTCGGCTGCGTCAGCGGCCTCGGCGTCCTGTGCCTTGGCCGGAACCGCCAGTGCCGCGGTCAGCGCCAGGGCGCTCACGAAAGTCATGCCAAGAGTTCTCATCTGTTCTCTCCCTTGAGGGCTTGCGACGCATTGCGCGCCGGATTTTGGCTTCCCCTAGTGACTTCGACATACGAAGTCAACTTCGATATGCGAAACTTTTCACTCCTGATACAACGAGGCCGCCAAGGCCGGCCACTGGCGCAGTGCTGCCTCGATCTCGCCCGCCGCAATCCGCAGCAAGGGCAGGCGCGTACGCACCAGTTCGTCCTGCGAAATCCGGGTGGTCGAGGTTGAGCAATTGATCGCGGCGATGACCTTGCGGTTGCGATCGAAGATCGGGATGGCGATCGACACAATGCCATAGTCGAGTTCGTCCAGCGCCGAATCATAGCCACGCTCGCGGATCAGCTGAAACCTCGTCTGCAGTGCTTCTGGGTCGGTTAGGGTCCGCTCTGTGAAGCGTTGCAGCCGCGCCTTGGAGAGCAGCTCGCCGCGCTCGGCCTCACCGAGGAAGGCAGCCAGCACCTTGCCCATCGATGTGGCATGGAAGGGGTAGCGCGTGCCGACATTGGTCTGCAGGCGGAACCGCCGGTCGGTCGAAACATGCGCGATGTAAAGGATTTCATCGCCCGACAGGACCGAGAGCGAGGCGCTGTCGCCGGTCTGGTCGCGCAGGTGCTGGAGGCCCGGCAAACACACGTGTTCGACATGCATCGATGACAGGAATGCCGACCCGATCGTCAACACCTCCGGGCGGAGCAGGAACTTGCGCCCGTGCCGCCCGACATAGCCGAGTTCGACCAGCGTGTTGAGGCAGCGCCGCGCCACCGCCGGGCTGAGCGCGGTCTTGGCCGCCACTTCGCTCAGCGTCATTTCCGGATCGTCCTCGTCAAAGGCCCGCAGAACACGCAGCCCACGCTCCAGCGTGGAGAGATACTCCGGATCCTTGCCCTCCCCCGCCATCGCCTATCTTCCCACCGATGCGCGGATCTCTTCGTCATGCTGACCCAACACCGGGGGCGCCGTGACTGCGGTCATGCGCATGCCGTCAAAGCTGAGTGGCGAACGGATCGTGCGGAACGCGCCATGCGGCCCTGCCGGATCGGACACTTCGAGGCCAAGCACCTGCGCCTGTTCGGACGCGAGCACTTCGGCCGATGTCCGCACTTCCGAATTGGGCACCTCGAGCCGGGTCAGTTCGGCCGTCCACCAGGCGCGGTCCTTCTCCGCGAAGATCGGCGCCAGGAAGGCAACCACGTCTTCGTAATGCGCGATGCGCGCGTCGCGGCTGGCAAAGGCCGGCAATTGCAGCATGTCGGGCCGCGCGACCGCGACAGCAAGGTTCTCCCAGAACTTGGGCGGCGACGACATGTGCAGTGCGATCCATTTGCCGTCGGCACATTCGAACACATAGCTTTGCGATACATGCGGCCGACTGAAGGGACCCATCACTTCGCCGGCCGAGAGCAGGTGCGTGAAATCGTCGAGGTTGAAGTGGCACATCGCCTCGAACATCGAGGTCTCGACCA
>CAZCNF010000050.1:0-14989 GCA_964500135.1 uncultured Porphyrobacter sp.
CCGACCGGATCGATCGAGCTGTCATGGCTGATCACGCCGATCTTGGCGCGGCTGCCCGGATCGCGCGCGGCGGCCTTGATCTCGATGATGCCATCATAGATTTCAGGGACTTCCTGCGCGAACAGCTTCTTCATGAAGTCCGGATGCGCGCGGCTGAGAAAGATCTGCTGGCCGCGATTGTTGCGCTCGACCTTGGTGATCAGCGCACGCACGCGCTCGCCCGTGCGGGCCGCTTCGCGCGGGATCTGCTGGTCGCGCCGGATCACGCCCTCGGCGCGACCCAGATTAACGATCACATGACCGAATTCGACCGACTTGATCACACCGGTGATGATCTCGCCCGCGCGGTCCTTGAATTCCTCGTACTGGCGCTCGCGCTCGGCATCGCGGACCTTCTGGAAGATAACCTGCTTGGCGCTCTGCGCGTCGATCCGGCCAAGATCGACCGGTGGTAGCGGATCGACGATGAAGTCGCCCACCTTGGCATCCTTGTCGAGCTTCTGCGCCTGCTTCAAATCGACCTGCTTGAAGTAATCCTCGACCACTTCGACCACCTCGACCACGCGCCACAAGCGCAGGTCGCCAGTCTGCGGATCAAGCTTGGCACGGATGTCGTTCTCCGCGCCATAGCGCGAACGCGCGGCCTTCTGGATCGCCTCTTCCATCGCTTCGATCACGATCGACTTGTCGATCATCTTTTCCGACGCGACCGCGTTGGCAATCGCGAGCAGTTCGGCCTTGTTGGCGGAAATTGCAGTGGCCATCAGTCTTCAGCCTCTTCTTCTTCAACTATGTCTTCAGCGCCGCTCGTGTCGAGCGGCCGGGTGGCGGCAATCAGCTCGTCGGTCAAGACCAGCTTTGCCGAATGGATCATGGCGAGCGGCACGGACACCGCGCCGGCCTTGCGATCGTCCAGCGTGACGGTGTCGCCTTCGATGCCCTTCAGGATGCCGCGCAGATTGCGCTGGCCATCCCAGGCGCGGTCCATCGCGAACTTCGCTTCGTGGCCGGCCCAATTGGCAAAATCCTTCGGCCGGGTCAGCGGTCGGTCGATCCCGGGCGAGCTGACTTCGAGGTGATAGACACCCTCGATCAGCACCTCGCCCGCTTCCTCGGCCCGGTCGATCGCGTCCGAGACACGGCGCGAAAGGGCGGCACACTGGTCAAGCACAAGCTGCCCTGTGGCCGGATCCTCGGCCATTACCTGCAGCGCCAGCCCGCCGTCACCGGCCTCGGACGGCATCATCTTCACGCGCACGAGATCAAAGCCCAAAGCCTGCGCTTCGGGCTCGATGATCCGGGTCAGGCGCGCGATATCCGCCATGTGGTCTCCAGCTTGCACGAACAATGCCGCAAAAGGCGTTTCAGGCCGGCCCCTTGCGGCGCCAGCATCCAAACCTTGTGTGACAATGTCGGGATGGCGCCCAGATAGGCGCGCGAAGGCGGAAACGCAAGCGCCAAAAACGAAGGGCCCGGACAGCGCGCCGGGCCCTTCTCCTCCGATCGCGCAAGCGCGATCAGTGGCTGTGATCGTCGCCGAAGTGGTGATCGCCGCTGTGCGTGCGCGGGCCGCGCTCTTCGCCTGGCGCCCAGGTTACGTGCGTGATGACGGTATAGCCGTTGAAATTGCGGGCATAGACATTCTCACGACCATGCGCATCGCGCCCGATCGCCTTGCCCCATTGCGCCGGCGTGTCACCCACATCAATGCCCAGTGGCTTGCCCTTGCCCGGGCCACCACTACCGCCACCGCCACCGCCACTACCTTCGGAGTGATTGTAGATCGCAGCGAGTTGGTCATAATCGTGACTATCGGGATGCTCGTTGCCACCCGGCAAACTGGTGTACTCCATGCACGAGCTTGTTGCATCCGTCGAGAAATCCTCGTCCTGGTGGCCCAGGCCATAATCGTGGCCGATCTCCTGGCAGGTGACGAGCTGTTTCCAGCTTGGTGTATTGTACCGCGGATCGGCGAAATACGTATCGTTGAGCTTGGTGGAGCCGGCCACGATGTGCCCGCCCGACAGGCTGATCGATGCAATCCCGAGCCAGCCAGTATTGCCATAGCTGCTGTTGCAGACCTGGATCGTGCCGGACACCATCGGGCACCGCTTGGCGTTGGTCGTGCCGCTGGTGAGCGCGCTTTCAATATGCGCCGACTCGTTCCAGTCCGCCACCGCAATAGCCACGCGACCTGGCCAGTCCCCGGTCGTGTTGTCGATCACCGGCGGTTTCGCGATCCCGTTGCTGGTCTGCCAGTGATATGTGGACCAGGCATGATCCGCCATGCCGGGCGCTGCCGCAAGGGCAGCTATGCTGGCTGCAAGGAACACTTTTCTGCTGATTGCCAAGGCCCCACTCCCTCAAACGGGTCCTCAAGGCAGCCATTCCGTCCGTTCAAACGTCAGCTGCCGAAACCCTTCCCCAACCGATCAATAGCGCAGATTTCGGGGCATTCCTAGGCCCGGCGGTGCCAGCCACGGCATTGCCGCGCCAGTGCGCGATCAGCCGTCGTCGGGTTCCTGCATCAGCCCGTGCTTCTTGATCGCATGGCGCAGCTGGTCGTAACTCAGGTTGAGCGCGCGCGCGGTCTGGCGCTGGTTCCAGCGATGGCGCCCAAGCGCCTGCTCGAGGATCGCGCGTTCATGGGCATCGACCGCCGCGCGCAAATCCGCAACCGAATCGAGGTCGACCAGGGCACCCATTCCGGCATTGCCGGATGCGCTGGCGGCAGCGGTTCTGGCAGGCGAAGCCGCAGGGTCGGGCTTGCGGTGGCTGGGCGCAAAGGGCTTCCACGGTGAATCGAATGGATCGAACTGGACATGCGCGATCGGCTGTTCCGGATCGTCCCAGCGGTAGACCGCGCGCTCGATCACATTGCGCAGCTCACGCACATTGCCGGGCCAGGTGTAATCCTCCAGCTGGCGCTGGACATGCGGGGCGAAGCCCGGCCACGCGTGCCATTCGAGTTCGGCCGCCATCCGCCGCCCGAAATAGTCGGTCAGCACACCGACATCGCCTTCGCGCACCCGCAGCGGTGGCAGGGTAATGACTTCGAAACTAAGCCGGTCGAGCAGGTCGGCGCGAAATTCGCCGCGCTCGGCCATCGCCGGCAGATCGTCATTGGTGGCGGCCACGATCCGCACATCGACCCGGATCGGGCGCGACGAGCCGATCCTCGTCACTTCGCCATATTCGACCGCCCGCAGCAGTCGTTCCTGCGCCGCCATCGACAGATTGCCCAGTTCGTCAAGGAACAGCGTGCCCTTGTCGGCCTCCTCGAACCGGCCTGCCCGCGCTCTGGTCGCGCCGGTGAAAGCGCCTGCCTCGTGGCCGAACAGTTCGGCTTCGATCAGCGTTTCGGGCAAGGCGGCACAGTTCATGGTGACCAGCGGCTCGTCCCACCGGGTCGAGAGACGGTGCAGGCGTTCCGCAATCAGTTCCTTGCCTGTCCCCCGCTCGCCGATCACCAGCACGGGGCGGCTCATTGGCGCTGCGCGACTGGCCCGCTCGACCGCGTCGAGAAAGGCGCCGGATTGACCGATAAACTGATTATCCCGCTCCATCACCTAATCTATAGTGAAAATTCCCAATCCTTGGCAATCGAAACCAACACGGCAGCTCGGAGAATTTGCTATATAACTGATTTATATATGATTTAACCAATTGGCACACCCCTTGCTGTGAAGAGAACAAACCACACAGGAGTTTGTCAGCCATGTACGATCGCCGCTTTTTCCAGAGCAAGCTGGGTCAGGCTTCACTGGCCAGCATTGCCGCGATGGCTGCCTTTGTCGCCCTCAGCGCCCAGATGCACGCCACACCGGTCGCCGCAGTGGCTGCCGCATCGCACGGCCTGCTGGTCGAAATGGCATGACCAAGCTTCCAGAAGACAACCCCCTCGGGCCGGAGCGCTCTGTCCCCCCCCTGAAGTCCTCAGGCATGAGCAACCCCGTTGGCGCAGCATCCAGTCGCGGCGCCGATGCTCCGGCCCAACCCTTTTCGCCAGAGCCCGGGCCGCGCCGCTCGCGGCTCGATGCCGAAATTGAGCGCTTGCGCCGCAGCCCGACCCCGACACAATCGCGGCCAAACCCGCAGGACGATTCGAGTTTCTTCAACGGAGTAGCCTTCATGGGCATTTTCAGCCGGACGCGCGATATCATCGCGGCCAATTTCAACGACATGCTCGACAAGGCCGACGATCCGGCCAAGATGATCCGCATGATCATCCTCGAGATGGAGGAAACGCTGGTGGAAGTCCGCGCGAGCGCCGCGCGCACCATCGCTGACCAGAAGGAAATGCACCGCCATGTCGTGAAGCTCGACAAGCTTCAGGCCGATTGGGCCGACAAGGCGCAGCTGGCGTTGAGCAAGGATCGCGAGGACCTGGCCCGCGCTGCGCTGGTCGAGAAGAAGAAGGCCGGCGACATGGCCGACCAATTGAAGCAAGAAATCGGCGTGCTCGACGATGCCTTGCGGGCCTATGAGGACGACATCCAGAAGCTGCAGCACCGCCTGCGCGAGGCCCGCAGCCGCCAGACCGCGATCGCCGCGCGCCTCGAAAGCGCCGAGAACCGCGTCAAGCTGCGCACACTGATGAGCACGGAGCGGACCGACGAGGCGCTTGCCCGGTTCGACCAGCTCGAGCGCCGGGTCGACTATGCGGAAGGGCGCGCCGAAGCGCTGCGCATTGCTGACCAGAACGGCACCCCGTCGCTGGCCGACGAGATCGCCGCATTGGCGGGCTCGGACAAGATCGACGAGGAACTTGAGGAAATGAAGCGCGCGCTGGGCAAGGACAGCGCCAACAGGGAGGACTGAGTCGTGGACGTCGAACCTATGGTGGCGATCATTGCCATATTCATCGGGCTGCCGTGGATCATCCTCCACTACATCACCCGCTGGAAAACCGCTGCGACCATCACCAGCGACGACGAAGTGCTGCTGGATGAGCTGTACCAGCTCGCCAAGCGCCTCGACGAGCGGATGGATACGGTCGAACGGCTGGTGGCCAGCGACAATCCCGATTTCAACCCGACGCGGATCACCCATGACCGCGAGATCGACAACCAGCAACTGCGCGAGCTGGAAAACCTGCTTGCCGAGAAGAAGGGAGCGGCCAAATGAACAGCCCACGCACCACGCTCTACCGCGACAAGGCCAATGCCAAGCTGATGGGGGTTTGCGCCGGGATCGCCGATTATACCGGGGTCGACACGCTCTGGGTGCGCCTCGGTTTCCTTCTGCTGCTGTTCACCGTCGCTCCGATCCTTTTGCCGGCTTACTTCGTGGCCGGGCTGCTGCTGAACAAGAAGCCGCCGCATCTCTATGTCGACAAGGAAGAGCAGAAATACTGGCAGCGCGTGCGGCAGAGCCCCAAGCGCACTGCGCGCGAGATCCGCGCCCGCTTCCGCGATATCGATCGGCGCCTTGCCGATGTCGAAACCTACTATGTCAGCAGCAACCCGCGCCTGACCGCCGAAATCGAACGACTGCGCTGAACGCCGCCAAGGGGAGGACTGACGATGGAAGGCACAATTGCGCTGATGATCCCGATCATCGCCTTGATGATCCCGATCGTGGCGATCTGGACCAGGCACCAGCAGAAGATTGCCGAAATGCAGATCGGGGCCATAGCCGAGCACACCGCCGAGAAGGCCGCACAATATGCTTCGCAAATCCAGCGGCTGGAAGACCGGGTCCAGGTGCTCGAACGGATCGTCACCGATCGAGGCTATGACGTTGCCACCCAGATCGAGGCGCTGCGCGACAGTCGCCGGGTCGATGGTGGCGCCGAAGGCAGCGGCATACCGCTGGGCTTCGAACGGAAGGAGCGTGCATAATGAACCCTGATCTGGCCAATGTGCTGGCGCCGGTCTTTGGAATTGGCGTGCTGTCGATGTCGGTTGCCTGGGTGGTCAACACCTGGCTCAGAGTGAAGCACGGCTATCCGCTGGAGAACAGTTGGGGCAAGGCGATCTATCCGCAGAAGGACGACGAAGCGGTCGAGCGGGTCCGCCTGCTGACCCAGGAGAATGCCCAGCTGCGGGCCGAGGTCGGCTCGATGAAGGACCGGCTCGCCAATGTCGAACGGATCGTCACCGATGGCGGCTATCACCTGACCCATGAAATCGAGGCACTGCGCGACCGGGCGCTGGAAGGGCGCAAGGACGAAGGAAGCGCGTGATGCCCGAACTCGCCATCATCTTCAGCTTCATCCTTGCCGTCGTGGTCATCACCGCCGTGACGATCCATCGGATCGTGGCGCGGGTGTACCAGCACAAGGAATGGCGCGAATTGCAGCGCAGCGGTGCGCGTGACGCCGCCAGCAGCGAACAGTATCGCAAACTGGAGGAACGTGTGCGGGTGCTGGAGCGGATCGCGACTGACGGCAATCACGCGCTCGCATCGCAGATTGAGCAGCTGCGCGAGCTCGACGCGATCGATGCACTTGCTGGCACGCGGGAGACGCAGCGGTGAGCTGGCCCGCCGCGATTGTCCTGATCGTGCTGATCTCCGCAATCGCCGGGCTCATGCGCTCGCGGCGCGGGGGTGGCTACCGCTCGCGGCGTGAAGAGCGGGAGGCCCGGCAACTGCCCAGCGCCCGCGAACAGCAGCTCGAACGCGAAGTCGACGACCTACGTGAGCGCATAAAGGTACTGGAGCGGATCACGACGGAAGGTCATTCGGCCGAGGCCAGCGAGACCCGCCGGATCGCTGCCGAAATTGAAGCCCTGCGCGATCAGCGCCAGGACGGATAGACCAAAGGTTCAAGGAGGACATGACGGAAATGTTCGAACCGACACTGATCATCGCCGCCACATCTTTGGTTGGCCTGTGCGTCGTGGCCTATGCCCTGCTCAAGGCATGGCAGGGCTGGCTGGCGTTGAAGCAGCGCGAGCTTGACTCGGCACCGCGCGAGATCGAAGGTGGTGTGGGCCACAGCGCCGCACGGATTGAGATCGCCGACCTAAAGGAACGCATCAAGAAGCTTGAAGCGATCGCAAGCGGGGTGGATTTGTGAGCCAGAGCGCCTAGATGCGCCGGCATGCGCATGCTTGACGACATCTACGAAGAATACGAGTTCCTCGAGGGCGACGAACGTTATCGCCTGCTGATCGAGCTCGGTCGCGAACTGGACCCGATGCCGGACGCGCTCAAGACCGATGCCACGCTGGTGCGCGGCTGCTCGGCCAGCGTCTGGGTCTATCCGACCGAACAGGATGGCAAGCTGCACTTCCTGGCCGACAGCAATGCCGCCATCACCAAGGGGATTGTCGCGCTGGTGATCGCGGCAGTGCAAGACCGCACCGCGACCGAAATTGCCGCGATGGATGTCACGGGCGCGCTGGCACGTTTCGATCTCAGGAACCAGCTGTCATCCAATCGAACCCAGGGCGTGCCCAACATGATTGCGCTGGTGCGCGAACATGCAGCGCGGCTGGCCAATGCCTGAGCGAGAGGCCTGACATGCGCCCGCTCTACGCGGCGGGGGGCATCATCGCGACGGGGCTGGCAGCGATCGGCGCATTCCTGCCGATCATGCCTACCGTGCCGTTCCTGCTGCTGGCGGTGTTCTGCTTCGCACGCAGCAACCCGGCGTGGGAAAAGAAGATACTCGACCACCCGCAATGGGGGCCCCAGGTCAGGGACTGGCGTGATCGCCGTGCGATCAGCCGCCCCGCCAAGGTGACAGCGATCGGCGCGATGAGCGCAGGCGTCGTGTTCACCTGGCTCACTCTGGGCCACCCTTGGTATCTGCTTTCGATCGCGATCCTGGTGGTGGCAGGCGGCTGGATCGCTACCCGAAACGAATAGAGAATTGTTGTGGCTGGCGCTCAGCGCAGTTCCGCTTCGCGCACGCGGGCGATGCCGGCTTCGCGCTGCGCCTTTAGTTCGGCCTTGAGCTTGGCCGGATCGCGCGCGAAAACAAAGCCGAAGCTGACCCCGCCTTCCTTGCCGATCGTTGCGTGATGCAGCTTGTGCGCTTGCACCAGTCGCTTGGCATAGCCGCTGCGCGGCACCCAGCTCCAATAGCGCTGATGAACAAGGCCATCGTGCACGAGGGTGTAGATTGCGCCGTAAATGGTGATGCCCACGGCCGTCCACCAAAGCGCATCCGACGCATAATAGCCCACCGCGAACATCGCGATCACGATGCTGGCGAACACCACGGCGAACAGGTCATTCTTCTCCAGCACATTGTCATGCGGCTCGTGATGGTCGCGGTGCCAGGCCCAACCCCAGCCGTGCATGATGTATTTGTGCGCATACCAGGCGAACAGCTCCATGCCGATCACAGCCGCGCTCACCACGCCGATGATTTCGAGCACACTCATGCGGCAACTCCGGCGCGCCGCGCCCGGGGCAGCGCCCACCAGGGCACATCGGGGCGGCGGTGATGTTCGAGATGATAGCCGAAATGAAAACAGCTGGCGAGGCTGGCAAGCGTGCCGAAATGGTCGCTGCGGGCATTGTGATCATCGGGAAATGCCTCCCCCTCATGGCAATGCGGGCGGTAAGTCCCGAAGTAGAACAGCTGCAACGACGACAGTAGCGCGGGCATGCCATAGAGCAGGACCAGCTGGACTTCGGATACGTCCAGCGCCAGCCAGTAGACCGTCACCACGCTCGACACCCACGCAAGCGACTGCCAGCCGAAATAGCGGCGGAAAAATGTGGCATACCATGGCCAGAAGCGTGCCGGGTTATCTGCGTCGAAATCGGGATCGCCCGGCTCGCCTGCGTGGCGGTGATGCGCGAAATGGGCGTCGCGCATTCTGGCCCAGGCAAATCCAGCGTAGAGGAACAGCAGCACTGCACCGACCGCCTCGTTGAACCGCGGCCAGCCCGGAGCGAGCGATCCGTGCATGGCATCGTGGCTGACAATGAAAACGCCAACCGATAGCCAGCACAACAGCGTCGCCATCATGATTGCCTGTGGCAGGCTGGCCCAGCTCAGATCGAACACCAACACCGCATAAAAGTGCAACCCCAACCAGCTGCTAGCGATAAGTGCGGCCAAGGCGAGGCCAAAAGCGCGGTGCAGATTGCGACTGGGAAGAGACACGGGACTGGGCACGATGCGCGCGCTATAGGCGATTATTCCTCAGGGAAAAAGAACTCGCGCAAATGTTCGCCGATTCGTGCCGGGCGCAGCGTCTGCGCATCGATGCAGCACCAGCTTGAGCGGACTTCCGCCAGCACTTCTTCGCCGCGCTGGATCACTGTGCGATAGAACGCGCGTGCGCCCTGAAAATGTTCGAGCACGGTTTGCGCGATCACGTCGTCTTCGAGGAAGGCGGGCTTGCGATAGGTGATCTCGTGCTTCAGCGCGACCCAGGCCTTGCTCGCCACTTCCTCGGCCGGCGCAAGTTTGCGCCAGTGGGCCAACACCGCATCCTGCACCCAATTGAGGTAGCGGGCATTGTTCACGTGTCCCATGAAGTCGATATCTTCGGGCAGGACCCTGATCGGAAAGGCAAAAGGCGTTGCTGACATATGTGTCAGTTAAACACGGAAATCTTTCCTTTCCATGACTAATCAATTGGTGGGGCTCATCTGGCTTGCCAGTGTTGCCGAATGGCCGCTAATCGACGGGCCAAAGAGGACAAGCATGGCCAGCAAACCGCGCACGCTATACGAAAAGATCTGGGACGCGCATGTCGTCGAGACGCGCGATGATGGAACGTCGCTGATCTATATCGACCGCCATCTGGTGCACGAGGTGACCAGTCCGCAGGCATTCGAGGCCCTGCGTCTTGCCGGACGCAAGGTGCGTCGACCGGACCTGACGCTGGCCGTACCCGACCACAACCTGCCCACAACGCCGCGTATCGATGCCTCGGGCAACCGTATCCCGATTGCCGATGCGCAAAGTGCGCAGCAACTCGCCGCACTCGAGGCCAATGCCCCTGCTTTCGGCATCCGCTACATCGATGCTGCCGCGCCTGCGCAAGGGATCGTCCATGTGGTGGGGCCCGAACAGGGCTTCTCGCTGCCGGGTACCACCATCGTTTGCGGCGATTCGCACACCGCCAGCCATGGCGGGATCGGGGCGCTCGCCTTTGGCATTGGCACCAGCGAAGTCGAGCATGTACTCGCCACCCAGACGCTTCAGCTCAAACGTTCGAAGTCGATGGAGGTGCGGGTGACCGGCCAGCTCGGTCCGGGCATCACTGCGAAGGATCTGATCTTGCACATCATCGGCCAGATCGGCGCAGCTGGCGGCACGGGCTATGTCATCGAATATCGCGGGCCGGTGTTCGATGCGATGAGCGTGGAAGAGCGGCTGACCGTGTGCAACATGAGCATCGAGGCTGGCGCCCGCGCCGGGCTGATCGCGCCCGATGACACGGTGTTCCGCTATCTCAAGGGCCGCCCGCTGGCGCCGAGGGGCGCGGAGTGGGACGCGGCGCTGGCCTATTGGCGCACGCTGCAGAGCGACGACGGCGCAGAGTTCGACAAATCGGTCACGATCGACGCGACTGCGGTCGAGCCGACCGTGACCTGGGGCACCAGCCCCGAAGACACGGTGGCAATCGGCGGCGTGGTGCCCAATCCCGCCAGCTTCGCCGATCCCTCGAAACAGACAGCAGCCCGCAAAAGTCTTGAATACATGGGCCTTTCGCCGGGCCAGCGGATCGAAGATATCGCGATCGAAAACGTCTTCATCGGGAGCTGCACCAACAGCCGGATCGAGGATTTGCGCGCGGCTGCAGCGGTGCTGAAAGGGCGCACAAAGGCACCCAACGTGCGCTGGGCGATCGTTGTGCCGGGCTCGGGGCTGGTCAAGGCTCAGGCCGAAGCGGAAGGGCTTGATCGCGTCTTTATTGACGCCGGCTTCGAATGGCGCGAGCCGGGCTGTTCGGCCTGCCTGGGCATGAACCCGGACAAGGTTCCACCGGGCGAGCGCTGCGCTTCCACCAGCAACCGCAATTTCGTGGGTCGGCAGGGGCCGGGCGCGCGTACGCACCTCGTATCCCCGGCGATGGCGGCGGCGGCAGCAGTGGCGGGCCACCTCGTCGATGTGCGCCAGTTTGCCGCATGATCCCTTGCCCCGAAGCCAGCCCGGCACCATAGTGACGCCATGACCAAGAAACCTTCGAAGACCAAGGCCGCCATCGGCGCTGCCGCCATCGGTTCCGCCGCAATCGCAGCGGCGCTGCTCTACGCCAATAAGCGCAAGAAGAAGGACGAGCCCAAGCCGACAGTCCCTTCCGGCGAGCAGCCGGAGACCGATTGATGCAGCCGGTGCGCGAGATTTCGGGCCGCGCCTATCCGTTCGGGGCCAAGAACGTCGACACCGACGTGATCATCCCGGCCGAATGGCTCAAGACCATCACGCGCGAGGGGCTGGGCCGCGGTGCTTTCGAAAGCTTGCGCGAGCAGCCGGGCAATGTGTTCGACGATCCGCGTTACCAGGGCGCCCCGATCCTGATCGCGGGCGACAATTTCGGCTGCGGATCGAGCCGCGAGCATGCCGCCTGGGCGCTGGGCGACCTTGGCATCAAGGCGGTGATCGCGCCGAGCTTTTCCGACATCTTTTCCGGCAATGCCTTCAAGAACGGTATCCTCACCGTGGTGCTGCCACAGGAAGCAATCGACCGGCTGCTCGAAGTGGCCGAGACCGATGAGATCGCGATCGACCTGGAGAGCCAGACGGTCACCACATCGTTCCAGGACCGCTTCACTTTCGAGATCGATCCTTTCCGCAAGCATTGCCTGCTGAACGGGCTGGACGAAATCGGCCTCACGCTGGCGCGTGACGAAGCGATCGGCGCGTTCGAACAGCGCCGCCAGGCCGCGATGCCCTGGATCGAGCACGGAACGGAGATCGCCGCATGAAAGCCCTGCGCAGCCACGGGGTCGGCGGGCCCGAAACGCTCACGCTCGACGAAGTCGACGTGCCCAGCCCCGGCAAGGGCGAAGTGCTGGTCGACGTGAAGGCCTGCGCGATCAACTTCCCCGACACGCTGATCATCCGCGATCTTTATCAGTTCAAGCCGCCGCGCCCGTTTGCGCCGGGCGGCGAGATCGCTGGCGTGATCGAGGCCGTGGGCGAAGGTGTCGAAGGCTACAAGGTGGGTGACAAGGTGCTGGCCGGGATTGGCAATGGCGGCCTTGCCGAAAAGGTGCTGGTCCCCGCCGGACGGATGTTCCCGGTGCCCGATGGCGTGCCGTTCGAGAAGGCAGCCAGTCTGTTGATGACCTATGGCACGACCATCCACGGGCTCAAGGATCGCGGCCACATCAAGCCCGGCGATACCGTGCTGGTGCTGGGCGCGGCGGGCGGCGTGGGCTTGTCGGCGGTCGAACTGGCCAAGGCGTTCGGCGCGCGCGTCGTGGCCGCGGTTTCGAGCGCAGAGAAGGGCGAAATCGCCCGCCAGGCTGGCGCTGATGAAGTGGTGATCTATCCCAGGGGCGAGATGGACAAGGACGCCTCCAAGGAACTCGCCAATGACTTCAAGGCGGCTTGCGGCCCCGAGGGCGCCAACATTGTCTACGATATCGTCGGCGGGCAATATTCGGAACCGGCGCTGCGCGCGATCGCCTGGGAGGGCAAGTTCCTGGTGGTGGGCTTCCCGGCCGGGATTGCCAAGATGCCGCTCAACCTGACGCTGCTCAAGAGCTGCGACATCGCAGGCGTGTTCTGGGGCGCCTTCACCGCGCGCGAGCCGGCCAAGTTCCGCAGCCAGGTGGAAGAACTGTTCGCGCTGATGAAAGCCGGAAAGATCGATCCGCTGGTGTCGGAGACTTTCCCGCTCGCACGCGGCGGCGAAGCGATCGCGCGGCTCGAAAGCCGCCAGGCGGTGGGCAAGCTTGTTGTGACGATGGACTGAGGCGGCTTGCCGCTGCTGCAAGGGCAACCTATTTTGCCCTGTGAAACGCAAATCCGAGGGGACTGCATGACCGATTTCAGGGACCGTGAGCGCGGCGAGGAAGCCAAGTTCGCATTCGACGAGGAAAACGCCTTCAAGATTACCGCGCGGCGCAACCGGCTGCTGGGCGAGTGGGCTGCCGGACTGATGGGCCTGACCGAGGAAGAGACCGACGCCTATCGCAAGGCCGTGGTGCAGGCCGATTTCGAGGAAGCCGGGGAAGAGGATGTGGTGCGCAAGCTCCTGGGCGATCTAACCGCCGCCGGCTGCGACGTGACCGAGGCCGACATCCGCACCAAGCTCGAGGAAAAGTCGGTCGAGGCGCGCCGCCAGATCATGACCGGCGTCTGACCGCGCGACGCGAGCCAAACCCATGCCGATGTCTGCCGCTGAAATCGAAAGCATGATCACCGCCGCGCTGCCCGGCGCGGTGGTCGAGATGACCGATCTGGCGGGCGACAACGACCATTGGGCCGCGCGGGTAACCGCGCCCCAGTTTGCCGGCAAGAACCGGGTGCAGCAGCACAAGATGGTCTATGAGGCGCTCGGCGGGCGGATGGGCGGTGTGCTGCATGCCTTGCAACTCACCACCGCCATACCCACTTCCGATTGACGCCATCCGCAAATTCAGGTTGCCATCCCATGTCCGACGCCCATTCCCGCATCTCCGCCCTCGTCAACGACCATGACGTCGTGCTGTTCATGAAGGGCACCCCGCTGTTTCCGCAATGCGGCTTCTCCAGCCGTGCCGTGGCCATTCTTGACCATTGCGGTGTCGCCTATGAAGGCGTCGACGTGCTGCAGGACATGGAAATCCGCCAGGGCATCAAGGCCTATTCCGACTGGCCGACTATCCCCCAGCTCTATGTGAAGGGCGAATTCATCGGCGGCAGCGACATCATGATGGAGATGTTCGAGGCCGGCGAACTCCAGCAACTGCTCGACGAACAGCAGGTCGCCCGCGCCGAGGGCTGATTTACGACACGGCCGGCGAGCGGGCGAGCCCTTGGTCGCTACCGCCAAACAAGAAAAGCCGCCCTTGGCGTATGCCAGGGGCGGCTTTCCTGTTTCGGGGAGGCTGCACCGGGAGACTGGTGGCGCTGCCTCTTTGAAGAAGACTGTTCGGGTAATGGTATCTCTGCACCAAGCGTGCCAGTTTCATCCGCGCAAGCAATCCTGCGGATCACGATGGTTAACGCACCCCGGGCGACAAGCGTAGCTGTCAAGTTTTCCGACAGGCTGGCGGAAAAGGTGGTTGGCAATTGGGCGCCGCATTGCCCATAACATCGGCAATGAATGACCACACCTCGCCCTCGCATGAAGGCATACCCGCCGCTACCGTCGTGATCTTCCGCCATGGCCCTGCCGGGGGGCCGCCGGAAATCCTGATGACCATTCGCTCGCGCAACATGGTATTTGCCGGCGGCATGGCGGTGTTTCCCGGCGGGCGGGTTGACGCCGCCGATTACGAATTGGGCGCGCGATTGGCATCCGGGATCGACGCCGATGAAGCGGCGCACCAGATCGCGGCGGTGCGCGAGACGCTGGAGGAGACCGGGCTGGCGATCGGGCTCGCTGGCGAGATCGATGCCGCGCGCGCCCGCGCGGCGCGCGAACTGCTGCTCGAACGGGGCGCGCTTGCCCCGGTGCTCGACCAATTCGGCTGGTCGCTGGACCTCGCCCAGCTCACGCCGTTTGCCCGCTGGTTCCCCAAGAACGAGCGCATTCCGCGCGTCTATGACACACGCTTCTACCTCGCCGATCTCGGCACCGGTGCGGTGGAGATCGAAGCCGATTTGTCCGAGAATACGCATCTGTTCTGGACCACGGCGCAAGGCGCGCTCGACGCGGCGGAAGCGGGCGAGATCAAGGTGATTTTCCCGACAAGGCGCAATCTGGAGCGGCTGGCGCAGTTCGCCAGCTTTGGCGAGGCCAAAGCGCAGGCCGAAGCGATCCCGGTGCGCACGATCACGCCCTATATCGGGGAACAGCAGGGCAAGCCCTGGCTCTACATCGGCGATGACCTGGGCTATCCCGTGACGGGCGAACCGCTCGAAAGCGTGGCGCGCGGCTGAGGTCCAACAAGTTCTGGCGCGCCCGGCAGGACT
>CAZCNF010000051.1:0-14496 GCA_964500135.1 uncultured Porphyrobacter sp.
GTCGGCTTTTCCGGCGGCGAGAAGAAGCGCGCCGAGATGGTGCAGATGGGCATTCTCGACCCGCGGTTTGCCGTGCTCGACGAAACCGACAGCGGGCTCGACATCGACGCGCTGCGGATCGTGGGCGAGGGGATCAACGCGATCATGCGCCGACCTGACAAGGGCGTGCTGCTGATCACCCATTACCAGCGCCTGCTCGACTATGTGCAGCCCGATGTGGTGCATGTGATGGTGGCGGGCCGGATCGTGCGTTCGGGCGGGCCGGAACTGGCGCTCCAGCTCGAACAGGAAGGCTACGAAGCGGTCGCGGCATGAGCGAGGCAGCCACCCTTCCGACCACCCGCGACGAGGATTGGCGCTATGCCGATGCCGGCTATCTGGCGCAGGCCGATGCCGCCACGCTGGCGCATTGGCGCCGGCTGGACGTGCCGGCTGGCGCAAGCCGCAGCGAATATGCGACTTATCTGGCAGCGCCGCAGGCGGGCGGTTCGGTCGATCGGCTGCGCGTCCATGTCGGCCAGGGCGGCCGGTTCGAAGCCTTCGTGGTGATCGCGGGCGGCCCCTACCTGCGTTGCGAGATCGAGGTCACGCTGGAAGAAGGCGCGCATTTCGAATTCGGCGGGGTGACCCTGGGCGGCGGCAGCAAGCGGCAGGAATTCGTCACGCGCGTGATCCACGCCGCGCCTGGTGCGACCAGCAACCAGACGGTCAGAGCGGTGCAGTGGGGCCAGGCCACAGGCAATTTCCTCGGCCGGATCGAAGTGGCGCGTGACGCCCAGAAGACCGATGCGGCGCAGAATTTCCGCGCGATCCTGCTGGAAAAGGGCGCTTCGGCCAATGCCAAGCCCGAACTCGAAATCTTCGCCGACGATGTCAAATGCGCCCATGGCGCGGCGATCGGCCAGCTTGATCCGGTGGCGGCATTCTACATGGCGGCGCGCGGCATTCCGCCCGCCATCGCGCGCCGGTTGCAGGTCCAGGCCTTTATCGGCGATGCCTTCGTCGAGTGCGGCGATCCGCAGGCGGGCGAACGCCTGCTGGAGCAGGCGCTGGCGCAGTTGAGCGAGGCGGCGCTATGAACCAGGTCGCCACCCTTTCGCCGATTATCCGGGCAAGGGACGAGTTTCCCGGCCTTCTCACCGCTGCCGGCAAGCCGTGGCACTATCTCGACACGGCGGCGACCGCGCAAAAGCCCCAGGCGGTGATTGACGCCATGGCGCGCGCGCTGGGCAAGGATTACGCGACGGTCCACCGGGGGGTCTATGCCCGTTCGGCCGAGATGACGCTGGCCTATGAAGCGGCGCGCCGCCGGGTAGCGCAGTTTCTGGGCGGGCGTGAAGACGAAGTGGTCTTCACGCGCGGCGCGACGGAAGCGATCAATCTGGTCGCGGCCACCTGGGGCGCGGCCAACATCGGCCCGGGCGACCGCATCCTGCTCTCGACGCTCGAGCATCATTCGAACATCGTGCCCTGGCAATTGCTGGCCGAGCGGGTCGGCGCGCAGATCGACGTCTGCCCGCTGACGGACGACGGGCGGATCGATCTCGATGCGGCGCAGGCGATGCTCGACGAACGCCACAAGCTGGTGGCGTTCGCGCATGTCTCCAACGTGCTCGGTTCGCTGCTCGATGCCAAGCGGGCGGCGGAACTCGCCCATGCGGTGGGCGCCCGGCTGCTGCTTGACGGATGCCAGGCGGCACCGCGGCTGAAGGTCGATGTCGCCGAGCTCGGCTGCGACTTCTATGTCTTCAGTGCGCACAAGTTGTACGGGCCGACCGGGATCGGGGCGCTGTGGGCCCGGGCAGAACTGCTCGCTTCAATGCCGCCCTACCAGGGCGGCGGCGCGATGATCGACCGCGTGACGTTCGAACGCACGACCTTTGCCCCGCCGCCGCAGCGGTTCGAGGCGGGCACCCCGGCGATCACCGAAGCGGTGGCCATGCACGCCGCGATTGACTTTGTCGAAGCGATCGGGCTGGCCCGGATCCACGCCCACGAGGCAGCGCTGGTCAGCCAGTTGCGCGGCGAACTGCGCGCCATGAACGATATTACGCTGTTCGGCCCTGATGACAGCGCGGGGATCGTCAGTTTCATGCTCGACGGGGTGCATCCGCACGATCTCGGCACCATATTGGACGAAGCGGATGTCGCCATTCGCGCCGGGCATCACTGCGCCCAGCCCTTGATGGACCATCTGGGCGTGCCGGCCACGGCGCGGGCGAGCTTCGGGCTCTATTCGGACGAAGGCGATGTGGCGGCACTGCTCGAAGGCATTGCCCGCACCAGGAGGATATTCGGGTGAACCAGGAAAGCAAATTCACCATCGAGGAAGTCGAGGCTGCCCCGCCGCCAGCGCGCGCGCGGGTGGAAGATGTCATCGACCTGGATGAAACCCCGGCACAGAAGCTTGAGCGCAAGCGCGACTATCTCGAGGGATTCCTGGCGAAGAAGCCCGAAGGCGTGGCGGCGGGCGAGCCCGGCGGGCCGCTCTACGAAGCGGTGATCGCCGCGCTGAAGGAGATTTTCGACCCGGAGATCCCGGTCAACATCTACGATCTCGGCCTGATCTATGGCGTCGAGATCAGCGCTGAAGGCGACGCGCTGATCACCATGACGCTGACCACGCCGCATTGCCCGGTGGCCGAAAGCATGCCGGGTGAAGTCGAGCTGCGCGCATCCAGCGTGCCCGGCATCCGCGATGCCGAAGTTAGCCTGGTGTGGGATCCGCCGTGGGGGCCCGACAAGATGAGCGACGAGGCACGGCTCGAACTGGGGATGCTGTGATGACTGCTGCCACCACCACGCGCCAGCTGCCCGCCGCCGTCAAGCTGACCCCGGCCGCCGAAGCCCGCATTGCCGAACTGATGGCGAAAGCGCCCGAAGGCGCGATCGGCGTCAAGCTCTCGACTCCGCGCCGGGGCTGTTCCGGCCTCGCCTATTCGGTCGACTATGTCACCGATGAGGTGAAGTTCGACGAAAAGATCGAAACACCGGGCGGCACCTTCTACATCGACGGCGCGAGCGTGCTCTACCTGGTCGGATCGATCATGGACTGGGTTGAAGACGATTTCACTGCTGGTTTCGTGTTCGAAAACCCCAATGCCAAGGGCGCCTGTGGCTGCGGCGAAAGCTTTATGGTGTGATCTGGAGCATCGCGCCGAAAAGCGGGAATCTGTTTTCGGCCTAGAGCGATGCGAGGACAAGATGAGCCGGCAAGGCCGACGGTATCCCGTTGACCTGCTCGAAGCCGATCAAATCCGGGATTTGCGGCCTCAGCCCTCTTCGATCAGCCGCGCCAGCAGCGCGCGCTCCAGATCGTCCACCTCGCCATCGGCATCGACCATCTTCTCGAGCCATTCCTGCTCGAAATCCTCCACCAGGTTGCCGGCGGCTGCCGCCTCGACATAGCTGCGCCCGGCCGCATTCTTGCCGAACACCTTGCCGAAGTGGTTGCGGGCTTGCGGAATCTCGCGCGCCATCGCGCCAAGGAAACGGCCGACGCGGGCCTCGTTGTCGGCGACAAAGGCCTCGAGTTCCTTGACCCGCTCATGGCTCAGCTGCGCGTTCTGCAGCTGGAAGCCCTTGAGGTAATTGGCGACGCCATCGACGAACAGGTCGTCCCACAGCGGCGAATTCTCGTCCTGCAGCGTGGCGTCCTTGAGCCGGAACAGCAGTTCGGCATCCTTGCGGGTCACCGCCGCCGGGCCATGGCCACCGCTGGCGAAGATCACCCGGCGCAGCAGGCGGCATTCCGCCGCGCTGATGTGGGTGGCCGACAATTCGCCGCCGCAGCGGGTCGGGCCCGTGCCGGTCATCACGATGCGTTCGATCTGGCGCAGCAGGTAATCCTTGAGGAACTCCGGCACGTTCTGCGCGCGTTCGACCACTCGCACCAGCAGTTCGAGTTCGGCCATGCTTTCGACCTTGCCGTCCTGGTCGAGCTGGCCGATCAGCCAGCGCGCTTCCTCGTCGTTGCACATGCCGCGCGGCTCGGTGCCATTGAGCACGAATTCGCCAACGGCCTCGACGAAGAAATCGACCCATTCGGGCGTTGACTGCTTCAAGGCGTTATTGATCGCGAACAGCGCCTCGGCCTCCTCGCGATAGAACTTGCCGTCGCCCCAGCCGAGCTGGCGCAGCGAGAACAGTTCTTCGGCGCTGAGGCGCCCGTCTTCGGCCACGCGCCGGGCCAGATCGGCAAACTGGAAGCTCATTTGTGCAAACCCCCTGGGTAATCAGGCGGAGAGCATGGCAGAACAGGCTTAAGACGGGGTTACCGGCCCGGCTTCAACTGCCCGCCAGTGCGCGCGCGCAAGAGGCACGGTCAACCTCGCGCCCGTCGCTGGCGCGGCGCGCCTCGACATGGGTCGCCACCGGGGCAGCGCCGGGCTGGAGCGGATACAGAAACACGTCGAGCACGCAGGGCTCGCCGCTGAACTGCAGCTTGCGTGCGTCGCCCTCGATCACGTCGAGCCGGGGCTTGCCGAAGCGGCGCTCAAGCTGGGCCGCGCTGACGCCGATCACGTTCTCCAGCCCTGGCACCCGCATCACCTGCGGCGCGATGAAGCTTGCAGTGGGCGGGGCGGGGTTGCTCGGCGGCACCACCGCCGGGCGCGGGGCAGTGGTGACCGGGGCCTGGCGCGGCGGAACGACCAGCGGCGGCTGGCCGGCGCTGACACAGGCTGCCAGCAATGGCAGGGGAGCAAGCGTGGTGAGGAATTTGCGCAAGTCAGGCATGGGATCGGATGAGGCTGGTTCTCCGCAGGCTGGCCGCGTTTCGGGCGGAACTGCCGCCAAGTCAACGCTCAAGGCTTGGCGCTGGGCTGCCAACGCGTTGGACCGTGTTCGTTTCTTGTTCGAATCAAGATCGCGGCCCAAATTTTGGCCTGCCGCGATTTCCGAGCCGTGAAATGTTCCATTTCACTCGAAATCGCTATAGGCGGCGCGGCAATCGAGCCCAGCAGAAACAGGAACCCGTGTGACCCAGCCCCGCTATGACGTGATCGCGATCGGCAACGCGATCGTCGACGTGATGTCTCCCGCTTCGGACGAGTTGATCGAAGAGCTTGAGCTCAATCGCGGCGGGATGACGCTGGTCGATGCCGCGCGCGCCAAGGAGCTGTATGACGCGATGGGCCCGGCGCGCGAGATTTCGGGCGGTTCGGCGGCCAACACGCTGGCCGGGCTTTCGGCGCTGGGGGCGCAATGTGCGTTCATCGGCCAGGTCGCCGATGACCAGCTGGGCGAAGTCTTTGCGCATGATATCCGCGCGGTGGGGATCGATTTCGACGTCGCGCCGCGCGCCGGCGATCCGCCCACGGCGCGCTGCCTGATCTTCGTCACCCCCGATGCGCAGCGCACCATGAACACCTTTCTGGGGGCGAGCCAGTTCCTGCCGCCCTCGGCGCTCGATGCCGAGGCGGTAGCGGCAGCCAAGGTGCTCTATCTCGAAGGCTATCTGTGGGATCCGGAGGAGCCGCGTGCCGCGATGCGCCGGGCCATCGAGGCGGCGCGGGAGGCGGGCCGCGAAGTGGCCTTCACCCTGTCCGAAGTCTTCGTGATCGACCGCCATGGCGACGATTTCCGCGCGCTGATCGAGGACGGGCTGATCGACATCCTGTTCGCCAACCATCTCGAGCTGTTCGCCCTGACTGGCACCGACACGATCGAGGACGGGATTGCTGCACTGGCCGGCAAGGTGCCCACGCTGGTCGTCACCCGCAGCGCGGACGGGGCGGTGGCGGTGCGCCGGGGCGAACGCACCGAAGTGCCCGCCGAGCCGATCGACCACGTGGTCGACACGACCGGGGCAGGCGATTTGTTCGCGGCCGGTTTCCTGTTCGGCCACGTCAATGGCGAGCCGCTCGAACGTTGCCTCCGGCGCGGCGCGATCGCGGCGGCCGAGATCATTTCGCACTTTGGCGCGCGAACTGAAGCCGATCTCAAGGCCTTGATGGCGGCAAAGCTCGGTTAGGGCACGCTAGGTTCTGCTCGGCCCTGCTAGGCCGCGCTAGGTTGCGCTCTGCCAACCTTATTGCTCCCGCCGGCGCGCCATCCCAGCCACCCTACCAGCGCGCCGGCTGCAATCCCGCCAGCAGCGGTCAGCACTAGCGGGACCTGGGCATAGGCGTTGAACAGCGGACCTAGCGCGGGAACAAAGGGTGCGTTCCACATCACCACCGCTTGCAGCCCCATGAAGCCCGACGCGACCAGCCAGGGCGCGCCGTGTTTCCGGTCCATGGCATAGAGCGTCATCGCGAAGATAATGGCGATCCCGTCGCTGATCGCAATCGTGTCCTGCACTGCATGCGGCCCTTCGCTGCCGATGAAGTTCATCCAGGGCAGGAACCCCTCCATGACCCGGCTGAATGGGGATTCAAACAGGATCAACGGGGTCGCCAGCATGTAGCCGGCATGGAGCTTCACGTTCCGGCGATGCTTGAGCGCCTGGTAGAACAGCGTGAGATAGGCCGCGATCGCGATCGCCATGCCTACTCCGAAGGATGGTCCGTTATGCAGAATGAACGGGTTCTCCGCGGCCGCATAGCGCTGCGCCGAGACATCGATGATCATCATGAAGCCAAGGATCAGGAAGGGAAACAGCGCGAAGCTGGCCCGGCCCATCTGCTTATGGAAGGCATTGGCGCGGCGCTGGATTGCGAGGCTCTGCACGATCAGCAGCAGGAGCCAGGCCGAGGAGCTCATGGCATGGACATGGAAAGCCAGCGGCACATGGCCGATCGCCGACCAGTAGCTGGCCCAGAACCCGACCAATATGGTGAGCAGTACAAAACCGACGAAATAATGCGCATGACGATATGGCATCGGGCTATCCCCCTCCCGCGATGCGACCCCGCAGGCGGATCGATACCACGAACCGCAGTGTTCTGACAAACGGGAGCGGCGCGGCCTATTCCGGCACGGGCTTGTGGTTCGCGCTGCGCAGGGTCAGGATATGGTCTGCAATCTGTTCGACCTGTGGCGGATCAAGGTCGAAATCCATGTCTTCCGGATAATTGTGCGCATCGGTCAGCCACGTCACCAGCGTTGCCCGGGTCAGTCCCTCGCGATTGGCGATGTCGGCAAAGGGCGGAGAAGCAGGGTTGGGCGAAATGTCGCCTACCTCGACCGCGTGGCAACCACCGCAGGCCGCTTGGACGAAGGCAAGCCGGTGATGCTCCTGCTCGCTCATGGCCGGTGGCGGGGGCGAGGCTGGCACCTGATCCTGCGCCGCCGCATAGGTGCAAGCAGCACCAAGCAGGGCGCAAGCGCAAATCGCCAAGGTTCTCGTCATCGGCCAAATCTCCCGCAGACTGTCGAAGCAATGAAACCCGGAGTGACCGCCCGGTCAATGATCCCGATCAATTCGCGGCTTCGCGCGCCACTTCGCGCCAGCCGATGTCGCGTCGGCAGAAGCCGCTCGGGAAGGTGATTGCATCGACCGCAGCATAGGCGCGCGCCTGGGCCTCGGTCGCGTTGTGGCCGGTGGCGGTCACATTGAGCACGCGGCCCCCGTTCGCGACCAGCACGCCATCCTTCAGCGCGGTGCCCGCATGGAATACCTTGGCGCCATTTGCCTCGGCCCCTTGCGCAAACGGGCCAAGCACGATCGCGCCGCCCCTTTCGGGCGTGCCAGGATAGCCCTTTGCCGCCATCACCACGGTCAGCGCCGTCCGGGGCGAGAACTGCGCGGTCGCTCCAGCCAGCCGCCCTTCGGCACAGGCCAGCATGATCTCGACCAGATCGCTCTCCAGCCGCGACATCAGTACCTGGCATTCGGGGTCGCCGAAGCGGCAATTGTATTCGATCAGCTTCGGACCCTGGTCGGTCAGCATAAGGCCGGCATAAAGCACGCCGGAATAAGGCATTCCCTCGGCTGCCATGGTGCGCACGGTCGGCTCGATGATCTCAGCGATCACTTGCGCTTCCAGCGCTTTGGTCAGCACTGGCGCCGGCGAATAGGCGCCCATGCCACCGGTGTTGGGGCCGGTGTCGCCGTCGCCTACGCGCTTGTGATCCTGTGCGCTGCCGAAAGGAAGGATGGCGCTGCCGTCAGTGAGTGCGAAGAAGCTGGCTTCCTCGCCCACCATGAATTCCTCGATCACCACTTCGGCTCCCGCCTCGCCAAAGGCTCCGCCGAACATGTCGGCAAGGGCGGCTTCGGCTTCGGAGCGCGTTGCGGCGATCACCACGCCCTTGCCCGCCGCCAGCCCATCGGCCTTCAGCACATAGGGCGCGGCGAAGCGATCGAGCGCGGAGATCGCCTGCCCGAGCGAAGTCGCGCGGACATAGCCTGCAGTGGGAATTCCGGCGCGCTCGCACAGGTCCTTGGTGAAGCCCTTGCTGCCTTCAAGCTGCGCTGCCGCCTGCGACGGACCGAACACCGGAACGCCGTGCGCCTGCAGGCTATCCGCCAATCCGTCGACCAGCGGCGCTTCCGGGCCGATCACCACCAGGCCGATGTCCTTCGCCTTGCAGAAATCGGTGACGCAACCATGGTCTGCCGCATCGAGCGCGACCAGCTCGGCCTCTTCGGCAATGCCGGGATTGCCCGGTGCGGCGTAGAGTTTCGACAGCAAGGGGGATTGCGCCAGCTTCCAGGCCAGCGCATGTTCCCTGCCGCCCGAGCCCAGAAGAAGGATGTTCATGACCGCCCCCGATGACCGTGAGAATGCTGGCGGGCTGGTAGCGCGCAATCCGCAGGGCGACAACGCCGCGCCGCTTTCGATCACCGAGATTTCGAACCTGCTGAAGCGGGTGGTCGAGGACCGGTTCGGATTCGTGCGGCTGCGCGGCGAGCTTTCGGGGGTGAAGCGCGCAGCCTCGGGCCATCTTTACCTGGCGCTGAAGGACGAGAATGCGGTGCTCGACGGGGTGATGTGGCGCGGCGCCGCCCAGCGCTTGCCGTTCCTGCCGGAAGATGGCCTCGAAGTGATCGCCAGCGGCAAGCTAACCACCTATCCCGGGCGCTCGAAATACCAGATCGTGATCGAAAGCCTGGAGATCGCGGGCGAAGGTGCGTTGCTGGCCTTGCTCGAGAAGACGCGCGCCCGGCTCGCCGCCGAGGGGCTGTTCGCGCAGGAACGCAAGCAGGCGCTGCCCTTCCTGCCGCGCGTGATCGGCGTCGTCACGTCCCCCACCGGCTCGGTGATCCGCGACATCCTGCACCGGCTGGCCGATCGCTTCCCCAGCCACGTGCTGGTGTGGCCGGTATTGGTTCAGGGCCAGGGTGCCGCCGAGCAGGTGGCTGCGGCCGTGCGGGGCTTTTCCGCGCTCCCGCCCGGCAGGCTGGTGCCACGGCCCGATCTCGTGATTGTCGCGCGCGGGGGTGGCTCGATCGAAGATCTGTGGAGCTTCAACGAAGAGGTCGTGGTGCGTGCGATCGCCGATTGCACGATCCCGTTGATCTCGGCGGTCGGGCACGAGACCGACACAACGTTGGCCGATTTCGCCGCCGATCGCCGGGCTCCCACGCCTACCGCCGCTGCCGAAATGGCCGTCCCGGTCCATGCCGACCTCGTGGCGACAGTGGCCGATCTCGCCAATCGCCAGCGGCGCGCCGTGTTGCGACCGGTCGAATTGGGGCGCGAACGGCTCGAGGCGCGCACCCGGCGGATGCCGCAGCTCGACCAGCTGCTTCAGCCGCATGCCCAGCGGCTCGACGATCTGGGCGAGCGGTTGCGCCGCGCGCTGATGGACCGGGCGGGTCGCGGGCGAGAGCAGCTGGCTGGCACTTCGGCCCGGCTTGCCCCGATGCTGCTGCGGCGCGGGCTGGGCGATGCACGGCGCCAGATCGAACGGGCTCGGCTCTCCCCCGAGCTGGTGCTGCGCCCGCTCGAACAGAAGCGCATGGCGCTGGCCGCGCTGGGCCGGCTGGCGCAGCAGTTCCATCCCGAAGAGCCCTTGCGGCGCGGCTATGCGATTGTGCGCGATGCGCAGGACCGGGCGCTCACCAGCCGTGCGCAGGCGGAAAGGGAGGTCACGCTGGTGCTGCAGTTCGTCGACGGGCGACTGGGGGTTGCCCCGAACACCGCCTCGCCCGTGCCCAAGCCGGTCCGGCCAAAGGCCTCGGCCGGCCCCTCAAAGCAGGACGATCTGTTCGGCTGATTGCCCGGTGGGCGAGGGCTTGCTAAGGGCTGCTGCATGCTGATGTCATCGGGCAATGGAGAGGCCAAGCTCTATTACGGGTCCAGCTCGTTCCGCGTGCTGCGTGCGGGCAAGTTCGTGCGCTGCGCCGTCAGCGGCGAATCGATCGCGCTCGAAGAGCTGCGCTACTGGAGCGCCGAGCTGCAGGAAGCCTATGCCACCTGCGAGATTGCCACTCGGCGGTTGCTGGGCCAGCGGGATTGACGCGGCGGGCCTTGCGTCGCCCCGCCAGACTTCTGCTTGCCGCGATTGTTGCGCTGGCGCTTGCGCCCGGGACCTGGTGGCGCAGCGCGCTTCCGCCGCCTGCATTCGAGGGGCCGCTGGAGATCACGACACTTGCCGAGCCGATAGGGCTTACTGGCAGCCTGAAACTGTCTGGCGCCTGGCAACTCGATCACGCCAACCCCTTTTTCGGCGGTTTTTCAACACTGACCTGGCTGGGAGATAATCGCTTCCTGTCGGGAAGCGACCGTGCGTTGTTGCTCGAATTCACGCTGCCGGGCGTCAATCTTTCGCACGCTTCCTTACGTCCCGCGCCTGCGGCAGCGGAGCGGACCACCGAAGACCTGGAAGCGATCGCCCGCGATCCCCTTACCGGGCAGACATGGTTGGCCTTTGAGCGTGACAATCTGATCGAACGGCACGATCCCGATGGGACAATGCGACAGGTCGCGCCGAGGCAGATGGCAGGCTGGCCTGACAATGGCGGGGCGGAAAGCCTGGTGCGATTCAGCGGCGGGCGTTTCCTTGTGTTGGGCGAAAGCCGCTCGGCGCCCGAGGGTGAAATGCACCCGGGGTTGCTGTTCGTGGCGGATCCTGTCGATGGCGCCGCCGCGCTCGCCTTCGGCTTCAGCGCGCCGGGTGGCTATCGCCCGGTCGATGCCGCGCAGCTTCCCGATGGAAGGGTCATGATCCTGTTGCGGCGGGTCGATGCCTATTGGCCGGCGCGCTTCTCCAGCGCGCTGATGGTCGCCGATCCCGCCGGGATCGCAGCCGGCCAGGGATGGTCCGGCGAGATCGTGGCGCGGCTGGGACCGCCTGACCTGGCCGAGAATTTCGAAGGACTGGCGGTGGTGCCGCGCGGTGCCGATGGCGCGGCCGATCTCTACCTGATCTCCGACGACAATTTCTCGCCCGGTCAGCGCACGTTGATGCTGCGCATCCGCTGGCCTGGACCGGGCTGACGCTGGCCAAGCAAAAGGGCGCGAAGGTTGCCCTGCGCGCCCTTGCAGTATTCTGTGCCCGTGCGGGGCGAAGTTCAGGCGGCCTTGTCCGCCTTCTTCAGCTCGCGCTTTACCTTCAGCGCGTTGGCCGAAAGCTTCTCGTCGCTGGTCTTGAGCAGCCAGTTGTCGAGCCCGCCATTGTGCTCGACTGAACGCAGGCCAGCGGTCGACACGCGGAACTTGAAGCAGCGGCCCAGCTTTTCGCTCAGCAGCGTGACGTTCTGCAGGTTCGGCAGGAAGACCCGCTTGGTCTTGTTGTTGGCGTGGCTCACATTGTGGCCCACCTGGCGGCCCTTGCCGGTCAGTTCGCAAATGCGCGACATGATATCTCTCGTTCGTTCAAAGTGAAGGGCAGCCGATTCGACGGCCCGCAAATCGCCGGGTTATCCCGAAAGGCCGCGCGCATAGCGGCGGGTGGGCGAATCGTCAAGCAAAGTTGCGGCTCTGCGCAGGAGCGGCTAGCGCATCGCCATGACCCCTGCCGGAGCCCGCTGGCCGATCCCGCAACCGATGCAAATCGCGCTCAAAGCGGCGCGCGACGCCGCAGTTCGCGGCGAAGTGCCGATTGGCGCGGTGGTCGTCAAGGGCGACGAAGTGCTCAGCATCGCTGCCAATCGCACCCGCAACCCGCCCGACCCCAGCGGCCATGCCGAGATCGTGGCTCTGCGCGATGCGGCGGCAAGGCTGGGCAGCGAGCGGCTGGTGGGCTGCGATCTCTACGTCACGCTCGAGCCTTGCGCGATGTGCGCGGGCGCGATCAGCCACGCCCGCATCGCGCGGCTCTATTATGCCGCGCCCGACCCCAAGGGCGGTGCGGTCGAGCATGGCGCGTGCGTGTTCGAGCATCCACAGTGCCTGCATCGGCCCGAGGTCTATTCGGGGATGGGCGAGGCCGAAGCGGCGGAATTGCTAAGGGATTTCTTCAAGGCGCGGCGTTGAACGCTAAAGCCCGCGCCAGATCCGTGCTGGCGCCTTGTCGGCCGCGCCCAAGCGTCCCAGGTCGCAGGAAGTCGGCATGAAATCCTTGCTATAGCAGAGCCTTAGTTCTTGCAACCAACCACGGTGGTTCAACTTTATGCCAACCATCTCGGGCGCCCAATGCCTCCCGTTCGCATCCGCAAATGCGCGGCGGATATCGCCTGCCGTAAGGGCGTCCTGGCGTGATAGCCGGTCGTAATCTGGCAGTCTGAGGCTCTCCCACAGGGCACGCGTCGCGCGGAAATAGCCCTCGGGGCGCCGCGCCATGCAACTGCCGTGTTTGGCCCATTGCCGAGCCATCAGGCCCGGCGAAGGCATCATGCAGAGGTTGCGGCGCGCCTCGGACGGGTTGACCTGGCGGTTGGTGGCGCACCATTGCGGCCAGGCACCGCGGCCATCGGGCCACAACCCGTGCACCACCAGGCCGAACCGCCCGTTGCGGCCCGAGCATTGTAGCCGCTGGCGCGCATCCAGCTCTCTGCCCTTGCAGAATTCAGGCGCCCAGCTCAGCGCCAGCGTGTAGCCGGTAATCGGCAGGCGCCGTTCGGGTGCCTCGGCCTTGACATAAGGCACGCTGACGGTCTGCGGCATGCGGCATTGATAGGCCTGGCCCAGCGCCGGGTTTGGCGCTGCCAGGGCGAGAAGGCCAATGACAGCGCGGATCGCCGGGCGGCTATGGCAGTGCCGCATCAAGCCGCCTGCCATGATTGAACCATGGCTGTGCCATGGGAAGGAACAGCAATGCCAGGGCTGCGGCGCGCAGCCCCAGCCCTGCCAGCGACCACGGTGTTGATGCGACCATGCCCGCAGCCAGTTGGACGGTGCCCAGCAGAACCATGGTCGCGATCAGCCAGCGGGCAAAGCGGCTCGCCAACAGCCACACCAGCGCTGCGGGTATCAGTTCGACCGTAAACCATGCCGATGTCGCAACGATGGTCCAGTCGCGGGTCCAGGGGAACCCTGCCATCAACGCCTCGTAGTGCTGCTGCTTCGCGCCAAGATCAGCGAGGCTGGACAGCAGGTTGAACAGCGCCAAGCCCGCCATGATCGCGGCAAAACAATGGATCGGCCAAGGCCGTGACCCCCGAACCGGCCTCACAGGGGGGTGAAGTCCAGCCCGATATCGGCGGCGGGCGCGCTCTGGGTCAGCCGGCCGACCGAGACATAATCCACCCCCGTTGCGGCCCTGGCCTTGATGGTGTCGAGATTGATCCCGCCGCTGGCCTCGGTCGGCACGCGCCCGGCCACGATCGCCACCGCGTCGCGCAGGGTGGGCGCGTCCATGTTGTCGAGCAGCAGCCGGGTCGCCCCGGCGGCCAGCGCGGGCTCGATCTGGTCGAGCCGGTCGACCTCGCAGATGATTTCCTTGACGCCCGCAGCAACCGCACGGCGTACCGCTTCGCCGACCGATCCCGCCACCAGCACATGGTTGTCCTTGATCATCGCCGCGTCCCACAAGCCCATCCGGTGATTGCTACCCCCGCCCAGGCGCACGGCATACTTCTCGAGCAGGCGCAGGCCGGGAATGGTCTTGCGCGTGTCTAGCAGGGTGCAGGCGGGATTATCCATGGCGCGCACATAGTCGCGCACCAGCGTGGCAATGCCGGACAGGTGCTGGACAGTATTGAGAGCGCTGCGCTCGGCCGTGAGCATCGCCCTGGCATTGCCGGAGAGCCGCATCAGGTCAGTGCCAGGACCGACGGCTTGCCCGTCCTCCACCAACAGTTCAATCTCCATTGCGGGGTCGAGCGCGCGGAAGAAGGCTGCGGCAATCGGCAGGCCCGCCACGACAATCGCATCGCGGCTGTCCATCACGCCCGAAATGCGCGCCTCGACCGGGATCACGGTGTCGCTGGTGACATCGCGCCCGCCGCCGGGCAGGCCGGTTCCGAGGTCTTCGGCCAGGGTCTCGCGCACGAAACGGTCAATGTCGAAGCCGGGGAGTTTAAGCACGATTCATACTCCGTTCGGGCTGAGCCTGTCGAAGCCCCGTCCTGACTTCAAGAAAAACAGCCCTTCGACAGGCTCAGGGCGAACGGGTTTAATGCACAAAGCGCGCGACCACGTCGCGATAACTCCGGCTGACCTTCACTTCGGCGCCGCTTTCCAGCACCAGGAAGCATTCGCCATTGGTGTGCGGACGCACCTG
>CAZCNF010000052.1:0-13858 GCA_964500135.1 uncultured Porphyrobacter sp.
ATGGTGATCAGTTCAGCTCAATTGGCTGCACGCGAGAAGCAGCCGAAGTGGCGTTGGCCGAACTCTTGAGTCTGCTTGAGGAGTTTCATTTTGCCAGCGCCACTGATCGCTCGGCAGAGCTGTCTGCCATACTGACGGCGGTGGTGCGGCCGTCGCTGGCTGTGGCACCGGCCTTTAACTTCTCTTCGCCCATTTCTGGCACCGGCAAGTCTACCCTTGGCGAAGTGACTGCGCTGTTTGCCGGGCCAGCCGGATCGGCGAGGATAAGCTATCCGCGCACCTCGGAAGAAGCGACGAAGGCAATTCTGTCGGTCCTGATGCCGAATCCGGCGGTGGTCGAGTTTGACGACATGGATATCGACTGGCTCCCGCATGGCGCGATCAACCGTATGCTGACGTCGCCAACGATTACCGACCGGGTACTCGGCGTCAGCAAGGTTGCCACGGTTAGCACCCAGACCTTGGTCTTGGGTTCCGGCAATAACGTCGGGCCTATCCGTGACACCCTGCGCCGCGTCATAACGATCAAGCTCAACGCGCGATCGGAAGCGCCCGGCACAATCACCTACAAGGGCAATCCGGTCGCCAAGCTTCGCGCCGAACGCGAACGCTTCGTGTCGGCAGCACTTACCATTATTGAAGCCTGGAAAGCTGCCGGGTGTCCTCGAACCAATGTGTCCTCGATTGCCAGCTACGGCGGGGCCTGGGCGGACTACTGCCGTCATCCGCTAATCTGGCTTGGCCAACCTGATCCGGCCACGTCGCTGCTCGAGCAAATGCGCACCGATCCTGACGCTGACTACCTGTTGCGCGTGCTGGAACTCTGGCACGCCAAGCATGGCGATCGCCCATTGACCTTGCGCAAGCTGCTTCAGAGTTACGATAACGAATTCGACGAGGCGTTATCCGACTTGCCCGTCATGGAACGCGGGCAGGTTAACAGGTCCAGGCTAGGGCACCTGTTGAAGCGCAACCAGGACCGCATCATCGGCGGATACATCCTGCAAAAGGCCCCGAACGCGGAGCGTAATGCGTGGCGGGTCATTCGCGCCAAAACCGACCCGGGCAAGGAGGTTGAGGGGGAACCCTCTTTACCGCCTTCGTCTGGGTCCGCCCGGTGAACTGTCAGCCGCGCGGTGACGGGACGCGACCGACCGCAACCACAGCCCCGCTGGGCGCGAAAACGCCCATCGCCATGGCTACCCCCATGCCGCGCCCAACGACGGCCAGAGCGGCTGGTTCTCATCTCACCTTCAGAAGGAATTATCATCATGCCAAAGCATAAACTCACGTCGGCGTTTTGCCGCGACATCATCTGCCCACCGAACAAACGCAAGGTTGTCTATCGTTGCACGGAGCTGACCGGCTTCGGTATTGAAGTTCGTGCTTCCTCGAAGACCTACTGGCTCTACTATACCAAGCCCGATGGCAGGGCCGCCCAGATAAAGATTGGTGGCTATTTCGACCTGTCGTTCGAGCGCGCAAAGCGCAAAGGCAAGGAATTGCGGTCAAAAATCGTACTGGGCGAATCACCTAGTGAGGAACGCGCTCGCGATCGTGCCGTCATCACGTTCAAGGAACTTGCAAGGATGCATGTCGAGCACGCGCAGAACCATCTGCGTTCGCATGCCTGTGTGGAAATGACCCATCGGCGGTACCTCGTGCCCAAGTTCGGCAAGTTGCGCATCGATGAGATCACCACTCAGGAAATCGATGCCTATCTGTCTGAACTGCGCAAGCAGAAGGCCCCCGCGACGGTCGATCGTCTGAGGTCGGTTATGCATCGCAGCTACCGGCTGGCAGCACTCTGGAACTTGCCCGGAGCCGAACGTAACCCGGTCGCAGCGGTGAGGACCCCCCGTTATGAAAATAAGCGCACCTGCCTGCTTTCACCGCAAGACGTTGGGCGGCTCCTTGCTGCCTGCGAACAGTCGCACAATCCCTTGCTCAAATCGATCATCCAGCTGCTGTTGGCAACGGCAGCCAGGAAACGGGAACTGCTCAATGCCCGGCTCGAGCATATCGATCTCGAGCGCGCCGAATGGACGATCCCACACACGAAGAATGGGCATCCCAGAGTTGTCCCGCTCAGTGCAGCTGCGGTTGCGGTGATCAAGGCTCTACCGCGACCTGAAGGCAATCCCTGGCTTCTTCCCAACCCCGCAACCGGCCAGCCGTTCGACAATATCAAGCGCTCCTGGAAGACCGCATGTCGGGCGGCTGGTATGCCTGACCTGCATATCCATGATATGCGGCATGCGGCGATTGGTGCGCTCGTGTCGCAGAATGTCAGCCTTCACGTTGCCGGGAAGATCGCCGGGCACCTGCGGCCGGAAAGCACGGCCAGGTACGCGCATATAGCGGACAAGACCCTCGCCGCTGCTGTCGAAGCGGGCGCCCGAAACCTGGGCTTGTCGGAGGCAGCACAATGAACGAGGCTCTCATCATGCGCCTTCGTACACTTGACCAGGCGCTTAAGGATGACCCCAAGAACAAGCATGATCGGGCCTATGTCCTGATCAATGCCTGCATCGCCGAAGGCGTCGTTCATGGGTCACACATTGTCGACGTGTTGGCGGGCATTGGCTTCAACCGCAGGCATACAGGCATGACCCTTAAGCAGGGCATCCAGCGGAACCCCGTGTGGCCGCAGTGGGGCCGCCATGAAGATGGGACCTACTACGCGCCAGCGCCGACCTGACACATCTAAGCCCCCGTGCAGCCATCGCGCTGTGCGGGGGCGTTCTTCTGAATTTTTTACCGGACGCGGAATGTCGGCGAGCGACCCCATTGCGGGCATTGACGGAAGTCATTTCGTCGTTTAGCTAAATAACGATGAATGAGATATTCGACGCTCTCGCCCACCCGATCCGCCGTGAGGTGCTTGAGATGCTCAAGCGAGGGGGAATGACTGCCGGTGAGATTGCCGACCAGTTTCCGGTATCGAAGCCCACAATGTCCGGACACTTTGCCAAGCTGAAGGCAGCCGGTCTGATCCGGGGTGAAAACCGAAGCGGGTCCATCATCTACACGCTCAACCTCTCCACGCTCGAAGAGGCGCTGCTTGGGTTCATGGGGCGCGTCGGGATCGACAGCGGCGCGGCCGACCATCAGGGCAAGGCCGGAGACACGGCATGAAAGTGCAGGGTCTGTTCGTCGTCAATCTGGGGATCGCAGCGGCGATGGCCGGGTTTGGGTTGTGGGTGGCCGCCGGCCTCGAACCGGTGGCCAAGCTTCCGATCCACTGGAATTTGGCGGGTGAAGCGGATGGCTATGCGCCGGCAGCCACGGCCCTGCTATGGCCCGCAGGCGTGTCCGCCCTGATCGGCGCACTGTTTGCAGCGATCCCGCGATTGGAGCCTTGGCAGGAGCGGTTCGAAGCGTCGGCGCCACTGCTGCGGTCGGCGTGGATCGGGACCATGCTGCTGATGGTCTATCTGCAGATTATCATCGCCGCACCCGCTCTGGGCTGGCAGCTTGGTCCTGATTTGCTTCAGGCCGGACTGGGCGCGCTGCTGGTAATGATCGGCAACAGCTTGCCAAAATCGCGACCGAGCTTCTTCGTCGGTATCCGGACACCCTGGACCCTTGCCGATACCGACAACTGGATTGCCACCCACCGTCTTGGGGGAAAGGTGATGATGGGTGCTGGATGCCTGATCGTGGCGGCAGCCCTGTCGCCGCTGCCGACCACCTGGCGCGCCTCCGCCTTTATTGCACTGCTCGGCGTCGCGGTGGTGGTCCCTGTGTTCTACAGTTGGTGGTTATGGCACCGAAGGAGCAAGATATGATTAGACGTGCCGTGACATTGGCCTGCGCTGCGTTAGTTGGCGCTCCCCTCCAAGCCGAGGCGGGCCCGGTAGAGGTGCCCATCGAGGCACCAGGACCGCAAGGCCCACTTTCGGGCACGATGCTGCGCGGTTCGAGCGCGCAAGGACCGGTCGCCATGATTATCCCGGGCTCGGGACCAACCGATAGGGACGGCAACAGTCCGCTCGGCGTGCGCGCGGCTAGCTATCGCCTGCTTGCTCAAGGGTTGGGTGCAGAGGGCATCACCACCGTGCGCATCGACAAGCGCGGAATGTTCGGCAGCGCCGGAGCCGTCCCCGATGCCAACGCCGTGACGATGGCGGACTACGTGGCCGACACAAACGCTTGGGTGAAATCCGTCCGGGCAAAGACGGGAGCGCCCTGTGTCTGGTTGATTGGCCACAGCGAGGGAGGGCTTGTGGCGCTTGCCGCCGCACAGGAGGTTGAGAACCTCTGCGGTGTGGTTCTGATGGCAGCAGCAGGCAGACCGCTGGGCGATGTGATCAAGTCACAGCTTCGCGCCAATCCCGCCAATGCGCCGTTGCTAGAGGCAGCCGATGCCGCGATCGACGCGCTTGCGGCAGGCCGACGTGTAGACGTGACGACCCTGCCGCAGCCGCTTGCGCCGCTGTTCAACCCTGAAGTGCAGGGTTTCCTCATCAGCACTTTCTCGCTCGATCCGGCGGACCTCGTCGCAAAGGCATCATTGCCCATCCTGATCGTGCAAGGTGGAAAGGACATTCAGGTCTCCGTTGCAGATGCGGCGCGACTGAAGGCGGCCAATCTGGAGGCGATGCTGATCATCCTGCCTGATGCCAATCACGTGCTGAAGGATGTCGCGGGGAACAGTCCATCTGACAACTTGGCTGCCTATCAGGCCCCAGACTTGCCGCTATCCGAAGGGGTGGTTTCGGGGATCGCAGCCTTCATCAGAGACTAGGAGCAGCCATTCGCCTATCCACCCTAAATCTGGTCTTCGCGACAGCATCAGTGACCGCCGGGAAGCGGACCTGCTGCTCACGACCCCATTGCGGACATTGATGCGATCGGTTTCGATCATGGGAGGCCTACCCCAGTACGATCGGCGCTTCAGTCCATTGCAGGTCGCCAATATATCTTTGCGAGAGATTGCCGTTATCGCCGATCGCAAAAAGATGGAGCCAGCGATTGTCGAACAACTCGCGCACATTCGGATGCTTCTCCAGGATCGTTGTCATAGCTTCGACCGGCGCCTCAATACAAACCGAAAGCCGCAGCGGTTCATGCACCAGCTTCTCGCCATCATGGATCGACTGCCACGAAAGCCCGGCGCGCATGTTGCCGCCATTGCCTTCGAACACGCCGATCCCGCCCACGACATTGTGCAGCAGCTTGTTGCCTGCACCGAAAGCCGCCGGGGCCACAGTCGAGCCGTAATATTGCAGGCTGATCCAGCTGGCGACGACCACCGGCGCGGTCATGATCAATTCGAGCACGGCCAATCCGTTTGTCTCGTCCTGCCGCCAGTCGTAATCGTGCAGGAAGGCGCGTCCTTCCAGCGCGCGCCCGCTGGTGCGATGGCGTGGAGCGGCAATAAAGGCCTTGCACCCGGCCAGCGCCCATTCGGGCCGCACCTCGGCCCAGTCGCGTGCGCGGCGGACGATATCGGCGTCGCCTGAAGCATGCGGCAGGCGATGCGCGCGTTCGGCCCGGGCCAGTGCGCCTGCCTGTTCCAGCCAGCTACGAACCTTGGGGAGATCTGCCGGTGCAGCAGATGCGAGGTCGCCATCATAAAGCGTTACGCGGTCAGTGGTCGTGTCATGTAATGCAGAGATGAACACCGTGTCCGCGGGCACTTCGATACCGCGCGTAATCAGTCCGGCGCGCACTTCCGGGTCGTTGAGCAGTCCGGCCAGCAGCCGTGCGTTGACCTCGCCCGAATAACCCCCGCACGCGCCACAATGAAGACCGCTCGCATGCGGGTTGTTGGTGACATTAGCGCCATGCCCGGCGATCAACACGATCGGCGCGAAATTGCCGGTCAGTGACATCGCCTTGAGGATCGTGTGCGCGGCATCGATCCGCGCGTCGAGCGCCAGCTCGGGTGATAAGCGCGGGGCGGGGCCGCCCGGAGTGTTGTCGGTGCCAAGCCCCAGCGCATCCTTCAAAAGCTTGACGACATAGAGCGGCCCGGTTGCTTCGACGAAAGCGAAGGAAGACACCGCAGCGAATTTGAACCGTCCCCACGCACGCCTGGCGCGCAAGGTGAAGCGTGCGGCTTGATCGCGTTCTGCGTCGCTCTCGTCGCCCGAGACCGTAGTCATTGAAGGGTTGAGCAGCACCGGCAGACGCTTTTCGGCGACATCGGAGGCGAATCCGTGATGTTCGGCGGCGAGCCCGAAGAAGCCGGCAAAGCCGATGGTCTGGATCGAGGGATCGGCGCTTTCCAGCGCGCGGCGGAACACTTCGGAACGAACGTCGATGCAGAATGCGGCTTGCAGGGCCGGGCGATCGGCCTGAGGCGCTGCAGCCGGCAAGGCCAGCGTTGCCGCCAACTGGCGCTGGGCTGCGCGCTCGGCGGCTTCCTGCAGGATTTCATCGACCACGTCGCTGGTGGTGGCGACGGTCAGCCGTGCATGTTCCGCGCGAACCTCGGCCCACTCCTCGGCGATGGCATCGCGATGCTGCAGATACAGCGCCTCTTCCCATAGCAGGCGGATCGCCAGCAAGTCGGACAAAGTCGTGTCAGTCCCGCCGGCTAGTTCGGCCTGCCACAGCTTGTAGCGCGCGTATTGCGCCCAGCCGCCGAGTGAGAACAGCATCTGGTGGAAGAACCCTGGCAGCGCGGCTTCGTCGAGCCCCAGCGTGGCCACAACACGCGCCACCAGCATGCGCGGGTTCTGAGGTGCTTCCGCTACGATCTGGGCGAAGCCTTCTAGGCCCATAATCTCAGGTGTCAGGTCATGGGTGGCGTAGGTCTGCCACGCTTCCCAGGCCGAACGCCCCGGAATGGCAGGCCACAGCGCTTGCCCCTCGTCGAAATAGCCACCCAGCCACGCCCCGATGCGGTCAGCCATGATGCCGGGCCAATCGGTCCCCCTGGCCGTGGCTGACAGAACGGCGATGCTGGCGAGTGCGGAGGGCGCGGGCCGGTTGCTGGCAATCGCTAGTCGCAGGGTTTCGAGGTTTGCGGGTTTGTCGTCATGCGGGGATGCGGCGAGCGCCGCGGCAAGGTCCGCATCGCCAATCTCCCCCTCGCGAATGCGTTCGAGGTACCAGCTGCGCGGCATGGTCACCGGCACGCCGCCGACCTTGCGCAGCTTGGCTGCGGCCCCCGCCAGGGTTTCGCCCGCCTGCCCAAGGAAGGGGTTCACCGCCACCGAAGAGGCGAGCGGCCATGCCGGCGGCACCTGGCGTATGGCGTATTCGATCGCATCCTCGATGGCGGCCGCGATCGCGGGAGCATCAAACTGGGCTGCGGGGAATTGCGCGGTCATCGTGTCGTTTCCTTGCATGGGGTGGTCAGCGGGCTTTGCGGGTCGACCAATTGTCGACCAGCCGGTCGAACACCGCATTGGCGTAAAGACCGTTCGAGAGGTGGACCCGCAAACCGGAGGCGGCGGGATGGGTGGCCCAGCGCGGGAACAGCGCCTGTGCGACTGCCGTCAGGCCGAAGCTGAACACCGCCAGCGCAATTAGCGTCCATTCGAGCGGACCCGGCGCAGGTGTGGCGGGCAGGGTGCCCTCCGTAAGCCATTCTGAGCCGCGCTGCAGCCCGAAATAGCCGAGCGAGGTGAGGACCGAATAGAGTGCCGTCTGCTGGGTTAACTGGCGCGGAGCCTTGTCTGCCAGCCCCTGCGCAAGAAGGTAGGCGACGCCGAATACCAGGATCGCGCCAAGCGCGATCGCTTGCGGCGATTTATCGGCCAGCCCGAACAACGCGCCCATGGCCGCATATACGCCAAGCGCCAGGGCAAATGCGGCAGCGACGTTGCGGCCGCTCGGCACGGCGATGGGGCCGGGCCGGCGGACCGCGGAAACCACCTCCACCGCAGTGCCAGAGGAAAGGAAGGCATGCGCCTTGTAGAAGGAGTGGGCAACGATGTGCAGCAGCGCGAGCGGAAAGAGGGCAAGGCCGCATTGCATGATCATGAAGCCCATCTGGGCAATGGTTGACCAGGCGAGCGAATTCTTCACTGCCGGCTGGCCCAGCATGGCAAGCCCGCCCAGCAGCGCGCTGAAGCCGCCGATCATCACCAGGGCCGCGAGGACGCCGGGTGAAAGCAGCATGACGTCAGCAAAGCGTACCAGCAGGAAACCGCCGCCATTGACGACACCTGCATGGAGCAAAGCCGAGACCGGGGTTGGCGTATCGACCACTTCAGTCAGCCAGCCATGGGTCGGGAACTGGACCGATTTGAGCACGGCGGCGAAGGCGAGCAGCCCGGCTGCTACGATTGCGCCGGTCGGGGCGATACCGCTGCGCGCCGCGGCGAAGATCGTCGCCAGGTCAGCTGTGCCATAGGCCCACCAGAGTAGCGCTGCCGCACCGGCCAGCGCGATGTCGCTCACCCGCGCGACGCTGAATTTCTTGCGCGCACCGCGGATCGCCTGGATCCGGTCTGGGTAGAATAGAAGCAGGCGATGCAGGCAAAGGCTGGTGGCGATCCATGCCGCAATTAGATGCAGCAGATTTCCGGCAAGCACGAATAGCAGCACGGCGGCAAGCGTCGCTGACATCCAGCCCACAAACGCACCCTGCCGCTCTTCGCCGTCGAGGTAATTGGCGGAATAGCGCAGCACCACCCAGCCGATCAGGGCGATCATCGCCAGCATGGTCGCGCTGACCGCATCGAGCCGGATCGACAGCCCGACCCCGGCGATGCCGAGCACAGGCGACGTAGCAGGGCCGGCAATCACCAGTTGGGCGATGCTTGCGAATGCCACACCTACGGCTGCCAATGCTGCAAATTCCCCAGTGTGCAGCAGCCAGACAGGCCGTCGACCAGGCGCTAACCGGGCCAGCAGGGTAACCAGTATGAACAGTAGCGGCGCAGCAAGGGACAAGAAGGGATGGATCATGGAAGCTCCGAATGCGGGGGGCTGCAGTCGGGCGGCGGAATAGGTTTACTCAATATTCAATAAAAATACATTGTTTGGTACGTTATGTTCTGTTTAAATGAACGATCATGGAGCTCAACTACCATCACCTGCGCTATTTCCAGGCCGTCGCGGTCGAAGGGAACCTGACTCGGGCGGCCGAACGTCTCAACGTCTCGCAATCGGCGGTGTCGAGCCAGATCAAATTACTCGAAGATCAGCTCGGTCAGCAGTTGTTCGAACGTCGCGGAAGAGCGCTGTTGCTGACGGAGGCTGGGCGGATCGCCCTAGATTATGCCAATTCGATCTTCGCCACTGGCGACGAGATGTTAGCAACACTGAAGGCGAGCAGTAGACATCGGCAGGCGCTGCGGGTGGGATCGCTGGCGACGCTCTCGCGCAACTTCCAACTCAGGTTCCTCCGTCCTCTGCTGGGCCGTAATGATGTCGAGGTGATCTTGCGCTCGGGCAGCGGCGGCGAACTCTTCAACGCACTGGCCGACCTCCATCTTGATGTGGTCCTGACCAATCAGCATCCACCTTCCGATACGCTGGCGGCTTATGTGGTAAGGCAACTGGACGAACAACCAGTCAGTCTGATTGCGACCCCCTCCATCGCTAAAGGTGACCTCACAATCGAGCAGCGCATTTCACAACAGCCAGTTATCGTCTCTACCAATGGCACCGCGTTGAGAATGGGCTTCGATGCCATTACCGATAGGTTGGGAATAAGGCCGCAAATCGCGGCGGAAGTCGATGACATGGCAATGATGCGTTTGCTTGCGCGTGAAGGTGTAGGGCTTGCTGTGCTGCCACCGATCGTCGTCCGAGATGAACTTGCCAATGGGGATCTGGTTGAGTGTGCGGCACTGCCTGGGCTTGTCGAGCGTTTCTATGGCGTAACGGTCGAGCGGAAATTTCCGAACCCTCTGCTCAGTATTCTGATGTAGGAATCATGTAGGTAAGCAAAGGGGCATGCGCTGCGAAGGCAGATCAAGGCGTCCGCTTTCCACCCAAAAGCGGACCAGCAGCGAGCTTAGCGCATAGGCCAGGAGCGGACTGGCAGTTTTCCATTCTAGCCAAACAAAAGCGGACCGGCTGGTAATGACGACGTTGCGGACATTGCTCCACCCTCGAGTCGGCTAATCCAGAATCGCAGTGAAAAAATTTGCGTAGGAGTTCTGAATAGTTTCGGCTCTTCAAATGATTGCAGCAACTGTGGCGATCAATATTGCGGCTGGCAACAACAGTGCTTGCGCCAGCAGGGTACCGGCCAGGCGACTTAGCGAGATCCACACCATCGTGCGGCGAAACACAGTCTCGCTGATCGAGCCATCGACGACATCATCGGTCATGGCCGAAATCTGCGGATCGATCAGGGCGAACAGCAAGATCGTGGCTACGCCATTCACGATGGCGGACATCTGCGAAGCGGTGACGCGGAATTCCGGGTTTAGATAGCCGGCATAGAGCGAGGCCAGAACTCCGACCACCAGCAAGGCCTGAGCGAGGCAATTGGCCAGTAGTACGCTCCAGCTGACACCGCGCGGTTTGGAGAGCTCGCGCAGGTTCTCGCGCGAGGGCAGCGCCACAGAATCGCGGATCGTCCGCAGCCCCGAAGGCGTGGCCGTGCGCAGGATCAGGCGGGTGGTCGATCGGTTGTGCTGGAAGAAGGAGATTGCCTTGGCAAACAGGCGCTGACCGGTCGGGACAAGCAAGATGCCCAGCGCCACCGCCGCTGCTGCCGCGAACAGCTCGATCCGCAAATCCCACAATAGCGCGTCGCCGCCGTTCTCAGTCAGCAGGGCCGTCTCGATCCGCTTGGCGATGAACGGGCCGAGGAAGCCGTTCGAGGTCCGCGACACCAGCAACAGGATGTTGAACAGCGCAAAGCTTAGCGCAATCCGTCCGGTCCGGACGCCTGCGATGCGCGCCGCATATGCCAGCGCGCCGATCAGGTTGATAACGACGGTGAGCAGGCAAATCGTGACAAGTTCGGCGTCCATCGTCTCTCCCAGTCCAGATTCAATAATCTACCTCGGTTCGCCGCTAGGGCAAAGCGAGGTAGGCGCAGTTAGGAAGGGTTCTAGACGATCGACAAAGCCAGGACGCCGGAGCACCGATGGCCCTAAAACGTAGCGGACAAAGCAAGCGACAAGTACCGCGTATCGCCCGTTTCAGGGGCGTTGGGCGCGGTTTGGAGGAATTGTCCCTTGGCCAAGTAAAGCGCGTTCAATTCGGCTCGCAGAAAGCTGGGCACCAGCCAATAGCGCGCTCTCGCCTCGATCTGGTGCCCAGCAAAGCGACCCGATTCCCCTGTTGGGTCGCGCACGCCAGTGGTGGAGAAACTGTCACGCCTTTCCGCCAGCCACATCGCGCGATAGCCGGCAAAGGCATCCCATCGCTTACTCGGGGCAGCTTCCAAGCGAAGTCCAATCGTCTCAAGATTGGTTCGCCCGATCGCGTTGTAGATCCCGGCAGGCGCCAGATCGGCGCGCCGCATCCCGAATAGTGTATCGAACCGGCCATACTTGCCGCCCGGCTTGTCTCCGCTGGCGCGGTCATATTCGATCGACAGGCGCAGCTTGGCTGGGCCTTCAAACAGATAACCCACATCGGCATGAACGAATGAGGCCGCCACTGCTTGCTTCGCGGCGGTGGGACTTGTGCCCGTGCGAACCTGGCCGGTTTGCCGGATGCCTTCGACCTCGAAATCCACCGCACCGGGCTTTGGATCGCGGATCAAGCGAACACTCAAAGTGTCGAGGTCGCGGTTGCGCGTTGGGTGGCGCGGCCAGTCACGCTCCAGTAACCCGAAATAGCCGATCTCCACGGTCGCTCCGGCGAACGTGTTCGGTCGGGACAACAGTCCGCCCCATAGCTGGAGGTCGAAACTCTCCCGATCCCACCGGCTGTCTTGGTCGAGTATGGACGGCAGATCATCGGGCAAGCGGATCTGCGGCAAGACATAGATCGCGGTGGCGGCAAAGCCGCCGGCCGCCCTGAAATCGGCGCGCACGCCAGTGTAGCCATTGGTTGTGTTACGATAGTCATCGGCGGCCACCAATCGGCGCGAGCCGAGATTGAGCGTGAATCGCCCAGCTTGCAGGCCGAGGCGGTTGCCCTTACCGAAAGCGTCTTCGAAATCCGCTCCAACATAGGCTTGCACCAACTCGAGCGTGTTGACCTCGTTGGCGCTGATCGCGCTTCCCGGCTCGGCCAGCCAGGCCCGGCTATCGAAAATCTCGGCCCCGATCCGGATGACGCCGGGATCATATTCAGCGAAGAGCGTAGATCGCAGCGCAATCTGTTCGTCAGGGTCACGCAGTCCCGTGCGTGGCTGACCTTCGAGACTTTCGTAGCGGATCCTGACGCTTCCCGAGAACTTGAGATCTTGCGGATCACCAATTGCCTCTTGCAAGGTCGGCCCTTCCGCTAATGCCGGACCATGATGCACGGCTAGAGCCATGCCGAGAGCGACGAGGACGGCGCGGCCGGCCGCGCTTGCGCCATGCCTTTGTATATAGCGACGTTGCGACCTGGCTTGCCATTCAGGCACGGGAACCACTCCCTTCAAGGCTGGCATCAGAATGGCATGCCGAGTTCAAGTCTGGTTGAATCTTCATTGATCAAATGCTCTCGACCTCACCAAACCGGGGTCTGAACTGCGCGGCAACTGCTGCAGGATGGTTTCATAACTCCCGCCGGAAATGAGCGGCTGCTTCGATGGCTGTGCTGCGGCCAGCATTTGCCCAAGCAGATAGCGCCCGAACGGCCAGTTGCGGATGCCCGATTCCGCGTTGATGTGTCCAAACCATCCCGCATCGACGAGGCGGCTTCCCCAGATGCGGGCAAGCCTGCGGGCGCGCTCGAAGGAGATGTAGGGATCATCCCGGCTAGCAACGACAACCGAGGGGAACTCGAGTGGCCGATGCATCACAGGCGCGAACCGCGCCAGACGCTCGTCGACGCCTTCTTTTTCGACGTCTGGTGGGGCGACAAGTAGAGCTCCCTTCACTGGCCCGTCAGCACCCTGGCTTTCATACTCGTTCCACCAAGCAACAGCGTGGCAGGCCAGGCTATGCGCGACGAGTATGACCGGGCGACCGGCCTTGTGAATGGCCAGGTTGAGTTGATTGACCCAAGTGTTGCGATGCGGATTATCCCACATCCCAAGTTCGACCCGCTTTGCGTTTGGAAGCTCCTGCTCCCAAAGTGTTTGCCAATGCCTCGGCCCGCTATTGTTAAGGCCGGGCAGCATCAGGATAGCTGGTTCGAAGTTCGCGCTGGATTGGGTGTGGCGAATTGCCAAGCGACGGGGCATTCTCATTCTCCTGTTGGAGCACGATCGCGCGTGGTCGCGTAGTCCGTGCGCTTTAGCGGTTGGTCTCGCGGAGCAAGCTGTCTTCAAAAGCCGCGACTTGCGGAATCACAAGCAAGCACATTCTCAAGTAAAATAGTTGAGAATGCAAGATGGGTTCGATCAGCGGTTGGAAATCCGAGCCAGGCAGACGGCCCGGAGACTATGGGCAACAGATGTTGGATGCCAATTTGAACGTCGCGTCTATGCCTCACAGGGCGCTAAGGTTGACGGCTTTGCGAGAGGAGGTTTCGCACAATTGGGTGAGTAGCCGAGAACCGGAGCGTCGCTCGACCGCATGTCCCGTCTCCCACCCAGGAGCTGACATTGAGCGAGACCAGCCGGACAGACAGAAGCTGCCATTGTGGTTGCCTAAACGGGTCTGGAACGGGTCGGTTTTTTGGAATTGATCCTATAAAAGCACTTTCACTAGGAAACTGCCGCGAGACGACGTCTGCACAACTTGGGGCCCGCCTGGGTCAGCAAGGGATTTGCTAGTTCGGGCGAAACTAACTAGCTGTAATGTAGTCTGTTTGTCTCGACCTGCCTCTACTTTCGTAATGATGGGGTCACGTGTTCGAGTCACGTAAGCGGCACCATTTCCTCTAG
>CAZCNF010000053.1:0-13758 GCA_964500135.1 uncultured Porphyrobacter sp.
TGCCCCGATCGCCTCGCGCATCGCCTGCATCAGCTGCTGGTAGAAGCTGAGGTTGTGCTCGGTCACCAACATCGCACCCAGGATCTCGCCCGATTTCTGCAGGTGATGGAGATAGGCGCGCGAATAGCTGGCGCAGGTCGGGCAGGTGCAGCGCTCGCACAGCGGCGCGGTGTCTTCGGCGTGCTGCGCGTTCCGGAGGTTGAGCGGCCCCGCCCAGGTGAAGGCCTGCCCGTTGCGGCCCGAGCGGGTCGGCAGCACGCAATCGAACATGTCGATCCCGCGTTCGACCGCGCCGACCAGATCGTCGGGCTTGCCCACGCCCATCAGGTAACGCGGCTTGTCCTGTGGCAGCATGTCGGGCGCGAAATCGAGCGTGGCGAACATCGCGTCCTGCCCCTCACCCACCGCCAGCCCGCCCACGGCATAGCCGTCAAACCCGATCTCGATCAGCTGCTGCGCACTGACCTGACGCAAATCCCGGTCCAGCGCGCCCTGCTGGATCCCGAACAGCGCGGCGCGTGTGGCATGCTCCCCGCCGCTGTCGAAACCCGCACGGCTACGCCTGGCCCAGCGCATCGACAGTTCCATGCTGCGCGCGATCACGTCGCGCGGCTGGTCGGCGCGAGGGCATTCGTCAAAGGCCATCACGATGTCGGAGCCGAGCAGTCGCTGGATTTCCATCGAGCGTTCGGGGGTGAGCATGTGCTTCGAGCCATCGATATGGCTGCGGAATTCCACCCCTTCCTCGGTCAGTCTGCGCAGTTCGGACAGGCTCATCACCTGGTACCCGCCGCTGTCGGTCAGGATCGGGCGATCCCAGTTCATGAAGCGGTGCAGCCCGCCAAGGCGCGCCACGCGCTCGGCCCCCGGGCGCAACATCAGGTGATAGGTGTTGCCCAGGATGATGTCCGCCCCGGTGGCACGCACGCTTTCGGGTTTCATCGCCTTGACCGTGGCGGCGGTGCCCACCGGCATGAAGGCCGGCGTGCGGATCTCGCCGCGCTGCATGGCAATGCGGCCGGTGCGTGCCTTGCCATCGGTGGCGTGGATCGTGAAGGAGAAGCGGTCGGCCATGGCGCCCGCGCCTAGCGGCTCACGCCCTGAGGCGCCAGCCCGTCTTGAAGATATAGGCGATCACCGCGACGCACACCGCGAGGAAGCCGAGGGTGATCGCGAAGCTGGTCACAATGTCGACATCGGCGCTGCCGTAGAAGGTCCAGCGCAGCCCGCTGACCAGGTAGACGATCGGGTTGAACAGCGCGATCGTGTCCCACGGCTGGGGCAGCATGTCGATCGAATAGAAGGTGCCGCCCAGGAAGGTGAGCGGCGTGAGGAACAGCATGGGGATGATCCCCAGCTTTTCGAAATTGTCCGCCCAGATGCCCAGGATGAAGCCGAACAGGCTGAAGGCGGCCGCTACCAGCACGATGTAGATCAGCGCCAGCAGCGGGTAGGCGATCGAATAGTCGACGAACAGCCGTGCGGTGACGAGGATGATCGCGGCCAGGATCAGGCTCTTGGTTGCCGCCGCGCCGACAAATCCGATCAGCGTTTCGGCCACGCCCACCGGAGCGCTGAGCAGTTCATAGATCGTGCCGGTAAAGCGCGGCATGTAGATGCCGAAGCTGGAATTGCTGGTGGTCTCGCCCAGCAGCGTCAGCATCAGCAGGCCGGGAATGATGAAGGCGCCATAGTCGACGCCGCCCAGCGCCGGCATGCGCCCGCCGATCGCCGCGCCGAACACGATGAAGTAAAGCGACGTCGTCAGAACCGGCGCCAGCACCGACTGGAACGCGGTGCGCAGGAACCGCACCAGTTCGCGCTTGTAGATCGCCCAGGTCGAACGCCAGTGGATCATGCCGCAGCCTCCTCGTGGCCGAGCAACGAAACGAAGATTTCCTCCAGGCTGCTCTCGCGGGTGTCGATCCCGACATATTCGATTCCGGCCAGCGTGAGTGCCCTGGTGAGTTCCGCCACTTCGGCCTTGCCCTTGCCCGTGCCATCGCCGCCGCGATAGCGCAGCGACGTGCCGCCGTTCTCCAGCTCGACCGGAAAGCGCGCGATCGCTTCGGGCAATTGGTCAAGCGGCGCGGCGAGCGCGATATGCGCCTCGGTCCGGCCAAGCTTGGCCATCATCGCGGCCTTTTCCTCGACCATCACGATCCGCCCCTTGTTGATGATGCCGACCCGGTCAGCCATCTCCTGCGCCTCTTCGATGTAATGCGTGGTGAGGATGATGGTGACGCCGCGCTGGCGCATTTCGCCGATGATCGCCCACATGCTCTTGCGCAGCTCGACATCGACCCCGGCCGTCGGCTCGTCGAGGAACAGCAGGTCAGGTTCATGCGCCAGCGCCTTGGCGATCAGCACCCGGCGCTTCATCCCGCCCGACAGCGCCATGATCCGCTCGTTGCGCTTGTCCCACAGGCTCAGCGAACGCAGGATTTCCTCGATCCGTGCCCGGTCGGGCGCGAGGCCGAACAATTCGCGCGAATAGCTCACCGCGTTGACAACGGGCTCGAACATGTCGGTGCTGAGTTCCTGCGGCACCAGCCCGATGCGGCGCCGCGCCTCGCGCCAATGCGTCGCCATGTCATGCCCGAACGCGTGGATCGTGCCGCCGGTCGGCCGCACCAGTCCGCAGACCGCACCGATCAGCGTGGTCTTGCCCGCGCCATTGGGGCCGAGCAGCGCAAAAATCTCGCCTTGCCGGATGGCCAAGTCGACGCTGTCGAGCGCCTTGAGCCCGCCCGGGTAGGTCTTGCTGAGCGCGCGGAGCTCAAGAATAGGTTCGTTCATGCAACTGACCTAGGGCAAGAGCAACGAGGAGTCACCATAGGAATAGAATCGGTATTCCGCCGCAATCGCATGGGCATAGGCTGCCATCATACGCTCGCGCCCCAACAGCGCGCTGACCAGCATCATCAATGTCGACCTGGGCAGGTGGAAATTGGTCATCAGGCCGTCCACGCCCTTGAAGCGGTATCCCGGCGTGATGAAGATCGCGGTATCGCCTTCGAACGGCGCGATCGTGCCGTCCGCCTGCGCCGCGCTTTCGAGCAGGCGCAGCGAGGTCGTGCCGACCGCAATGATGCGCCCGCCGGCCGCACGCGCGGCATTGAGCCGATCGGCAACTTCGGGCGTGATCCGGCCCCATTCAGCGTGCATCCGGTGGTCGTCGGTATCCTCGGCCTTCACCGGCAGGAATGTCCCCGCGCCGACATGCAGGGTCAGCATCTCGCGCCGGATCCCGGCGGCATCGAGCGCTTCGACCAGCCGCGGCGTGAAGTGCAGCGACGCGGTGGGTGCGGCGACCGCCCCATCCTTCTGCGCGAACATGGTCTGGTAATCCTCGCGGTCCTGCGCATCGATGCAGCGCCGCTGCGCGATATAGGGCGGCAGCGGCATGGTGCCGGCCCGGTCGAGCAGCACTACGACGGGTTCCCTACCCTCGAACAACAGGGTGAAGCTGCCGTCGGCATGGCGCGCCTCGGCAATCGCGGTGACGCCACCGCCAAACACCAGCTGGTCGCCTCGCTTGATGCGCTTGGCGTTGCGGATGAAGGCAATCCAGCGGCGCAGGTCCTCGCGCTTGTGCAGCGTCGCGCCAATCCGGGCTTCCCCACCAGCCTTGCGCCCTTCGAGCTGCGCCGGAATGACCCGGGTATCGTTGAAGACCAGCACGTCGCCGGGGTCGAGCAACTGCGGCAGATCGCGCACGCCGCGATCCTCGAACGGCCCCTCGCGTCGCACCACCAGCAACCGCGCGGAATCGCGCGGGCGCACCGGGCGCAGCGCGATCCGCTCGGGCGGAAGGTCGAAGTCGAACATGTCAACACGCACAGGCTGTGCCTCCAGCTCTGCGGGCGTGAGACTAGTTGAGCGGCGCGCTCAGCATGTCGGCAGTGATTTCCTCTTCCGCCTGAGGTGCGGGCGTTGCCGGGCGCGGCTTGTTGTCAGCCGCAATCGACGCCTGCAGGATCCGGGTCGGATTGGTTGGCGGTTCGCCGCGCGTGATCGCATCGACCGCCGCCATGTTGGAAATCACGCGGCCGAAATTGGTGTAGCGCTTGTCGAGGCTGAAGCGCGGATAGAACACGATGAAGAACTGGCTGTTGGCGCTGTTCTCGTCATTGGCGCGCGCCATCGATACCGTGCCGCGGATATGGGGAATCGGATTGAACTCGGCCGCAAGGTCGGGCAATTGCGAACCGCCCTGCCCTGTCCCGGTCGGATCGCCGCCCTGCGCCATGAACCCCTCGATCACGCGGTGGAAGATCACCCCGTCATAGAAGCCCTGGCGGGTCAGCGTCTTGATCCGCTCGACATGGTTCGGCGCCCAGTCGGGCATCAGCCGGATCGCTACCCGCTCGCCGTTCGAAAGGTCGAGCAGCCAGATGTTCTCGAGGTCCGCTGCCGTATCGAAATTGACCGGCGCATAGCTGCGGAAGGCCGGTGCCTTCGGCTCTGCTGCAGGGGGCGCCACTTCGGCAGGTGCAGCGTCCTGGGCCAGCGCGGGCAGCGGCGCGGCCAGCAAACCGAACGAAGCAGCCGCAGCAAAAAGAACGTTTTTCAGCATGATTGGCGTCACGAAGCCTTGAAATCGCATTGGGTCGGGTGGCGGTCTAGCGGCACATCACTGTCGCCGCAATGAATGATCGAGCGCGCCTGCACAGCTTCGTTTGAGCGCTCAGGCACCGCCCAGCCGCCCGTTGCGCTCGACCCTGGCGACCACTTCGTCGCGCACCGCCGGGGTGACGAATTTGGAAATGTCGCCGCCGTAAAGCGCGATCTCCTTGACCAGCCGGCTGGCAATCGGCTGCAGCGCCACATCGGCCATCAGGAACACCGTCTCGATCTCGTGATTGAGTTGCCGGTTCATGCCGGTGAGCTGGTATTCATATTCGAAATCGGTCACGCCGCGAATGCCGCGGATCACCACCGCAGCCCCCATCCGGTCGGCAAAGTCCATCAGCAGCGAATTGAAGCCAACCACGCGGATATTCCTGTCGCCGATTGCCGCCACCTCGCGCTCGACAATCGCGATCCGCTCTTCATCAGCGAACATCGGCGACTTGGCGGCATTGGTCGTTACGCCGATGATGAGCTCGTCAACCAGCTTCGCACCGCGTTCGATGATGTCCATATGGCCAAGCGTGATCGGATCGAATGTGCCGGGGTATATGCCGATGCGTCGCATTACCTGTCCCTCTCCACGATATAGCGCGCGACCGCGGCGAGCATCCGCGCTTCCTCCCCATGGGGGGCGAGATGGCCCACAGCCTGTTCGACCAGCGCCTGCGCCTGTCCGCGCGCCTTGTCCGCGCCCATCAGCGTCACGAAGGTCTGCTTGCCTTGCCCGTCATCCTTGCGCAGCGCCTTGCCGGCCTTGGCCTCGTCGCCCTCGTGATCGAGCAGGTCGTCGGCAATCTGGAACGCAAGGCCGATGTCGCGCGCATAGGCGCGCAGGTGATGGCGCCCCTCGGACGGCACGTGCCCCATCACTGCGCCCATCTCCACCGAGGCGGCGAGCAATGCGCCGGTCTTGAGCTGCTGCAGCCGGGTGATGGTGTGCAGGTCATAGTCCTCGGCTTCGGCCATCATGTCCATCATCTGGCCGCCAGCCATGCCATCCTTGCCGCTTGCCCGGCCGAGCGTGGCGATCAGCTCGACCCGGATGAACGGATCGGCGCTGGTTTCCGGATCGGCCAGGATCTCGAACGCCAGGGCATGGAGCGAATCGCCCGCCAGCACCGCCGTCGCTTCGTCGAAGGCCTTGTGCAGCGTGGGCTTGCCGTGGCGCAAATCGTCATCGTCCATGCACGGCAGGTCGTCGTGGATCAGCGAATAGACATGGATCGCCTCGACCGCGCAGGCCGCCCGCAAGGCACGGTCACGGTCGACCCCGAACAGTTCGGCAGTGCTGACCAGCAGCAGCGGGCGCACACGCTTGCCGCCGCCGATGGCGGCATAGCGCATGGCTTCCACCAGCCGTGCCCGGCTGTCCTGCGGCACCGGCAGCAAGGCATCGAACACGCTGTCCACTTCCTCCTGGACGCGCGCGAGACCTTCCTTCAGCAGGCTGTGATCGAACCCCCCGGCCATGCCGCCTATCCGTCGGCGTCGAACGGAGCGGTGCCGGTGGCGGCGCCCGACCCATCGGTAACGATGCGTTCGATCCGCGCCTGCGCATCGTCGAGCCGCTTCTGGCAATGCCGCCGCAGCGCCTCGCCACGCTCATAGAGGGCTATCGACTGGTCGAGCGGCACACTGCCGCTTTCCAGTTGCTGCACGATCTCCTCCAGCGCGCTGAGCGCCTGTTCGAAGGTCAGCTGGGAAATGTCGGTCGTCGTGGAAATGGCCAATGCCCCTCTCTCTCGTCGCGCGAGCATTGACCGCCACGACGCAGCCGGTCAAGCTGTCAGTCGACGAGAGATAAAGCGGAGTCGCGGATGACCAAGTGGATAATCGCCTATGTCGTGGCCGCGGTCGCCTTCGGTGTCCTCGATGCCTTGTGGTTGCGATGGGCCGGCCCCAATCTCTATCGCCCGGTGATCGGCGAGATCATGGCCGAGAATTTCCGCGTGGCCCCGGCGGCGGTGTTCTACCTGATCTATCTCGCCGGCATGGTGTGGTTCGCGATTCGCCCCGGGCTTGAAAGCGGCCACGTCGGAACAGCGGTGCTCAATGGCGCGCTGCTGGGCGCGCTGTGCTATGCCACCTTCGACCTTACCAGCCAGGCGGTGTTCAAGGTCTGGTCCACGCATGTCAGCGTGCTCGACATTGCCTGGGGCACTTTTGCCACGGCAACCGCCAGCGGCATCGCGACCTGGGCCACGCTCAGGATCACGTCCTGAACGCGGATGTTCATCGGACACTTCGCCCCTGCCCTCGCCGCCGCCGCCGTCAGTCGCCGCGCGCCGGGCCTGGGCACGCTGTTTGTGGCGGCCCAACTGGTCGACTGGGCTTTCTTCGCGCTGGCAACGGTCGGGATAGAACGCATGCGGGTGGAACCGGGAGCGACGGTGATGGTCCCCTTCGACCTTTACCACATGCCCTATACCCACAGCCTGCTGGGTACCGCGGTGTGGGCGGTGATCTTCGGCCTGCTGGTCTTTGCGCTACTGCGCGAGGCCGTGGCGGGCGTGCTGGCGGGCGGCGTGGTGCTGTCGCACTGGTTGCTCGACTGGCTGGTCCACCGGCCCGATCTGACGCTGGCCGGGGGCGAGATGAAAACCGGCCTCGGCCTGTGGAACTATCCGGCGGTCGCCATGCCGCTGGAGCTCGGCCTCACCCTCGGCGCGTTCTATTGGTATGTCAGGGCAACGCGGGGCCCGGTCGGCCCGCCGCTGGTGCTGCTGGCGGTGCTGTTGCTGTTCCAGGCGATCAACTGGTTTGCCCCGCATCCGGCCGAAGCCGGGTTGTTCCTCTACCTCCAGGCGCTGGCCGCCTTTGCCGTGGCCAGCATCGTGGCCCGTTGGGTCGGGGAGAATCGCCGCCACAAGCGCGCGCGGGACTGGCGATAGGCGAAAGCGGGCGCTAAGGGCGCTCCCCATGTCACAGATCACGCCCGAAATCGTCGAATCGCACGGTCTTTCGCCCGAGGAATATGACCGCGTGCTCCATGCGCTCGGTCGCGAGCCCAATCTGGTCGAGCTCGGCATCTTTTCGGTGATGTGGAGCGAGCATTGCTCCTACAAGAGCTCGCGCCTGCACCTCAAGAAACTGCCGACCGAAGCGCCCTGGGTGATCTGCGGCCCGGGCGAGAATGCCGGCGTGATCGACATCGGCGATGGCCCCGAGGGGCAGAAGCTGGCCGCGATCTTCAAGATGGAGAGCCACAACCACCCCTCTTACATCGAGCCCTACCAGGGCGCGGCGACCGGCGTGGGCGGGATCCTGCGCGACGTGTTCACGATGGGCGCGCGCCCGGTCGCCAATGCCAATGCCCTGCGCTTCGGCCGGCCCGAACATCCCAAGATGCAGCACCTGGTGAAAGGCGTGGTCGCGGGGATTGGCGGCTATGGCAATTGCGTGGGTGTGCCAACGGTGTGCGGCGAAACCAATTTCCACCCGGCCTATGACGGCAATATCCTGGTCAATGCGATGACCGTGGGCGTCGCCGATGCCGACAAGATCTTCTATTCGGCCGCCACGGGTGTCGGCAATCCGATCGTCTATGTCGGCTCGAAAACCGGGCGTGACGGGATCCACGGCGCGACCATGGCCAGCGCCGATTTCGGCGAGGATGCCGAAGCCAAGCGCCCGACCGTGCAGGTGGGCGATCCCTTCACCGAAAAGCTGCTGATCGAGGCTTGCCTCGAACTGATGGCGACCGACGCGATCGTGGCGATCCAGGATATGGGCGCGGCCGGGCTTACTTCCAGCTCGGTCGAAATGGCCAGCAAGGGCGGCGCGGGCATCCGGCTCGACATGAACAAGGTGCCGTGCCGTGAAACCGGCATGACGCCCTATGAAATGATGCTGAGCGAGAGCCAGGAGCGCATGCTGATGGTGCTCAAGCCCGGCAAGGAAGCGATGGCCGAGGCGATCTTCCGCAAGTGGGAACTCGATTTCGCGGTGATCGGCGAAGTGACCGATACCGGGCATATGGTGCTGGAATTCAACGGTGAAGTCGTATGCGACATTCCGCTGGCACCGCTGGCCGACGAGGCTCCGCTGTACGACCGGCCCTATCTCTCGAAAGAGGAATACCGGGCCTGGGCCGGCATTACGCCGATGACCGACCGCCCGGACAGCAGTGACGTCGGCGGCGACCTCCTCAAGCTGATGGCCAGTCCCAACCTGGCCAGCAAGCGCTGGATCGCAGAGCAATACGACAGCCAGGTGATGGGTGATACGCTGCAGACCGGCGGCGATGCCGGCGTGGTGCGGCTGCATGGCACGCGCAAGGCGCTGGCCATCACCACCGATTGCACCCCGCGCTACGTCTTCGCCGACCCTTACGAAGGCGGCAAGCAGGCGATCGCCGAGGCCTATCGCAATCTCTGCGCGGTCGGGGCGCGGCCGCTGGCGGTGACCAATTGCCTCAATTTCGCCAACCCGCAGCGGCCCGAAATCATGGCGCAGATCGTCTATGCGCTCGAGGGCATGGGCGAAGCCTGCCGCGCGCTCGATTTCCCGATCGTGAGCGGCAATGTCAGCCTCTACAACGAAAGCAAGGCCACCGGCGGCGGCAGCGCGATCCTGCCCACTCCGGCGATCGGCGGGGTCGGCATCATCGAGGATTATGCGAAGATGATGACGCTGGGGTTCAAGAACCCCGGCGATACGCTTTACCTCGTCGGCCCCGAATTCTGGGCCCGGCCCGACCCGACGCGTTCGCATCTGGGCAAGTCGCTGTGGCTCAGCGTGGTCAAGGGCCGCGACGAAGGGCGTGCACCGCCGACCGATCTCGTGATCGAGCGCCATGCCGGCAAGATCATCCATGAACTGATCGCCGACGGGCTGGTCAATGCCGTGCATGACATTTCGGATGGCGGGCTGGCCGTGGCGCTGGCGGAAATGGCGCTGGCGGGCGGGCTTGGCGCCGCGGTCGAAGCCAATCCCGAATACACCGCGGCTCAGTGGTGGTTCGGGGAGGATCAGGGCCGTTATGTCATCGCTGTGCCCGATTCAGCCGCGCTCAACGCCGCGCTGGCCAAGGGCACAGAGAATGCCGAAACCGCGCAGATCGGGTTCCGGCGTCTGGGAACCGTCGGCGGCGACAGCCTGCTGGGCGTGTCGCTGGCGCAATTGCGCGAGGCGCACGAAAGCTTCTTCCGCGACTGGATGGAGCGATAGGGGCGGATCGACGGCGGCTCAGGCCGCCTGCGCCTCGGGCGTCATCAGCTGATTCTGGAGGAAGCCCTCGGCTTCAAGCTGGGCCAGGCACTGGCGATAGATCACCGGCTTGCCGATGTTGAGCCGCGCCCGCGCGGCATCGATATCCTCGTGCATTAGTGCCTCGATATCCTGGTGCGCGACCTTCGCCGCCGCCTTACCCAGCGCACGACCCTCGCGCAGCGCAGCGAACAGCGGAGCGCGTGTGCGCGTGGTCTTCCCGATCTGCCGCGTGCCGGCATAGGCGATGAACTTCACACCCAGATTGCCGTTCTGCTCGTAACTGAAGCCCAGCAGGCAAGCCTCGCCCAGCGCATCCCGCCCGTAACCGGTGAGCACGTGGAACAGATCATGCGTGTCGCGCAGCCGCTCGAAATACCATTCGGTCAGGTCCTGGTGCCGCTTCTCGGGCGGTAGCCACTTGTGGCTTTCAGCGACAAGCCCGGCGGCGGTCAGCCCCTCGCGCTTCATGAAGCGGATATAGTGCTGCGCCACGCTGTTCGGAGCGCAATCGGCCCAACGCGCATGATCGTCGAGCATGCCCGGGATATCGACCTCACGCCTGAGGAACGCCTGCCCCTGTTCCGAACGGATGAAATCCCATGCCCTCAGGTGGCTGGATCTGCCCTTCAGCGCCTCGATGATGTGGAACACCTGTTCGGTGTCTTCCTTGTCGGCAACCAGCTTGCCGAAATGGCGCAGCGCCTTGATCGGGCGGAAGCGGGACGTCCTGCGTCCGGGGGCAACGAGCGGGCGATCGGTCAAAGCCATGGCGGGATCCTCGATAGAGGACCCTATTTACAATCGTGTAAGTTGCCTGTCCATGGGATTTCCCGCCGGGTGCCATGCGCATGCCGCAGGCGCTGCCATCGCCTAGCCCGTCACCCAGGCGCGGGCAGGAATCCCCAGCAGCCGCAACACCGAAGTCAGGTCACCCCGCTCGATCCAGCCATTGGCGGCGAGTTTTGCAGCAGGCTTGGCGCGATAGGCGATGCCGTAATCGGCCGCGACCAGCATCGGCACGTCGTTCGCACCGTCGCCGGTGGCGAGCGAGACTGCCCCCTGCCCCAGCTCCGCCAGTTCCGCTTCCAACGTGGCACGCTTGACCGAACTGTCGGTAATCGGGCCGACCAGTTCGCCGGTAATGCGCCCACCGTCGATCGCGAGGCGGTTGGCGACCACCCGCTCAAACCCCAGCTGCTGGGCGATCGGATCGGCAAAATGGTGGAACCCGCCGGTGACCAGAACCGTGCGGCAGCCATGCGCCTTCAGGGTTTCCACCAGCACGCGCGCGCCTGGCATCGGCTCGATCCGGGTGGCGAGACATTCGATGATCGCTTCTTCCGACAGGTCGCGCAGCAGCAGCACCCGTTCACGCAGTGCGCTTTCGAAATCGAGCTCACCCTGCATCGCGCGCTCGGTGATCGCGGCGACCTGGTGCTTGATCCCGGCGAAATCGGCCAGTTCGTCAATGCATTCCTGCCCGATCATGGTCGAATCCATGTCCGATACGAACAGCGCCGGAAGTGCAATCTCCGCATTTGCGACAAGCACGTCGGCCGGGCTGAAATGCTCGCTCAGCGCTTCCTTCACCACCGCATCATCGCCCCCGGCTAGCGACAGTTCGACCACGTCCGCATCGCTTGCAAGCGTGCGGACCTCGGAGAGCTCGAGCCCGCGGCTTTGCAGCGCGCGCGCGGCAGCCGCGATGCGCGTTTCCAAGCTGGCCGGGTCTGCTATCAGCCGGGCAATGGGCAAAGGGGATTCTCCAGTCAAAGGGCCGGTCGCGCTCATTGCAGGGCCAACCGCCAGCGGCAAGAGCGATTGCGCGGTCTCGCTTGCTTTGGCGCTGGAGCAGCGCGGGCGCCGCGCCGTGGTGATCAATGCCGATAGCGCGCAGGTCTATGCCGATTTGCAGATTCTGAGCGCGCGCCCGGACGAAGCGGAAATGCGCGGCATCGAACACCGGCTGTTCGGCACGTGGGACGGCGCGCAGCCGTGTTCCGCAGCGGATTGGGCCACTGCGGCAAGGCATGAGATCGCCTGCCTTCACCAGGAGGGCGCGGTGCCGATCCTGGTCGGCGGGACGGGGCTGTACCTGCGCACGCTGCTTGAAGGCATCGCGCCCGTGCCTGCAATCGATCCTGGCGTAAGGGCGGAAGTGAGGGCGCTTCCGGCGGCTGACGCCTATCGAGCGCTGCAGTCCGAAGATCCCGGCCGCGCAGCCCGGCTCGATCCAGGCGACAGCCAGCGTATAGCCCGCGCGCTTGAGGTTATCCGCTCAACCGGTCGGTCGCTGGCCCAGTGGCAGGGCGAGAAGCTTGGCGGGATTGCGGGCGAGATTGCGCTCCACCCGCTGATCCTGCTGCCCGAGCGCGAGTGGCTTTATGCGCGCTGCGACTTGCGATTTGCCCGGATGATCGAGCGCGGCGCGGTGGCCGAGGTCGAGGCACTGCTGGCGCGTGGGCTTGCCCCAGGCCTGCCGGTAATGCGCGCGATCGGCGTGCCCGAGATCGCTGCCTATACCCGGGGCGAGATATCCCGCGAACAGATGGTCGCTCGTGGCCAGCAAGCGACGCGCAATTATGCCAAGCGGCAGTATACCTGGTTCAGGCGGCAACCTCCGTCAGACTGGCCAAGCGTAGTGTCTGAAAATGTCGATTGGATCGATTATTTTGCATCATTATTACGTGATTAACTGTTGACACGTTAGATTCGAACGCATAGCGAGACCGCCAGTGGCCCGGTGCGCATTGTCTGCACCGGGCCGCATTTTATTGTGAAAGGCGCGCTTTGCGCCTAGAGGCGGGCGCGAACCCCGCTCGGATGGAAGGAAGCAGACGTGGCACAGGAGCGCAGCGGCGCCGCAATCCTGGTGGAGAGCCTGATCGAACAGGGGGTCGAATATGTGTTCGGCTATCCCGGCGGTGCGGTGCTGCCGATCTACGACGAGCTGTTCGGGGACGAACGGATTCGTCACATCCTGGTGCGGCACGAAGCCGGCGCAGCCCATGCCGCCGAAGGCTATGCCCGTTCCACCGGCAAGCCGGGCGTGGTGCTGGTAACATCGGGCCCCGGCGCGACCAATGCCGTCACCGGCATCGCCGATGCTTTCATGGATTCGATCCCGATGGTGGTGATCACCGGACAGGTGCCGACGTCGCTGATCGGGACCGATGCGTTCCAGGAGGCCGACACCGTCGGCATCACCCGCCATTGCACCAAGCACAATTATCTCGTGAAGGAACCGGCCGAGCTCAAGGCGACGATCGAGGAGGCCTTTCGCATCGCCACCACCGGTCGCCCGGGCCCGGTGGTGATCGACATCCCCAAGGACGTGCAGATCGCGGTTCCCTCTGCCACCAAGGCCGGCAATGGCCCGGCGGCGCATCGCTATCAGCCGCGCATGGTGGGCAGTGCTGAAGAGATCGCCGAAGCGGTCGATCTGCTGGCGCGGGCCGAGCGACCGGTGTTCTACACCGGTGGCGGCGTGATCAATTCGGGGCCAGAGGCGAGCCGGCTGCTGCGCCAGCTGCAGGATTTGACCGGCGCGCCGACCACATCGACGCTGATGGGCCTGGGCGCCTTTCCCGCCGACCATCCGGACTGGCTGGGCATGCTGGGGATGCACGGTACCTACGAAGCCAATATGGCGATGAACCAGTGCGACCTGATGGTCTGCATCGGCGCGCGATTCGACGACCGGGTAACCGGCCGGCTTGACGCCTTCAGCCCGCATTCGACCAAGATCCACATCGATATCGACCGCAGTTCGATCAACAAGACAGTGCATGTCGATCTGCCGATCGTGGGCGATTGCGCCACTGTTCTCGGCCAGATGATTGCCGCCTGGGGCAGCCGCAAGCCGCGCGACCTGGGCGAATGGAAGGCGCGGATCGCGGGGTGGCGCGCGCG
>CAZCNF010000054.1:0-13171 GCA_964500135.1 uncultured Porphyrobacter sp.
CTCAACGGCAAGACCAGCGGCATCATCCCCTTCGTGCGGGTGATGGACAGCCTGACGCTGGCGATCAGCCAGGGTTCGCTGCGGCGCGGTTCGGCTGCCTGCTACATCGACATCTCGCACCCCGAGATCGAGGAGTTCCTCGAGATTCGCAAGCCGTCGGGCGATTTCAACCGCAAGGCATTGAACCTGCATCACGGGGTGCTGGTGACCGACGAATTCATGGAAGCGGTCCGTTCGGGCAGCGAATTCGAACTGAAGAGCCCGCGTGACGGCAGCGTGCGCGGCAAGGTCGATGCGCGCAGCCTGTTCCAGAAGCTGGTCGAGACCCGGCTGGCCACGGGCGAGCCCTATATCGTCTTCTCCGACACAGTGAACCGGATGATGCCCAAGCATCACCGCGATCTGGGCCTGAAGGTCTCGACCTCGAACCTGTGCTCGGAAATCACCCTGCCCACCGGCATCGACCATCTGGGCAATGATCGCACCGCGGTGTGCTGCCTCTCCTCGCTCAATCTCGAGACCTGGGACGAATGGCAGGGCGACAAGCGCTTCATCGAGGACGTGATGCGCTTCCTCGACAACGTGCTGCAGGACTATATCGACCGCGCGCCCGATGAGATGGCCCGCGCGAAATATTCCGCCAGCCGCGAACGTTCGGTGGGCCTCGGCGTGATGGGCTTCCATTCCTTCCTGCAGATGAAGCAGATCGGCTTCGAAAGCCCGATGGCCAAGGTGTGGAACCTCAAGATGTTCAAGCACATCCAGGCCAAGGCCTCGGAAGCCTCGATGCTGCTGGCGCAGGAACGTGGCGCCTGCCCCGATGCCGAGGAAATGGGCGTGATGGAACGCTTCAGCTGCAAGATGGCGATCGCGCCGACGGCGTCGATCAGCATCATCTGCGGCGGCACCAGCGCCTGCATCGAACCGATCCCGGCCAATATCTACACGCACAAGACCCTGTCGGGCAGCTTCATCGTGAAGAACCCCTATCTCGAGCGGCTGCTGCGCGAGAAGAGCAAGGATTCGGTTGCGGTGTGGAACTCGATCCTCGAGCGCGGCGGCAGCGTGCAGCACCTCGATTTCCTCAGCCCTGAGGAAAAGGCCGTGTTCAAGACCAGCTTCGAAATCGACCAGCGCTGGCTGCTCGAATTCGCGGCCGACCGCGCGCCCTATATCGACCAGGCGCAGAGCCTCAACCTGTTCATCCCCGCCGATGTCGACAAGTGGGACCTGATGATGCTGCACTTCCAGGCGTGGGAGAAGGGCATCAAGTCGCTCTATTACCTGCGCTCGAAGAGCGTACAGCGCGCCGGGTTCGCCGGCGGGGTGGAAGCGGACAACACCGCCGACGCGCCGAAGATCGAGCTCAACGCCGGCGACCAGACCGATTACGAGGAATGCCTGGCTTGCCAGTGAGGCGGGCCGGCCGGTGAAGGCGCTGGCGGCCATCGCCGTCCTTGCGCTCGCTGCCTGCAGCGAAGCCGAGGTCGCGCTGCCCGAGCCCGCGCCGCAGCGGGCCCAGCTGCCCGATCGCGGCCCCGGCAGTCATGCGGTGCTGACCGCGCCGATCAAGGCGGCAGACGGGCTGGAAGTGATCGTCTCGGACGTGGTGATCCCGCCCGGCGCGCAGGTGCCGCGCCATTATCATCCGGGCGAGGAGTTCCTCTATCTCGTCGAAGGCAGCGCGGTGCATGTCGAGGAAGGCAAGCCCGACCTGCCGCTCAATGCCGGCGATTCCTATGTCATTCCGCCGAATGCGGTGCATGCCCCGATCGGCGGGCCGCAGGGTGCGCGCGCGGTGGTGTTCCGGGTGCATGTGAAGGGGCGGCAGGAACGCTACCTTGTGCCCGGGCCCGGCGCGCAATAGGATCGCGCGATGGACGCGATCGACCCCGTCTGGATCGGCATTGCCGGCACGCTGCTGGCGCTGGCGGTGTTCGCCAATGGCCGGCGGATCGCGCGGCTGGGCGGGAATGGGCGCGCCATGGGGCGGCTCCACATGTGGATCGCGCCACTGTTCGTGGGCGTGATCTGGTTCATCATCCTGCGGCTGATGCCCGGCGCCTGAGCCTGAGGTCCTGACCCCAGGGTTACCGGCTCTTAAGCTTGTTCGTGCTAGCGCGGCCGCGAAGGAAGGATCCGGCACCGCACGAACATTGACCATGAAGGCCCGCCAGAAACCCAGGACGCCGATTTCGGCCCACGGCACCTGCCGCACCGCGCGCGGGGCGCGCTGGGAAGCGGCGCTGTCCGACATTGCCGAGGGCGGCTGCCGGATCGCCGATCCGGCTGGCCAACTGGCGCAAGGCGATCAGGTCCGGCTGACCATTGCCGGCACCGGGCCGCATTACGCGCAGGTGCGCTGGCGCCGGGGCCACGCGGCAGGCCTGGCTTTCCTGCGGCCCCTGCCAGGCGAACTGCTCGAGCAACTGGCGGCGCAGGAGCGTGCACCTTTGCCATCCCGTGGCCATGCCGAGGCAGCGGTGCCGCAGCCGGGTGCGCGGGCCCCGCTGCGGCGGATTTTGTAAGCGCAGCCTGGCTGCAACGCTTGCCCTTTCGCTGCGGTTTTTCCAGACTGCCCTTGATCCCGCCTGCCGGTGCAGGCTGACCCGACGAGGTGCCCATGCCTGCGAATTCGCCCGCCAGATCCGCCCGAATAGTCGCTGCCGCGCCGCTCACGGTGCTCCTCTCGGCTTGCGCCTCGCAGGTTGACGCGGGTGTCGCGGACGAGGCCGGCACGCCCGGCTTCTGGTGGGGCCTGTGGCACGGTTTCGTGTTCCCATGGGCCTGGATCGGATCGCTGTTCGATTCGGATATCGCGGTCTACGCCGTGCCCAACCGCGGCGGCTGGTACGATTTCGGCTTCTTCCTGGGGATCACCGTGCTGGGCGGCGGCAGCTGGTTCAGCTCGAAGCAGCGCTCCGGCTGACAGCCGCGCCGCCCGGCGCTGCGCTCACCCCCGGCGGCGATCGCGCGAATAGGCCAGGCCGACCGGCACGGGGGCACCGGCCTCGACCAGTTCCACCCGGTCGCGCCCGGCACGCTTGGCGCTGTAGAGCGCGACATCGGCCATCTCGATCAGGTCTTCCAGCGCCAGCCGCGCATCCACCGGCGCCAGCGCCAGCCCGATGCTGGTGGTGATCAGCGGCTTGGCCTCGTCACGCACCGGCACCAGCATCGCGGCGATTGCGGCGCGCATGTCCTCGGCGAGGCGCGCGGCCTCGCCCGGCGTGCGCTCGCGCAGCGCGGCGATGAATTCCTCGCCGCCATAGCGCGCCAGGATGCCGTAGTTCGTGGGGAACAGCGCCTGCAGCTGGGCCGCGGCCAGCACCAGGCAGCGGTCGCCTGCCTGGTGGCCATGGCGGTCATTGAACGCCTTGAAGTGATCGAGATCGATCATCATCACCGCCAGCTGCCCTTCGCCGCCCGGCAGCAGTTCCATCTTCTCGTTCATCACCCGCTCGAATTTGCGCCGGTTGGGCATGCCAGTGAGCGGGTCCTGTTCCGACAATTGCTGCAGCAGCAGATTGCTCTGCTCCAGCTCGAGCCGGCTGAAACTGTCGCGCATGTCGAGCAGGAAGGCGCGCGAATTGAGCTGCCAGTGGCGCCGCGCAATGGCCAGCGCGGGCAGGCCGATCAGCGTCGAGAAACTGATGTAGAGCGCGATCTGCCGGTTGGGCAGCGCGGTGGGCCACATCGCCGCGATCGAGGTCGCGAGCAGGAAGCAGAGCGCGAAGATCCGCATCTCGCGCGGGTTGAACGGGGCGGCAAGGCACGCCAGGCCCAGGATGAAGCTGGTCGCCATGCTGTAGCGCACCATCACTTCCGGATCGCCATGGGTGGCGAGGTGGATCGTGCGCGTGCCGAGCGAAATCAGCAACAGCCCCAGCACCAGCTTGAGTTGCACCGTGTCGGTCCGGCGCAGCAGCAGCAGCCCGTACACCGTCAGCGGCACGGTGATGACCAGCCGCCAGCCCAGCGCCACTTCGAACATCTCGGGCACGGCCACCATGTCCCACGCCAGCGAGGCCAGGCTGAGCATTGCCACGATCAGGATCTGGTAGCGCAGCAGGCTGAAGCCCTTGGCCCGTTCGTGCTGGCACTGCGCCGCCTTGAGCGCCGGCGACCACGCCTCGTAGTCGACCTGCTGCGCCAGCGCAGTGTCGATCTCTTCGCGCAAGGCGAAATCCGGCGAGGCGTATTCACGCGACATGGCCGGCTGGTTAGCCGCAACCACGTTAAGTATCTCCTAATGCGGCGTTTTTCACGCCAAACTGCGGCTTGCGATGGTTAACAGCGCACTGCCCGATGGCAGTAATGGTTAACAGCCTGCTAAGTGCGGGCCCGCAGCGCCGAATCGGGGTGACCGGCCGCGCTGCCAGCCATGCGGTTCGACTCGAAAAATGCACGGCTTATCCCCGCCGAATCACGCATGCTTGCCTTCGTATTGCCGCCATGATTCCCTATATTGGAATTTCGCGCTGATTCACGGAGACCCACAAGATGTCGTTGCTCGAAGCCCGCAAGACCTACAAGCCGTTCGAATATCCGTGGGCCTACGAGTTCTGGAAACGCCAGCAGCAGATCCACTGGATGCCCGAGGAAGTGCCGCTGGGCGAGGATTGCCGCGACTGGGCGCAGAAGATCACCGATCACGAGCGCAATCTGCTCACCCAGATCTTCCGCTTCTTCACCCAGGCCGATGTCGAGGTGCAGGATTGCTATCACGACAAATACGGGCGCGTGTTCAAGCCGACCGAAGTGAAGATGATGCTGACCGCGTTCAGCAACATGGAAACCGTCCACATCGCCGCCTATTCGCACCTGCTCGACACGATCGGCATGCCCGAGGCGGAATACAGCGCCTTCCTCGAATATGAGGAAATGAAGGACAAGCACGATTTCCTGCAGCAGTTCGGGGTGGATACGGACGAGGATATCGCCCGCACGCTGGCGGCCTTCGGCGGCTTCACCGAAGGGATGCAGCTGTTCGCCAGCTTCGCCATGCTGATGAACTTCCCGCGCTTCAACAAGATGAAGGGCATGGGCCAGATCGTCAGCTGGTCGGTGCGCGACGAAAGCCTGCACTGCGAAGGCATTACCAAGCTGTTCCATGCCTTTACCAAGGAACGCGACTGCCTGACCAAGGCGGTCAAGGAGGACATTATCGATTGCTGTCAAAAGGTCGTGCGGCTGGAGGATGGCTTCATCGACCTGGCGTTTGAAATGGGCCCGGTGCCGGGAATGACGGCCAAGGAAATCAAACGCTACATCCGCTACATCGCCGATTGGCGGCTGGGGCAGCTGGGCCTGCAACCGATTTACATGATTGACGAACACCCGCTGCCGTGGCTCGCGCCGCTGCTCAACGGGGTGGAGCACGCCAACTTCTTCGAAACCCGCGCCACCGAATATTCGAAGGCGGCGACGCGCGGCAACTGGAACGACGTGTGGGCCAGCTTCGACAAGCGCCAGAAGGCCAAGGCCGCCAACGAGGCCGGCGAAGCCGAGGAGGAAGCGCCCGGCCTGTTCGGCGATGGCGCCGACGGAGTGCAGGCGGCGGAGTGATAGCCGATCACAATCCCCCTCCCGCTTGCGGGAGGGGTTAGGGGTGGGCGTTAGACTCCACGCAAACGGGCGACCGCCTCGCTGATCGCGGCAACCACGCCCTCTACATTCCGCTGCACCTCGGCATTGGTGAAGCGCAGCACGGTGTAGCCCGCCTGCTCCATTTCATGATCACGCACCTCGTCGCGCTGTGGCGCAACATCGTGGCTGTGGCCGTCCAGCTCGATCACCAGCTTGAGCGCGCGGCACAGGAAATCGGCGAAGTATGGCCCGACCGGCATCTGGCGCGAGAATTTGGCGCCAAGCTGGCTGCGCGCCAGATGTTCCCACAGCGCGCGTTCCGCCGGAGTCGCCCGGCGCCGCAGCGATCTGGCGCGGGCGGTGTTGCGCGGGTTCCATTCAGGCATGGGTTGTATCTTGCCCACCCCCAGCCCCTCCCGCAAGCGGGAGGGGAGAAGAAGGGAACGCACTCGCACGTTCGTGAAACCTTAAGCGTCAGGGGTTAAGTTGGTTCTAGCTAACGTTTCCCCTGCGCAGGAATGCCAAAATGATCGCCGGCGTCTCGCACCTCGAATGGCCCGTCTATTACCTGATCTTGGTCAATTTCATCGCCTTTGCCGCCTTCGGGATCGACAAGTCGCTCGCCGAAAACGGCCAGTGGCGCGTGAGCGAGTCCGCTCTGCTCGGCTGGGCATTGATTGGCGGCACGCCCGGCGCTTACGCTGGCCGGCAACTGTTCCGGCACAAGACGCGCAAGGAACCATTCAGCAGCGAATTGCATACGATCGCGTTTCTGCAAGTGGCAGCGATCCTGGTCCTATGGTTCATTGGTATCGATGCAATCCTTGAGCGGTTTGCCAGCTAATATGAGTCACACCCCCCCAATTTGATCTCGCTCAATGCCGCCAATCGGCGCGGCGCTATGCTGCCCTCATCACCACCGGCGTAAACACCGACAAGCGAGGCACAAATGTCGCAGCATACCCCCAACGAACTCACCGAAATCTTCCGGCGCGATCGCGACCTGCTCACCCGCCTGAAGGTGGATGACCGGCACTTCGCCAACCTCGCCGAGCGCTATCACGAGATCAACCGCACGCTCCATCGCAACGAGGCCGAGATCGAGGCGCTGAGCGATGCCCATGCCGAGGAGCTCAAGAAGCAGCGGCTGGCGATGCTCGACGAGATTACCGCGCTGCTGCAGCGAGCCAAAGGCGAAGTCGGCTAGCTGCGCCGCCAGTTGCCCGATCCCTTGCCCGCGCCAAGGCCCCTGGCCGGCCTTTCCTACAGGCGCGCCCCGGTGCTAGCCCCGGGGCATGGCACCCGCGATCCCCAGCCCCGATTCCAGTGTCAGGACTGTGGTGCATGCGGTGCGTCGTTCAGCAAAGGGCGTGCCTTGCTGGTCGGCTGGCCATGCAAAAGGGCGCGGGAAGCCGTGCCGCCCGCGCCCCGTGCGTTTCGTGCCCTGGCCCGGCTCAGGCGCCCGACTTCTTCTCCACCCATTCGGTGAAGTCCTTGGCATAGGCGTCGCGCAGTTCCACCTGCGCCGCTTCGATCATGGTCTCGTCCTTGGGCGGGAAATGCTCGAGCGGGTTCTTGACCTGGCCCACGCCCGAACTCACCAGCTTGGCGCCGTCGAACTTGCGCAGCTGCCAGCCGGTGAACAGGTTCGAACCATACATCATCGCCTTGTGATAGAAGATGTGCGTGGTGATCAGTTCGGCATAGCACGGGTTGGTGCTGTCGGTGATGCGCTGCCCGGCCTTGATCTTGGCGTTGAGCGCCTTGACCTCTTCCTTGAGCTTCTTGTCCTTCTTGACGTCCTCGTTGAAGGGGGTCGGCTCGTGCACGATCACCGTGTACTGCTCGGGCGAGAACTTGAGCTTGCCCATGTAATCGAGCTTCTCGAGCTCGGCCAGCTGGACCTCTGGGCCGAGGTATTCGCGCATCAGGTCCTTCACCGTTTGCACGCCCTTCTTGTGCCCGGCCTGGTCGATCGCCGCACCCACGATGCCGAAGCCCGAGAACAGGCCCATCTTGATGCCGAGGTAGTTCTCGGTCGGCCAGACGTGCAGTTCGCACGGCTTGGCGGCGGCCGGTGCGGCTTCGGCCGTGCTACTGTCCTGCGCCGCGAGCGGCTGTGCGGCAAGCGCGCATGCGGCCGCAACTGCGCCCGCAAATCCCATCCATTTCATGCAGTGAAGACCCCCAGATGCGCCCGGCCCGGTTGGCCGGGTCTTCACCATTCTTCGTGCGCAAACCCGCACAGTGCAAGCACTTTTTCCGGCCTGCCGGGGTCACCGGCACCAGTCGCGCCGTTCCCACGGGCCGGGGCCCTCGGCCAGCTTCGCGTCGATCATGTGGTCGGCCAGCAGCTGGTGCGAGCCGTCGGGCAGGGTGCGCCGCGCGCTGCGCAATTCGCGGCCATAGCGGTCGCGCGGGGGCTCGGCGCCGCCATCCCATTCGAACGCGCCGCGGTTGAGCCACAGCTGCAATTCCTGCCGCGCGCGCAAGGCGGCAGCGCGTTCGGCGGGGCAGGCGCCGGCCATCTCGGGCGCGTCGAACCCGGTCAGCCGGATGCGCCGTGCGCCCTCGCCATAACCCAGCATCACCGTATCGCCATCGGTTACGCAGGCATGGCCGCGCCCGCGCTCGCCGCAGAGGTCGAAACCCTGGGTGGCGGGTGTCCACTCGGCCCGGCTCGCGGCCCAGGGGCGGTATGCGAACCACCACGCCAGCATCAGCACCAGCAGCAGCGTGGGGATGCGCCACAGCGTCCACCAAGCCAGCCAGCGGCTGGCGGCGGCGCGGCGCGGGCGACTTGGCTGGCGGGGGCGAAAGCGGGGCGGCATCGGTGGCGGCTTCGTTCGGGTGCGATGTCGCATCTTGCCGCATCCGCGCGAACATGCAAAGCATCCGGGCGGGTCGGCTGGGAGGACAAGGCTATGGCCGATATGGCACGCAGGCGCGCCCGTACGATCGAGGAATTCGGCGCCAACATGGGCGCGATCATGGCGCACCCGACCACGAACTACCGCCCCTATGAAGGCCGGCCGGGCGATGTCTTCATCACCTGCTGGGCCAAGAGCGGCACCACCATGATGCAACAGATGTTCCACCAGCTGCGCACCGGCGGCGACATGGACTTCGACGACATCAGCCGGATGACTCCGTGGGAGGATACCGCCGTCATGCTCGATTTCGACATGACGGTGGAGCAGCGCGGCCACCCGCGCGGGTTCAAGTCGCACCGCGAATACGAACGGCTGCCGCCGGGCATGCGCTATGTCGTGACGCTGCGCGATCCGCACGAAACCTATGTCTCGTTCTACCGCTTCTTCGACGGCTGGCATATCGAGCGCGGGGCGCTGAGCCTCGAGGAGTTCTTCCCCTTGTGGCTGTCGGGCGGGCCGGGCGGCTGCGACTACTACACGCACCTGTTGAGCTGGTGGGCGCGGCGCCACGAGCCTGACACCTTGCTGGCGACCTATCGCTGGGCCGCGAAGAACCGGCGCGGCATGATCCGGCGGTTGGCGGCGTTCTGCGGGATCGAGCTGACAGATGCGCTGCTCCAATTGGTCGAGGAACGGACCAGCCGCGAGTTCATGCATGACCATCACGACAAGTTCGACGATGCCATGATGTGCCGGGTGATGGAGGAACGGCTGGGCATTCCCGACGATGCCGATTCCTCCAAGGTGCAGGCTCAAGGCAGCGATGCCGCGTTGGTGCCGCCCGTGATTGCCGCGCAGATCGAAGCCTTGTGGGCCGAGCGCGTCACGCCGGTTACGGGGCATCGCAATTTCGCCGAGCTGGCGGCTGAACTGGACCGTTGACGCCGGCCTTTCCACCCGGCGCCCGAGCGGCTAAGCGCGCAGCCTGAAATCCCGACAGGCGACACGGAGTGACACGGATGAGCGCGAGCAGCGACCCGAACATGCTGGCCAAGGCCGAAGTGCTGATCGAGGCGCTGCCCTATTTCCAGCGCTATGCCGGGCGCACCTTCGTGGTGAAATATGGCGGCCATGCCATGGGCGATCCCGAGGCGGCGCGCGACTTCGCGGAAGACATCGTGCTGCTGAAGGCGGTCGGCATCAACCCGGTGGTGGTGCACGGCGGCGGGCCGCAGATCGGCGCCATGTTGAAGAAGCTGGGCGTGGAAAGCACGTTCGTCGACGGGCTGCGAGTGACCGACAAGGCCACCGCCGAGATCGCCGAGATGGTGCTGTCGGGCGCGATCAACAAGGAACTGGTCGGCTGGATTGCGGCAGCCGGGGGCAAGGCGATCGGCATTTCGGGCAAGGACGGCGGCCTTGTCACCGCGCGCAAGGTTGAACGCACCTCGCGCGATCCGGACAGCAATATCGAGCGCGCGGTCGATCTGGGTTTCGTGGGCGAGCCGAGCAAGGTCGATACCGCGATCATCGACACCGCGGTGGCCGCCGGGATGATCCCGGTAATCGCCCCGATCGGCGCGGGCGAGGATGGCCACACCTACAACATCAATGCCGATACCATGGCGGGCGCGATCGCGGCTGCGCTGGGCGCGGCGCGGCTGTTCCTGCTCACCGATGTGCCCGGTGTGCTCGACCAGGCCGGCGCACTGATGACCGATCTGGATCCCGCGCGGATTGCCAGCCTCAAGGCCGACGGCACGATCTCGGGCGGGATGATCCCCAAGCTCGAGACCTGCGTCAACGCTGTCGAGGCAGGCTGCGAGGCGGCGGTGATCCTCGACGGGCGGGTGGCGCATGCCATGCTGCTCGAATTCTTCACAGCACGCGGGGCGGGAACGCTGGTGCGCGCCTGACAGTTGGGTTAGCGAGGCCGCGCTGGTTCTGGCCTTGGGGCTGGCCTTGGGCGTGTTACTTGGGTAATACGCAAAGGCGGGACGCACTTAACGGAAAGCGGTGACATGCAGGCTCTTTACGCGCTCTACGAAATCCTCTCGATCCTCACCAGCGTGTTGGTGATGCTGATCATCGTGCAGTTCGTGATCGGGCTGCTGTTCGCGTTCAACGTGGTCAACACTTCGAACGAATTCCTGATGGCCTTCTACAATTCGATCAACCGCCTGCTCGAGCCGGTTCTGCGCCCGGTCCGCAACCTTCTGCCGCAGACAGGTGCGATCGACTTCTCACCACTGGTGTTGATCATCGGGTTGCAGATCCTGATGGTGATTGTCCGCAACATCGCGCTGAGCGCCTGAGCCGATGGCGGCGCGGCTGATCGACGGCAAGGCCTTCGCCGCGCGCCTGCGCGAGACGGTGGGCGAACTCGCCAGCGCGTTCGAGGCGCAAGCGGGGCGCAAGGCCGGCCTCGCCGTGGTGCTGGTGGGCGAGGACCCGGCCAGCCAGGTCTATGTCGGCAGCAAGGGCAAGGCTTCAGTGGCGGCGAACATGGCCAGCTTCGAGCATCGCCTGCCGGCCGACACAAACGAAGCGGACCTTCTGGCGCTGGTCGAACAGCTCAACCGCGATCCCGCGGTCGACGGCATCCTAGTGCAGCTTCCGCTGCCTGGCGCGCTAGACGAGCAGAGCATCATCGCTGCGATCAGCCCGGACAAGGATGTTGACGGCTTCCATGTGATCAACGCCGGGCGGCTCGCCGTGGGCCAACGCGGCTTCGTGCCCTGCACGCCGCTTGGCTGCATCATGCTGCTGAAGGATCTGCACGGCGATTTGTCGGGCCTGGAAGCGGTGGTGATCGGCCGTTCGAACATCGTCGGGAAGCCGATGGCGCAGCTGTTGCTCGATGCCAATACCACAGTCACCATCGCGCACAGCCGCACTCGCGACCTGCCGGCGGTGGTGCGCCGCGCCGATATCGTGGTGGCGGCGGTGGGCCGCGCTGAAATGGTGAAGGCCGACTGGCTCAAGCCCGGCGCGACCGTGGTCGACGTGGGCATCAACCGGCTCCCGCCTGCCGAAGGCGAAGCCAAGGGCCGGCTGGTGGGCGATGTCGATTTCGCCGGAGCCAGCGAAGTGGCTGGCGCGATCACCCCGGTACCGGGCGGGGTCGGCCCGATGACGATCGCGGTGCTGCTGCGCAACACGCTGGTCGCGGCCTATCGCAATGCCGGGCTGGCGGTTCCCGATAGCCTCTAGCCATTCCGTTCGCCCTGAGCCTGTCGAAGGGCTGTCTTTACATCGTGGCGGCACTAAGGAAGAAGGGCAGGGCTTCGACAAGCTCAGCCCGAACGGGGATCGAACAGCCGTGCTCAAGAATTTCACCGCCACCGCTGCCATCGCCATAGGGCTGATTGGGCTGGCCGCTTGCTCCTCGGGCCCGCGGCAGAGCGTGCCCGACCGGATCATCAACCGCGCGCTGGCGGGCGCACCGGGCCAGGCGCAGCCGGGCGACGTGGTCGCGACCGAACTCGCCTTTGCGCGGCTCGCGCGCGAAAAGGGGCAATGGACCGCCTTTGCCGAATATGCCGCGGATAGCGGGGTGATGTTCGTGCCGCAGCCAGTCAATGCGCGGCAATGGCTGAAGGGACGCGCCAACCCGGCAGAAGCGGTGCGCTGGCAGCCGCACCAGGTGTGGATGAGCTGCGACGGTTCGCTGGCGGTCACCAAAGGCGCCTGGCAGCGGCCCGATGGCTCGCAGGGCTATTTCACCACCGTGTGGGAACGCCAGAAGGACCGCAGCTACAAATGGGTGCTCGACCAGGGCGATATACTGGCCGAACCGCTGGCAGAGCCTGAGTTCATCCAGACGGCAGTGGCCGATTGCCGCGCTGGGCAGGCGATCGCTGCTGGCGTGAACACGCCGCTCGACAGCCGCCCCGCCTATGGCAGCGGCGCTTCGCAGGATGGCTCGCTGTCCTATGAATGGGATGTCGCCGCCGACCTTTCGCGCCGCTTGCGAATCAGCATGATCAAGGGCGGCAAGACGGTCGATGCGCTCCAGCTGGAGGTTGCCCCTCCGCCACCCGGCGCATGATGGAACTGTTCGTCTCGGCCTTCATCACGCTGTTCGTGGTGATCGATCCGCCTGGCTGCGCGCCGATCTATGCCGGGCTGACCAAGGGCGCCTCGCCGCAGCAGGCGCGCCATATGGCGCTGCGCGCCAGCTTCATCGCCACGGTGATCCTGCTGATTTTTGCGCTGTTCGGCGAGGATTTGCTCTCGGCGCTGCATATCGAACTCAACAGCTTCCGCATCGCGGGCGGGCTGATGCTGTTCTTCATCGCCTTCGACATGGTGTTCGAAAAGCGCACCCAGCGGCGCGAGGAACGCGCGGAAAAGGTCGCCGCCAGCCCCGAGATCGAGGATGTCTCGGTCTTCCCCATGGCCATGCCGATGCTGGCCGGGCCAGGCGCGATCGCGGCGGTGATGCTGCTGATGAACGAGGCCAACGGGATCGAGCAATCGCTGGTGGTGCTGGGCGCGCTAGGCGCGGTGCTGGTGATCACGGCGGCCTCGCTGGTTGCGGCCGGCCCGATGATCCGCATCCTGGGCGACCGGGTCGAAGCGGTGGTGACGCGCCTTCTGGGCGTGCTGCTTGCAGCGCTCGCCGCGCAATATGTGATCGACGGGCTGAAGGGCAGCTTCGGGCTTTAGCGGGCCAAAAGCGGACTTTCCGCAAACGACCCCATTGC
>CAZCNF010000055.1:0-12743 GCA_964500135.1 uncultured Porphyrobacter sp.
ACGAAGCGGAGCTGGAGCGTGCAATCCGGCTCAAGTCGCGCCTGATCGGGGTCAACAACCGTGACCTGAAGACTTTCACCACCGATCTGGCGACCACCGAACGCCTTGCCCCGCTTGCGCCTGCGGGCACGTTGCTGGTCGGCGAGAGCGGGATCAACCAGCATGCCGACTGCCTGCGGCTGGCGAGCGCAAGCGTGCGGACCTTCCTGGTCGGCGAAAGCCTGATGCGGCAGGCCGATGTCGAGGCCGCGACACGCGCCCTGCTGGAAGGTTGATCTGTCCTACATGGCGCATTTGCGGCAAGGAGGGGCATGACCTTGCGCCCACCCTACCCAATATGCGGCTTGCGGCCCGGCCGTCACGCAGGCAGTTTTTCAGCTGCAAGACTGTGGTGCATGCGGTGCGTGGTTCACGTAACAGCACGCCACAGTGAACGAATCACCAAGTGAACCAGTCCATGTCGAAGCGCCTCACTCATCTCGATGACAGCGGCACCGCCCGGATGGTGGATGTCGGCGCCAAAACCGCGACCGCGCGAATGGCCCGCGCCGGCGGGATCATCCGGATGAGCGCCGAGGCGCTGGCCGCGATCAAGGCCGGCGATGCGCCCAAGGGCGACGTGCTGGGCGCGGCACGGATTGCCGCGATCATGGCAGCCAAGAAGACCGGCGAGCTGGTCCCCCTGTGCCATCCCCTAAGCCTGGACGCCGTTGATGTCGATTTCGCCTTTGAGGATGACGGTGTGCGGGTCACCGCAACCGCTTCGCTGACCGGCAAGACCGGGGTCGAGATGGAGGCCATGGTCGCCGTTTCGGTGGCGCTGCTGACGGTCTATGATATGGCCAAGGCGCTCGACAAGGGTATGATGATCGGCGAGGTGAGGCTGCTTGAGAAGCTCGGCGGCAAGTCGGGTCATTGGACAGCCGCTTGAACGCCGGGGGGCTGTTGAGCGTCGAGGAGGCGCAGAACCGGGTTCTGGCGCTGGCGCCGCAAATGCGGACAGAACAGCTCGCCGCTGGCGAAGCGCTGGGCCGTTATCTCGCAGAGGACCTCGTGGCCCGGCGGACCCAGCCACCCACTGCCCTGTCGGCCATGGACGGCTATGCATTCGGCGGCGACGGGCCCGGCCCGTGGCGGCTGGTGGGCGAGAGCCGCGCCGGCGCTCCCTTCGAGGCCGTGCTCGGCGCAGGCGAGGCGGTCCGCATTTCGACCGGCGCGCATGTGCCTGGGGGCGCCGACCGCGTGCTGATCCAGGAAGATGCGCGGGTCGAAGGCGATCAGGTCAGCTGCATCGACGATCTTCCGCCGGCGCTGCGCCATGTCCGCCCGCGCGGTTTCGACTTTGCCGAAGGCGATCTGGTGCTCAAGGCGGGGACGCGCGTCGGCGCCGCGCAACTCGCGCTGGCGCTGACAGCGGGTCACTCTACACTCGCAGTGCGGTCCGCGCCGCGTGTGGCGGTACTCGACAGCGGGGATGAGCTCGCGCCCGATCCTTCCGCCTGCGGCCCACACCAGGTCCCGGCCAGCAACGGGGCCATGATCGGCGCGATGCTGGTTGCGCTGGGCTGCAAGGTCTTGAGGCTGGGACCGGTGCCCGATGACATGGAGGCATTGTCCGCCGCACTGGCTCAAGCCGAAAGCGTGGATATCCTGGTCACCACCGGGGGTGCGTCTGTGGGTGACCATGACCTGATTCGCCCGGCACTGGAGCGCTGGGGTGCGCAGATCGGCTTCTGGAAGGTGGCGATGAAGCCCGGCAAGCCGATCCTGGTGGCGACCCGCGCTGGCACGGCAGGCAATCAGGTGATCTTCGGCCTTCCGGGCAATCCGGTATCAAGCTTTGTGACCTGCTTCCTGTTTGTGCTGCCGCTGGTGCGCGCAGCGCTGGGAGCCGCCACACCCTTGCCGCTGCGGGCGATGTTGCCCACTTCGGCCACATTTCCCCCGGTCGGCAAACGGCGCGAGTTCCTGCGCGCGGTGTGGGACGGCAACGGCGTTCTCCCGGCTGCATCGCAGGATTCCTCGGCGCTCGCCTCGCTCGCGGCCGCCAACTGCCTGGTCGATCGCCCGGCCGATGCAGATGCGATCGAAGCGGGAACATATGTTCCGGTGCTACTGCTCGGAAATGGCGGAATTGCTTGACTCTGCGAATCGGGTTGCCTAATTGTTCCTCATTCGTTCACCATCACGGTGAACCCGGAACAGGCGACCAGGGAGGTTTGCGCCATGCTGACTGCCAAGCAGCACGAGCTTATCCGCTTCATTCAGCAGAAGCTTGAGGAAACGGGAATTTCGCCTTCGTTCGAGGAAATGAAGGAAGCGCTGGACCTCAAGAGCAAGTCGGGCGTGCACCGGTTGATCTCGGCGCTGGAAGAGCGCGGCTTTATCCGACGGCTCGCCAATCGTGCCCGCGCGCTCGAAGTGATCAAGATGCCCGAAGATGCGGTGCCCTCTTCGCGCCGTCCGGCTCCTGCCAATGATGCAGTGGCGGCCGCCCGGCCTGCCTCGCCGATGCGCGAGCCCGCTAATGACGTGATCGAGATTCCGCTGCATGGGCGGATCGCCGCCGGTGCCCCGATCGAGGCGCTGGAAGGCCAGGCGAGCATGCCGGTGCCGGCCGCACTGCTTGGCCCGGGCGAACATTACGCGCTTGAAGTATCGGGCGACTCCATGGTTGAAGCCGGCATTTTCGATGGCGACTACGCTCTTGTGCGTCGTACCGACACGGCCCGCGACGGCGAGATCGTGGTGGCACTGGTGCGGAACGAGGAAGCTACGCTCAAGTATCTGCGTCGTGAGAACGGCATGATCCGGCTCGATCCGGCGAATGGCGCCTATGAGCCGCAGATCTACCGGCCTGACGAAGTGGTCGTGCAGGGCAAGTTGGCGGGGCTTCTACGCCGCTACCACTGAGCGGTTCAGACATAGGTTCAGCGCTGCCCGGCATGTCCGGGCAGCGTTTCAGCAGGTCCCTTGCGGCATTATGCGGCCGTGGCGAAGGCCTCAGCGCCCAGCGCCAGCATGCTCTCGCTCCCTGCCTCCAGCTTGCGGCGCAGCGCGCCGGCATCGGGCAGGAACCGCTCGGCATAGTACTTGGCCGAGACCAGCTTGGCTTCGTAGAAGGCCTTGTCTTCGGGAACACCAGCCAGCTTCTCCAGTGCTACTTTCGAAATGCGAAGCCACATGAAGCCCAGTACCACGATGCCCATGATGTGCATGTAATGGTGCGCGCCAGCGCCAAGGTTGTTGGGATTGGTCATGGCATTCTGCATGAACCACATGGTCGCCGCTTTCTGCTCGGCCAGCGCCTTTTCGAGCCGGGTGGCCAAGTCGGCCGTTTGCGGGTTAGCCTTGCCGACGGCGATTTCCTCATCGACGAGCTTGAAGAAGGCCTGGATTGCCGCGCCACCCTTGGCGCCCAGCTTGCGGCCGCATAGGTCCATCGCCTGCACGCCGTTGGTGCCTTCGTAGATCATGGCGATACGGGCATCGCGCACGAACTGGCTCATGCCCCATTCCTCGACATAGCCGTGACCACCAAACACCTGCTGCATGTTGGTGGCGACATCGTAACCCTTGTCGGTGCCGTAGCCCTTCATCACCGGGGTCATCAGCCCGATCAGGGCATCGGCTTCCTCGCGTTCCTGCTCGGTCGGTGCCTTGTGCGACAGATCGACCAGCAGCGCACCCCAGAGGCACAAGGCGCGCATGCCTTCGGTGAAAACCTTGGCGTCCATCAGCATGCGTCGAACATCAGGATGCACGAAGATCGGATCAGCCTTCGCTTCCGGATCAGCCGGGCCGGTCAGCGCCCTGCCCTGGCGCCGGTCGAGCGCATAGGCCACCGCGTTCTGATAGGCCACTTCAGCCTGTGCCAGTCCCTGAATCCCCACGCCAAGGCGCGCGGCGTTCATCATGATGAACATGGCGGCAAGGCCCTTGTTCTCCTCGCCGACCATCCAGCCTTTGGCTCCGTCATAATTGAGCACGCAGGTGGCATTGCCATGGATCCCCATCTTATGCTCGATCGAGCCGCAGCTCACCGCGTTGCGCTCGCCCAGCGAACCATCGGCATTAACGAGGAACTTGGGAACGACGAACAGCGAGATACCCTTGGTGCTGTCGGGCGCGCCGGGGGTCTTGGCCAGCACCAGGTGGATGATGTTTTCGGTCAGATCGTGTTCGCCGGCCGAAATGAAGATCTTGGTGCCAGTGATCGCATAGGATCCATCACCATTGGGCTCCGCCTTGGTGCGAATCATGCCGAGGTCTGTGCCGCAATGCGGCTCGGTCAGGTTCATCGTGCCGAGCCACTCGCCCGCAATCATCTTGGGCACGTAGGTGGACTTCTGCTCTTCCGTGCCTGCTGCGATCAGCGCAGCGACCGCACCGGTAGTTAGGCCTGGATACATCGCGAAGGCCTGGTTCGAAGTGGCCATGAACTCCTCGAGCACGAAGCCAAGTACGTGCGGGAAACCCTGCCCACCGAACTCTTCCGGCTGCGCCACGGTTGCCCAACCGCTTTCGCGATATTGCTCGTAGGCTTCCTTGAAGCCTGGCGGTGTTGTAACCGAGCCGTCTTCATGCCTTGTGCAGCCATGCTCGTCGCCCACGCGGTTGAGCGGCGCCAGCACTTCGGCACAAAAGCGCCCTGCCTCGTTGATGACGGTATCGATCATGTCGGGTGTGGCGTTTTCGAACCCGGGCAAATTGCCATAGCTGGCGAGATCGAGCAGTTCGTTGACGACGAAGCGGGTATCGCGGGTCGGGGCGGTATAGACGGGCATCAGCGTGTCCTTGGCTTAGCGTCTTGGGAAGGTGAAAATTGGGATTAACGGTTCAGATCGAGCGTTTCGATCTGGCGGATGAACTCGCTCAGTTCCTTGATCGAGGAATCGATGTCGGCGCGCTGCTGCTTGAGCTTGGCGACATGCGCCTTGCACTTCTCGATCGTGACGCGCCGCTGTTCGACCCGCCCGTCACCGAGATCATAGAGGTCGATCATCTCGCGGATCTCGGTCAGGCTGAAACCCACGTTCTTGGCCCGCATGATCCACGCCAGGCGCGCACGGTCACGCTTCGAATAAACCCGGGTCAGACCAAGCCTTGCCGGCTGGATCAGGCCTTCGTCCTCGTAGAAGCGCAATGCCCGCGCAGTGCAGCCAAATTCGGAAGTGAGATCCGAGATCGTATATTGCTCGCGCTCGTGCTTGTCCGGACGGTCGAGATGGGCCCCGGCATGGCGCTGTTCGCCATTTTCGGGAATCGGTTCTGCTGCTGCGGTAGCCATAATCAGATCGCTAACTTACCTTTACGTTAGCGTCAAGCATTGACCCTAACGAGAGCATCGCCATCCAGGCGCCGGTAAAAGCATGTTGGCGCACCGGTGTGACACGCCGGCCCCGCCGGTTCGGCACGCAACAGCAAAGTATCCTGATCACAATCGACGAGCACTTCGACGATCCGCAGGATATTTCCCGAAGTCTCGCCCTTCTGCCACAGCGCACCACGCGATCGTGACCAGAAATGTGCGAGCCCCGTAGCGCGCGTGGCCTCGAGAGCCTCAAGGTTCATGAATGCAACCATCAAGACCTTTTCGGACGCCGCGTCGATCACAACCGCTGTCAGCAAGCCGTTCGAATCAAATCTGGGCATGAACTGTAGAGTTTGGTCGCGCGCTGTTTCGCCTGTGCTTGCGCTGCGATCATCTGCTGACACGGGAAATTCCTTCGGTGAACGGGTATCTGGGTGCGGCGGTTTGTTGCAGGATAACCACAGATTACCTGCAAAATCCACGCGCAAGAAACTTCAGACTTTGAAGAATCCCTATTGAATGAGACCTAACGGCTCGCGGGCATGGCTCGCTAACCGAACACCGGTGCAGCAATAGCGCCAGGTTCAGGGGGTAACCGGGATGCTGCTCTCCATCAGGGTTGAGCGCTTCCGGACGAACGATGAGGGATAGGACCCGGGCAACCACTATGGGGGAGGTTGCCTTAGCTTCCTGGAAGCGGGTTCGCATTATTTCGTCACGTGGCGCCCGGGATCCTTGTGATCCCGGGCGTTATGTTTTCGTCATCACTGCTCAACGACGCGTCGAGATTTTGTCCGGCCAGTGCTTCCTCCAGCACGCGCGCGAAACAGCATATCCTGACCGATGCAGCGCCAGCCTTGAGCAGCGCCGCGACGCATGCATTGGTGGTCGCGCCGCTTGTCAGAACATCATCGACCAGCAGGATATTGCGCCCTTTGATGAGCCTATGCCTTTGCGGCCTTACCGCGATCGCTCCGTGCAATGCACGCTGGCGCGCCTGGCGCCGCATCCCACCTAGCATGGGGGTAGCCTTGAGGCGCACCAGCACATCGACCGCGACATCGCCTTTGCCGCGGCCACCCAGCTCCTGCGCCAGCAACGCTGACTGATTGAAGCCGCGCTGCCACAGGCGCCAGCGATGCAACGGGACCGGCACGATCAGTGGCCTGTCTCCGCCTGGATCGGGCAGTTTTGTCGCCATCAGCCGACCCAGGAGCCGTGCCAGCGCGATCCGGCGACCGTGCTTGAATGACAGGACCAGATTGCGTGAAGCGTCATTGTAGAGGGTCGCAGCAACGATCCCTGAATGCTTCGGCGGGTTAGCCAGGCAGTTGCCGCACTCCATGCTGCCCGCCGCCACGTCCTGCGTGAACGGGCGAGAGCAACTCGCACAGGCGGGCTCTCCCGGGATCACCAGTCGCGCCCAGCATAGCCCACACAGGCCGTCTTGTCGGGCGATTCCGGTGCCGCAAAGTGGGCATCGTGGAGGAAAGACAAGATCCACTAACGGTGCGAAGGCACACGAAATACTGGCAGAAAATCCCTCTGCGCGACCCATGGTCTGATGCTGCACCTCTTGCGCATGGCTGGCAAGCGCGGCAGTGGCGAGACATGACCGAACGGCCCGTTCCGACCATATTCTGCAAACGGAGACGCCAGCTTCGGCACCAGCGGGCTGCCCGCCTCCAGCGCACCGGCTCGGGAGCAGACTATCTCTGTGCCGACATGGTCGAAGATATCCTCGACCGGGTCGACTTCATGCGACTGCCAGAAGGACGCGCTTTCATCATTGGCGAACTGACCAATCTGCTGTCCCCTGCGCTGAACGCAAGGGGGATCGAAACCCTGGCAAAAGAGCCGGACTCGTATGACGAGGAACGGCCCACGTCCGGCTCCCGCATCGACTACATCATTTCGCTTGGCACTCTCGACACCCTCAACGATTTGCCCGGCGCGTTGATCCATTACCGCAACGCTCTCGATCACGGCGGAATTCTGTTCGCCCAGATCATCGGCGCCGGGAGCCTGCCCGCGCTGCGCCAGATCATGTTCGCCGCCGACGCCGACCGGCCTGCAGCTCACATCCACCCGCAGATCGATGACCGTGCAGCCACCGCCCTGCTGCAGCGCGCCGGCTTTTCGAAGCAAGTGGTCGACAGTCGGCGCCTGACCGTCCGCTATTCGAGCCTCGAACGCATGATCGCCGACCTGCGCGAGCAGGCGCTCACCTCGGTGCTCGCCTCACCCACGCCCTATGTGGGCAAGGCGGGCCTCATCCGGGCGAAAGCGGCATTCGAGGCGATGCGCGACGCCGACGGCAAGGTCAGCGAAACCTTCGAGATCCTGACGCTGACCGGCTGGCGCTAGGCGTCCTTCAGCGCGGCCTGCGCCGCCGCGAGCCGCGCAATCGGCACGCGAAAGGGCGAGGCGCTGACGTAATCGAGACCGACCTTCTCGCAGAAGGCAATGCTGGCCGGATCGCCACCATGCTCGCCGCAGATGCCCAGCTTGATGTCAGGCCGCGCCGCGCGGCCGCGTTCAGCCGCCAGTTCGACCAGCTGGCCCACGCCTTCGATATCGAGGCTGACAAACGGGTCGCGCGGGAAGATGCCCTTTTCGACATAGGGGGCAAGGAACCGCGCCGAATCGTCACGGCTCACGCCCAGCGTCGTCTGCGTCAGATCGTTGGTGCCGAAGCTGAAGAACGCGCCCTCCTGCGCGATCTCGCCCGCCATCAGCGCGGCGCGCGGCAGTTCGATCATCGTGCCGACCAGATAGTCGACCGGACAGCCGGTTTCCTCGAACACCTGCTTTGCCACACGGTCGACCAGCGCCTTCAGGAGTTCGAGCTCGCGCCGCGTCGCCACCAGCGGGATCATGATCTCGGGCACCGGTGTGCTGGCCCCGCCCCGCGCCACTTCGCAAGCAGCCTCGAAGATCGCGCGGGCCTGCATCTCGTAGATCTCAGGAAAGGTGATCCCGAGGCGGCAGCCGCGATGGCCCAGCATCGGGTTGAATTCGTGAAGTTCGGCTGCGCGACGCTTGAGATGGTCGACGCCCAGGCCCGTGGCGTCGGCCAATTCGGCGAAATCGGCATCCTCATGTGGCAGGAATTCGTGCAGCGGCGGATCGAGCAGGCGGATCGTGCAGGGCAGCCCGGCCATGACCTCGAAAATCTCGCGGAAGTCCGCGCGCTGCTCGGGCAGCAGTTCAGCCAGCGCGGCACGGCGGGTCTTCTCGTTGTCGGCCAGGATCATCTGGCGCACCGCGCGGATGCGGCGCGCGTCGAAGAACATGTGCTCGGTGCGGCACAGCCCGATCCCCTCGGCCCCGAACTGGCGCGCCATGCGGCAATCGGCCGGGGTTTCGGCATTGGTGCGCACTTTCATGCGCCGGTGGCGGTCAGCCCATTCCATCAGCGTGCCGAAATCGCCCGCCAGCTCAGGTTCGACCGTGGGCACTTCGCCCGCCATCACCTGGCCATTGCTGCCATCGATGGTGATGACGTCGCCTTCCCTGAGCTCGCGATTGCCGATCCGCAGCGTCTTGCTGGCACGGTCAATCGAGACGGCGGAGGCGCCCGACACGCAAGGTCGGCCCATGCCGCGCGCCACCACTGCGGCATGGCTGGTCATTCCGCCGCGCGCGGTGAGGATGCCCTGCGCCGCGTGCATGCCGTGGATGTCCTCAGGACTGGTTTCGACCCGAACCAGGATCACCTTCTCGCTGCGCGCCGCATATTGCTCGGCGGTATCGGCATCGAGCACGATCTTGCCGCTGGCGGCGCCGGGCGAAGCCGGCAGCCCGCTGGTCAGCACATCGCGCGGCGCGGCGGGATCGAGTGTGGGATGAAGCAGCTGGTCAAGCGCCATGGGATCGACCCGCAGGATCGCGGTGCGCTCGTCAATCAGGCCCTCGCCCACCATGTCGACCGCCATCTTCAGCGCCGCCTTGGCGGTGCGCTTGCCGCTGCGCGTCTGCAGCATCCAAAGTTTGCCGCGTTCAACGGTGAACTCGATGTCCTGCATGTCCTGGTAATGCCGTTCAAGCAGGTCGAACACGCGCGCGAGCTCGGCATAGGCCTCGGGCATCGCCTCTTCCATGCTCAGCGGCTTGGCATTGGCGGCTTCGCGCGCGGCGCGGGTGAGATATTGCGGAGTGCGGATCCCCGCCACCACATCCTCGCCCTGGGCGTTGATCAAATACTCGCCGTAATAGGCGCGTTCGCCAGTGGCCGGGTCGCGGGTGAAGGCGACCCCGGTGGCGCTGGTATCGCCCATGTTGCCGAACACCATGGCCTGCACATTGACCGCCGTGCCCCAGTCGGCCGGAATGTCGTTCAAGCGGCGATAGACCTTGGCGCGGTCCGATTCCCAGCTGTCGAACACCGCACGGATCGCACCCCACAGCTGCTCGTGCACATCCTGCGGAAACGGCGCGCCCAGTTCCTGTGCGACGATACCCTTGAACTCGCCGACCAGCGCTTGCCAGTCGTCGGCTTCCATCTCGGTGTCGGCGTAATAGCCCTTGTCTTCCTTGGCGATCTCCAGCGCTTCCTCGAACAGCCCGTGATCAAGCCCCAGCACAACGTCGGAATACATCTGGATGAAGCGGCGATAGCTGTCCCAGGCGAAGCGTTTATCGCCCGAGGTCGCGGCCAACCCCACCACCGTGGCGTCGTTGAGGCCGAGGTTCAGCACCGTATCCATCATGCCGGGCATGGAAACCCGCGCCCCCGACCGGACCGACACCAGCAGCGGATCGCCCGCGTCGCCGAAGGCCTTGCCCACGGTCGCTTCGATATGGCTCAGCGCCGCTGCCACCTGTTCACGCAATTCAGGCGTGAATTCAGCGCCTTCCTGGAGGTACTTCACACATTCTTCGGTCGTGATGGTGAAACCAGGGGGCACCGGCAGGCCGATGCTGGCCATTTCCGCCAGGTTTGCGCCCTTGCCGCCCACCACGGTCTTGTCCTTCTGGCGCGGGTCCGAATGGTCCGCCGATCCGCCGAACGTGTAGACGCTCTTCAATGCCCTGTCCCTTCGCTAACCCGGCACGCACCGCATGCACCACTGTACAGAGGGAGAATTGTCACCCCTCGATCCGGCCGAAATCCGCCACGCGGTGCACCGCATCGCGGAAGCGGAGCAGCATGTCGAGCCTCGCGGCGCGTTTGTTTTCTTCTGGCGCATTTACCGTCACTTCATCGAAGAACCGGTCGATCGGCGCCCGCAGGGTCGCTAGAAGACGCATGGCGAAATCGAAATCCTCAGACTCGATAGCGCCGCGCACCTTGGCCTCGACTCCTTCGAGCGCCTCGACCAGCGCCTTTTCGGCCTCTTCGGGCGTGTAGGAAAGCTCCTTTGCATGGCGCTCGGCCATCTTGGCGGCAATCACCGGGGCAAGATCGGGATCGTCGACTCCGGCCAGCGGGTCTTCCTCGCCGGTACGGCTGATTTCGCCCTCGATCCCGTGCCAGTCTTCCTTCTTCAGGATATTGGCGGCGCGCTTGTAACCCGCCAGCAGGTTCGCCCCGTCCTCGGTGCCGATGAAGCCCTGCAGCGCCTTCACCCGGGCGAGCAGGCGGACCAGATCGTCCTCGCCGCCCAATGCGAACACCGCGTCGATCAGGTCATGGCGGACCCCGGCCTCGCGCTGCTGGACCTTGAGGCGGTCGGCGAAGAAATCGAGGAGTTCGCCTGTTGCCACGCCGAAGCGGAGATTGTTGACCTGGATCGTGTTGATCACGCCAAGCGCAGCCCGCCGCAGTGCGAAGGGGTCCTTCGAACCGGTCGGCTTCTCATCGATGGCGAAGAAGCTGCGCAAAGTATCCAGCTTGTCCGCCAGGCTCACCGCCACGGTTACGGGCGCGGTCGGCACCTCGTCGCCCTGCCCCACCGGCTTGTAGTGGTCGCGGATCGCGGCGCAGACCTGCGGATCGAGCCCTTCCTTCTCGGCGTAATATCCGCCCATCAGCCCCTGCAGTTCGGGGAATTCGCCGACCATTTCGGTGACGAGATCGGCCTTGCACAGGCGCGCGGCCTGTTCGGCCAGATCGGCCAAGTCCCCCTCCCGCTTGCGGGAGGGGTTAGGGGTGGGTGAAGAGGCAAGCGACGGTTCAGTTACGCGCCCACCCCCTGCCCCTCCCGCAAGCGGGAGGGGAGTATCGGTCACAATCCCTTCCTCGCACAGCCAGCGCGCCAGCCTGGCCACGCGCTCGACCTTGTCGGCCACAGTACCCAGCTTCTCGTGGAAGGTGATCCACTCGAGCTTCCTCGCGTGGTCCGCCAGCTTGGTCTTCTGGTCGAGCTCCCAGAAGAAGCGTGCATCGGAGAGCCGCGCGGCGAGCACCTTGCGGTTGCCGTCAACCACCACCGCCGGGTTGTCCGGCTCGATATTGGCGGTGCAGACAAAGGCATTGGCGAGGCGCCCTGCGGCATCCTCGCACACGAAATACTTCTGGTTGACCCGCGCGGTGAGCTGGATCACCTCGGGCGGGACATCGAGATAGCTCTCGTCGAAACGGCCCAGCAGCGGCACCGGCCATTCGGTGAGGCCGGCATTCTCGATCACAAGGCCTTCATCCTCGACCAGCTTGAGGCCGGCGGCTTCGGCGGCCTGCCGCGCACCGGCGCGGATCAGTTCCTGCCGTTCCTGGTGATCGACGATCACATGGCAGGCGCGCAGCTTCTCCTGGTAATCGACGGCCGAGCCAATGGTGATGGGCCCATGGTGGTGAAACCTGTGGCCCATGGTGGCATAGCCCGAGCGGATCCCGTCAACCTCGCACTCGACCAGCTCATCACCCAGTAGCGCGACGATGCCCTGCAACGGGCGCACCCAGCGCAAGCTCTCGGTGCTGAGCGAGGCCGCGCCCCAGCGCATCGACTTGGGCCAGGCGAAATCGCGGATGATCGCCGGGATCGCCTCGGCCAGTACGTCCTTCGTCGCCCTGCCCGGCTTTTCGATCACCGCAAACCAGGTGTTGCGGCCCTTAACGTCGCGCAGTTCCAACTGATCGCGGGTCACGCCGTTCTTGCGGCAGAACCCGTCGATCGCTGCATCGGGCGCGCCTTCGGGCGGGCCCTTGGCTTCCTCGCTGACCGCCTCGGTCGCTTCGGGCAGGCCTTTCGCGATCAGAGCCAGCCGGCGCGGAGTGGACCATACGGTCAAATTGAATCCTGGATCAATTCCGACTTCAGCTAAGTGTCGACGAAGCAGGATTTGCAGCTCATCTCGCGCATTGCCCTGCATCCGCGCCGGGATTTCTTCGGAGAGCAGTTCGAGCAGGAAATCCGCGCTCACAGGCTCCACTCCGGATATTTGGCTTGCCATTCGGGCGCCATTTTGGCGGCATAGGCCTCGCAGCTCGAACGCGCGAGATCGCGCACCCGGCCCATGTAGCTGGCGCGTTCCTGCACGCTGATCA
>CAZCNF010000056.1:0-12288 GCA_964500135.1 uncultured Porphyrobacter sp.
CGCGCAGTTACGGATTGGCATGCCGCCTGGGCTAAGTTGCTCTCATTGATGAAAAGTGGTGGACGCACTAGGGCTCGAACCTAGGACCCGCTGATTAAGAGTCAGCTGCTCTACCAACTGAGCTATGCGTCCACACCGACCGCTGCAAGGGCGCCGCAGGGCGCCGTTCCGAATCGGAAGAGGCGCTCATATAGCGTGCACCGCCGCAAAGGGAAGGGGGTGCAGCGCAGAACCTGAAAGTCAGCTCAATCCCCGCCGCGGGGCCTCGCGGTTCCAGCGGTTCACCATCATCAGCACCCCGATGCAGATCATCGCGGTGAGCATCGAGGAGCCGCCATGGCTCATCCAGGGCAGGGGCATGCCCTTGGCCGGCGCCATGCCCATCACCATCATCAGGTTCACGGCCACGTAGAAGAAGATCGTGGCGGTCATCCCGCCTGCCAGGAGCTGCGCGAAGCGGTCGTTGGCGGCTGCCGCAACCCGCCAGCCCCAGCGCAGGATCAGCGCATACATGACGATCACGAACAGCCCGCCAATAAGGCCCCATTCCTCGGCCATGCTGGCAAAGACGAAATCGGTGTGCGGTTCGGGCAGGTAGTTGAGGTGGCTTTGCGAGCCTTCGTTGAAGCCCTTGCCGAACAGCCCGCCCGAACCGATCGCGATCTTGGACTGGGTGATGTGATAGCCTGCGCCGAGCGGATCGCTTTCGGGATCGAGAAAGGTGGTCACCCGGCGCTGCTGGTAATCGTGCAGCCCGAAGAAATAGATCAGCGGGGCGGCGATCACCGCCGCCGCGCCACCCATCACGAACCAGCGCAGCGGCAGGCCGGCCAGCAGCATCACCACTGCACCGCTGAAGCCGATCGCCATGGCCGTGCCGAGATCGGGCTGGGCCAGCACCAGCGCCATCGGCAATGCCATCAGGCCTGCGGGGATCGCCAGCGCGCGCCAGCTGCCGATCATGCCCGCCGGAAGGACGGAGAAGAACTGCGCGAGCACCAGCACGATCGTGGGCTTCATCAGTTCCGAGGGCTGCAGCTGCATGAAGCCGAGGTTGAGCCAGCGCTGGCTGCCCCCGCCGACAAAGCCGATCGCCTCCACCGCTACCAGCAGCAGCAGCACCAGGATATAGCCAGGGTAGACCAGCAGCTTGATCAGCTCGCGCGGGAGCACCGCGATCACCACGGCCACCCCGAAGAACAGCACGAAGCGCACCATGTGCGAAGAGGCGAAGGGATCGAGCGAGCCGCCCGCCGCCGAATAGAGCACCGCCGTGCCGAAGCTGGCGAGCAGCAGCATCGGGATCAGCATCTGCCAGGGCTGGCGCGCGATCGGGGCGGGGATCAGCGAGCTCATGGCTGCTGCGCCCCTGCCGCTGGCGCGGGTGCGGGTGCAGTTGAGGGTGCGAGAGGCTCGACCTGCGGCGCGCTCGCTGGATTGGCCTCGGGGCGCGGCGTGACCGCCTGGTCGGCAATCTCTTCCGGCTGGCTGGCGGCTGCGCGGGCTTCGGCCTCGACCCGGTCGAAGATCTCCTCATCGCGCCGCGGCGGCAGCGTGACCTTTTCACCGCGCGCTTCGGCATAGGCGGCATATTTGGCGGCCAGTCGCTGCTGCGCGTTGCCGCCCCATTGCGCCTCGAGCGCGCGCAGGGCCTCCATCCCCTTGGCCGGATCGAACAGGAACGTCATGACGTCGCGGGCGATGGGGTAAGCGGCGCCCGAACCGCCGCCGTGCTCGATCACCACGGCACCGGCATAGACCGGATTGTCGAAAGGTGCGAAGAAGATGAACAGGCCGTGGTCGCGATACTTCCAGGGGCCGCTCTTGCCGTCGGACTTGTTGAGCGAGACGACTTGCGCGGTGCCGGTCTTGCCCGCCATCAGAATGTCATCGAACGGCAGGCGCCCGCGCCCGGCGGTGCCCGGGCCGTTCACCACATCGCTCATCGCCTGGCGCACATAACTGACATGATCGGCCGGGAAATCGACGTCCTCGAAGCCCTTGGGCTTGGTGTCGAGCGTCAGCCGGGGCATCACGTGCCGCCCGGTCGCGAGGCGGGCAGCGCTGACGGCAAGCTGCAGCGGGCTGGCCAGCATGTAGCCCTGGCCGATGGTGGCGTTGACGGTATCGAACGCGGCCCATTCGCGCCCGAACTTGCGCATCTTCCACGCCGGATCGGGCACTGTGCCATAGAACTGGCTGGTGACGGGCAGGGGAAACTCCTCGCCCAGGCCGCAGCGCCGGTTCATCTCCGCAATCGGATCCATGCCCACCCGCTGCGCCATCGCGTAGTAATAGACGTCGCAGCTCTGGTAGATCGCCTTCGCCATGTTGACCTGGCCATGGCCGCGCCGGTTCCAGCAGCGGAACACGCGGTTGCCGACCCGCAATCCGCCGCCGCAGAACACGGTCTCTTCGGGGTCGACGCCTTCCTTGAGCAGCGCCATCGACACCATCGGCTTGACGGTCGAACCTGGCGGATAGAGCCCCTTGAGCACCTTGTTGCGCAGCGGGACGCGCTCGTCGTCGCGCAGCATGGCATATTCGACGCTGCCGATCCCGTCGGAGAAGCTGTTCGGATCGAAGCTGGGCATCGAGGCCATGCACAACAGGTCGCCCGTGCGGCAGTCCATCACCACGACCGATCCGGATTCGAGCCCGATGCGCCGGGCGGCATAATCCTGCAATGGGCCGTCGATGGTCAGCTTGATCGGTTGCCCCTGCACATCCTCGCGCGTTTCCAGATCGCGCACGATCCGGCCCGACGCGGTGACCTCGACCCGGCGCGCGCCTGGTACACCGCGCAGCGTCTGCTCGAACTGCTTCTCCATGCCGTCTTTGCCGATCTTGTAGCCGGGCGTGATCAACAGCGGATTGCGGTCCAGCTCGTATTCCTCAGTCGAGGCCGGTCCGACATAGCCGATCAGATGGCCGACCGAGGGGCCGGTGGGATAGAAGCGCGAGAAGCCGCGCTGCGGCACAACGCCGGGCAGATCGGGCAGGCGCACACTGATTGCGGCGAACTGGTCGTATGCAAGCCCGCTTGCCACCTCGATCGGCTGGAAACCGCGGGCGGTCTCGATCTTGGCCTTGATATCGGCAATGCGATCGGGGCGCAGCGCCAGCAGCGCGCCCAGTTCGTCGATCGTCCTCGCCGGGTCGGCCAGCCGCTCGGGGATCACATCGACCCGGAAGTCGGCGCGGTTCGATGCGAGCGGGGCGCCATTGCGGTCGAGGATCCATCCGCGCCGTGGCGGAATGAGTGTCAGGTTGACGCGGTTGCTTTCGGCCTCGGTGCGGTATTTCTCGTTCTCGAAGACCGCGAGATAGGTCATCCGCGAGGCCAGCAGCACCCCGATCCCGCCCATGATCGAGCCGACCACGAAGCTCCGCCGGTCGAAGGCGTCTTGCAGCCGCGTGGCGGTGACTGGGGGGCGCGCTCCAATCCGCGACATTACCCGACCTTGCGGATCCGCTGCAGCCGCAAACGGTCGAACCACGCGATCAGGCCCGACAGCGCCGGTATGGCGACGAGCGCGAGGCCGATCTGCGGCATCACGGCGCCAGCGAGGGCCAGGTTGAGTTTCGCGCCGGAGACGACGCCCGATACGACGACATAGGCACTGGCCGCTGCCGCCGCCACCAGCCAGTCCTGCCAGAACCCGCGCCAGGGCATTCTTGCTTCAAGCCATTCGATCGCCAGCATGGCAATCGACCACAGCAGGATGGCACTGCCGAACGGCTGCCCGCTGACCAGGTCGTCGAACGCGCCAAGCGGCAGGCCGGCCCAGCTGGGCAGCAGCCCTGGGCGCATCAGGCGCCAGCCAATCAGCATCAGAAAGCCCAGCGGTGGCAGCAGCGGCCCCGTGTCGGCCACGAACAGCAGCGGCAGCAGCGATGCGAGTATGATCGTGGCATAAGGGACCCCGGTCGCGAGCAAGGGGGATGGCTCGCGATTGATCCGCTTGCGATAGGGGTTGGCTTTTGTGCGCGGTGCCAGCCCTGCCTCGATCACTGGTCCGGCTCCGTGGCTTTGGCAGGCTGGGTTGTATCGAGGGTGGCGGCTTCAACGACCTGCTGCTGCCAGATCGGATCGACCCGGACGAAATTGGCGCCGGCCGGGTCCGCGATCATGCGCGCCAGGCCACCGTCGGGCTGGATGCTGGTGACGACCGCCACTGCCACGCCAGGGCGATAGTAACCGCCGGTGCCGCTCGTGACGAAGACGTCGCCGGGTTTCAGCGGATTGATCCCGAGATTGATCAGGCGGATGCGCAGCAGTCCGTTGCCGCGCCCCTCGGCAAAGGCAACCAGGCTGTCGCTGGCCCGGCGCACCGGTAACACGCTTTCGCTGTCGGTCAGCAGCAGGACGCGCGACGTGCTGGCGCCAACTTCGCGGATGCGGCCCACCACGCCGCGTTCCGAACGCACCGGCATGCCCACCCTGACACCCTGGAGCCGGCCGGCCCCGATATAGGCAAAACGGCGTGCGCTGGTGGAAGTCGAACTGATGATGCGGGTCATCGCGACCGGCTTTCCTTCGCTTTCGGACAGTTCGATAAGCGCCTTCAGCCGCGCATTTTCCTGCCTGGTCGCCTCGGCTTCGGCCAGCCGGATCCGCGCCAGTTCAAGTTCCTCGCGCAGTGCAGCATTCTGGCTGCCGGCGCGGAAATAGGCCGCCACGTCGTCGAGAAGTGAACCCGATCCGGCACGCACCGCGGCAGCAGCCTGTCCGGCAGGCTCGGTCACATCGGCAGCCGCTCCGCGAAATCCGCTCATAGCACTCGGTTGCCACAGCGAAACGCCGAGCAGAACGGCGCCCAGCACGGCCCCTGCCGCTGCAATCACGTAACTGGTGAAAAGCGAGTACTGCGCCCTGCGCGAATGACCCGAGCGCCGGGATGAAGGTGGCGCCATGGCTAACGGCTTTCCCTTATTCTTGCATCAGGACGCCGCGGTAAATCGGGTCTTCCATAGCTCTGCCGGTACCGATCGCGACGCAGGAAAGCGGATCTTCCGCGATACTGACAGGCAATCCCGTTTCGGCGCGAAGATGTTCGTCGAGACGCTTGATCAGCGCGCCGCCGCCTGTCAGCACGATCCCCTGATCGACAATGTCCGCCGCCAGTTCCGGTGCGGTGTTCTCCAGCGCGATCCGCACGCCTTCGACAATCGCGCCGATCGGCTCGGACAGCGCCTCGGCGATGTGCGCCTGGTTGATCATGATCTCCTTCGGCACGCCGTTCACCAGATCGCGGCCCTTGATCGAAAAGGTCTCGCCAACGCCGTCTTCCGGCATCATCGCGATACCGTAATCCTTCTTGATCCGCTCGGCCGTGGCATCGCCGATCAGCAGGTTGTGATGGCGGCGGACATAGGACACGATCGCTTCGTCCATCTTGTCGCCCCCGGTGCGCACCGAGGTGGTATAGGCAAGGCCGCGCAGCGACAGCACTGCGACTTCGGTGGTGCCGCCGCCGATATCGACCACCATGCTGCCAACCGGTTCGGTCACGGGCATGTCGGCGCCGATTGCGGCGGCCATCGGCTCGAGGATCAGGTAAACTTCCGAGGCACCCGCGTTCGAGGCCGCATCGCGGATCGCGCGCTTTTCCACCGAGGTGGCACCCGAGGGGACGCAGATCACGATTTCGGGGTAACGGAACAGGCTGCGCTTGCCGTGCACCTTGCGGATGAAATGCTTGATCATCTCCTCGGCGATCTGAATGTCGGCAATCACCCCGTCGCGCAGCGGCCGGATCGCCTGGATCGTGTCCGGCGTCTTGCCCATCATCATCTTGGCATCGTCACCGACCGCCTTGACCCGCTTGTCACCGTTGATCGTTTCGATGGCCACAACCGAAGGCTCGTTCAGGATGATCCCCTGGTCCTGGACATAAACCAGCGTGTTGGCCGTCCCCAGATCGATGGCCATGTTGTGCGAACCGAATTTCAGGAGATTAGATAAGAAGCTCATTATGCTCAGACATTCCATGAATATGATCGCGGCGCTGAACGGGCCAACGCATTGGGTGCGATCCGCATGTGACGGGGTGCAGCCCATCTAGTCGATACCTCGGCAAAAGGCCAAAATATTTGTTCACAGGCAAACAGATTTTCCACCGGCGGCCTCGAATTCGACCCGCTCCGGCGCTACCCTGTTGGCCATGCCCACTATTCGCCGCCTTCCCGAAAGCCTGGTGAACCGCATCGCGGCCGGAGAGGTCGTTGAACGGCCCGCATCTGCGCTCAAGGAACTGGTCGAGAATGCGATCGATGCCGGGGCGAATCGCATAGCGGTCCGGCTGGTTGAAGGCGGCCTTGGCAGCCTTGAAGTGATCGATGACGGCTGCGGCATGTCGCCATCGGAAATTGCGCTGGCGCTGGAGCGGCATGCGACGTCGAAGCTGCCCGATGATGCGATCGAGCAGGTGACCACGCTGGGCTTTCGCGGCGAGGCCCTGCCTTCGATTGCCAGTGTCGCCCGGCTGACTGTCGAAAGCAAAGTGCGCGGCCATGATACCGGCTGGCGGCGGGTGGTGGATCATGGCGGGCTGGCAGAGGAAGGCCCGGCCGCGCTTCCCCCCGGCACCAGGGTGAAGGTGGAACATCTGTTTGCCAGGGTTCCGGCACGCCGCAAGTTCCTGCGCAGCGAGCGCAGCGAGTATGCCGCCTGCCTTGATGTCGTGCGGCGGCTTGCGATGGCGCGACCGGACATCGCGATATCACTGGAGCACGGCGAACGGCGCATCTTCATGCTGCAGGCCGGAGAACCGCTGGCAGACCGGGTCGCCGGGATTGTTGCGCGCGAACTGCGCGGCAACAGCGTGGCGATTGAAGCCGAGCGCGAAGGACCTGGCGGCATCATGCGGCTGACCGGCATTGCAGGCTTGCCGACCTTCAATCGCGGGGTCGCCGATCACCAGTATCTTTTCGTCAACGGCCGCCCGGTGAAAGACCGTTTGCTGGTTGGCGCGGTGCGAGGCGCCTATTCCGACATGCTTGCGCGTGACCGGCACGCCGTGCTGGCACTGTTCCTCGACCTGCCGCCAGAAGACGTCGACGTGAATGTCCACCCGGCCAAGACCGAGGTGCGCTTTCGCGATGCGGCGGGGGTGCGCGGCTTCATCGTCTCGGGGCTGCGACAGGCGCTGGCCACAGGTGATCGCCGCAGCGCGCAAGGCCCGGATCGAGCAGCAATGGACCGCTGGCAGCAGGAACCCGTGTTTGCGGCCCCAAGCAGCGAAGCGGCAGGGCAGCAGACACTCCGTTCGATCTTCGATGGCCGTGACTGGAACGCCCAGAGACCACGGGTGAGCGAAGCGGGAATAGCCTGGCGAGCCTATGAAGCAGAAGTGCTGACGCAGGACGAATTTGCCCCCCAGGGTCGCGCGGTCGAGCCGGGCGAGCCTTTGGCCGAGGCGGAAGACTTCCCGCTCGGCATTGCGCGCGGGCAGGTGGCTGGCACTTACATCGTCGCTGAAGCGGCCGACGGGCTGGTGCTGGTCGACCAGCACGCGGCGCATGAACGGCTGGTGCTGGAGCGTCTCCGAGCGGCCGGGGCGAGCGAAACGGTTGCCCGATCGCAGGCCTTGCTGGTGCCCGACGTGGTCGAACTGGACGAAGTTGATTGCGACCGGCTCGAAGCTGGCGCGGAAGGCTTTGCGCGGTTCGGCCTGGTGATCGAGCGGTTTGGGCCATCGGCCATGCTGGTGCGGGCCGTGCCTGCCGCCTTGTCCAAGGCCGATTCCCGCGCATTGCTGATCGACCTGGCAGACGACATTGCGAAGCATGGCCCGATCGACCGATCAGGGGCGCTGCTGCTCGAAGAGAAGCTCGAACATGTGCTCGCCACCATGGCTTGTCACGGTTCGGTGCGGGCCGGGCGCAGCTTGCGCGTCGAAGAGATGAATGCACTGCTGCGCGAGATGGAGCGCATTCCGCGTTCTGGCCAGTGCAACCATGGCCGACCGACCTGGGTCAAGCTCAGCATGGCGGACGTCGAAAGGCTGTTCGGACGGCATTGACCCGGCAGCCGCGCGGGGCAAGGCTTACCTGAATGGCGGCTCGTTGAAGGCGCGCAACTTGCGCGAATGGAGCCGGTCGCCTTCGTCGCGCAACTTGCGGCATGCAACGATACCCATCTGCAGGTGTGCCGCGATCGCTTCCTCGTAGAACTGGTTGGCCTGCCCGGGGAGCTTGATCTCGCCATGCAGCGGTTTGTCGCTGACGCACAGCAGCGTCCCATAGGGTACACGGAAGCGGTAGCCTTGCGCCGCAATCGTGGCGCTCTCCATCTCGATCGCGATGGCGCGGCTTTGCGAAAAGCGCTTGGCGCTGCGCGAATAGAGCAGCTCCCAGTTGCGGTCGTCGGTGGTGACGACGGTGCCGGTGCGCATGCGCTGCTTCAGATTTGCGCCCTGCGTACCCGAAACCTCCTCAGCCGCGCCAGCCAGCGCCTGTTGCACCTCGGCAATTGGTGGAATCGGGATCTCGGGCGGCAATACCGCATCGAGCACATGGTCGTCGCGCAGATAGGCATGGGCCAGTACGAAGTCGCCGATCCGCTGGGTCGAGCGCAGCCCGCCGCAATGCCCGATCATCAGCCAGCTGTGCGGGCGCAAGACGGCCAGGTGATCACAGATCGTCTTGGCGTTTGACGGTCCGACGCCGATATTGACCAGCGTGATGCCGCTCTTGTCTTCGCGGATCAGGTGATAGGCTGGCATCTGGTGCTTGCGCCAGGCCGTATCGGAAAGCTGGGCGCGGGCATTGGCGGTGTGCGCCGAGATGTCGAGGCCGCCCGCGCCGGTCAGTCCGACATAACCGTCTGATCCGATCTGTTGCGCCGCCCAATCAACGAATTCATCAACATAGCGGTGATAGTTCGTGAACAAGATGAAGTGCTGGAAATCCTCGATCCGGGTGCCGGTGTAATGCGCCAGCCGAGCCAGCGAATAATCGGTGCGCAATCCGTCGAACAGCGACAGCGGCATCTCGAAATCGGGCTCGGCCACTTCGTGCCCGTCCGCCAGTTCGTCACCGATCAGCGCCAGATCGGTCGACGGAAAATGCTTGGCCAGTTCCTGCGGCGAAATCCCGGCCATCATCGCGCCGGCTTCACCGTCGAGGACATAGGGAAAGGGAATTTCCTGGCGCGATGGCGCGACCTCGACCTGCACGCCATAGTCGCGCATGATCATCTCAAGCTGTTCCTTGAGATAGCCGGCGAACAGGGCAGGGCGCGTGATGGTGGTGGCATAGGTGCCCTGCTGTTCCAGCCGCCCGAATGCGCGCGAACGATCGGCCGGTGCGCCTTCGCCGGCATAATGCACGCGCAGTTCCGGATAGGCATAGCTGCCGTCAGTACGCCTCGAAGCGGCCGGTATTGCGCCTGATCGCGCATATTCGAGCACATCCGCACGCAGGGTAGCGACGGCCAAGTCGTAGATCCGGGTGATCTCGTCGATGATGCTGGAAAAGCTTTGCATGCCCGGGCTCTAGCGCCTCCACGCGACAATTCAAGGACGCGGGCCCGGTGGCTCTTGCCAAGTGCCCCCGCCGCGGGCGATCAAGGCCGCCGGATGAGCAGGGCGAAGGGAGTCTGAGATGAGAAGCACCACCGCTGTTTGCGCGGGTTTGGCCGCACTGGCCGGGGCAGGGCAGGCTCCGGCAGCCGCGCAGACCAGCGGAACCGCCACGCCGCTGGATGCCATTGCACCGCAGATCGAGTCGATCTTTGCCGAGAGCAAGGAACAGGGCCATGTGCCGGCGCTGGTTTACGGGATCGTCAAGGATGGCAAACTGGTGCTGTTCAAGGCGATGGGCGACCGCGACATCGGCACGCCCGAGGTGGAGCCGATCGATGGCGACACCCGGTTCCGGATCGCCTCCATGTCAAAGGCCTTCACCGCCGCCGCGATCCTGAAGCTGCGCGATGAAGGCAAGCTGGCGCTGAGCGATCCGGCGGTGAAGCACGTTCCCGAAATGGCGAACTGGCGCAACCACACGGCAGATGCGCCAGCGATCACCATCGACGATCTGCTGCGGCACACCGGCGGTTTCGTGGAGGATAACCCGTGGGGCGATCGTCAGCAGGATCTGCCCGAAGCCCAATTCAGCCGCATGATTGCGAGCGGGATGGATTTCGCCACTACCCCTGGCACGGCGTTCGAATATTCGAACTATGGCTATGCCCTGTTGGGGCGGATCGTCAGCAATGTCTCGGGCCGCCCTTACCAGGATTACATCCGGGAAGCGATCATGCAGCCGCTGGGTATGGCGGATACCACCTATAACGTATTGCGGAGCCCGCCCGGAAGCCGGGCGATCGGCTATCGCTGGGAGAACGGCGCGTTCCGGCGCGAGCCCGACCTTGCCGATGGCGCGTTTGGCGCGATGGGCGGGGTCGAGACGACTGGCAACGACTACGCAAAGTGGATGGCATTCCTGCTGTCGGCCTGGCCGGCGTCGGACGCCCCCGACACGGGTCCGTTGCAGCGCGCCTCGGTGCGCGAGATGATCAAATGGGTCAGCCTGCGGCCTGCCTACCAGCGACCGGACAATCTCGGCCCGCCCTGCCGGGTGGGCAGTGGTTATGGCCTGGGCCTGCAGCTGTTCGACGATTGCGATCTCGGGCGGGTGGCGCAGCACAACGGGGGCTATCCCGGGTATGGTTCCACCATGCAGTTCATGCCGGATGCGGGAGTCGGCATGTTCGCCTTCAACGCGAGGACCTATTTCAGTAATTCGGGCACGGTGCGGCGCGCGCTCCACATGCTGCGCGATGCAGGGCTGGCCCCGGACCGGACCCAACCGATTTCGCAAGGTCTTTCAGTTGCATATGCCTTTGCCCGGAGCGTGTGGGACTCCGGCAATCCCGAAGCCGCACCGCTGGCGGTGAACGTGGCGCTCGATCGCGATATTGCAGACCGGCGGGCGGACCTCGCCGCATTGAAGCGCGATCTGGATGAATGCGACACCTCGTCCGCGATCAGGCCGATTTCGGCGATGGAAGGCACTTTCGCATGGACCTGCAAGGGCGGCACTCTGGCAGGGCGGGTGCAACGCGCGCCCGTGGCAACAATGCAACTGCAAGTGGTTGATTTCCGTCGCGAGCCCGATTGACGAGGTGCAACGAGAAGGGGCGCAGCCTTCCGGCCGCGCCCCCAATCACTGTGCAACGATGCAACAAGCGGACTGAACCGCGCCCGAGCGGACTCAAGCGTCGCCGTCACGGTCCTCAAGCAGTTCCGCCGGGATTTCACCGGGCTCGAGGTTCGGCTCAATGCGGGTTTCCGCAGCCGCTTCCTCGATCTGGCGTTGCTCGTCCTGGAACATCTGCGCCAGCACGTCGACGCCCTGGCTCTGCAGTTCGGCTTCGTCGTCCGAGCGGGCGACATTGGCCTTCACTGTCACGTGGACCTCGGGGTGCAGCGCGATGGTGACATCGTGCATGCCGATTGACTTGATCGGGCTGCCCATGATCACCTGGCGCTTGTCGACCTGGTGGCCCTGTTCGGCGAGGCCGGCCACGATGTCGCGCACGCTGACCGAGCCATACAGCTGGCCGGCGTTCGACGAGGCGCGGATCAGCACCACTTCGGCGCCGGCAACCTTTTCGCCCTGCTTCTCGGCCACGACGCGCTTTTCGGCGTTTTCGGCTTCGAGGCGATCGCGATTGGCTTCGAACACCTTCTTGTTCGCTTCGTTGGCGCGCAGCGCCTTCTTCTGCGGCAGCAGGAAGTTGCGGGCATAACCGTCCTTGACGGTCACGACATCGCCGATCGTACCCAGCTTCTCGATCCGTTCGAGGAGGATGATTTCCATGTCTCTACTCCCCTTACTTCACGATATACGGCAGCAGGCCGATCTGGCGCGCGCGCTTGATCGCCTTGGCGAGTTCGCGCTGCTTCTTGGCCGAAACGGCGGTGATGCGCGACGGCACGATCTTGCCACGCTCGGACATGAAGCCCTGCAGCAGGCGCACGTCCTTGTAATCGATCTTCGGCGCATTCTTGGCTGCAAAGGGGCAGCTCTTGCGGCGGCGGAAAAACGGTCGGGCCATCAGTCGCGCTCCTCACGGTCAGTGCGGCGCTTGCGCTCGCGGTCCTGCTTGCGCATCATCACCGAGGGGCCTTCCTCGTGCTCGTCGACCCGCACGGTCAGGTAACGGATCACGTCTTCGTTGATGCGGGTCTGGCGTTCGAGCTCTTCCACCACCGCGCCCGGGGCCTCGATGTTGAGCAGCACGAAATGCGCCTTGCGGTTGCGGTCGATCTTGTAGGC
>CAZCNF010000057.1:0-7266 GCA_964500135.1 uncultured Porphyrobacter sp.
ATTTCGCCCCGCTGATGAAGTGGCTCGAGGCGCAGAACAAGGGCCAGCCGAAGGGCTGGTAAGCCGTCTTGCCAACGAAAAACCCCCGCTGCATCGCTGCAGCGGGGGCGTTTCCTGCGCCCTGGCAGAGCGACTGAAGGTCGCTCAGCTGGCGCTGAACGGCACCGAAGAGTGGTGCAGCGTGATCACCAGTTCGCCCGCTGCGTTCTTCTTGTAGCCAAAGGTGTATTCGACCTTGGTGTCGTTGCCGTCAGTGTCGGTGAAGTAGTAATTGCCCATGGCCATGGCGCTGTCGCCATCGGTCACGGTGCCTTCGTTTTCCCACCGCACATTGGTCCACGGCCGGATGGCGAAGCCGGCGTCTTCAGTGCCTTCCTTGCCGATGAAGTAGTTCAGCGCTTCGTCAAACGTTCCGCGGAACTGGTCATCGGCGGCCAGCGTCGGCTTGAACAGCACGGTCTCGCCGTCTTCATAGCCATAGAATTTGTTGATATGATCGGTGGCGGCCTGCTTCACGTCACCGCCATCGACCGAGACCTTGCCGATATTGACGATGCCTTCGCCCCAGGCCTTCTGCGCGGCGGCCACGTCTTCTGCAGTGATCGCAGTGGCAGCGGTTACGGTGCTGGTGTCGGCGGTTTCGGTCGCAGCTTCGGTACAGGCTGCGAGCGCCAGGCTGGCTGCCGCGACCGAGGAAAGGATCACAAACTTGCGCATTGCATTCTCCAACGAGTCTTGGTCCCGCTAGGGACATCTGATGAGCATCATCGAGACCGGAAGGGGGGCTGGAATACCGGACCGCCACTCGACCAGAGTCGATACGGTCCGACATCACATGCGCTGGAATGCGCACGCCAGAGGGGCCCGGTCCGTGGCCATGTAACAACATATCGGCAGGGTGGTTCCCGACGCCGACGAAATTTTCGTCGCCTTCGCGAAAGCGGTTTGGCGCGGCCGCATCGCTGCGATAAGGCAGCCGGGTACGACGTCGGCATGGGGAACATGACATGCGAAATGCAATGGGGGCGCTTTGCGCCGCGCTGGCGCTGGTCGCCTGTGCGCCGGCTGATCCGGCAATATCCGTCGCCTCGGCCAATGCGCAAGGTGGCGCGCTGTTCGTCGCCAACAAGCGCGGCAACAGCCTGTCGAAGATCGATCTCACGAGCGGAGCGGAAGTGCAGCGCGTGTCGAGCTGTGCCAATCCGCACGAACTCGCGACTTCGCCCAATGGCAGCCACGTGGCGCTCGCCTGCTATGGCGGAACGAGCGTGGACATCTTCCGCACGGACGATCTCGCGCGGGTTGCCAGTATCGACCTTGGCACCAATGCACGCCCGCATGGCATATTGTGGCATGGCAACGGTTCGATCTATGCGACCGCCGAGGGGCGCAAGTCGATCTTCCGGATCGTCGGCCCGCTGGGCGATAATCCGCAAACGATCGAGTCAGGAACAGGGCAGCTGGGTAGCCACATGCTGGCGGTCAGCCCCGATGGTCGACTGGCCTGGACCACCGATCTCGGCTCGAAAACCGTGACGCGGATCGATCTGTCGACCCGACGAGCCCCCCTGTCGGTCACCGTGGGGGAGGAACCTGAGGGCATTTCGCTCGCGCTCGATGGCACGGCCTTGTGGGTGTCGGCGCGCGGCTCCAACAAGGCGTTCGAACTCGATCCACTGACAATGGAGGTGCGGCGCGAGGTGGCCACCGGCCGCTTCCCTCTGCGGATTGCGATCCGACCGCAAGGCGATGTCGCGGTGACCAGCGACCTGGTTGATGGCGGATTGTCGGTGATCGACACGCGCACCGGCCAGCTGCTGCGCAGCATCGCCGTGTCCAGCCCGTCCGAAGCCGAAGCCCGCCAGCAGGTCACGATCCTGTGGTCGGATGATGGCCAGCGCATCTATGCCGCTGAAACCGGCAGCGACACCGTGGCTGAAGTCGATTACGCCAGCGGCCAGGTGCTGCGCCGCCTCAAGACCGGCGAGGGCGGCGACGGCATGGCCATCCTGGGCGCACAGACGGGCGGGCGCTGAGTGGCTTCCAGCAAGGTTCCGCCGGTGCTGGTGGGCTGGCGGGAGATGGTCAGCCTGCCAGATTTCGCGGGCGTGCGGATTCCGGCCAAGATTGACACCGGCGCGCGCACCTCGTCGCTCCATGCGACCGAGATCGAGCGGTTCGATCGCGGCGGGCAGCGCTGGGTGCGGTTCCTGCTCGACCTGGGGCAGGGGCGTAATGAGGCCGTAACCTGCGAGGTGCCAAGGGTCGATCGGCGGATCATCACCAGCTCGAACGGCGAATCGCAGGATCGATTCATCATCCGCACCAGGCTGGTGCTGGGCGAACATGCATTCCGGGCCGAATTCAGCCTGGCGAACCGGTCGGACATGAAGTTTCCGATCCTGATCGGGCGCACCGCGCTCAAGGGGCGGTTCCTGGTCGATCCCGGCCGGTCGTGGCTGCAATCCAGTCGGCAGGAACGCATGATATTGAAGAACCAAGGATAGTTTGATGAAGATCGCCATGCTGGCCCGCAATCCCGCGCTGTATTCGCATCGGCGGCTAGTCGAGGCTGCGGAAGCGCGCGGCCACCGGATCGACGTACTCAACACGCTACGCTGCACCGTGAACATCGCCAGCCATCGCCCGACCTTGAGCTATAACGGCGAGACCCTGGGCCGATACGACGCGGTGATCCCGCGCATCGGCGCCTCGATCACCAACTATGGCCTCGCCGTGCTGCGCCAGTTCGAGATGGGCGGGGTCTGGCCGCTCAACGAAAGCGTCGCGATCGGGCGCAGCCGCGACAAGCTGCGCAGCATGCAGATCCTCGCCAAGCACGGGATCGGCCTGCCGCTGACCGCCTATGCCAACGATCCCAAGCAGGCCGAAGAGATCATCCGCGCGGTGAAGGGGCCACCGGTGGTGATCAAGCTGCTCGAAGGCACGCAGGGGATCGGGGTGGTGCTGGCCGAAACCATGTCGAGCGCCAAATCGGTGATCGAGGCCTTTCGCGGGGCCAATGTGAACATCCTGGTGCAGGAATTCATCAAGGAAGCGGGCGGCACCGATATCCGCGCGCTGGTGGTGGGCGGCAAGGTGGTGGCGGCGATGAAGCGCACCGGCGCGCCCGACGAATTCCGTTCGAACCTGCACCGCGGTGGCAGCGCCGAAGTGATCAAGATCACGCCCGAGGAACGCTCGACCGCGGTGCGCGCGGCGCGCTGGATGGGGCTCAATGTGTGCGGGGTCGACATGCTGCGCTCGAACCACGGCCCGGTGATCATGGAGGTGAACTCCTCACCCGGGCTCGAAGGGATCGAGATGGCGACCGGCAAGGACGTGGCCGGCATGATCATCCGGTTCATCGAGGAAAACGCCAAGGCCGGGAAGACCAAGACGAAGGGCAAGGGCTGAAGCCTGCACCCAGGCCCGGAATGGCGGCTGCCTAATCCTCGATCGGCGCCGAAGGATCGCGCACGGCGATCAGCCCGTTCGAGGTCATTTCCAGAACGATTTCATCATTCTGGTTGAATACCTTCGCACGGCTTTTGAAGATTCCCATCTCGGGGCGTGACTTGCTGCGCCGCTTTTCCAGCACTTCGCTCTCTACCCGCAGCGTGTCGCCCGGATAGACCGGCTTCTTCCATTGCAGATTGTCGACCCCGGGCGAGCCGAGCCCGGCCTGCTTCACATGCTTCATGTTCTCGACCATCATCGCCATGGTCATGGCGCAGGTGTGCCAGCCGCTGGCCGAAACCCGGCCGAAATGGGTCTTCGCGGCCGCTTCATCGTCGAGATGGAAGCCTTGCGGATCGTATTTGCGGGCAAACTCGATCACTTCCTCGCGGGTAACCTCATAGCGGCCGAAGGCTGCCTTGGTGCCGACCGCGATATCCTCGTAATAAAGCACGCCTACCTCCACCCTAGACGTTGAACTTGAACAGCATGACGTCGCCGTCCTGCACCAGGTATTCCTTGCCTTCCTGGCGCAGCTTGCCCGCCTCGCGCGCGCCGGCCTCGCCGCCCAGCGCGACATAGTCGTTGAAGGCGATCGTCTCGGCGCGGATGAAGCCGCGTTCGAAATCGCTGTGGATCTCGCCCGCCGCCTGCGGGGCCTTGGCGCCGGCCGGGAATGTCCAGGCGCGTGCTTCCTTGGGCCCGGCAGTGAAGAAGGTGTTGAGCCCGAGCAGCTTGTAGCCGGCCCGGATCACGCGAGAGAGGCCGCTTTCGGACAGGCCCAGCTCTGCGAGATATTCGGCCCGCTCTTCGGCGGGCATGGCGACCAGTTCGCTTTCGATCGCGGCGGAGACCACTACCGCTTCGGCGCCTTCGGACCGGGCCTTTTCGAACACCAGCGCCGACAGCGCATTGCCGTCGGCCGCGTCTTCCTCGCCCACATTGCAGACATAGAGCACGGGCTTGGCGGTCAGCAGCTGCGCCTGGCGAAAGATCCGCGCCTCTTCCTCGTCATTCGGTTCGGTCAGCCGCGCGGGCTTGCCTTCGCGTAGCAGGTCAAGCGCCTGACCCAGCACCGAGGCCATCAGCTTGGCTTCCTTGTCACCGCCTGTGGCGCGCTTCTGTGCAGCCGGCACGCGCTTTTCGAGGCTTTCGAGGTCGGCCAGCATCAGTTCGGTTTCGACCACTTCGGCGTCCGCGATCGGATCGACCTTGTTGGCGACATGCTGGATGTCGTCATCCTCGAAGCAGCGCAGCACATGGACGATCGCGTCGACCTCGCGGATATTGCCGAGGAACTGGTTGCCCAGGCCTTCGCCCTTGCTGGCGCCCTTCACCAGCCCGGCGATGTCGACGAAGGCCAGCTGGGTGGGGACCACCTTGGCGCTCTTGGCGATCGCGGCGATCTTGTCGAGCCGCTCGTCGGGCACCGCGACCTGGCCGACATTGGGCTCGATCGTGCAGAAGGGATAGTTCGCGGCCTGCGCGGCCTGCGTCTCGGTCAAGGCATTGAACAGGGTGGACTTGCCGACATTCGGCAGGCCGACGATCCCGCAGCGGAAACCCATTGCTGTAAACCTTCAAATCTCCGTTCGCCCTGAGCCTGTCGAAGGGGCGAACTTGCTTCGAAGCCCGGCGCTATAAAGAAAAGCGATGCTTCGACAAGCGTGGCATGAAGGTGATCGAGGGATCACACATTGTGCACCGCCTTGATCCACGGGCCGTAGGGCGAGTTGCCCAGCCAGGCGACCTGGGTTTCGGCCGAAACCCGGTTGATCGCTTCCTGCGGCTTGTTGCCGGGGTGCACCGCGCGGCGCAGCGGCCGGCTGCCGGCAGACATGGCGATGATCTCGGCCATGGCGCGTGGCACATCCATCGGATCGGCGCTGCGGCGGGTGCCGTCTTCCTTGCCCATCTGCTCGACCAGCTGGGGATAGGCGGCTGCCTGTTCGGGCGTCAGCCGGTCCTTGAGTTCGCTCGCCAGCTGGTTGCGGTTGACCCACACCCTGGTGGGATAGCCGCCGGGCTGGATCACGCAGACCTCCACGCCGTGCGGCGCAAGCTCATAGGCCATGGCCTCGCTCATTGCCTCCAACGCGAACTTGCTGGGCGAATAATGGCCCGACGATGGCACGATCACGCGCCCGAGTTGCGAGGAGATACTGAAGATGAGGCCGCTCTTCGCCCGGCGCATGCCGGGCAGCACGGCGCGCGCCATACGGTGCGGGCCATAGACATTGGTGTCGAAGATCAGCTGGGTGGCGATCATGTCCTGCAGCTCGATCGGGCCCGCATAACCAACGCCTGCATTGTTGACGAGCACGTCGAGCGCGCCGCCATTGATCCGTTCGGCCTCGGCCACGCCGGCGCCGACCTGTTCGTCGGAGGTGACGTCGATCTCGAGCACATGCAGGCCAAGCCGCTCGTCGCGGGCCAGCTGGCGCAGTTCCTCGGCCTCTGGACGGGGCAGGTTGCGCATCGTTGCGAACACCCGCGCGCCGCGCCGCGCGAACAACTCCGCGGCCAGCCGCCCGAAGCCGGAAGAGCAACCGGTGATAAGGATAGCCTTGCCCGACAGGTCAGGTTCCGCTTGCGCCTGCCCCGCCTGGGCCACGGCTGCAGACGCGGCGAGTGCCCCTGTGGCAACGGTTCCGGCGAGCAGGCTGCGGCGGTCGATGTTCGGCATAGGGAGTCTCCTCTTCTCCAGTGTAGCGCTCAACCCCGGCGAAGCGAGTCCAGCCAGCGCTGCGCGGCGGCGGGCTTGCGCAACCGGATCACTTTTGCGGCATGGGGCGCCAGTCGATTTTCCAACCGCTGCCGCGAGCCGTTGTTCCAGCGCGCGACATAGAGCAGGAACGCCAGGTCGAACCGCTCGGGGCAATCCTCGGCCATGTCGGGCCGGGTACGCCCACGCCAGGCGACAATGCGCTTGAGCACGCGCCAGACACAAAGCGGTATGGGGTAATCGAGATAGAACACCGTGTCCGCTCGCGGCAGCCGCTCGTTCAGCGTCGCGCCATAGGTGCCCTCGATGATCCAGCGCTCGCCTGCCGCCACCGTTTGCACTTTTTCGCGTAGGGCCTCGTCACCGGCTTCGATCCACCCCGCCTGCCAGTTCAACTTGTCCATGTGGTGGAGCGGCAGCCCGGTCGCTTCGGCCAGCGCAAAGCCAAAGGTCGATTTGCCCGCGCCACAGGGGCCAACCACCAGCACGCGCTGCACGGTTCAATCCTGCAGCCGCAGCGCGAGATCGCTCATGAAGCGGCTATCGTCGCCCTTGGCCAGCCACTCGGCCTCGGCCGCGATCGCGCCCAGCATGTCGGCCAGATCATCCAGCTCAGCCTTCGCATAATTGCCGAGCACATGGCCGGTGACCCGGTCCTTGTGCCCTGGATGGCCGATGCCGATCCGCACGCGGCGGAATTCGGGCCCCAGATAGCGGTCGATGCTGCGCAGGCCATTGTGCCCGGCGGTGCCGCCGCCCTGCTTCACCTTGACCTTGAACGGGGCAAGGTCGAGTTCATCATGGAACACCGTCAGGGCGGACGTCTCGAGCTTGTAGAAGCGCAAGGCCTCGGCGACGCTGCGCCCGCTTTCATTCATGAAGGTGGCAGGCTTGAGCAACAGCACCCTGTGCGTGCCGATGCGCCCTTCCTGCGTCCAGCCCTGGAACCTCTTCTGCACCGGGCCGAAGCCATGCAGTTCGGCAATCACGTCGCACGCCATGAAGCCGACATTGTGCCGGTGCAGGGCGTATTTCGGACCGGGATTTCCAAGGCCAACCCAAAGCTGCATGGTTGGCTCTTA
>CAZCNF010000057.1:7366-11709 GCA_964500135.1 uncultured Porphyrobacter sp.
AAAACGCCGGGATCCTTGCGGAACCCGGCGCCTTGGTGATTTCGCCAGATGGCTTGCGGGGATTACTCCCCGGCTTCGCCTTCGCCTTCAGCGGCAGCTGCTGCATCCGAGCGCTTGAGCGCCGAGGGCGCAACCAGCGTGGCGATGGTGAAGTCGCGATCGGTGATCGCGCTGGCGCTGCCGGCCGGAAGCGTCACTTCGCTGATGTGGATCGAATCGCCGACATCCTTGCCGGTGACGTCGATCACGATCTCGCCGGGGATCTTGTCCGCGTCGCACACCAGTTCGAGTTCGTGGCGAACGATGTTGAGCACGCCGCCGCGCTTCAGGCCGGGGCTCGCCTCTTCATTGGCGAACACCACCGGGACCAGCACTTCGACCTTGGCGTCCTTCGACAGGCGCAGGAAGTCGACATGAGTCGGGCGATCGGTGACGGGATGGAAAGCGACATCCTTGGGCAGGGCGCGCACGGTCTTGCCGCCCAGTTCGAGCATCACGATCGAGTTCATGAAGTGGCCGGTGCCCAGCTGGCGTGCCAGTTCCTTCGCCTCGACGTGGATCATTACAGGTTCTTCCTTGCCGCCATAGATCACGGCGGGAACACGGCCATCGCGACGCAATGCACGGGAGGCTCCCTTGCCAGCCCGTTCGCGCGCTTCGGCCGGCAGGGTCAGAGCTTCGCTCATGTCGCTTACCTTTCGAATTGCATTGAGTTTGCCATTTCGCGCGCCACGCCTCCAGGGATGACCACGGCGCCGAAGCGCGGCCCTTTAGGGGGCAAAGGCGCCAAAGGCAAGCGGGGATTGGATCGGTGCAAGGCCGGCTAAGGCAGTCGTTCGACGGTGTAGCCGCGCTGGCGCAGCAGCTCGGCTAGCCCCTGTGGCCCCACCAGATGGGCCGCACCGACCGCCACCAACGGCCGGAGCGTGGCTTCCAGCATGGGCGCGATCTGTCGCGCCCAGTCGCGGTTGCGATCGACCAGCAGGGCCTGGCGCAGTTCGGGATCGGCCAGAATGCCGCTGCTGGTCGCCTTGACCAACGCAGCTTCGTCGCCGGCCAGCCAGGCGCGGCGCAACTTGTCGGGATCGTATGCGCGTTCCCTGGCCTCGATGATCACACCGGCGAGCAAGTCGGCCTGGTCGCGCGGGGGCAGGCGATCGAAAATGCCCAACTGGCGCGCAGTTCCTTCCAGTTCGCGGATGTCGCGTGCGGCGAAATCGGCCAGAAGCGCCCGATCGGCGCCGTTCCGGGACGAACCGCCATCGCTGTTCTGCGCCAGCATCAACGCGGCGGCCCAGGTCTCGATTGCCGCGAAATCTTCTGGCTTGTAACCGCCGCGTTCGATCAGCCGGTAGAGATCCTGCCTTTGTGATGGCGCAACTCGAGCGCCGATCTCGGGCTGGCCCGGCGAACTGGCAAGCGCGGCAAACGTGTGCGCTATCGCCGCCTGGTCTTCCAGCGCGGCGATCTCCACCACCAGCAGGTCTGCCTGCGCCGCCGCCTCTTCGAGGGCCGGGGTGCGCCACTCGACGCCATCGGGCAGGGCATGGATCGTGCCGAACAGCCAGCCCTCGATCTCACCACCGGGGCTGGCGATCGTGTAGAGCAACGGGGTTGGGGGGGATTCCGGCACCTCCGGAGATCCCCCCCCGCAAGCCCCCAGCACCAGCGCCGCAAGCAGCGCCAGCAGGGTCGCGGGCCACCGCAGTGTCACTGCACCCGAACCGTCTCGATCCCGCGCTCGGACAGCGCATCCTGCACGCTTTTCTCGCCGGCGAGGTGCCCCGCGCCTACCGCGACAAACACGGTGCCTGGCGCATCGAGCCGCGTGTCGATCCAGTCGGCCCATGTGCGGTTGCGGGCATAGAGCAGGGCATCGGCCAGCGCGGGATCGGTCATCCCCTCATTCATCAGCTGTGCCAGCGCTTCGGCATCGCCTTCGAGCCATTCGGCCACCATCTTGTCGAGCATGGGCTTGATCTCGTCGATCCCGGCGGCGGCCTGGGTCAGGAAGGCGATCTGCGCGTCCTGCGGCAGGCCATCGAAGATGCCGATCTGGAAGGCGATGGTTTCAAGTGCCTGCTGCTCCTTGCTGCCAGCCTTGGTCAGGATGACCTTTTCCACGCCGTCATCGGGGGAATAGCCCTGCTGCAGCAGCGGCAGCATCGTCACCATCATTCCGGCATACCAGGGCTCGAACCGGTCGAAGGCTTCGGCCGGAATGCCCAGCTTACCCATGGCACTTTCGAAGGCAGCGGTCTGTTCGGGGTTAAGCAGGCTGCGCAGCGTGGTGCCGCTGGGCAGCACGCCCTTGGCCATCACCAGTTGCTGCATTTCGGTGGCTATTTCCGGAGTCATCTTGATCTCGGTAACGACGCTGTCGGATGCCGCGAGCGCGTTTTCCAGTGCGCTGGTTGACCAGTCGATGTCCTTCGGCAGCGCGTGAACCGTGCCGAACAGGTAAATCGTGGTGTCCTCGTCCGCCACCTTCCACAGCGCCGGGCCGGTTTTGGCTGTCGCCTCGGCAGCGGGCACCGCAACGCTGGCGGCTGCCGCCTGGGCGTGATCGTCAGCAATTGCCGGCGCTGCGAGCAGTGCGGTGCCGGTGATCAGGGAGAGAGTAAGCTTGCGTAGGTGAAGCATCGCAAATTCCTTGTCGTCTGGGGGAGAGTGGAAAGGGATAAATGAACCGATAGTGAAAGGGTTATCCGCGCAGTTTCAGCACGCCGAAAGTGGCAGCCATGCCGAGGAAGGCGAGCAGGAACACGCCGAAGGCGGTGGGCATCGGCGCCAGGCCACCCATGGCCAGCGCGGCCCACACCGGATAGCCGGCGATCGTCACCTGGCAGCCGGCAGCCATGCCGATGAGGTTGGTGCGGGCCTGGTGCTCGTCGATCTGGGTATAACCCCATGCGGGGAGCACCAGCAGCCCGATCAGGAAGCCGAGCGCCACCACCACCGCGACGGCGGGATCGAGTGTTAGCGACTCGATGTCGCCCAGCACGAAATTGCCGTCACCCTGTTCGACATTGGCGAGCCCGAAGCCGAGCGCGAAGCCGAGCGCGATGCTGACCCCGTAATAGATCGTCATCCGCTTGCGCCTCTGGCGGCTGCGGGCCTCGCCCGGGCCGGGCAGGAGGTCAGGATTGACTGTCATCGAAAATCTCCTCGATCGGAAGGTTGAAGAGGCGCGCGATCTTGAACGCAAGCGGCAGCGACGGATCGTGCTTGCCGGTTTCGATCGCGTTGACCGCCTGGCGCGAGACATCGAGCCGTCCGGCCAGCTCGGCCTGGCTCCAGTCACGTTCGGCGCGCAAGACTTTGAGTCGGTTGTTCATATGTCGCATCCACCTGTCATTATGTCAGGTATGCATGACTATATGTCGCGATTCGCTGACAATGTCAAGACTACCTGACTTTTTGTCGCGAAATGCCGACATTGGGGGTTGTGCCGCGCTGCGGCATTGACGGTGGGCGGGGGCTGCGCCATGGGCCTCGCCCATGAGTTTCGAACCTGCCAAACGCAATCCCAAGGCATCGTTCCAGGACATGATCCTGGCGCTCCATGACTACTGGAGCGCGCAGGGCTGCGTGATCCTGCAGCCCTATGACATGCGGATGGGCGCGGGCACGTTCCACACCGCCACCACGCTGCGCGCGCTTGGGCCGGAGCCCTGGAACGCGGCCTTCGTGCAGCCCAGCCGCCGCCCGACCGACGGGCGTTATGGGGAAAATCCCAACCGGCTGCAGCATTATTACCAGTACCAGGTGATCATGAAGCCGAGCCCGCCGGACCTGCAGGAGCTCTATTTGAAGAGCCTGGCGGTGATCGGGATCGACCCGCTCAAGCACGACATCCGCTTCGTCGAGGACGATTGGGAAAGCCCCACGCTGGGCGCCTGGGGGCTGGGCTGGGAAGTGTGGTGCGACGGGATGGAAGTGACCCAGTTCACCTATTTCCAGCAGATGGGCGGGTTCGACTGCAAGCCGGTGGCGGGCGAACTGACCTACGGGCTCGAGCGCCTGGCAATGTATATCCAGGGCGTCGACAACGTCTACGACCTGAATTTCAACGGCCGGGACACGACCTATGGCGACGTCTTCCTCGAGAATGAGCGGCAGATGTCGAAATGGAATTTCGAGGTGGCCGACACCGACGCGCTGTTCGACCTGTTCGGCAAGGCCGAGGCCGAATGCCGCAATGCGCTCGCCGCCAACGTCCCCATTGCCGCCTATGAACAGGCGGTCGAGGCCAGCCACCTGTTCAACCTGCTGCAGGCGCGCGGCGTGATCAGCGTGCAGGAACGCGCCAGCTACATGGGCCGGGTGCGCGATCTCGCGCG
>CAZCNF010000058.1:0-10905 GCA_964500135.1 uncultured Porphyrobacter sp.
CGGCGCCGCTTTCCAGCACCAGGAAGCATTCGCCATTGGTGTGCGGACGCACCTGGCGCACCTGGTCGAGATTGACGATCCAGCTGCGGTGCACGCGCTGGAACACACGCGGATCAAGCCTCCGCTCGAGGTCCTTCATGGTTTCGCGCAGAATCAGCGAGTTTTCGGCGGTGTAGATGCACATGTAGTCGCCCGCTGCCTCGATTCGTTCGATCGTGTCGACTTCGACGCGGAAGATCTGCCCGCGATCCTTGATGTTGATGAGTTTTTCGAAGCGGTCGGACGATTCGCTCTCGGCGCCAGCAAACTCCTCGGCCATTTCCGGCGCGACTTCGGCCAGAACGTTCATCAGCTTGTCGGCTTCCTCGGCCGACTTCTTCTCTGCCAGCCGCTGACGCACGCGCTCGATCGTGTCGGCCAGCTTGTCCGGATCGACCGGCTTCATCAGGTAGTTGACTGCATTGGCCTCGAACGCGCGGATGGCGTGTTCCTCATAAGCGGTGACGAAGACGAACAGCGGCGGTTCGATCTCCATCACGCCCTTGACCACGCCGAAGCCGTCAAACCCGGGCATCTGGATGTCGAGGAACACCAGATCGGGCTTCTCGGTCTTGATCGCGCGGATCGCCTCGCGGCCGTTTGAGCAGGTGGCGATCACTTCGACGTCATCAAACGGCTCGAGGCGCAGTTGCAAGCCCTGGATGGCGAGCTTTTCGTCGTCGACAAGAATGGTGCGGATGGTCATGCGTTAGGTTCCATGCTGCGCCCCGGCAGGAAGGGGGCGGTGGGCGTCGGTTTGGCCGATAGGTTCGGCGGACTGGATGCAGTTGGCTGGGCTGCCGGTTCGGTGCGCGGCGGCGCAGCCGTTTCAAACGGGATCTCGATCAGGACAGTGAAGCCGCCTCCTGCGCCAGAGCGGGTCTCGAACCGCTGGTTGGCGCCATAGGCCTGGAACAGCCGGTTGCGAATATTGGCAAGGCCAACCCCGGTCGAGACCGGCTTGCCCGGCAAGCCGGCGTCACGGCGCGACTGGCCCTGGACCGTGCCGGCGAGGCCCGGCCCGGTGTCTTCCACCTTGAGCCGCAGGCGCCCGTTCTGCACGCGCGCAGAGAGGGAAATCCGCGCGCCTTCCTCCTGCGGCGTGACAGCATATTTGACTGCGTTCTCGACCAGCGGCTGCAGCAACATCGAAGGCAGCAAAGCGTTGCGTGCGTCTTCCTCGATATCGAACTCGGTGCGCAGCCGGTCTTCGAAGCGCATGCGTTCGATGTCGAGATAGAGTTGTAGCGTTTCAATCTCCTGCGCCAAAGTGACCTGACTGCCGGGTTCCATGATCAGCGTATGGCGCAGAAAGGCGGACAGGCGTGACAGCATGGCGTTGGCTGGCTCGGTCTGCTTGAGCAGCACCAGCGTGCTGATCGAATTCAGCGTATTGAACAGGAAATGCGGATTGAGCTGGTAGCGCAGCATCGCCAGCTGCGCGCTGGTGGCCTGGGCCTGGAGCCGCTCGAGCCGGTCGGCCTGTTCCTCGACTGTCAGGAAGTAGTTGATGGCATAATAGAGCGCGCTCCAGCCGCCCAGCAACGTCAGCGGGATATAGCTCAGCCCGATGAAGCGCTGCGCGAACGTCGTCTCGCGGATGCCGGCATAATAGATCCCCTGCACCCAGGCATCGATTGAGGCGTGGATGACCACCGCGACCACCAGTACCAGCGTGGTGACGCCCCAGGTTACCAGCGGCTGCTTGTTGATCAGCTGGCGATAGATCACCGACAGCACCAGGCTGATTGAAAAGCCGGTAATGGTGGTGACCAGAATGACCGCCAATAGGTCCCACGGCTGGCCATTGGCGATCGCCGCGCTGGCCCGCAGCAGGAACGCGCCGCCCCAGCCAGCCAGCTGGAGGTTCCAGAATGCCCGATTCTTGTTGTCGAAGAAGGGCGTAGGTCGAAAGGGCAGCATGGCCATTGCGCCCCCTTTAGCCGATTTGCGCGGCATGGTGCAGTTTGTTTTGCCGCCCGCCGTCGCGCGCGTTACACTGCTCGCCTTCAAGGAGAGAGGAATCATGGCTACATTGGAGCATCCCGGCGAGCGCGCCAGCTTTACCGCTATGACCGAGGGCACCGCCGAGGACTGGGCGATCATCGGCAAGGAGTATCGCTCCTTCGCCAAGGGCGTGGCGGATCGGGTGCTGGACCATCTGCAACTGCTGAAAGGCGACTTTGGCGGTTTTCCCGTCTGCCGGCTCGAGCATTCGCTGCAGACCGCGACCCGCGCGCACCGCGACGGGCGCGACGAGCGCTATGTGGTCATGGCCTTGCTGCACGATATTGGCGATACGCTGGGCACCTATAACCATCCCGATGTTGCCGCCGCCATCGTCAAGCCCTTCGTGCCCGAGGAATACCACTGGATCTGCGAGAAGCACGGCGCGTTCCAGGGCTATTTCTATTTCCACCTCGTGGGCATGGATCGCGACATCCGCGAACAATGGCGCGGGCATCCCCATTTCGAGGCCTGTGCGCACTTCTGCGAGAAGTATGACCAGGCCGCGTTTGATCCGAACTATGACAGCGCGCCGCTTAGTTTCTTTGAGCCCATGGTGCGGCGGGTGATGGAGCGGCCGATCAATTCGATGTACGCCAAGGTGATTGACGACTGACGGTCATCGCGGGGTGGGGAATTCCCGCCGGAACCCCCTGCTCCAATCGGCGGCGCCGCTCGTGCTCCATGCTTCCCTGACCAGGGAAACTTCGGCATCGATCACCGCCCGGCGCTCGTCCCAGCCGTCGTGGCTGCGTTTGCGGAACAGACCACCCGAATGGCTTGGCCCCCAGCGTGCCATAAAGCGGGTGGCCGCACCCGGATCATAGCCGGCATTGGCCAGCAGCCACGGCATCAGCCGGTCAGCCTCACGTTCGGTCAGGCGGATTTGCGCCTGCTTGCGCCCCTGTGCATCGAGCCAATTGCGATGGTCCAGCAGATTGTGCGCCAGTTCGTGGGCGATTGCCGCCGCCAGTTCGTCTTCACTGTAACTCAAGCCGGGAAAGTCGCGCTCAATCACCACCCGCGCACCATCCGCGAGGGCACGCTTGCCGGGCCCGCCCAGTTCGAAACGGGTGGGGCAGGCTTGTTCGGGCAAAAGCGTAACTAGTCGGCCGCTGGCCAGCGTCAGCTTGATCTCGCCCCGGTCTGCCAGCCGCTCGTCGATCAAGTCATGCACGCGCACTGCCCGCCGCCAGTCCTTGGCACCGGCAGCAGGCCAACCGTTGGGGTCGATCCCGTCGATGCCCGCGATTTCGTCTTGGGCCGCGAGTCCGGCCTTCGCGGCCGGTGAACCTGCTGCCACCGCCAGCACGGCGAAGTCGCGCTGTAACCCCAGCAGCCGCCGCACGGTGGCGGGGTCAGCGTAGCTGGCCATATCGTGCAGCATGAGTCCTATGGAAGGTCGGGCATCGCTGCAGTAGCTCGCATTGGCCGCAGCGAGCCTCCAGCCAATATCCTGTAGCCGCTGTTCGATACCTTGCCGTTCGGAGAGGATGGATTGCGCTGCCTCGGAATGGGCCTGGGCTGGGGCGGCGGCGCCGATCGGAAGAGGGGCTGCCAGAATCCCGGTCAGCGCAAATGCCAGCGTCAGTCCGGATCGCGCGCGCATCAGCCGCCGTCCGGTTCGAGCGCCTCCTTGAGCGCATTGAACCCGACAGCGCCTTCGAAGGCATTGGTCTTGGTCACCCAGCTTGGCGTGCCGGTGAAGCCCAATTCGCTGGCGAGCGCCTGGTTGCGAGCCAGTTCCTGCGCCACCTCGTCGGATTCGGCGTCGGTCCGGGCCCGCGCCAGATCAAGGCCCGCTTCGCGGGCAGCTGCCTCGACGCTTTCAGGCGAGACAGGGCCAAGCCTGAACATGGCGTCATGGAAGGCCACATACTTGCCTTGTTTCGCCGCAGCGAGTGCCATTTTCGAGGCGATCTCGCTGCCCTGGAAGATCGACCATTCGCGGATCACGACCTTCACTTCGGGGTCGGATTCGACCAGCCGCTGCACATCGGCCTGGCTCATCGCGCAATAGGGGCAGTTGTAGTCGGTGAATTCGACCAGCACCCTGGAACCATTGGGATTGCCGATCACCGCGCCGGGGAATGGCGTCATGACCTGGGCCGAGACACCGGCCAGCCGATCTTCCGCCTGCTTCGTCTGATAGGCTTCGGCCATCTGCGGCAGGATATCGGGGTTGGCGAGCAGATATTCCTTGGTCCGGGCATCGCCCAGCCCGGAGTAACTCCAGGCTGCGGCGCCGGCAAAGCCGAACACCAGTGCCAGCCCGGCTGTCAGCAGCGATCTCTTCAGATTATCGGTCATAGTCCCCCTTGGACGATTTCAGTTGCGCTCGCGCATCCGCTCCAATTCCGCGCGGGCCTGCAGGGCGATGTCTTGCGCCCGGATCCAGTCGGGTGTGCCGCGTTCCAGTCCGTTCTCCGCCGCTTGTGCGCTGCGCAGCGCCTCGGGATAACGGCGGTTCATCACCTGTTGTTCCGCGCTGGCCAGCCTAGCGCGCGGCAGATCGCCGCGGGCGGCGTAGACCATCCCCAGCTGGTACCAGGCAAACGGGTTGAGCCGGTCGCGGGCGACGGCGGCCTTGAGCACTCCCTCAGCCTCGGCGAACCGGGCAGGGTCTTCGGTGGCGATCAATGCATGTCCGAACATCGCCGCAATCAGCGGTTGGCTGCCGCTCCTCTCAGTCGCCTCGCGCAGATAGGGCAACGCCTGTTCGGGCTTGCCCGATTCGAGCAGGACCTGCCCGGCCAGTTCGAGGAAATAGGGATTGGCGGGATCGGTCGCGAGCAGCCCTTGCGCTTCGGCCAATGCCTGGTCGATCAGCGCACTCTTGTGGTAGGCATAGGCACGGGCATAGCGCGCGGGAATGCTCATATCGTAGGCGGGATAGGTCGCCAGCGTGCGCTGCGGCTCGGACAAATAGCCGTAAAGCTTCGCCTTGACCCGTTCGAACCGCGCCTGCAGCGCCGGATCGTCGGGCGCGTTCCACGCCGGATCGCGCTCGTAGGATTCGCGCAGCCGCACGATGCGGTCGCCCGAAAGCGGGTGGGTGCGGGTGAAAGCGGCCTCGTCGTCCTGGCTCACGCCATAACGGAATTCCTGGTTTTGAAGCTTGCCGAAAAAGGTCAGCGAACCACGGCCCGAAATTCCGGCCTTCGACAGATATTCCGCACCGGCTGCATCGGCTGCCGATTCCTGCACCCGGCTGAAAGCGAGGAACTGGCCCAGAGCCGCGCGCTGGCCGGCCTGCATGATGCCGATCGCTGCCTCACCCGCCCCTGCCAGGGCAGCGCCCACGCCCAGCAGGAGGCTGAGGATCGAAATATTGCTAGCCGCGCTGACCCCTTCATTGAAGCGGACGATATGGCCGCCCGTGATATGACCCAGTTCGTGCGCGATCACGCCCTGCACTTCGTTGGCCGTATCGGCGGCATTGATCAGCCCGCTGTGGATGTAGACAGCCTGGCCCCCGGCTACGAAAGCGTTGATCGACGGATCGTTGATCAGCACGATGTCGACATTGCCCGGCTCCAGCCCGGCAGCAGCGACCAGCGGCGCAGCCATATCGTCAAGCAGCGCCTCGGTTTCCGCGTCGCGCAAGACCGACTGTGCGGCAGCGGGCTGGGCGGAGAGCGCCAGTGCCGCAAGAAAAGCAACGAGTTGACAGGTGAAGCGCATAACCGACGCAGGCTAGCCGATTTCGTCCTGAACTGGAACTGAAGCGCTCACATCGCGGGCAAATCGCAGGATATCCGTCATAACCGGTCGCCTGACGCGCCAGGGACTCGCGATCGCCACCAGAACGTCTGTGTGGTCCATTCCGGGATAGACCTTCAATTCGGCTTGTGCCCCGACCTGCTTCAGGCTGGCGGCGAGTACCTCGCTATTACGCGGCCGGACCACAGTGTCCTGGGCTCCGTGCAGCAACAGCATCGGCGGCGACCGGGGTTGCACGAAGCGGATCGGCTGCGTCGCTTCGCCGGGTTCGACATGGCCGAAGGCATTGCGTGCCGAGTCGCTGGTGAAGGGGAAGAAATCATAGGGTCCGGCGAGACCGATGACGCCGGCAACCGCCTCGGGACCAAGCGTCTCGCGCTCGAGCCATTGCCGGTCCAGCACGCCCATCACGACATTGTAGGCGCCGGCCGAATGACCCATCAGGATGATCCGTTCAGGATCGCCGCCGAACCGCGAGATATTGGCCCTCGTCCAGGCAATCGCGCCGACCGTGTCTTCCAGCATGGCGGGGAAGACGCCGTCGGGATGCAACCGATAGCCGGCCGTGACCACCACGAAGCCTTCGGGCACAAAGGCGCGGGCAATAAAGCCGTAGTCGTTGGGATCGCCGCTATGCCAGCCACCGCCATGGACGAACAGCACCACCGGGCTGGGCTTTGCAATCTTGTTGGCCGAGCCGTAGACATCGACGACCTGGGCCGTGTCCGGGCCCAACCGCACCTGCTTAAGCAGCACAGTCTCCCGCGCACCCCCGGCGATCCGGTCAACGGTATCGAGTACGCGGGCGCCGTTGACCTGGATAGCCACAGCCAGCGCAAGGGCCAGCAGCACGGCCAGCCCCAGCAGGGTTCCAACGATCCAGATCATCGCGCGCCTTGCCCTTGTTGCCATGGCCGCGCCCTACCGCGGCGTGCCGTCGCTGGCCAGAACCAACTGGTCCGATCAGGGCGCGGGCTAATCCCGCAGCCCGCTCAATCGAAAAGCTTGCGCGCCGCGCGTTCGATCAGGCTGATGTCCTGGTCGATCTCGCCCAGTATCACGACTTCCCCCGCATCGGTGCGACGGATCATGACCAGTGCGAACTCACCGCCCACCGGCGCGATGTCGGCAAAGTCCAGCGGCGCCAGCTTGCGCAGCTTCTTCGCCAGCGCCTGGCGCACCTCGCCTTCAGGCTCAATCGCCTGGCCGGCTTGCTCGCGGCGCCAGCGCCGTTCGGCGTTGACCACGCCCTTGAGGCCGCCCGAAGCTTCGGCCAGATAGGCAGCCAGCCCGCCTGCAGCAATTCCGACGCGATGAGCATAGCTGAGCGCTGCGGCATATTCGGTCAGCCGGGTCTTGTCGTAATCGCTCCCGAACACGAGCTTCACGATTGGCGTCATCGGCGCGCGATCCTGCGCAGCGATGCCGCATTCCTCAAGCAGTTCGGCGTAATCCTGCGGCGCACCCTGCGCTGCCACCGAGAAATCATAAGCCTGGCTCACCGCAGCATACAGCGCGTGCCGGCTGCGGTCCTCGCTGGTGCGCGCGGTTTCCGCCGCTTCGCGGGCCGCTGCCAGGAAATCATAGAGCCCCGCGTCCGCGGCCAGTTCAATCGGCGCCGAGAGAGCTGGTTCGTCCAGCTCGCTGGCCCATGACGTCAGTGAATCGACCGATGCGGGCTTAGGCGCGAAGGCCTCCTCCGCGAACGACACTTCAGCCACCGGTGGGAGTGCGGCCAGCTCGTCAAGATCAAGCGAAAGCGCCTTCTTGGCCGGTGGGGCGATATGGTCGGTGAGCGAGGCGAAGTCATAGCGCGCCTCACCCGCTTCCTCTTCCTCGTCACCGAATTCCTCATCAAGCGAGTAATCGCCGAATTCGGGCTCGGGCAAGGCATATGCAGCCTCGTCGTCAGAGCCGAAGGTGCCGAACGAATCGATGCCGCCGATGGTGCTGACATTGCTGCCCGCAAAGCCCAGGTCAGGTGCGCCATCGGCGCTCGGGCCATCGGCCCAGTCGGTGACCGGGCCTGTGTCGCGCTTGACTGGCTCGTCTTCCTCGGCCTCGAGCGCCTGGTCGATCTCGAGCAGCAGCTCGTCGGCCGATGCCTGATCCGCCATTTCCTTCCAGTTGATCACGCCATAGATGAAATCGATGGTGTCGTTGTCGCTCGAATAGGGCAGCAGGATCCCGCGATAGAGGATGGTCGCGCCGCGCTGGTTCACGAATTCGGCTTCGAAGCCGATCGGCGCCTGGTTGGCCAGGATCTGCAGGTAATGATCCGTGATGCGGCTGAGCAGCGAGCGGCTGGGCACGTCCGACAGGCGCCGAATCTGGCCTTCTGCACCGCATTCTGCCGCCAGCTCACTTCCGAGGTATTGCACCGCCGGGTCTTCGATCCCGGTCGAGAAGTCGAGCAGCACGCTGTAGGGCCCGAAATCGGGCAGGTTCTCTGGCTCGAGCTCTTCAATCGAGGGGAAATTCCGCTCACCCAGCATGCTGGCCCAATGGTTGTAGGCGCGCACCTGCATCCGGCGCTCGTCCTGCCCGATCGCGGCCGGCGGAAGATCGCGGGCATCAACCTCGTCAGCGAGGTCGAAGTCGCCTGAGACGTCGGTAAAGTCCGGCGCATCGAAATTGCCGCGCAAACTATCCATGCCCAATCATTCCCCTGAAACACTCGGTCAGCAGGGGTTTTGCAGCCACATGGTAAACTTACCGTTAAGCGCAGGGCAAAAGTCTGGCGTCGTGGCCGAAGGGCTTCGTGACGTCACGCCTCCATTGGTCAAAGCATATAGCGCATGCGGATCGTCAGCGTCGTGCCCGAACCTGCGAAATCGAAGGCGGCCGAAGTGAAGCTGGGTGGCCCCATCTGCACCTTCGCGTCGCGCGAGAAGCCGAACCCCTCCTTCGGCATCATCCCCATCGAGCGATCGGCTTTCCCGTTTCCGTTCTCGTCATGCAGCAGGGCCACTGCATAGCGGCCCGGCTTGACCCCTGTGAAAAGCAGCTCGACCCGCTCGGCCGCTGGAACCACCACCCGGTAGGACGCCGGATCCTCGCGGCATTTCGGGAAAATCTTGGGATTGGTTGTCATGCACGCCCGCACCACCCCTTTGGCTGACCGCAGGCTGGTTACGGTAACCGCGACCTCGCCGGCCTTGGGGGGCGCGGCCCCGACAAGTGTAGCCGCCAGACAAGCGAGACAGATCGCAGATGCACTCTTCATCCGAATTTCTCCGTCAGGCCGCGATCCGTACCGCACAACCGGTCCCAGAACCGGAAATACAGCCCGTAATTGCAGCGGTAGAGCTCGTGATGGCGCTCATGATGGCTGGCGGTTATCACCCACTGGCCGAACCGTGAGTGAACAAGCCGGCGGGGAAACATCTCCCAGCCCATATGATTGGTCACGCCCATCACGGTCATGATCATCAGCACCAGCGCCAAGACACCCAGATGGATTGGCACCACGAACACCAGCATGGGTATGATTACCGCCCCGGTCAGCGCCTCGAGCGGATGGAAACTCATCGCTGTCCACGCTGTCGGAGGCCGGCTAGCGTGGTGAACCGCATGGGCCAGGCGAAAGGGCAGGGGACGATGCATCCAGCGATGGGTCCAGTAGAACCAGGTATCGTGTGCGAACAGGTAGATCGCCAGCGAGACCGGCGCATACCACAGCGGAAACGCCCCGATATCGAGATAGATCTGAGTCCATCCCAGGTGCTTCCAGACCCAGAACACAAGCCCGGCCGGAACGCCATAAATCATCGCCGCCAGCAGTGACCATCCAATCTCGCGCCCGATCTGCGCCCGCAGGCCGGTGTATTGCCCAGGGCGCAGGCGCCCCGTCAGCCAGGCGAAAAAACCGCTGCTGGCAAGATACCGCAGCGCGACGATGACGCTCATCGATAGCGCGGCAAGGGCAATGGCTGGGATCATGGGCCAATTCTAGCGGCGGATCTGCCACTTGGCGACCATTCGCCGAACTCGAATTGCGCCGTCAACCGTTGGCAAGTTCGAAACAGTGCGGGTCGATTAGCCCTGTGTGACGCCGCAGAGCAGCGCGGGCCAGTCGTTCCACCTCCTTGGTCCGTCGCGCGGCCGCGAGCGGCCGCAGAGGTGCTGGCCGCAGGATCTCGGCATCGTAGCCATCGGCCACGATCACGCCGCAGCAGTTTGGCCGGAACGCCTCGCCCGCCAGCGGGCTGCGGTCAAGCGCCGGAGGCAACGCCCAGAAGAAGCGGTCGCAGAACTCGAGGTACTCGCCCCATTTGGAATCGCCCATCAGGTCGGCCCGCGCGACCTTGATTTCCACGATGATGATATGGCCCTTGGCATCGACCCCCATCAGATCGGCCCGGCGCCCGTTGCGCAGCGGCATTTCCGGCAGGCACCAGATATCGTTGCGCGCAAAGAGACGCGCGACCCCGCGCGCGACAACCGTCGCGCTGGATAGCGCAGGGGTGGCTGATTCGGGTGTGGTGACAAGGGGCGCTGGCATGCCCCCAGGCTGGAACAGATCAGGAACCTAGTCAAGCCTCAGGCGGCGACCGGCGCCTTGGCGGTGGCGGGCTCCTGCTCGACGGCAAGGTCAAGCAGCGCGCTGCGCAGCGCGTGGAACTCGCGCCACAGCGCCAGGGCGGGCGCGGTGGTATCCTGCCCGCGCGCATGCAGCGTGCGCAGCGCGGTGAGGCCGGGCCGGAGTATCGCGTCGAGGTCGGCCACGCCGTCGCGTGCCAGCTCGAGCCGCGCGCCACCGCGCGCTTCGATCCGGTCCGGAAACCCGGCGAGGCTGTCGTTGAAGGGTTCGGCGGCAAGTGCCGCCATTTTACCGATTTCCTGGCCTGCGGCGTGCAGCGCGCGCCAGCGCTCGGCCAGGCCACCTGGCTGCGTGGCGCTCTCCGCTTCGGTTGAGGCGATTCCCGTCATCGGCCTAATGGCTAACCGGTCAGGCTTGCCAAATTGCTAATGCGTGACGCCGGGTCGAGGGATGCTATGACCAGGTGCGATCATTTTCGGCTGGCGAGCCGCGGGCGGCTTTGCTAAGCGCCCCGCCAGTCCGCATGATCTGATGCGCTGCACCCGTAGCTCAGCTGGATAGAGTGCTGCCCTCCGAAGGCAGAGGTCACAGGT
>CAZCNF010000059.1:0-10550 GCA_964500135.1 uncultured Porphyrobacter sp.
CCTTCACCCGCTCCAGCTTGCACTTGGGCGCCGGGCCGCTTTCGCGCCAGGTATCAAACATCCGGAACAACAAGAAAAAACGCCGGGCACCCCAACCTGTTGGTGATGCCCGGCGTTAACCCGAAAGGCCCTTGATTGCCATTCTGGATTGGCAATAGCAGCGCGCCATGCCCATGGCTTGTCCCTCAATTGCGGGTCAATAATTTCGCTAGGTCAGCCACCGCGGGCGATGCGCCGCTTCGCGGAAATGCTTGCCGGGTGCAATCAAACCGAGCGACACCGCGCGGACGGCGGCGGCGGTCCGGTCAGACACGCCCAGCTTGGCGAAGATCCGTTTCACATAGCTGTCGACCGAGTTCTTCGAGATGCCGAGGATCTCGGCGATTACGGCATTGCTTTTGCCTTCGCCGATCCACCGGATCACGTCGAGCTCACGCTGCGACAGGTCTGGTACGAATTCCTTGAATGCTCCCACCAGTTCGCAATAGCGATGGAAACACATCTGCGCTGCCATTTGCACCTGGCGCACCGCGGCATCGTCAAGCGAGCCGGGATTGGCTGGCAGGCCAACTCCGACAAAGCCCGAGCGGGCATAGGGGCCGGTGCAATGCACCGCCACGCCTTCGCCCATTCCGGCCTCGTGCAGCCGGGCGAGATAGGCCGCTCCACGCTCATCGAGCGTCGCGATCCGGCCGGCATCGGACCATCGGAAAGCATTGCCTCGGTTGAGCGCGAGGTTGGGGAGGGGATCGTCCCACCGGCCGCTCTGGCGATAGGCTGCCTCCCAATCCCGGGGAAAGCCGACATTCCAGAACACCCGGCCCACCCGGCGATCGGCCACGACTGGGGCGAGAAAGTAAACGCCGCCGAACTCGATAGCCTTGAGTGCTTCGTAAATCGCGCGCCGGAAGGCCACGAGCGTGCGCGCATTCGCGAGCAGGGCCATTGCATCCCAATATCCGAGGCGCGATTCCTGGTTCATCGGTTGCTTGCTAGGCTCACTCCCTCCAAGCAAATCTGAGCAGCCTTGCTTTCCAAGGCCCTAACAGCCTGTTTACCACAGACTTTAGTCAAGCGCTTGAGGAATCTGGGGCCTCACTGGAAGGTTGTCGATCAGTCGCGCCCCACCGATCCGCGCTGCAACCAGCAGGCGCGCAGGAGCGGCGGGTGGACCAGACAGCGGGGCCAGTGTCCGGGCGTCGGCAAGGGCGGCATAATCGACGCTGGCAAAGCCCTCTGCGATCAACTCGCTTTCTAGGGTGGCCAGCGCGGCGGCCACTGCTCCGTCCGATTCGATCGCGGCAACGGCGCGCTGCATGGCCCGGGGCAGGGCCGCAGCCCGGATGCGGTCTGCAGTGGAGAGGTAGCGGTTGCGGCTCGACATCGCCAGGCCGTCTGGCTCTCGCACGGTGGGCACGCCAATGATGTTTGCGGCAGAAGGGAATTGCAGGTCGAGGTCGCGGGCCATGCTGCGGATCACGGTCAATTGCTGGAAGTCCTTCTCGCCGAAGAAGGCCTGGTCGGGCATCACCTGGTTGAACAGCTTGCACACCACGGTTGCCACTCCGTCGAAATGGCCGGGCCGGATGGCGCCGCAGTAATGCGCACTGACGGCCGGTACCGAGACAGTGGTAGCGAAGTCGGCCGGATACATCACGTCCACGCTGGGCGCCCACAGCAGGGACACGCCTTCAGCCTCGAGCATGGCCGAATCCTCGCCCAGCTGGCGGGGGTAGCGGTCGAGATCCTCATTGGGCCCGAACTGCGTGGGATTGACGAAGATCGAGGCAACCACATGGTCGCAGGCCCGGCGCGCCTCGCGCACCAGGGTCAGGTGCCCTTCATGCAGCGCGCCCATGGTGGTAACAAGCCCGATCGAGCCACCCTCCCGACGCAAGGCGGACAGCGCGTTTCTCAACATGTCGAGCGTAGTGGCGGTTTGCACGCGGCTCCCCCCTCCGATATGGAATCGGGCTCCCCCTAGCGCCCGATCCCCGGGTGACACAAGCAGATCGAAAGGCCTCGTCCGTAATGTCCGCCAGGTTACCGCACCGGATCGTGTTCGCCAACGAGAAGGGCGGCACCGGCAAATCGACCACGGCGGTGCACATTGCGATCGCGCTCGCCTATCGCGGCGCGCGCGTCGCGGCGATCGATCTCGACCCGCGCCAGCGCACCATGGCGCGCTACCTCGAGAACCGGGTCGAGACCGCTGCCCGTCGCCAGATCGCACTGCCCAATGCCGAATGCCGCGTCTACGAAGGCGATGTCGAAGGGCTCGAAGCCTTGGTGGCCGAAGTTGGGTCAGGCGCCGACTATGTGGTGTTCGACACCCCGGGCCGCGACGATCCGCTGGCGCGCCATGCCGCGACCGAAGCCGATACGCTGGTCACGCCGATGAACGACAGCTTTGTCGATTTCGACCTGATCGGCCAGGTCGAAGGTGAGACTTTCAAGGTCAAGCGCCTCAGCTTCTATGCCGAACTGATCTGGGAAGCGCGGCTCAAGCGCAGCCGCGCCACGATCGAACAGCAGCGGCGTCAGATGGACTGGGTGGTTGTGCGCAACCGCACCGGCCATGTCGAAGCGCGCAACATGGCGCGCATCGAACAGGCGCTGACCGAATTGTCGAAGCGGGTCGGTTTCCGCGTCGCGCAGGGGCTAAGCGAGCGCGTGATCTACCGCGAGCTGTTCCCTTCGGGCCTTACCCTGCTCGACAAGGGGCAACTGGGTGAGTTGGGGACCAGCCACCTTGTCGCTCGGCAGGAACTGCGCGAACTTGTCAAATCGCTGGCCCTGCCCGAGTTCATACCGCCGCAGCCGCGGCTCGAGCTGGCCTGACGCGATGCTGCGGCTGCTGGTCATCGCCGCAGCGCTCGCCATCGGGTGCAAGCTCGCTTTCGGTCGCTGGCCCTGGGAATTCCTGCGCGGGCAGTCAACGCGGGCACGCGCAATCGATCGGGCGAGGCAATTGCTGGGGGTGAGTGCCGGGGCCACGCGCCAGCAGATCGTCGAGGCGCACAAACGACTGGTTGCGATGGTCCATCCCGACCGCGGCGGGACCAGCGAGCAGGTGCACGAGGCCAATGCCGCGCGCGACCTGTTGTTGGCCGAACTACCGCCCGAGATCCCGCCGCAAGGCTGAGGCCCGGCCAGCCTCATGGCGCATCACTTCCACTCGAGCGTGCTGCGCGAATACGATATTCGCGGGATCATCGGCGAGACCCTGGGACCGGACGATGCGCGCGCGATCGGGCGCAGCTTCGCCACGCTGCTGCGCCAAGCCGGGGGAAGCAGGGTGGCCGTGGGCTATGACGGGCGGATCAGCTCGCCCATGCTCGAACACGCGCTGGTCGAAGGGCTGACCGCCAGCGGCTGCGATGTGGTGCGGATCGGGCTGGGGCCGACGCCCATGCTCTACTATGCCGAGGCTTCAGCGGGCGATGTGGATGGTGGCATCCAGGTAACCGGCAGCCACAATCCCTCCAATTACAATGGCTTCAAGCTGGTGTTCCAGGGGCGCCCGTTCTTCGGCGCTGATATCCAGCGATTGGGCGAACTCGCGGCGCACGGGGGCTGGGCGCATGGCGCAGGCAGCGTGGAGCGCCGGGATGTGCTTGACCAATACGTCGAGCGGCTGCTCGAAGGACTGGACGGAATTGACCGTGGATCGCTGGCAGCGCTCAAGGTCGGTTGGGACGCGGGCAATGGCGCTGCTGGCCCTGCACTGGAGCGCTTGGTCGCGCGCCTGCCCGGCGAGCACCATGTGCTCCATGCGCAAGTGGACGGCCATTTTCCCAACCACCATCCGGATCCCACGGTCGAAGCCAACCTGGCCGATCTCAAGGCGCTGGTTGCGGGGGAGGGACTCGATTTCGGGGTGGCTTTCGACGGAGATGGCGACCGGATCGGCGCAGTCGACGGTACGGGCCACGTGGTGTGGGGCGACCAGCTCTTGGCGATCTATGCCGAGGATATGCTGAAGCAGCGCCCTGGGGCTACGGTCATTGCGGATGTGAAGGCCAGCCAGGCCCTGTTTGATCGGGTTGCAGAGCTGGGCGGCCAGCCGCTGATGTGGAAGTCCGGCCATTCGCTGATCAAAGCGAAAATGAAGAAGGTGGGCGCGCCACTGGCCGGCGAAATGAGCGGCCATGTGTTTTTCGCCGACAGCTTCTACGGGTTCGACGATGCGCTTTTTGCGGCGGTGCGGTTGATGGCCGCCTGTGCTCGGCTCGGTCGCTCTCTGACCGAGTTGCGCAGCGCTATGCCCCCGTTGCACAACACGCCGGAATTGCGCTTCCAGGTCGATGAAGCGCGCAAGTTCGCCGCGATCGAAGAAATCGCCACGAGGATTGCGTCCGCTGGCGCCGTGGCGGACACTACCGACGGTGTGCGCGTGACCACGGCGGACGGCTGGTGGTTGCTGCGCGCCTCAAACACGCAAGACGTGCTGGTAGCGCGCGCCGAGAGCAACAGCGCGGCGGGGCTGGCGCGGCTGCTGGCACAGATCGATACACAACTGGCCCTGAGCGGCCTTGAACGCGGCGCAGATGCCGCACACTAGGAACCTTTGAAAGGGGCACTGACCATGACGATACTGAAGCGGGCATTCCAATGGGCAATACCGCTGGCGCTGGCTGTGGCGGCACCGGCGATAGCACAGGATGCCGCAGCTTCGCCCCAGCAGAACGATGCCATGTTCGCCGAGATAGCGAAAATGTTTGCGGTGGAGCCACTCACCGCTGAACAGCAGGCCCGGTTGCCTCAAGCCAGGTCGATCATCGAAAAGATGATCCCGCCCGGCACCATGGGGGAGATGATGGGCTCATTGTATGATGGGATGATGGCTCCGATCATCGAAATGGCGGCCTCTGATCCGCGCAGCGATGTCGCGCGGCAGCTGGGCCTGCGGCCGGACGCGCTCGACATGACCGATGAGCAGCTGGCGGAGGCCGCAGATATTCTCGATCCGGTGCGTGACGAACGCAACGCTCGCCTGGCGCAAGTGATGCCGGGCATGATGCGCGGGCTGATGGAGGTTATGGAGCCTTCGATGCGCAAGGCGATGACCGAGGTTTACGCGGTGCACTTCAACGCGCGCGAACTGGCCGACATCGAAACCTTCTTCTCGACCGAAACCGGCCTGTCGTTTGCCCGCAAGAGCTTTACCATGTCGGCTGACCCACGCATCGTGGCCGGAACCATGGAAGCCATGCCGGCAATCATGGGCTCGTTCGCGAACATGGAGAAGCAGATGGCGGATGCCACGGCCGATCTTCCGCCGGTGCGGGGCTTTGCCCAGTTGTCCGGTTCCGAGCGCGCCCGGCTGGCGGCACTGACTGGGATGAGCGAGGCCGAGATCGAGCAGGTTATGGCGACTGCCGCAGAGCAATCCGCGCGCAACTGATTGCGACATCCAGGCCTTGCAGGGGCAAGGCCCTTCCCACAGGGCCACCGATTTGCTTGGCTGTACCCATGAAGCCGGCCGCGCCACCTGCACGTGATATCCCCGCTGAACTGACCGCCTGGTTCGACGGACGCGGGTGGCGCGTGCGGCAGCATCAGGCGCAAATGCTGGCAGCGGCCGATGCCGGGCAGCACGCGCTGCTGGTCGCCGATACCGGCGCCGGCAAGACGCTGGCCGGGTTCCTGCCCACCCTGGCCGATTTCTGCCCTTCGCGGCTGGGCGGGGCACCGCCGCCCGATGGGCTGCACACGCTTTATGTCTCGCCCCTGAAGGCGCTGGCGCATGATGTGCAACGCAACCTGCTGGCTCCCGTGGAGGAAATCGGCCTGCCGATCCGGATCGAGACGCGCAGCGGCGATACCCCGGCCGACCGCAAGAGGCGCCAGCGGGCCCGCCCGCCGCATGTCCTGCTGACCACGCCTGAAAGCCTGTCGCTGCTGCTGTCCTACCCTGACAGCTTCGAACTGTTTCGCACGTTGAAGCGAGTCGTGATCGATGAAGTCCACGCCTTTGCCACCGGCAAGCGGGGTGACCTGCTGGCGCTCAGCCTGACGCGGCTTCAGGCGATCGCGCCGGCGATGCAGCGGGCCGCGCTGTCGGCCACACTCGCCGAGCCGGAAGAGTTCCGCGCCTGGCTCGCCCCCTGGGGCGAGATTGACGCGGTAGCGCTGGTCGAAGGCGAGCAAGGCGCCGCGCCCGAGGTCGAGATTCTCCTGCCGATCGAACAGCGCGTGCCGTGGGGCGGGCATGCCGGGCGCTGGGCGATCCCGCAGCTCTATGAGGAAATCCGCCGGAACCGCACCACGCTGGTCTTCACCAATACCCGCTTCCTGGCCGAATTGGTGTTCCAGCTGCTGTGGGACGTGAACGAAGACAACCTGCCGATAGGCATCCACCACGGCAGCCTCTCGGTCGAAGCCCGGCGCAAGGTCGAAGGCGCGATGGCGCAGGGGCGGCTGCGTGCGCTGGTGTGCACCGCCAGCCTCGACTTGGGGATCGACTGGGGCGATATCGACTGCGTGGTGCAGATGGGGGCGCCCAAGGGTTCAAGCCGCCTGCTGCAACGGATTGGCCGCGCCAATCATCGGCTTGACATGCCCAGCCGGGCGATCCTGGTGCCGGGCAACCGGTTCGAGTTCCTTGAGGCGACCGCTGCCAAGGACGCAGTCGACGACGCCCAGCGCGATGGCGAGGCGTTCCGCCCGGGCGGGCTCGACGTGCTGGCGCAACATGTGATGGCCTGTGCCTGCGCTGGCCCGTTTCATCAGGATGCGCTGCTGGCCGAAGTGCGTTCATCGCTCGCTTACAATTGGGTCACGACGGACGACTGGTGCCGCGTGCTCGGCTTCGTCGAGAATGGCGGCTATGCGCTCAAGGCCTACGACCGGTTCAAGCGGATCGTGCGTGACCGCGAGGGCGTGTGGCGGCTGGCGCATCCCGAACATGCCCAGCGCCACCGCATGAATGCCGGGATCATCATCGACAGCGAAATGCTGACCGTGCGTTTCCGCAACGGGCGCAGCCTCGGCAAGGTGGAGGAAAGCTTCGCCGCGACACTGTCACCCGGCGACACCTTTATCTTTGCAGGCATGAGCCTCGAAGTCGAACAGCTCAAGGACATGGACGTGCTGGTGCGCGCGGCGAAGAAGGCGGCGGCGATCCCCAGTTATAACGGCGCGCGCATGCCGCTGACGACCCATCTGTCGGCGCGTGTGCGCGAAATGCTGGTCGATCGCGCGGGCTGGGCGCGTTTCCCGGACGATGTCCGCGAATGGCTGGAAGTACAGGACTGGCGCTCGCAATTGCCGGGGCCGGGGATGCTGCTGGTCGAAAGCTTCCCGCACCAGAAGAAGCATTACAGCGTCTACTACACCTTCGAAGGCTGGAACGCGAACCAGAGCCTCGGCATGCTGATCACCCGGCGGATGGAGGCGCGCGGGCTGCAACCGGGCGGCTTTGTGGCTAATGACTATTCGCTGGCGGTGTGGGGCCTGCAGCCGGTGACCGATCCCGCCCCGCTGCTCTCGCCCGATATTCTCGAACTCGAGTTTGTCGACTGGGTGCAGCAATCCTACCTGCTGCGGCGTGCCTTCCGCGAGGTCGCGGTGATCAGCGGGCTGGTCGAGCGGCAGCATCCCGGCAAACGCAAAACCGGCAAGCAGGTCACTTTCTCGACCGACCTGATCTACGATGTCCTGCGCAAATACGAACCCGATCATCTGCTGCTGGAAGCGGCCTGGGCCGATGCACGTGCGCGGATGACCGACGTCGGACGGCTGGCCGATCTGCTCGAGCGGTCGGCGCGCGAACTGGTGCATGTCGAACTGGAACGGGTCAGCCCGCTGGCGGTGCCGGTGATGACGATGATCGGCCGCGAGGCCGTGCCACAGGGCGCGATCGACGAGGAACTGCTGATCGAAGCGGAAAGTCTGGCGGGCGAAGCGATGCGGGTGGATGACACGCTGTTACCGCGCGAGTGAAAACGACCAGTCGGCACCGTCCGCCAGGCCAAGAAAAAGGGGCGGATCGCTCCGCCCCTCATCCTTGCCGTTGCGGCAAATTCCGTTTCGGATCAGGTGCCGGTCTTGGTTGACCCGAACACGCGATACTTCTCGTTGCCGACGAAGCCGAACTTCGTCACGCCCGAAGCCTTGATCGCCTGCAGCACCTTGGCCGAGAGATCGTAGCTTGCCTGCGCTTCCGGCTCGAACTGCAGTTCGGGCTCGGTCGGCAGGGCCAGCGTGTCCGCCAGGATCGTGCGCAACTCGCCCAGGGTGACCGGTGTGGCGTTCCACAGGATCTGGTTCTGCTGGGTGAGAATGAGCTTGTTCTTGATCGGATCGATCGGCGGGGGTTCGTTGACAGGGGTCGGCTGCGGCAGGTCGATATCGACCGAGTGCGTCGCAACCGGGATGGTGATGATGAACATGATGAGGAGCACGAGCAGGACGTCGATCAACGGCGTCATGTTCATTTCCATCATCGGCGAGCCATCATCCTTGCCGCCTGACATTGCCATGGGTGTGTACTCCTAAACTGGTCTGCGTCGCGGTGGATCAGATCCCGGGTTCAACCGGGTTCGAGATAAAGCCCACCGTCGGGTAGCCTGCGGCCTGGACGTTGTAGATTGCCCCGGCCACGCAGCGCCACGGCGCGTTCACGTCGCCGCGGATGTGCACCTGCGGGATTTGCTCAGGATCGGCCATCAGGGCTTCCGGTCCACCGGCCCGCTGCACGATCGCATCAAGCCGCTTGAACGCCATGTCGTAGAGCTCTTCCGAGGTCACCGGGGTGATATTGTTGAAATACACCCGGCATTGTCCGCTGCGCGAAGCGCCCGCGAAACCCGGCTCGCCGGCGCTGAGCCCGGCATCGTCGGTGGTGCTGACCGTCAGCAGCAGGTTCTCGACCTTGTCCTTCGATTCGACCGATTCGAACACCGGGATTTCCAGCTTCTCGATCGTCTGGATGGCCACCGGAACCGCGATGAGGAAGATGATCAGGAGCACCAGCATCACGTCCACGAGTGGCGTGGTGTTGATGTCGGACATCGGGGTCTCGCCCCCTCCTCCCATCGAAATCGCCATTGCTAAATCCTATCCGTAAAACTTCGCGAAAGGTTGCGGATGCGGGGGGCCGCCGTGAGGCGACCCCCATGCATCAAGGGCGATCAGGCCTTCGCGGCCGCCGGCGCACCGGCGGGCTTCGCGGCGACCTTCACAGCCGGGCGCACTGCGCCGCCTGAGCTGAGGTTGGCGAGAATGTCGGTCGAGAAGGCCGACAGGTGCTCGGCGATACGGCGGTTGCGGCTCTGCAGCCAGTTGTAGGCGAACACCGCGGGCACGGCGACGAACAGACCGATCGCGGTCATGATCAGCGCTTCACCCACAGGTCCGGCCACCTTGTCGATCGAGGCCGAACCGGCGATGCCGATGTTGATCAGCGCGCGGTAGATCCCGATCACGGTGCCGAGCAGGCCGACGAAGGGAGCGGTTGCGCCCACCGTAGCGAGGAAGGGCAGGCCACCGGCGAGCTTCGCATTGATCGCGTCCTGCGAACGCTGCAGCGAGCCGTGCATCCAGTCATGCGCTTCGAGCTTGTCGGTCATCTTGCCATGCTCGTCTTCGGCCTTCAGCGCGTCGTCGATCACCTGGCGCCAGGCGCTGTTCTTTTCCAGCTTGGCGGCACCTTCCTTGAGGGTGGCCGACTGCCAGAACTTGGCGGCGACTTCGGTACGATACTGCTTCATGATCTTGTTCTGCTCGAAGAACTTGGTGATCAGGATGTAGAACGAGCCGACGCTCATGATGATCATGATGGCGAGAATGAACCAGGCGACGGGGCCGCCCTGTTCCATGGCTTCGATGAAGCCAAACTTGTTCGGAGCCACATCGGCCGCGGCAGCAAGAAGTTCGATGGTCATTGCGAATAGTCCTCTTTAAATTTGTCCCAAAGGGCGCTCGGCCCGGTGAAGGGTCTGGTGCCTAGTTCAACTGGTAGGTGATGCTGGTCGAATAGCGACCGTTGGTCGGGTTGCCGTCATCGTCGAGCGCCGGGTTGAAGCGTGCGTAACGCTGCATCCCCTGGCAGGCGGCTTCGTCGAGGATCGACGAACCGCTCGAGCGCGAGACCGAACAGCTCGCGACGCGCCCGTCCGGGCCCACCACGACGTTCACGCCCACGGTGCCCTGGATTTCCTCGCGCAGTGCGCGCGACGGATAGTTTTCCTGGATCCGGGCGGCCCAGCGGCGCTGCCCGTCGGGCGTTGCCCCGCGTGCCTGCGACGGCCTGGCCGGCGCCGGCGGGGCCGGCGGCGGGATCACCTGGGCCGGCGGCGACGGCGGCGGAATGGTCGGCCGGGTCTGGATCGGCGGCGGGGCCGGCGCGATATTGATCGGCGGCGGCGGGGCTACCGGGGGCGGCACCTGCTGCGGCACATCTTCGGGCGGCGGGGGCTCATCCTCGGGTTCTTCCGGCTCGGGCTCTTCGATGTCGACCGTGGTCACACGTTCGGCCACCTTCTTCACTGCCTCGATCGCCAGGCCACTGATAAACAGGTAGCCTACAAACACATGGATAAGCG
>CAZCNF010000060.1:0-10175 GCA_964500135.1 uncultured Porphyrobacter sp.
GCCACGGTCAGCCGCGTGGTGCTGGACGAGGATGACGGCCGCATCGAGGTGGTGGTGCCCGACGACCAGCTGAGCCTGGCGATCGGCCGCCGCGGCCAGAACGTGCGCCTCGCCAGCCAGCTCACCGGCCACCAGATCGACATCATGACCGAGGAAGAGGCGAGCGAGAAGCGCAGCAAGGAATTCGCCGAGCGTTCGAAGATGTTCGAAGAAGAGCTCGACGTCGACGAAACGCTGTCGCAGCTGCTGGTGGCCGAAGGCTTCGCCGAGCTTGAGGAAGTGGCCTATGTCGATCTCGACGAGCTCGCCAGCATCGAAGGTTTCGACGAGGAACTGGCTGAAGAACTGCAGAACCGCGCCAAGGAAGCGCTCGAGCGCCACGAGGAAGCGGCGCGGGCCACCCGCCGTGAGTTGGGCGTGGAGGATGCACTGGCAGACATGCCGCACCTCACCGAAGGCATGCTGGTGACGCTGGGCAAGGCGGGCATCAAGACGCTGGACGACCTGGCCGATCTTTCGACCGACGAGCTGATTGCCCGCAAGCGCGAAGCGCCCCGGCGCCGTGGCGATGCCAAGGCCCTAGGCGGCCCGCCGATGCGGCGCCCTTCGGTCCGAGAGCAGGACAAGGGCGGCGTGCTGGGCGAATATGGCTTGACCGAAGAGCAGGGCAACGAGATCATCATGGCAGCCCGCGCGCACTGGTTCGACGATGAACCGGCAACCCAGGAGGCCGCCGATGCGGACTCCACCCAATGAGCGCCTGACGCCAGACATCGTCGATGCGCCGAAGGGCCGGACCGATTCCGGCCCTGAGCGACGCTGTATCCTGTCCGGCGAGCATGCCGGGCGCGATGCCTTGCTGCGGTTGGCGATCTCGCCGGCAGGGGATGTGTTGCCCGATCCACAAGCCAAGGCCGCTGGTCGCGGCGCCTGGATCGGGGTGTCGCGGGCAGAACTTGAAACTGCGCTAGCCAAGGGGCGGCTTAAGGCGGCGCTGGCGCGCGCCTTCAAGGGCGCAACCCTGGCGATCCCGCCGGATCTGCCGGACCGGATCGAGCAGGCGCTGACCCGTTCGCTGCTCGACCGGCTGGGGCTTGAACTGCGGGCGGGGCACCTTGCCCTGGGCACCGCACGGATCGAAGAGCAGGCGCGCAGCGGCCGAGTGGCACTTCTGCTCCACGCCCACGATGCGAGCGAGGATGGGCGCAAGAAGCTGGACCAGGCCTGGCGCGTTGGGCGCGAGGCCGAAGGCAGCGGTGAACGTGGCAGCGTGTTGCCACTGGACCGGGCGGCTTTGTCTGTGGCATTGGGCCGCGACAATGTCGTCCACCTGGCACTGACCGACAGTGCCGCAGCGGGGCGGGTCGAGAGGGCTCTGGCGCGCCTGCTGCATTACCTGGGGGGCAATCCGCCCGCCCTGGACATTGGCGACCCGAAGCCGTCGGGTGGCCTGGACGAACGATTGAACGCGTGAAGGACGTACGAGCTAGATGAGCGACGAAGACAACAAACCTGCCCGCAAGCCGCTTGGCCTGAAGCGGTCGGTCGATGCTGGCGAGGTCAAGCAGACCTTCAGCCATGGCCGCACCAACAAGGTCGTGGTGGAGGTCAAGCGTCGCCGCATGATCGGCAAGCCTGGCGAAGCACCGCCGCCCGCGCCACCGCCGCCGCCACCACCCGCCCCGGTCGCCGCGGCGCCCGCAGCGGCACCCCGCAAGCCTGCTCCCGCTTCGGAAACCCCACAGGAGCGGGTCGCGCGGCTTCAGCGCGAAGCCGAGGAAGATCGCCTGCGGATGGCTGAGGAAGCGCGCAAGCGCGAAGAGGAAGAAGCTCGTCGTGCCGCCGAGGAAGAACGGCGCCGGGCGGAAGACAATCGCCGGGCCGAGGAAGCGGCCGCCACTCGCCGGGCCGAGCAGCCGGAAGAACCGCAGGTGGCCGAGCCCGAAGCCGGAGATGCGGAAGATGGCGGCACTCCCACGCCGGCACCGCGCCGCTTCACGCCCGTCGAACGGCCCGAAGCCAAGCGCCCGGCCGAAAAGGTCGAGGTCAAGAAGAAGAAGGACGAGAAGCCTGCTCGCCATGAACGGGCCGACCGGGGCGGTGACCAGCGTCGCTCTGGCAAGCTCACCGTCACTCGCGCGCTCAACGAGGACGAAGGCCGCCGGGCCCGCTCGCTGGCCGCGCTCAAGCGTGCGCGCGAGAAGGAGCGTCGTCTGCACGGCGGGCCTTCGGCGCCGCGCGAGAAGCAGGTGCGCGATGTGGTCGTGCCAGAAGCCATCACGGTGCAGGAACTGGCCAACCGCATGGCCGAAAAGGGCGCCGATCTGGTGAAGGCGCTGTTCAACATGGGTATGATGGTCACCGTCAACCAGACGATCGACCAGGACACGGCAGAACTGCTGGTCGAGGAGTTCGGCCACAACATCACCCGCGTGTCCGAAAGCGACGTCGATATCGACACCAGCGAGGATCGCGATCCGGAAGCGTCGCTCAAGCCGCGTCCGCCGGTCATCACGATCATGGGGCATGTCGATCACGGCAAGACCTCGCTGCTCGACGCGCTGCGCGGCACCGATGTGGTAAAGGGCGAAGCCGGGGGGATTACCCAGCATATCGGCGCCTACCAGATCACCACCAAGGGCAAGGACAGGCTGACCTTCCTCGATACGCCAGGCCATGCTGCTTTCACCGAAATGCGCGCGCGCGGAGCGAACGTCACGGATATCGTGGTGCTGGTGGTGGCAGGTGACGATGCGATCATGCCGCAGACGATCGAGGCCATCAATCACACCAAGGCGGCAGGCGTGCCGATGATCGTGGCGATCACCAAGGCCGACAAGCCCGAGTTCAACCCGCAGAAGGTGCGCGAGCGCCTGCTCGAGCACGAAGTCATTGTCGAAGCGATGTCGGGCGATGTGCAGGACGTCGAGGTTTCAGCCAAGACCGGCGCCGGGCTTGACGAGCTGATCGAGAAGATCCTGCTGCAGGCCGAATTGCTCGAACTCAAGGCCAACCCCGATCGCGATGCCGAAGGGACGGTGATCGAAGCCCAGCTCGACAAGGGGCGGGGCCCGGTGGCGACGGTGCTGGTCACCCGCGGCACGCTCAAGCGCGGCGATACCTTCGTGGTCGGCACGCAAAGCGGGCGGGTGCGTGCGCTGATCGACGACAAGGGCAAGCAGATCAAGGAAGCCGGTCCGGCGATGCCGGTTGAAGTGCTCGGCCTGGGCGGCGTGCCGATGGCGGGCGACCAGCTGACCGTGGTGGAAAACGAACAGCGCGCCCGCGAAGTGGCCGCATTCCGCCAGCAAAAGGCGACCGAGAAGCGCACCACGCTTGCCCCGACCAATTTTGACACGATGTTCTCAAACCTGAAGAGCGACGTGATCGAATTCCCGGTGGTGGTGAAGGCCGACGTGCAGGGTTCGGTCGAAGCGATCGTCAATGCGCTGCACAATCTCTCGAACGAGGAGATCAAGGTGCGGGTGCTGCACGCCGGGGTCGGCGCCATCACCGAAAGCGACGTGACGCTGGCCGCGGCTTCGAATGCGCCGATCATCGGCTTCAACGTGCGCCCCAACCCCAAGGCGCGTCAGCTGCTCGAACGCGAGAAGGTGCGGATGATGTATTACGATGTAATCTATCACCTGACAGAAGAGATCGCGAAGGAGATGGCAGGCGAACTGGGGCCGGAGCGGATCGAAACCGTGGTCGGCCGGGCCGAGGTCAAGCAGGTCTTCCCGGCGGGCAAGAAGGACAAGGCTGCGGGCCTGCTGGTGCTCGACGGGGTTATCCGCAAGGGGCTCCATGCGCGCCTCACGCGCGACGACGTCATCGTTTCGAAGACCACCATCGCTTCGCTGCGGCGGTTCAAGGACGATGTCGACGAAGTGCGTGCGGGCCTCGAATGCGGCGTGGTCCTGTCTGACACCAACGACATCAAGCCGGGCGACAACCTCGAAGTGTTCGAAGTCGAGGAGCGTGAGCGGACGCTGTGATGCGGTCGGGCGACTGGACTGGCGATCACGGTTCGCCGCACACGGCATTGCTCGGTTCCGAGCTGGTCGGTTTTGACGAGGAGACGGCCACCGCAACGATGCGCTTCACCGTGCTGCCACAGATGACGACGTGGCGGGGCGGGGTGCAGGGCGGGCTGGTGGCCGGCTATCTCGATGATGTGATGGGCTATGCCTATGTCGCTATGACCGGCGGCGAGCAGGCCCCGCTCAACCTCGAGATCTCAATGCAATTGCTTGGCCTGCTGCCGGCCGGTGCTACCATCATCGGCAAGGGGCGCGTGGTGCGCGCGGGGCGCCGGGTGGTGTTTCTCGAAGGCGAGTTGCTGAGCGAGGAAGGCCAGGTGCTGGCGCGGGCGACCTCGACCGCAATCCCGACCGCGCGCCCAGTGCCGCCGCCGCAGGTGGATCAGCGCTGATGGCGCGGCAACAGTTTACCCCCGAACAGCATTCGGTCCGTGTATTGAAGGTCGGCGAACGGGTGCGGCATATCCTGAGCGAACTGCTCGCGCGGCAAGACGTGCATGACGAGCGGGTTTCAGCTGCCCATATCTCGGTCACGGAAGTGCGCATGACCCCCGATCTGAGGCACGCGGCGGTTTATGTGAAACCGCTGCTCGGCAAGGACGAAGGCGAAATCGTCACTGCGCTACGGCAGAATACCGCATTCCTGCAGCGCGAGGTCGCGAATAGGCTGGGTCTAAAGTTTGCGCCCAAGCTGGCGTTTCGCGCCGACGAAAGCTTTGACGAAGCAGAGCGGATCGAGCGGCTGCTGCGCGATCCTAAGGTGGCGCGCGATCTCGACGGTGAACGCGACTAAGTTGCCGCCCACAGGCTTCAGGCCCGCGGCACCATCCGCGCCTTCAGCTGGATGTTGACCCATCTGCCGACGATCAGGCCGTAAGACTTCATCCCGAAGTCATACCGGTTGATCCTGGTCGAGCCGGTCAGCGTGATCGCCTCTCCCGGCAGAGCCGTGGCTGGTACCCTGTCAAACGTCACCTGCAAGGTCACCGGGCGGCTCACGCCGCGTGCTGTCAGCTCGCCCCTCACCGTGCCGCTGGTGGGGCTGGACAGCGCGATCTCGCGACCGACAAATCGCACAGTGGGGTATTTCTCCACCCAGAAGAAGTTTTCGCCCTTTAGCCGGCTCAGCGTCAGCCGGTCGGGCGCGGTCAGCGAGCGCGCATCGATCGACACATCGAGCGAGATATCCTGCGGTCGAGTCCGGTCCAGCCGGATCGAGCCGGATACCGAAGGGAACCCCGCGCTCTTGCTGCCGATCCCGAGAAAGGGAACCTTGGCCGACAGGCTGCTGGCGGCGGCATCAACTTCGTAAAGCCGTTCCCCCGGCGTTGCCGCGCCGAGCAGCAATGCCGCGAGCAGGGCCATTAGGGAGCGTAGCCATGTCATGCCTCCAAGCTACTCCGTTCCGGGTGAAGCCCGCAATCGCCTTGCGACAGAGCGATGGCGCGGTCGGGCCAGCCTCGCTCTCCATTGTGAATGGAACGGCGCGGGCGCTGGTCTGGTTCCCTGGCGTCGCCTATCACTCGCGTCATGGCCAAGCTCTATTTCTACTACGCCAGCATGAATGCGGGGAAGAGCTCGACGCTGCTGCAGGCTGCCTTCAATTATGGCGAGCGCGGGATGCGGGTTTCCCTTTGGACTGCAGCAATCGACGACCGGCCCGGCTTTGGCGCGATCAGCAGCCGGATCGGGCTCGCCAGTGACGCCCATCGATTCACCGCTGAAACCGATATCTTCGACTATGTCATCCGCGAACATGGCGAAGGCCGAGTGGATTGCGTGTTGGTCGACGAGGCGCAGTTCCTCACCGAAGCGCAGGTGTGGCAATGCGCGCGGCTGGCCGATGAAACCGGCACGCCGGTGCTCTGCTACGGCCTGCGCACCGATTTCCAGGGCAAGCTGTTTCCCGGCTCGGCCGCACTGCTCGGGATTGCCGATTCGCTCGTCGAATTGAAGGCCATCTGCCACTGCGGCCGCAAGGCGACGATGAACCTCAGAGTCGATGCGACCGGCAAGGCGGTGAAGCAAGGCGAGCAGACGGAAATCGGCGGCAACGACCGCTATCTCGCGCTGTGCCGCAAGCATTTCACGGCGGCACTGGCGGGCTGAGGCCGCGCCGCCTATCTACCGCGGATGACCGAGACGCTTGCTCTTGCGCTGGTGCTGATCCCTGCGCTGGTGGTGGCCATTGTGTTCCACGAGGTGGCGCACGGCTATGCCGCACTGCTGCTGGGCGACACCACTGCGCGAGACCAGCGGCGGCTCAGCCTAAATCCGATCCGCCACGTTGACCCGGTCGGCACGCTGCTGGTACCAGGCGCCCTGGCATTGGCCGGTGCGCCGGTGTTCGGCTGGGCCAAGCCGGTGCCGGTGCGGCAGGACCGGCTCGATAATCCGCGCTTCGGGATGATGGCGGTGGCAGCAGCCGGGCCGGGCACCAACTTCGTGCTGGCAGCCTTGGGTGCGATGGCCTTGGGCCTGCTTGCGCCTTCGATCGCACCGCAAGCGGGGGAAGCGCCCGGTTTGATGGTGCAGGGGCTGTTCTACTTCATCCTGATCAACCTGTTCCTCGGCATCTTCAACCTGTTACCGATTCCCCCGTTCGATGGATCGCATATCGTCGAAGGATTGCTGCCTCCGCCATTGGCGCGCGGATATGCGCAGCTACGCCCCTTTGGCATGGTGTTCTTCCTGGCGCTCATCGCCGTCAGCTGGCTGGCACCGGAATGGGGCGTGATCGAAAATACCATCGGGCTGCCGGTTGAGTGGGCGCTCGACAGGTATCTGTCGCTCGCCAGCGCCATCGCGGGCAGCTGATGCCGCACGGCTGGCTGATCCTCGACAAGCCGCGCGGGCTCGGCTCGACCCAGGCGGTTGCCGCAGTCAAGCGTGTGCTGCGCCAAGGCGGCTATGGTAAGGTCAAGGTGGGCCATGGCGGGACGCTCGATCCGCTGGCCGAAGGGGTGCTGCCGATCGCGCTGGGCGAGGCGACCAAGCTTGCCGGGCGGATGCTCGATGCCAGCAAGATCTACGATTTCACCGTCCGTTTTGGACAGGAGACCGATACGCTCGATGTCGAAGGCGAGGTGGTTGCATGCTCGGACGTCCTGCCCGGTCGGGCCGGAATCGAGCAGGCACTGGGGCGGTTCATCGGCGAGATCGACCAGGTTCCCCCCGCCTATTCGGCGATCAAGATCGACGGTCGGCGAGCCTACGATCGGGCGCGGGCAGGGGAGAAGGTCGACGTCCCCGTGCGCCGGGTGACGGTGCATCGACTCGACCTGAAGGATGAGGGCCGTGCCGCCGAACATGTCCACGAGGCGACTTTCCGCGCCCATGTGTCCAAGGGTACCTATGTCCGTAGCCTCGCACGCGAACTCGCGCATGCGCTTGGAACGGTCGGTCATATCATCTATCTCAGGCGCATCAAGGCAGGCCCGTTCACTCTGGAACAGGCGATTTCACTGGACAAGCTCGAGGAAATCGCTAAGGGCGCGAGCCTTCAAGACCTCCTCCTGCCGCTCGAGGCGGGGCTGGACGACATCCCGGCCTTGCAACTCGATCCGGATAGCGCGCAGGCGGCCCGACAGGGCCGGGTCCTTTCCGGGCTGCCCCATGGCGATGGGCTCTATCTGGCAAGGCTGGGCAAGGTTCCGGTGGCGCTGATGGAACTCGTGGCGGGCACGGCCAGGGTCGTGCGGGGGTTCAACCTGCCAGATGTCGCAGAGTAAGAGAGAACAGACATGTCGGTTACTGCCGAAAAGAAGCAAGAGATCATCAAGGACAACGCCCGCGACAGCAACGACACGGGCAGCCCGGAAGTTCAGGTCGCGATCCTCACCGAACGGATCCGCAACCTCACCGAGCATTTCAAGGGCCACCACAAGGACAACCATTCGCGCCGTGGCCTGCTGATGATGGTCAACAAGCGCCGCAACCTGCTCGCCTATCTCAAGAAAAAGGACGTCGAGCGGTACAATGCGCTGATTGCGAAGCTGGGCTTACGCAAGTAAGAGTTTCTCGGAGGGGCGGCTCAAGGGTCGCCCCTTCGTCTATCCGCGCATGGCAATCATGCGCCATCAGTTGGCATCCTTCGCAATTCGGTGAAGGGGCCCCAGGGGCACAAACGGCCCCGCACCGGACCGGGACGGCATACCCGGAAACTGCAGGCCCCGCGCGGCAATATGGCCCCGCGGGTTCAAGAAGGAAAATCCATGTTCGACACGAAAACCGTATCGCTGGAGTGGGGCGGAAAAACCCTCACTCTGGAAACCGGCCGTATTGCCCGTCAGGCCGATGGCGCAGTGCTGGCTACCTATGGCGAAACCGTGGTGCTGTGCGCCGTGACCGCCGCCAAGAGCGTCAAGGAAGGCCAGGACTTCTTCCCGCTGACAGTTCACTACCAGGAAAAATTCTCGTCTGCCGGCCGCATTCCGGGTGGCTTCTTCAAGCGTGAGCGCGGCGCGACCGAAAAGGAAACGCTGACCAGCCGGTTGATCGACCGCCCGGTACGCCCACTGTTCCCCGAAGGCTTCTACAACGAAATCAACGTCATCGCGCAGGTCTTCAGCTATGATGGCGAATGCGAGCCCGACATTGTGGCGATGATCGCCGCTTCGGCCGCTCTGACCATTTCGGGCGTGCCCTTCATGGGCCCGATCGGCGCCTGCCGTGTCGGCTATGTCGATGGCGAATACGTGCTCAATCCGAAGCAGACCACCGCGCTGGCCGATGGCCGCCTCGATCTGGTCGTCGCCGCCACCAAGGACGCGGTGATGATGGTAGAATCCGAAGCCAGGGAACTGACCGAGGAAGAGATGCTGGGCGCCGTCATGTTCGCGCATGACGAATGCCGCAAGGTTGCCGATGCGATCATCCAGCTGGCCGAGAAGGCCGCCAAGGAGCCGTGGCAGATCGACCTTTCGGACAACACCGCCGAGCTCAAGACCGAAATCAAGGGCATGATCGGCGATGACATCGCCAAGGCCTACAAGACCACCAGCAAATCGGCCCGTTCGGACGCGCTCAACGCGGCACGCGACAAGGTCAAGGCGCATTTCGAAGCCAAGGGCGTCGATGGCCAGACCATGATGACCGCGATCAAGCTGACCAAGAAGCTTGAAGCGGAAATCGTGCGCGGCGCGATCATCAAGGACGGCACCCGGATCGACGGGCGCAAGCTCGACCAGGTCCGCCCGATCGAAGCGATGGTTGGTGTGCTTCCGCGCACGCATGGCTCGTCGCTGTTCACGCGCGGTGAAACGCAGGCGATCTGCTCGACAACGTTGGGTACCAAGGATGCCGAGCAGATGATCGACGGGCTGGAAGGCCTGACCTACGAACGCTTCATGCTGCACTACAACTTCCCGCCCTATTCGGTGGGCGAAGTGGGCCGCTTCGGCGCGCCGAGCCGCCGCGATGTCGGCCACGGCAAGCTGGCGTGGCGTGCGCTGCACAATGTGCTGCCGAGCCACGAGGAGTTTCCCTACACGATCCGGGTGCTGTCGGACATCACCGAGTCGAACGGCTCGAGCTCGATGGCGACCGTGTGCGGTGGCTGCTTGTCGATGATGGACGCGGGCGTGCCGATCGCGCGCCCGGTCAGCGGCATCGCCATGGGCCTGATCCTCGAAGGCAAGGACTTCGCCGTCCTCAGCGACATCCTCGGTGACGAAGATCACCTTGGCGACATGGACTTCAAGGTGGCCGGCACCGAAGCGGGGATCACTTCGCTGCAGATGGACATCAAGATCGCCGGGATCACCAAGGAAATCATGGAAAAGGCGCTCGAGCAGGCCAAAGCCGGCCGCGCGCATATCCTGGGCGAAATGAAGAAGGCGCTGGGTTCAGCCCGCACCGAACTGTCAGCGCATGCCCCGCGGATCGAGACGATCACGATCGACAAGTCGAAGATCCGTGACGTCATCGGCACCGGCGGCAAGGTGATCCGCGAGATCGTGGCCGAAACCGGCGCCAAGGTCGACATCGACGACGAAGGGATCATCAAGATCTCCTCGTCCGACCTGTCGCAGATCGAAGCCGCCAAGAAGTGGATCCTCGGCATCGTCGAGGAACCTGAAGTCGGCAAGATCTACTCCGGCAAGGTGGTCAATATCGTCGACTTCGGTGCTT
>CAZCNF010000061.1:0-9950 GCA_964500135.1 uncultured Porphyrobacter sp.
GACGAGATCGGCGCGCTCTATCGCGGCGAGGACATGCAGATCACCACCTATCTCGAGCAGGCGGCGGCCCATGAGCTTTCGGCCAATGTGATCGACCTGTGCCCGGTCGGCGCGCTCACCAGTCGCCCCTATGCCTTCGAGGCGCGTCCGTGGGAGCTCAAGAAGACGCTCAGCATCGACGTGTCGGATGCGGTTGGTGCCAATATCCGGCTCGACAGCCGCGGGCGCGAAGTCATGCGCGCGCTGCCGCGCATCAATGACGACGTCAATGAGGAGTGGCTCAGCGACAAGGGCCGCTACATGGTCGACGGGCTGACCAAGCGCCGGCTCGACAAGGTGTTCATGCGGAAACGCGGCAAGCTGCAGCCGTCCACTTGGGACGAAGCCTTCGCTGCGATCGCCAAGCAGCTGAAAGGCGCCAAATCGAGCATCGCGGCCGTGGCAGGCGACATGGTCGATTGCGAAACCATGTTCGCGGCCAAGACCTTGCTCAAGGCCTGCGGGTCGAGCCTCGTCGAGGGCCGCCAGACCGGCATGGATTACGACGTGTCGAACCTTGCGGCGGTGAACTTCAATTCGACGCTGGCGGGGATCGAGACCGCTGACGCGATCGTGATTGTGGGCAGCCATGTGCGCTGGGAAGCGCCGCTGGTGAACGTGCGCCTGCGCAAGGCGGCGAAGCGCGGCGCCAGGATCTACATCATCGGCCCGGCGTGGGAGCCGACCTATCCGGCGACCTTCCTTGGCAGCGACCTCTCAGTCCTCTCGAGCCTGCCCAAGGACCTTGTGGCGCAGTTCAAGGCCGCTCAGCGCCCGGCGATCATCATGGGCGGCGCCGCGCTGGCGCAGGGCGCGCTGCATGCGGGCCTCGCTGCAGCCAATAAGCTGGGTGTGGTCAAGGGCGACTGGAACGGTTTCAACGTGCTGCATTTCTCGGCGGCGCGGATGGGCGGGTTGATGCTCGGCTTCGCGCAGAAGGGCGGGATGAAGGACATCGCTGCCGCCAAGCCCAAGATTTTGCTGGCGCTGGGCGCTGACGAAATGAATTTCGAGCCGTTTGCGGACAGCCTCAAGGTCTATATTGGCCACCACGGCGACAAGGGTGCACATACAGCGGATATCGTCCTGCCGGCGGCCAGCTTCGCCGAGAAGGACGGCACCTACGTCAACACTGAGGGCCGGGTGCAGTTCGCCGAAAAGGCGGTGTTCGCGCCGGGTGATGCACGCGAGGACTGGACGATCCTGCGCGCGCTGGCCGATGCGCTGGGCGTGTCGGTCGGATTCGACAGCTTCGCGCAGTTGCAGGCCGCGATGATCGCCGAGGTTCCCGAGCTGGGCCGCGAAGGCCTGGCGGATTACGGTTCGCTGCCCAAGGCGGACTCGAAGGCGAAGGCAGAAGGCACGATCGAAGCCTATCCGATCAAGGATTTCTATCTCACCAACCCGATCGCGCGCGCCAGCGCGGTGATGCAGCGGTGTTCGGCCGAGCTGCTCCATGGCGCGGAACTGAAGGAGGCGGCAGAGTGACCTCTTTCTTCCAGTCCATCGGCATGTCCTATGAATGGGCATGGTTTGCCGCCACCATTGCGGGGATCCTGCTGATCGCCTTCCCGGTGATGCTGGCGGTTGCCATGATCATCTACATGGACCGCAAGGTGCTGGCCGCGATCATGCTGCGGCGCGGGCCTAATGTGGTCGGCCCGTTCGGCCTGCTGCAGAGCTTTGCCGACGGGCTCAAGGTGTTCCTACAGGAAACCATCATTCCCTCGGCCGCGAACAAGGGCATCTTCCTGCTCGCCCCGATCGTCACCTTTACCGTAGCGCTGGCCGCCTGGGCCGTGATGCCGTTCGATGCGGGTGTGGTGCTGGCCGACATCAATGTGGGCCTGCTCTACATCCTCGCGATCAGCAGCCTCGGCGTTTACGGCGTGGTGATGGCGGGGTGGGCCTCGAACTCGAAATACCCCTTCTTCTCGGCGATGCGCGCCGCCGCACAGATGATCAGCTATGAAGTCGCGATTGGGTTCATCCTCGTCTGCGTCGTCCTGTGGGCGGGCACCTTCAACCTGAGCGACATCGTCGAGGCGCAGCGCGGCCATGGCCTCGGCGTCGTCAACGGGTTCTTCTTCAATCCGCTGCTGTTCCCGATCTGGGTGGTGTTCTTCATCAGCTGCCTGGCGGAGACTGCGCGCGCGCCGTTTGACCTGACCGAGGCCGAAAGCGAGCTCGTGGCCGGCTTCCAGACCGAATATTCGAGCATGAGCTTCGCGCTGTTCTGGCTCGGCGAATATGCCAACATCCTGCTGCTGTGCATGCTCAATGTGCTGCTGTTCTTCGGCGGATGGCTGCCGCCGTTGGAGATCGACCTGATTCCCTGGTTCGACATTCCTGGTATCTTGTGGCTGTTCGGGAAGACGCTGGTGATCTTCTTCATGTTCGGGTGGATCTGGGCCACTGTTCCGCGTTACCGCTATGATCAGCTGATGCGCCTGGGCTGGAAGGTGTTTCTGCCGCTGAGCCTGATCTTCGTCTGCGTGATCAGCGGATATCTGATGGCGACGGGGCATTTCGGATGATGGAAGTACTCGCCCTTATTGCAGCAAGTCCGGATATCCGGACACCATCGCCCGTTGTCCAGAGCGGACAGTTCATCTGCAGTATCTCGGATGCAGAGGGAAATGTTAGCGAGATCACCGTCCGCTTTGGCAACCACACTCCCGAGCGGATAATCGAAGGCATGGGCGTCGTTCCCGAGCAGATGAAGGTGAGCGTCGAGGGGTGGGGGAACGACAGTTTTCCCCACAACTGGCGTGCCTCAAGAACGCAACGAGGTCCAGGCACGCTATTGATTGATGCGCGACTGGACGCGAAAGACTGGGGAGACGGTCACTTCCGAATTTCCCCACGCTCTGACTCAGACGGATTTGCCAAAGGGTCGATTTCAGTCTGGCGGTCAAGCCGTCACCTTGGATTCATCGGTCACTGTTCTGGCACCCTTTCATGGGAACCCGTGGATTTGACGCAATGACCACAGTCTCTCACCTCATCAAGAGCTTCACGTTGTGGGAGTTCCTCAAAGCCCACGCGCTGACGCTGAAGTATTTCTTCAAGCCGAAAGCGACGATCAACTATCCCTTCGAGAAGAACCCGCTCAGCCCGCGTTACCGCTATGATCAGCTGATGCGCCTGGGCTGGAAGGTGTTTCTGCCGCTGAGCCTGATCTTCGTCTGCGTGATCAGCGGATATCTGATGGCGACGGGGCATTTCGGAGGAACCGCGGCATGATCGGCGCTGCATTCCTCCTGACCATGCAGGTCCTCGAGACAATCCAGATGCCGGCCCCGCCGATCAGCGAGGCAATCCCGGCCACCGGCTTCAGTTGCGAGCTGCTTGATCGCGCGGGCAACCGGTTCACGCTTATTGGCACCTTCCCCGAGGCTCCGGCGGGCTGGGACCCGAATCGCGCCATGCCGGCGCAGATCGAGGGCGAAGGGCAGGCGCAATTGACCGGCACCCACGAAATGAAGCCGTTCGGGGCGGGCGCGGAGTTCCGCCGCTATTATGTCACGGCGCGCAAGCCCGATGGCGCTGGCCATTACAATCTGATGTTCGTGCTGTTGAACGGTGAAACCAGCTTGGTCACGGTCGACAGTTTCACTCGCGACCCTGCCACCGGCCGCGGTACGATGTCCGCATTCGCGACCGGCGACTGCGAGGCGGAATTCGACGCAAGGTCAGCGAAATGAGCACTATCGCCCACCTCATCAAGAGCTTCACCCTGTGGGAGTTCCTGAAGGCGCACGCGCTGACGCTGAAGTATTTCTTCAAGCCGAAGGCGACGATCAACTATCCCTTCGAGAAGAATCCGCTCAGCCCGCGTTTCCGCGGCGAACATGCGCTGCGCCGCTATCCCAACGGCGAGGAACGCTGCATCGCCTGCAAGCTGTGCGAAGCGGTGTGTCCGGCGCAGGCGATCACCATCGAAAGCGAGCCGCGCGAGGACGGCAGCCGCCGCACCACCCGCTACGACATCGACATGACCAAGTGCATCTATTGCGGCTTCTGCCAGGAAGCCTGCCCGGTCGATGCGATCGTCGAAGGGCCGAACTTCGAATACGCCACCGAAACGCGCGAGGAACTGCTCTACGACAAGGCGAAACTGCTTGCCAACGGGGACAAGTGGGAACGCGCGATTGCCGCCAACCTTGAAGCCGATGCGCCCTATCGCTAGGCGGCGCCGCAACGGGACACAGGGGTCATGATCCAAGCTATCACCTTCTACCTTTTTGCCGCCTTGATGCTGGCCAGTGCGCTGCTGGTAATCACGGCGCGCAACCCGGTGCATTCGGTGCTGTGGCTGATCGTAGCCTTCTTCAACGCGGCCGGCCTGATGGTGCTGGTGGGCGCAGAGTTCATCGCGATGCTGCTGGTGATCGTCTATGTCGGCGCAGTCGCGGTGCTGTTCCTGTTCGTGGTGATGATGCTCAACATCGATTTCGCCGCGATGCGAGCGGGCTTCGTGAAGAACTTCCCGCTCGGCCTGCTGGTGGCGCTGATCCTGTTTGTCGAACTGTTCATGGGCGTTGTCGCTTGGAACGCCGGCGGGATCGAACTCGGCACGCCCGACGGCAGCGGCGCGGCACCGCTTGGCGCCAGCAATACCGCAGCGATCGGATCGCTGCTCTATGGCCGTTACATTTTCCTGTTCGAGACTGCCGGCATCATCCTGCTGGTGGCGATGATCGGCGCGATCGTGCTGACCCATCGCCAGCGCCCCGACGGCACGCGTGCGCGACAGGATATCGGCAAGCAGATCCGCCGCCGCCCGGATGAGGCGACCGTCATGAAGCAGCCCGAAGTGGGGCAGGGGGTCGAACTGTGATCGGCATCGAGCATTATCTCACCGTCAGCGCGATCCTGTTCGTGCTGGGCGTGCTGGGGATCTTCGTGAACCGCAAGAACGTGATCGTGATCCTGATGGCGATCGAACTGATCCTGCTGTCGGTGAACATCAATCTCGTCGCGTTCAGCGCCTTCATGCAGGACCTGGTGGGCCAGGTGTTCGCCATGTTCGTGCTGACCGTGGCGGCCGCCGAAGCCGCGATCGGCCTCGCCATCCTGGTGATCTATTTCCGCAACCGCGGCACCATCGCGGTCGACGATGCCACGCAGATGAAGGGATAGGCCGAGGTGCAATCGATCCTTCTCATCGTGTTCCTGCCGCTGCTCGCGGCGATCGTTGCCGGGCTGGGTAACCGTGCGCTTGGCAACACGCTCGCCAAGTCGATCACGACCGGGGCACTGTTCATCAGCTGCGCGCTCAGCTGGCCGATCTTCATCGGCTTCCTGACCGGCAATGCCGAGGGGACAGTCGTACCAGTGCTCAAATGGGTCGAAAGCGGCACACTCAGCTTCGACTGGGCGCTGCGGGTCGACACGCTCACCGCGGTGATGCTGGTAGTGATCACCAGCGTGTCGGCGCTCGTCCACCTCTATTCCTGGGGTTATATGGAAGAGGACCCGGATCAGCCGCGCTTCTTCGCATACCTTTCGCTGTTCACCTTCGCCATGCTGATGCTGGTGACGGCAGACAATTTGGTCCAGATGTTCTTCGGTTGGGAAGGGGTGGGCCTTGCCAGTTACCTCCTCATCGGCTTCTGGTTCCGGAAGCCGAGCGCCAATGCCGCCGCGATCAAGGCTTTCGTCGTCAACAGGGTCGGCGACCTCGGCTTCATGCTGGGGATTTTCGGCACCTGGCTGGTGTTCCAGACCACTTCAATCAGCGAGATCCTGGCGGCCGCCCCGACCATGACCGGGGCGACCATCGGCTTCCTGGGCATGCGCCTGCAAACTATGGACGTGCTGTGCATCCTGCTGTTCATCGGTGCGATGGGCAAATCGGCGCAGCTGGGCCTCCACACCTGGTTGCCCGACGCGATGGAAGGCCCGACGCCGGTGTCCGCGCTGATCCATGCCGCGACCATGGTCACCGCCGGTGTGTTCATGGTGTGCCGTCTGTCGCCGATGTTCGAAGCGGCCCCGGTGGCGCTGTCGATGGTAATCTTCGTGGGCGCGGCGACCTGTTTCTTTGCCGCCACGATCGGCACCACCCAGTGGGACATCAAGCGGGTGATCGCCTATTCCACCTGTTCGCAGCTGGGCTACATGTTCTTTGCTGCCGGGGTGGGGGCTTATGGCGTGGCGATGTTCCACCTGTTCACCCACGCCTTCTTCAAGGCGCTGCTGTTCCTTGGCGCGGGCTCGGTCATCCACGCGATGCGCCACGAGCAGGACATGCGCTATTACGGGGGCCTGCGTAAGCACATCCCGCTGACCTATTGGGCGATGATGGCGGGCACGCTGGCGATCACTGGCGTGGGCGTGCTGGGCGTGTTCGGCTTTGCCGGCTTCTATTCGAAAGACGCGATCCTGGAAGCCGCCTTTGCTCGCGGTTCCGATCTGGCCACTTTGGCCTTCTGGGCCGGTGCAGTGGCAGCTTTGCTGACCAGCTTCTACAGCTGGCGCCTCGTGTTCCTGACCTTCTTTGGCAAGCCGCGCTGGATCGAGAGCGAGCATATCCAGCATTCGGTCCACAAGACGCCCAAGCAGGCCGGGGAAGACACCACTGGCGGGTATCATCCGCATGAAAGTCCGGTCTCGATGCTGGTGCCGCTGGGCGTGCTGACGATCGGTGCGGTCTTGGCCGGCTTTGCCTTCAAGGGCGCCTTTGTCGACGGGGAAGCCTTCTGGGCGGGCTCGATCCACTACAATGCCGATCTGATCCACGCGCTCCACGGCGTGCCGCTGTGGGTCAAGCTGACCGCGACGGTGGTGATGATCCTCGGCTTCATCACCGCGTGGTTCGCCTATATCAAGGATACCACTGTCCCGGCGAGGTTCGTGGCGCAGTTCCGGCTCGTCCACCAGTTCGTCTACAACAAGTGGTATTTCGACGAGCTTTACCACCTGCTGTTCGTCAAGCCGGCGTTCTGGATCGGGCGGGTGCTATGGCAACAGGGCGATGTCGGCACGATCGACCGCTTCGGCCCGAACGGCGCGGCCTGGCTGGTCGAGCGCGGCGCGCTCGTCGCCAAGCGGGTCCAGTCCGGTTATCTCAACAGCTACGCGCTGATCATGCTGCTGGGCCTGGTCGCCGCGATCACCTGGGTGCTTTTCTGATGGACGAGTTCCCGATCCTTTCAGCCATGCTGCTGGTTCCGCTGGTGGCGGGCATCGCGTGCTTCTTCCTCGAAGCGCAGGCCGCTCGGTTGACCGCACTTGCTGCCACTCTGGCGAACCTCGCGCTGGGCGTGATGCTGTGGATCAGTTACGACATCGGCGGCGCCCAGTGGCAATTCGTGGAGAAGGCCCCGCTTTTCGCCGGTTTCAGCTACGCACTGGGGATCGACGGAATCGCGCTGATGCTGATCATGCTCAGCGTGTTCCTGATGCCGATCTGCATCCTGGCGAGCTGGGAAGCGATCACCAAGCGCGTGGGCGAATACATGGCCGCCTTCCTGATCATGGAAGTGCTCATGATCGGGGTGTTCGCGGCGCAGGACCTATTCCTGTTCTACATCTTCTTCGAGGCCGGGCTCATCCCGATGTATCTGATCATCGGGGTGTGGGGCGGGGACAACCGCATCTACGCCAGCTACAAGTTCTTCCTCTATACGCTGCTCGGCTCGGTGCTGATGCTGATCGCGATGTTCTGGATGGTGAACACGGCGGGCACCTCCGACATCCCGACCCTGATGCAGTATGACTTTGCGCCAGAAGCGCAGACCTGGCTGTGGCTGGCCTTCTTTGCCAGCTTCGCGGTGAAGATGCCGATGTGGCCGGTCCATACCTGGCTGCCCGATGCGCATGTGCAGGCACCCACCGCCGGCTCGGTGATCCTAGCCGGCGTGTTGCTCAAGCTGGGCGGTTACGGCTTCATCCGCTTCAGCCTGCCGATGTTCCCCGAAGCGAGCGCGCAGCTGGCCTGGCTGGTGTTCGCCCTGTCGATGATCGCGGTTGTCGCGACCAGCCTGATCGCGCTGGTGCAGCACGACATGAAGAAGCTGATCGCCTATTCCTCGGTGGCGCATATGGCGATCGTGACCGCCGGACTGTTCGCCTTCAACGTCCAGGGACTCGAAGGCGCGATGATGGTGATGCTGGGTCACGGCTTGGTTTCGGGCGCGCTGTTCCTCTGCGTGGGGGTGATCTACGACCGCATGCACACCCGCGAGATCGAACGCTATGGCGGCCTGTCGATCAACATGCCCTACTACGCGCTGTTCTTCCTGCTGTTCACCATGGCCAGCATCGGCCTGCCCGGCACCAGCAATTTCATTGGCGAGTTCCTGGCATTGGCCGGGATCTACGAGGCTTCGAGCTGGGTCGCGCTGGTGTGCACCACCGGGATCATCCTGGGCGCAGGTTACATGCTTTACCTCTATCGCCGCGTTGCCTTCGGCGACAAGAAGAACGCCGATGCGGCAGCGATGCTCGATCTCGATAAGCGCGAATGGGCGATGCTTGCCCCGATTGCGGCCGCTGTGCTGTGGATGGGGGTCTATCCCGAGAGCTTCCTCGCCCCGATGCGGCAGGATATCGCGGCGCTCGACGCGCGGATCGCACGCGCGGCACCGGCCGGCGACAGCCAGCTTGATGTGGGCACACCCACCGGGCGCCTCGCCAACGAACTTGCCCATCACGGCGAAGCCCATGGCGAGGGAGGCCACTGATGGACTTTGCAACCTCCTTCGCGCTGGTCGCGCCCGAACTGTTGCTGACCGGGGCGGGCCTGGTCCTGCTGCTGATTGCCGCCTGGGGCGGCGACAAGCGCGCCCAGCTGATCACATGGCTGTCATGTGCGGCGCTCTTCGCGGCCGGCATCCTGTTGGTTCCCACGCTGCACGGCGGGCTGGTGGGACCTGTCACGTGGGCGTTTGACGGTCTTGTGCGGGCCGATGCCTATTCAGCCTTTGCCAAGTCGCTGATCTACCTCGGGGCGATCGGCTGCTTGCTGGTGGCTCCGTCCTATTTCGGCCGGTTGAATGCGATGCGCGCCGAATATCCGGTGCTGGTGGTGTTCGCCACGCTGGGCATGAGCATCATGGTATCGGCCGGCGACTTCCTGACGCTGTATCTCGGGCTCGAGCTTAACAGCCTTGCGGCCTATGTGCTGGCATCGATCTTGCGGACGGACGAGCGATCGGCCGAAGCGGGCCTCAAGTATTTCGTGCTGGGCGCGCTGGCCAGCGGCATCCTGCTCTATGGCATGAGCCTGCTCTATGGTTTCACCGGTGGCACGACCTTTGCCGGCGTCGCAACGGCCCTGGCTGGCGACATGTCGACCGGCGCGCTGTTCGGGCTGGTTTTCGTGCTCGCCGGGCTGGCGTTCAAGATCTCGGCGGTGCCGTTCCACATGTGGACGCCCGATGTCTATGAAGGCGCGCCCACCCCGGTCACCGCCTTCTTCGCCACAGCGCCCAAGGTAGCCGCGGTCGCGCTTACCGGCCGGGTCGCGCTCGAAGTGTTCGGCAGCCAGGTCGAGGCCTGGCGCCAGATCGTGATCTTCATTGCGCTCGCCTCGATCGTGGTGGGCGCGCTGGGCGCGATCGGCCAGAGCAACATTAAGCGCCTGCTGGCTTTTTCCTCGATCAACAACGTCGGTTTCATCCTGATCGGCCTTGCTGCGGCGACGGTCGACGGCGCCAGCGCCATGCTGGTTTACCTGTGGATCTATCTCGCCATGTCGCTCGGCAGCTTCGTGGCGGTGTTGATGCTGAAGGACGGCGACGGCCAGCCGGTCGAGAGCATTGCCAGCATGGCCGGCATGGTGCGAGAGCAGCCACTGCTGGCCTGGTGCCTGTTCTTCCTGATGCTGAGCCTGGCCGGCATCCCGCCGCTGTTCGGCTTCTGGGGCAAGTTCGTGGTGTTCCAGGCGGCGGTCGAGGCCG
>CAZCNF010000062.1:0-9513 GCA_964500135.1 uncultured Porphyrobacter sp.
GCGGGTTGCGAATGCGGAGCGCCGGGAACCGATCAGGCGAGAAGCGAGCGGCAGTGGTGGCTCCCGGCGCTACTCGCACCGTCTGACGCAAGGTTACATCACCGAACCGCGCTTCGACCTCGACCTCGCACTCTGCTGAACTGTCGTTGACCACGGGAATCATGAAGGTCAGCTCGGCTAGCGAATTGTCGGGATTGGGGAGCACAGTGTTAACGTGCGGATCGCCGAGCCGGACATCGCCCGTCGCCTGCAACAGCACATCCTGCCACACCCCGGTGTTGCGATCGCGTACACTGGGGATCCAGTCCCAGCCTTCGCTCGCGCTGAAGGTCGGCCCGTCGATCGTCATCTCCCCGCCATTGAGGCCAGGCCCGGCCGTGAGCGATTCCTCGTGCGCAAGTCCGGGGTGCGGTGGCGGGGTCAGACGCACAGCTACCGCGATGCGTGCACCGGTCTGAAAACGCGCGGGAAGGACGAAGCGACCGCGGGTGAACGCGCCTTCGATATTGCCTATCCTTTCGCCATTGACCCAGATTTCAGCGGCATAATTGATGCCGTGGAATTCGAGCGCCTGATGCGTGCGTTCCCCGCCATCGGGTCGGTCGAACTCAGTGCGCAGCCAGTAATCCTGCCGACTGAGCTTCTCCGGGACCTGCAAGTTATTGAGACCATATGCAGGATCGGGATAGATCCCGTTGGCCACGTAGCTGGCAAGAATGGTGCCCGGCACGATCGCTGGCAGCCAGTCGCTGGCGTCGAAACCAGGCTGTGCAATCTCGGCGGGGGGTGAGCTGACATCGGGTGCAGCGGCAAGGCGCCAGGCGCCAACCTTCCAGTATCCGTCGCTTGCAGGCGCCAGAGCCGTGGTCGGAGCTGGTCGTGCAGGACGTGCCTGGGGGACCGTGGCACTACGGCTCACCGGCAAGGATGCGGGGTCCTGTGGAGCGGTCAGCCCCATCGTCTGCTTGACCTGTAACGGCCACGAGGGACTTCCGCTTTCGAACTGGATGAGATGCTCGTCCGGCTTCGCCCATGCCATCCGGCCCGCCAAGTCCGTGTTGCCCTGCCACAGTGTGAGGCTGGCGACTGCCCCGTGAAATGGCTGTGTCCCGGGGCCGCGCGGCGCCAGTACCAACCCCGCCGACGGCGCGGCCAGCCGCAGACGTGCCGTCACAGGGCGTTCGTCGCCCACCGCCAGCGCAAAGCCAGCACCGTCCGACGTCAGGGTAAAAAGCTGCCATTCGCCCAGCTTGCCCTTTGCGGTCGACATAACCCGCCCACCTGCCGATTCGGCAAAGATCCGGTCTCCGACGATGCCGATTCCGGTGAGGGTCTGCCCCTTGTCGTCGACCAGAGCAGCGATGGTGCGAGGGCTGTCCGAGGGCCCGTCGAGCCGGACCCAGCCCTTGATCGTCCAGTGCGATTGTGGGGCAAGGGGTTTTGCCAGGTCCTTGCGAAGGGACACGCCTGCGGGCGGGAAGACTGCATTGACCGGACCGACCAGAACGGCGCCATCTGTTGCCGGCTCGGCAGTGGTTCCTGAAGCAGTGACAGCGACCGCAGTCAGCATCAGCACACAGGCGAGCGCCTTACGCAGCCAGACCATCAATACCCTCCCCTGTGGCGAGTCGGCCCGCCGCTTAATTACAAAAGCGTTTTTATTAATAGAACGCCTCCTGGGTCAAGCGCCAATCGATCGTTGGGCGAAACTGGCCAACCGGAGAGCCCTCCAACTCCGAAATCCGCCGATTTGCCAGCGTTACGACGCAGCGCCTCCATGCCGACCGCGCCCAAGTTCCTCCAATTTAAATGAAACAATTTTCTTTACTAATGCCGTTTTGCGGGTGTAGCTTTGTGAGCGAGAGGTGAGGAGAGAGTGGACGAATGCCGGGCTGGATCGTTCGATCCGGTACTAGAGCAACGACCAGCAAAGCTCGGCAGCCTTCAGGATAACAACGAATGTCGAGATAGCCGTGATGGCTGGAGGAGGGAAAACATGAAGCAACATCTCATCGCGTCGGGTTCCAGAATCGCAATCATCGTCGGCGCCTTGGGCCTCGGATGTTCTGCCGCTTGGGCACAGGACAGCTCTCCCGAGTCGGCGATCGAGGCGGATGCTGAAGTGGAAGAGGGCACTCCTGAAAACGTCATCGTCGTATCCGGCGTGCGCCAGTCGATCGAAAGCGCCATTGATTCCAAGCGCGAAGCGACCGAGATCAAGGACGTTATCAACGCCGAAGACATCGGCCAACTGGCCAATGACAATATCTCCGAGGCGCTTCAGCGAATCACCGGCGTGCAGGTCAATCGGGGCAATGACGGCGAAGGCCGGCAGGTGCAGGTGCGTGGCCTTTCGGAAAACAATGTCACGATCAACGGTGCCATTGCATCGGGCACCGGCGACGTCGACCTGAGCAACGGCAACGACCGCAGCGTCAATTTCCAGGATCTGCCGGCAGAACTGTTTGCCGGCGTCGAGATTCTCAAGGCCCTGACCGCCGACCAGATCGAGGGAACGCTCGGCGGAACGATCAATCTCCAGACACGCGCTCCGCTCAAGGGCAAGCGCGACTTCATTGTGAACATTTCGGGTACCGCCAAGTTCGCCGATGTCGGCGATCTTCGCCGTCAGGACGCCAACTTGTTCGTGCAGAAGAAGTTCGAGGACACTCCGCTCGGCGATTTCGGGGTGATCGTGAATGTCGGCTACAAGGAAATCGCCAGTTACGCCTACGTCTACGGCGGCAACGAGGTGATCGACGCGCCTGGTATCTGGACCCGCAAGATCGGCAATATCGATCCGCCCGCGAGCGTCGGCACCAACCAGAACGCGCTTAACTACAACTTCTTTCAGCTCGCCAATGTGCCCAATGCTACCGGCGGTGGAACGCGGCCGAATCCCTATCGCTACGCCTTTGACGATCCCAATGGGGACGGGCTGAGTGATGCCAATGACGTTTATTATATCCCCGGCGCTTTCGGCGTGTCCGAGCGCGTGCGCGACGACACCCGCAAGTCGTTCAACGGCACGCTGCAATGGAAGCCGGCGTCGAACCTCGACATCCGCTTCGATGCGGTGCTGACCGACCTCGACGAGAGCCTGACCGGGGCGAACATGAACATCGTCTCCAACATCCCGCGCTCGGGCATTCTCATCGGCGGCCCCGGCGCGACCTTCGAGCAGTTGGGCACTTCGGCCGGGTTCGGCGACGTCTATGTCCTGACCGGTGGCCGGCTGGCGTCCTTTACCACCCGCGTGGGCGCCGCGCCCTCGATCAACGAGATCGCGCGCGAGTCCCGGCAGTTCTCGGCCGAGGCGACGTGGGACGTGACACCCAGCCTCAGCTTCCATGCGAAGGGGACCACTTCACGCGGCACCGCGACCACGCTCAACTTTGGCCAGCTCAGTGCCAGCATCGAGCAACAAGGCGGCACCAATCCGCGGTTCAACAACCAGGATTTCTACAACATCGTCGACTTCCAGCTCGGCGACAATCTGATCCCCAATGTCACCTTCTACGAGAACCCGTTCCCGTCCTCGGTCTATGGAGTGAATTCGGTTGTGCCGGAAAACGCGCTGGTGGTGCTCAACCCGGGCGATCTCAGCTACAATCGCTACCGCTACCGCCAGTTTCAGCGCAATGCTGCCGATACCGAGAATACCGACGATTCCGTCCGCTTCGATGCGACCTGGGAACCGGAGGTGGACTTCCTGCAGTCCTTGCAGGCCGGTTTCCGCTGGGCCGAACGCAGTTTCGAGCGTGCTCGCTACGAAAACCCCAATGAAGGCGGCGGTGATGCTGCAATCCTCGGGCAGGGCGTGCGTGACCCGGTGCAATCGATCAACATCTGGGCCGTGCCGCTCAATCCCGCCAACACCACCGATGCCGGCGCGGCGGCCACCGCCACGTTCCTCAGTCAGTGCCTCAGCACTGCGGGCAATCCCGACATCCTAATGCGCTACGGCGGCAATCTACCAATGACTTTCGGCTCGACCGCAGGCTGCGACATCGCGAGCGTTTCGGAATACTTCAACCTGTTCGACATCCGCGCTATCAATCCCGCCTCGGGCTCGGGCTATTACGAGGTCGAGGACGAACGCTTCAGCGTCACCGAGACGACGCTTGCCGGATATCTGCGGGCCAACTTCAGCACCGATCTTGGCAGCGTGCCGATCTTCGGCAATGTCGGCCTGCGCTATGTCGAGACCAAGACCAGCTCTTCGGGCTACCTGCTCAATCCGGGCACTCCGACCAGCTACAGCACAGTCACCTTCCGGAACACCTATGACGACTGGCTACCCTCAGCGAACATCAATTTGGGGCTGACCGATCAGATCGTGGCGCGCCTGGCCTATTCGCGCACGCTGGGGCGTCCGGCGCTGACGCAGATTTCGCCGGGGCTTGAGTTAACCCGGTCCGACGTCGATCCCGACTTTGCCGGCTTCGGCGTAGCTGGCAACCCGTTCCTTGATCCGGTCCATTCGGACAATTTCGATCTCTCGCTGGAGTGGTATTACGACAAGGGCAGCTACCTGTCGGTTGCGGGCTTCATCAAGAACATCGACACCACGATCTTCCGTGATCCGGTGCCAACGCCCCGCGAGATCAATGGCGAGCTGTTCTCCGTCACCACCTTCGGGAATTTCGGCGGCACCAAGCTCAAGGGCGTGGAGCTGGGCGCTGCTCATGCCTTCACCTATCTGCCCGGCCTGCTGCGGCACCTGGGGGTGACAGGCAACTTCACCTTCATTGACGAGACCAGCGACCTGCGCGACCAGGAAGGCGATCCCATCGGGCGGCGCGGCCTGTCGAAGTACACCTACAACGTCGGCGCCTATTACGACGACAAAAAGTTCAACCTGCGGCTGGCTTATAACTGGCGCTCAGCCTTCACGCGCCGCGAGATCGTCCAGCTCGGTTTTGCCCGGCCCGAAGCACTGCCAGAGATCGAGGCGGCGCGCGGACAGTTAGACCTTGCGGCACGCGTCAATGTGAACCGCAATCTGCGGATCACCTTCGATGCGGTGAACCTCACCGACACGGGAACTCTCCGTTACCTCAAGTACAAGGAGCTAGTGAACTACGTCTCGCTGGCAGGGCGCAAGTTCAATCTCGGCGTGGCCGTAAGCTTCTGATGGCGCAGGCGCGCCAGAGATCCAGGTGGGGCAAGGCTGCTCTACGGCTGTGCGCGGTAGCGGCATTTGCCTTGCTGCCGGGCACGCCTGCCCTCGCACAGGCAGCGACCAGCTGCGCTGCCCAGTCCGACACGGCGGCACGAAGTTACAATTACATTCTCGGCACGCAAGCGATCGGCGGCAGATACCAGTTCAGCAAGGGCAGCGGGCTCATCGAACAGGCTGAACAAGTCCGGGGCCTCGGTTCCAACCTGCTGAAGATCTCCTTTGCGCAGGGCGCTGCGCCGAATTACGGCACCAGCGCCGCTGCGCGCAAAGCCAAGACGACGCTCGAATACCTGCAGGCCGCTCCCGAATTGCAGCAGGCGCTGGACATGGATTTCACCTATTATCAGGCATGGGTGCATTCCTTTACCGACGCCAAGTGGCGCGACGGCGTCAGCATGGCCGAGGCCCGCCAATATTACGACGAGATGTATGCCCTGACCGCTTGGTTGCTGGAGCGCTATTCCGGCACTGGCAAGGTGTTCATGCTCGGCAACTGGGAAGGCGACTGGCTGCTGCTGGGTCGGCAGAATCGCGAGGTCGATCCTTCGCCGGCAGCGGTGGACGGGATGATCGCCTGGATGAAGATCCGCCAGCTGGCGGTCGACAATGCCAAGGCGGCCGTGCCTCACAAGGATGTCGAGGTCTACCACTACATTGAGGCAAATCTCGTCAAGAAGGGAATGCAAGGGCGGGCCAGCATTGCGCACAGCGTGCTGCCTGAGGTCGATGTCGATCTGGTGTCCTATTCCGCTTACGAGGCGATCAAGCAGTCGCAAAAGCCCGATCTGGAATCGATCCGGCAGCCCTTGACGCAGATCCTTGCCTATCTCGAAGGGCAAATGCGGCCCAAGCCGGGCCTGCCGTTCGCACGGCGCGTGTTCATCGGCGAATACGGTTATCACGCAGACCGGACGAAGCCGCTCACGGTCAAGCAGCAATACATGAAAAGCCGCTTCGTGATGCAGGTCGCGCTCGAACTCGATCTGCCATTTGCGCTGATCTGGCAGATGTACAACAACGAATATGCCGAGAACGGAACTTCCAAAGAGATGTCGTTGATCGACGAGAGCGGGCGCAAGCGGGCGCTCTATGCGCTGCACCAGACCTACCTTGGCGAAATGCGGGCCTTGGTTGCGCAATCCTGCCGCGAGACCGACACGCTGCCAACGCGTGAGGCGTTCCGGGCACGGGCGCTGCAGGTGCTGAAGGCAGCGGGGTTCGAGAAAATGGACGCGCTCGCCCAATCCTCAACGAGATGAGGCAACTAATCGGTTCCTGTTGGAAGGTATCCCAGCTCGCCGAGGAAGGTGTCCATCGCGGCAAGCGTCTCGCGATAGTAGCGCGGCGAGCGGCTGAGCGCGAAGAAGGCATGTGGCTGGCCTTGATAGAGGTGCAGGCGACACCTCCCTCCCACTGCGCGGACCTTGTCACAATAGGCCTCGCCAGTCGTGACGGGGACCAGTTCGTCCTCCTTTCCCAGCAGGATCACCGTGGGGGGATGCCCGGGGCGGATATTGTGAATCGGAGAGAAAGCCCGCCAATATTCGGACACCAAGTCATAGCCATAGCCGTGCGGCCCGTTATCGATCACAGGGTTGAACAGCACCAGCGCTGCAGGTTGCGACGAAATCGTCAGGTCCTCGTCGGGATCACCGAAGCCCTTGGCGGTGGCCAGAGCTGCAGCGAGCTGCGCGCCTGCCGACCCGCCGCCGGCCGCAATGCGGCGCGAGTCGATCATCAGCGCCGTCGCGTTGCGCTTCACATGGCGCATCGCCGAAATCGCATCGGACAGCGCATCGCGCGGAGTGGTTCCGTCGACCGACATGAGCCGATAATCGGCCGAGATCGCAACCATTCCTCGTTCAGCAAGGTGCCTCGCCTGATTGTAGAAGCGTGTTGCATCGCCCTCTACCCAGCCTCCGCCATGAAAGAAGATGATTGCGGGACGCGGACCGGGAAAGGTGCGCAGGTCGGGGGCGAAGACATGCAAGAACAGGTCGCGCGTCGGAGTAGTCTTATAGCGGATCAGTTCGGCAGCGCCTGCGCTCAACCTTATGGCCTGGGCAGGCCCCGCCCCGACGTGGGTCGTTACCGGCTCAGCCGTCGGCACGCAGCCCGCGAGGCCAACGGACAGAATGGCGGTCAATCCTATTCGTTGAAGCGTCAAGCTTTCCCATCCCTTTATCGCGCCCGTCAGTGCCGATTTCATCCTTCCGATGCAAGCCGATGCAGTAGCCAGACATGAAGTTCCTCGCCTATCTTCTTGCCCTCGCGACCATGGTGGCGGGAGCGGCGCTTTCCATGTCAGCCGAACCAGCGACAAGTCGTCCCAACATCTTGGTGATCACCGTCGATGACATGAACTGGAACTCGGTTGGCGCCTTCGGCTCGCCGATCCGCGACATCACCCCGAACATCGATGCGCTCGCGCGCAGCGGCCGCCGCTACGAACGCGCCTATGTTGTCGCTTCCAATTGCTCGCCCTCGCGGGTCGCACTCCAGACCGGGCTCACTCCTCACCAGACCGGTGCGACCGGCTTCTTCTATATCGACGACGCAGGCACCCCAACGATTGCGACCGAACTGCGCCAGCACGGCTACATGACCGGAGTGATCAACAAGCCCGGAGATACCAACCCCGGGCCCGACGGTCGCAAATACTGGGACGTTCAGGAGAATTTCGGCGCAGCAAAGAAGTACTCCGCGGCTGCCATCGGCGAGGCCAGTGCCCGTTTCTTCGGCTCGGTCAAGGATAGGCAAAGGCCCTTCTATTTGGTCGTCAACATCGCCGACCCGCACAAGCCGAACTTCAATGACAAGGAAGCTCAGGTCTCGGGCGCGGACGCTTATGCCCCGAGCCGGATCATTGCCGAAGGCGAAGTGACGGTTCCCGCTTTCCTGCCCGACTTGCCGGGTATCCGCCGGGATGTGCGCAACTACCAGAACTCGGTCAAACGGGCTGATGACGCTGTCGGCAAGATCATGGCCGCCTTGCGTGCCAGTGGGTTCGACGAAGATACGCTGGTGATCTTCCTGTCCGATCACGGATCGCCGTTCCCCTTTGCCAAATCCTCGGTCTACGACAACAGCATGCGCACGCCGCTGGTGATGCGGTGGCCGGGCAGGATCGCGCCAGGCAGTCTCGAAGCCGACATCGTCTCCACAATTGACCTGATGCCAACGATCCTCGCCGCAGCAGGCATCGCCATGCCCGCAGCGTCGGACTACACCGGCCGCTCGCTGCTAGGCGCAAGCTCGCCCGCACGCGCTTATGCGTTCGGCAGCTTCGACGAGAACGCGCGCGGCTATCCCGTACCCATGCGCGGCACTATCGGGCGAGACTGGGCCTATGTCTTCAATGCATGGTCTGACGGCGAACACGTGCTCAGGAACGACGATATGAACCATCTGTCCTTCAAGCAGATGGCACTCCACGCGCCGGCCGATCCGGCGGTCAGGGCTCGTCTCGACTACTATCTGGCGCCTCCGGTCGAGGAGTTGTGTCACCTGAAGGTGGATCCCGATTGCCTCGTCAACCTTGCAGACAATCCGGCACATGCCGGCGTACTTGCGGAAATGCGCGAGGCCACACGGGTGCAGATGCTCAGGACTGACGATTATCTGTTGGAAGCCTTCGACGTCCGGATGGATAAGGTGAAGCTTCGCGCCTTCATGCGCCGCCTACGTGACGCGGCACAAGAACGGGCGGCGCAGTTGCAATGGAAGCGGCCTGAAAACATCGCGGGACGAACGAAAGGCAACAGGGAACTGTTCCGGAAAATCGCTCATTAGCCCCTGGCTTGCGCAATGACGAGAAGCCATCAATCAAGTCGGCATGCCATTCGCCATGTTGGAGTGACACTCTGCCTCTGGCCGTCTCTTCGGGCGGACTTTTCAAAGCAAACGCAGCTGATTGAAGAGTAAGCAGGTGTGGGTGGGGCGCAATCATGCGCGGACCTGGCAAACAATCCAGTCTGTTCCGAAACCTTTGTTCCTCGCCCGAGATCACGCGCCTTGCGGCGCTGACGCGAGCGGTCGATCAGGAAGACGAAGTCGTGAAAAGCTGCGGCACGATGAGGTGCGACAAGGCCGCGGCCCTGGCTTTCCTGAAGATGGCACTCAAGCGACGCCACAGGGCCGAGGCAATCGTAACGGACGGCATGCGATCTTACCCAGCAGCAATGCGTGAGCTGGGCAACCTGAAGCGGCGCGAGATGGGAAGATTGCTCAACAATCGGGCTGAGAGTTTGCACTTGCCGTTGTGACTAAGAGCGCGCGCTATGCAGCGATTCCGTCGAAAGAACTCGCTACAGAAGTTCGCCTCGGCT
>CAZCNF010000063.1:0-9179 GCA_964500135.1 uncultured Porphyrobacter sp.
TGGTCGGCCGGATCACCAGGATTTCATCATCGTCGATGTCATCGGGGTGCTTGGTCCGGTTGACATAGATCGTGTCGCCCCGGCCATAGACGAGCGCCGTCTCGTCGATGATTCGGAAATTCTGGCTGGGGAAGGTGCGGATGCAGGTAACGGGTTCGCCCGCCACGCGCCCTTCGAGCAGCTTGGCCAGCTCCTTTTCACCCTTGGTCATTTCCGCTGCGGGCTTGGCTTCGGCGGGCGGCTCGTCGCCGGCAAGCACGGGCGTTGCGAACAGCGCCAGCGCGGCGCTGGCGATCAATGCAGTGTGGGCTAGGCGGGCCATGATTCGACTCCTTGCAGCACTATCAAGTGTTGCGGCAGACTAGCACGTCATCCTGAACCGTCGATGAGTGAACCGCCCGCTTGGCGGCCGGACCGGTGTCAGCTGGCGCCCGCTGAAATATCAGGCAGATGGGTGTGGTCGGCGCCGTCAGCCGGTCCGCCCTTCAGCACGAAACGCCGATCGCAATAGCCGCAGTCGACATAGCCATGCTCGTCGATCTGCAGCCACACGCGCGGATGGCCCAGCGCGGCCGGGCGATAATGCGCGCCGCCGCGGATGCCGTTGGCGCCGTCGCAGCTGACGCGCGTGGTTTCGACCGTGACGACTTCAGGCGGGGCAATACTCATGACTTGGCCGATAATCGGGTGCGGCCGGATTCGCAACGGTTCACGCTCCCCCTTTGCAGAGCGGGCGCGAGAGCCTAGGGCGCGAGACATGAGCACACCGCCCGCCATTTCGATCCGCGATCTCAGAAAGACCTATGCCGGGGTGAAGGGTGCGCCTGCCAAGGAAGCGCTGAAGGGTGTCAGTTTCGATGTGCCGGAAGGGCAGATCTTCGGCCTGCTCGGCCCCAATGGCGCGGGCAAGTCGACACTGATCAACATCCTCGCCGGCCTGGTGACCAAGAGCGGCGGCACCGCCGAGATCTGGGGCTTCGACATCGACCGGCACCCCCGCAACGCCAAGCGCTCGATCGGGATCGTGCCGCAGGAAATCGTGTTCGATCCGTTCTTTACGCCGTTCGAGGTGCTGGAAAACCAGGGCGGCTTCTACGGCATAGCCAAGCATCTGCGGCGCAGCGCCGAACTGCTCGAGGCGGTCCGCCTCGCCGACAAGCGCGATGCCTATGCCCGCACCCTGTCGGGGGGGATGAAGCGGCGCCTGCTGGTGGCGAAGGCGATGGTTCATTCGCCGCCGATCCTGATACTGGACGAGCCGACTGCAGGCGTCGACGTGGAACTGCGCAAGCAGCTGTGGGAACTTGTGACGCGGCTCAACGACGATGGCGTGACGATCGTGCTGACCACCCATTACCTCGAGGAAGCCGAGCAACTGTGCGACCGGATCGCGATCATCAACCATGGCGAGCTGATTGCGAACAAGCCGACGCGCGAACTGGTGGACATGGCGCGCGAGAAGATCGTGCGGGTCTCGGTCGACCGGGAACTGTCGGGCCCGATCATGGAACAGGGCTTCACCCGCGCCGAAGTGGTCGACTCGCGCACGCTCGAGATCACCTACAACCGCGATCGCGCCAGCGCCGGGCAGGTGCTGGCCAAGGTGCAGGAGCACGGATACGTGATCGAGGATGTGACCACGCGCGAACCTGATCTCGAGGATGTGTTCGTCCAGCTGACAAGCGCGCAATGACTGCGCTTCATGACACGATCGGGGTCGATTACGCCTATCTGCGCCGTCCTGACCCTCGCATTGCCGCGCAGCTTCGCGCCGCGCTGGGCGACGCGCAGAGCGTGCTCAATGCCGAAGCGCGTGACATGGGTTATCGGCTGGTGATAGCGCGCAAGCCATGATGCAAGCGAACCACGACGTACTTGTCATTGGTTCCGGCGCCGCCGGGCTCACTGCCGCGCTGGCGCTGGCGGAGACCAAACGCGTGCTGGTGCTGGCAAAGGGCGATTTGCGCTCGGGCAGCACTGCCTGGGCGCAGGGCGGAATCGCCGCGGTGCTCGATGCCGGCGACACGTTCGCCAACCATATCCGCGACACCATGGTGGCAGGTGCCGGTCTCAACCGGCGCGAAACGGTCGAATTCGTGATCGAAAACGCACCGGCCTCGATCGAGCGGCTGATCGAGCTGGGCGTGCCCTTCAACCGCGAAGGCGCCGATCTGCACCTCACGCGCGAAGGCGGGCATTCGCATCGCCGGATCGTGCACGTGGCCGATGCCACCGGCTGGGCGGTGCAGGCCGCGCTGCTGAAGGCGGCGGAGGAAAACCCGAACATCACTCTCCTGCCGGGCCGTGCCTGCATCGATCTGATTACCGGCCGGCATGGCGAGCGGTTCTCGGGCGATGGGCGCGTATGGGGTGTCTATGCGCTCAACGAGGCGACCGGGCAGGTCGAAAAGCACGTGGCCCGGGCGACCGTGCTGGCCAGCGGCGGTGCTGGCCGGGTCTACCAATTCTCCACTGCCCCGCGCGGCGCGACCGGTGACGGGATCGCCATGGCCTGGCGCGCGGGCTGCCGTGTCTCGAACATGGAGATGATGCAGTTCCACCCGACCTGCCTTTACAATCTCGACGTCAAGAACTTCCTCATCACCGAGGCGGTGCGCGGCGAGGGCGGCCGCCTGTTCAATCCGGTGACCGGCCAGCGCTATATGGAGCAATACGATGCCGAGCGGATGGAACTGGCCCCGCGCGACATCGTGGCGCGCGCCAATGACGACCAGATCAAGCGCTATGGCTTGGACTATGTGCATCTCGACATCAGCCACCAGCCGCCCGAATTCGTGCGCGAACATTTCCCCATGATCCACGAGAAGCTGCTGGGCCTCGGGATCGACATGACGAAAGAGCCGATCCCGGTCGTCCCGGCGCAGCACTATACGTGCGGCGGCGTGCTGGTGGGGCTCGACGCCCGCACCGACCTGCCGGGCCTGTGGGCCGCGGGCGAATGCACCGAAAGCGGCCTCCACGGGGCCAACCGCCTGGCTTCGAACTCGCTGCTCGAATGCTTCGTGTTTGGCGAGGCGGCGGCCAAGGACATTCTCGACAGCTGGGACGAACTGGGGGCGCCGCCCCCGATCAAGGACTGGGATGCCAGTCGCGTGACCGATTCCGACGAGGAAGTCGTGATCAAGCAGAACTGGACCGAGATCCGCCGCTTCATGTGGAACTATGTCGGGATCGTTCGCACCACCAAGCGGCTTGAACGCGCGGCGCACCGGATCAAGCTGCTGACCGAGGAAGTGGACGACTATTACGGCCATTTCCGGGTAACGACTGACCTGATCGAACTGAGGAACCTGCTGCAATCGGCCGAGCTGATCGTGCGCAGCGCGCTCGAACGCAAGGAAAGCCGCGGGCTGCACTACACGCTCGACTATCCCGTAACTCTGGCCGAAGCACGTGACACGGTGCTGGTGCCTTAGTCAGACCGGGAGAAGCAGCATGAGCCGACTGCACGTTGAAAGCCACAATATCGCCCGGATCGGCTGGCTGCGCGCCGCCGTGCTGGGTGCCAATGACGGAATCGTCTCGACCGCCAGCCTCGTGGTGGGCGTCGCGGCGGCGGCGGGCGGCAAGCAGGAGGTTCTGCTGGCGGGCCTGGCGGGCCTGGCGGCCGGAGCGCTGTCGATGGCGGCGGGCGAGTATGTCTCGGTCAGTTCGCAAGCGGATACCGAGGCGGCCGACCTGGCTCGCGAGACCGCAGAGCTGGCGAATGAGCCCGAAGCCGAGCTCAAGGAACTCACCGGGATCTATGTCGAGCGCGGGCTGACGCCTGACCTCGCACGGCAGGTGGCCGAGCAACTGACCGCGCATGACGCCATGGCGGCGCACCGGCGCGATGAACTGGGCCTGTCCGAAGCCACGGCGGCACGTCCGCTGCAGGCGGCGCTGGCGTCGGCCGCCACCTTCACGGCTGGTGCGGCCCTGCCGCTGCTGGTGGCGTTGGCCGTTCCGGCGAATATCCTGTCTGCCAGCGTGGTCGGCAGTTCGCTGCTGGCGCTGGCGCTGTTGGGTGCCCTGGGCGCGCGGGCTGGCGGCGCGCCACTGGCCAAACCGGTCGCGCGGGTGGTGTTCTGGGGCGCACTGGCGATGGCGGTGACCGCCGGGGTGGGCAAGCTGTTCGGAACCGCCATCGCGTAGCGACCGTGCGCGCTTGCCATGCCATTCGTCGGCCCGAATGGACCGCTGGTGCGCCTTTCCTTGCATTGCGCCGATGGGAAACGACGCTGGCCGATCCCCGATTGAGCGACCGGGCCGGATTTGCTTGATGGGCTGCAGGAAGCGGGGTGCATGAGCCCCCAAGGAAAGTAACGGCACCTCGCTTCCCGATCGACCAAACTAGCCACGGCACGAGTGTGGGACTGGTGCTCGGCAATGCTGGTCAAACTGGTTGATCATCCCTCAGTTTCGAAAGGATGATCCAATGCAGACCCTTTTCAAAGCAACCCTTGCCGCCGCGTTGAGCATGGCGGCGATCGTTCCGGCGATGGCCGATGACGAGCCCATCCTGGTCCATTCGCAGGCTGCCTTCGCCCAGTGGCAGGCCGATGTCACCAATTCGCTCGACCGGCGCCTCGTCAGTGCCGAACGTTCAAGCCGTCTGACACCGGAAAGCGGTATCGTGCAGCTGCGTTTCACGCTCGACGAGAATGGCAAGCCGCAGGGCATCCGTACGGTAACCAGCTCGGGCGACTGGTCGACCGACCGTGTTGCAATCAGCGCCGTGCGCGGCCTCAACCAGCTTGACGAAGCCCCGGTCGCGAATGTCCAGGGACAGACCTTCCAGGCCAATATCATCTTTGCCAAGAGCGAAGCCCAGCGCGACAAGCTGGCGGCAAAGCTGGCCACGATGGAAACCGCCCGGCTGGCCCGGGGCGAAACCAGCGGGGTGATCAGCTTCGGTCTTTGAGGACAAGCCGGCAACTGCATTCCGCGGCGGGCCAACTGGCCCGCCGCGTTTCGCACGGTCAGGATTTGCCGCTGCTTCGTGCAATCTGAAGTTCGACCCGCTTCAGTTCCCGCAACACCCGGTTGGTCTGGATGGTCGGCCAGATCGACATTTTGAGCATGGCGGCAAGCAGCACCAGCGCGACCGCCGGGAGGCCCCATTTGATCGCCACCAGGCTGTTGGTTGCCGCGAAGAACATCCAGCCCGCATAGACGCCTGCCAGGAACATCACGGCTTGTGTCACCATCAGCACGACATTGACCCAGCCCAGCCTGCCGGTGAATGCGCCCATCGCCTGCGAAATGTAGCCTGGTTCCTCTCCAATCCTGCGCAGCAGGTCGCGCTCCTCCGCATCGAGCGCCTCGTCGATCATCCGGTCGATTTCATCGGTCATGGGGTTTCTCCTTCCAGGTAAGTTCGCAGTTTTCGGCGCGCATTCATCAGCCGCGTCTTGACCGTGCCCACCGGCACATTGAGCGCGATGGCGACTTCCGCCACGCTCAGTTCCTCAAGATGGTAGAGAGCAATCGCGGCGCGTTCACCCGCAGGCAGTTGCCGAATCGCGCACTTCAAGCGGTCGAGCTGCGAGGGTTCGACCGGTTCGACGCTCGTTTCCATGGCGTCGGCGGCAACGGCTGTGGCCAGTCGGCGGCGGGCCATCGCCGAACCGATCTCGCCTGCACAGGCACGCGAGACGACACGATAGGCCCATGCGGCGAATGCATGCGGGTCTTCCAGCCGATGCAGGCCCTTGATGATGGCGTTCCAGCCGATTTGCGACGCATCGCGCGCCAGCTCGCGGTCACCAGTCAGGCGGAAGGCATGCGCTTCGAGCCTGGCATGCCAGCGCCGCGCTAGCTGGTCGAGCGCGCGCCGGTCACCGGCCATTGCACCCAGTACCAGATATTCGTCGAGCAGCCGTGTCGCACTTGTCGTCATCGAAACCCCGATTGCGCTTCATCGATAAGGTGGGCCGTCCTGGCAATCTGGTTCACTCGTTCCATAAAAAATCTTTCCTCCCAGCTTGACCGCAAGCGCCGAACTTGGCTGGGGACGAGAGCTTATCGGAGACTTAGATGCCTGAAGCCACTGCCAACGGGATTACATTGCATTACGACACCCACGGCGATCCCGCAGCGCCGCCGATGCTGCTGGTGATGGGGCTGGGTGCGCAGATGACGCTGTGGCCGATCGAATTCGTCGAAGCGCTCGCCGCCCGCGGTTTCCATGTGATCCGGTTCGACAATCGCGACATCGGCCTCAGCCACAAGCTCCACGGCACCCGCGCGCCGGGCATCCTCAAGATGCTGTTGTTCAGCCGGTTCGGCTTGCCGCTGCGCGCGCCCTACAGCCTGGCCGATATGGCGGCCGACGGGATCGGCCTGCTCGACGCATTGGGGATCGAGCGCGCGCACGTGGTGGGCGCAAGCATGGGCGGGATGATCGCCCAGCACATGGCGTTCGGGCATGCACAGCGGGTCGCCTCGCTCACCTCGATCATGTCGAGCAGCGGCAACCGCAAGCTGAAGCCGGCTGACCCGAAGGCGGTGAAGGCGCTGGCCACGCGGCCCAAGTCGATGGAGGAAGAGGTGCTGATCGCGCACGGGATGAATATCGCCCGCGCGATTGGCAGCCCGGGCTTCCCGGCAGAGCCCGAACGGCTGCGCGCGCGGGTCGCCGCCAATGTCCGGCGCAGCGTGTATCCCGAAGGCTTCATGCGCCAGCTGGCGGCGATCATGGCCGATGGTTGCCGGCGCGAGCGGCTGGCGCAGGTCAGTGTGCCGACATTGGTGCTGCATGGCGAGGACGATCCGCTGGTCCCGGTCGAGCATGGCCACGACACCGCGCGCCACGTGCCCGGGGCGAGGCTGCAAACCTTCCCGGGCATGGGCCATGATTTCCCGCTCGAACTGGTCGATACGATGTCCGATGCGATCGCGCAGCACGCCCGGCAGGCGCGCTGAACCGCAGCGCTCTCGGCGCGGCCTGACCGATGATTCGCCGTTAGGATTTGGGTAGCTTATTCCCTTTTGCGCGCGCCTGCGCATGATTGATGCTTTATTTATCCGGATAATGGATAGATAAAGCGCTGAATGGACCTGATCGCGGCCTATCGCAGTTTTGTGCGCCTTGCCGAGCGCGGCAGTTTCAGCGCGGTTGCACGCGAGGCGGGGGAAAGCCAGCCCACGGTCAGCCGGCGCCTTTCGGACCTTGAAGCCTATCTCGGGACGCGACTGGTGCTGCGCACCACGCGGCGCCTCGCGCTCACCCCGGAAGGTCGCGAGCTGCTCGACAAGGCGCGCGCCGTGCTGCGCGCCACCGACGCGGCCGAGCAGGCCGTCGGCAGCCGGGCCCGTTCGTTAAGCGGGCGGCTCGCGGTGGCGGCGCCGATCTCGTTCGGGCGGATCGTGCTGGTGCCGCGCATCGCCGAATTCATGGCGCGGCATCGCGAGATCACGGTTGACCTGATCCTGTCCGATGGGCCCCTCGAGGCCCTGCCCCCCGGGATCGATCTGGCGCTCGCCACCGGCATGGTGCCGCCGCGCGGCGACTTGCTGCGCAAGCTGGGCGATGTGCCGCTGGTGCTGTGCGGAGCACCGGCCCTGATTGGAGCGGCAGGCACGCCGCGATCGGTCGAGGCGCTCGAGGCGCTGCCCGCCGTGGTGCTGACCGGCATGGGCGAGACGGGCGATCTCTGGCGGCTGGAGCGCGGTGCGGAAATCCGCGAAGTGGTGCCTGCCGCGCGATTGCGCAGCAACAGCGCTGAAGCCGTGCTGGCCGCGCTGGTCGCCGGGCTGGGCATCGGCCTGGTGCCCCAGTGGCTGGCGCAGCAAGCCATCGACAGCCAGCAATTGTGGCGGCTGCTGCCGCAATGGCGCGGCGGCCTGATGCCCGTACACATCGCATCACCGGGCGGGCAGACGCTGAACGCCCGGGCCCGTGCGCTGGCGGAGTTCCTGGCCGAAACCCTGCGCGGCGAGCGCTTGGCAGGCTGACGCACATGCGGCACCGGCGCGATCCGGAGCCATGAGGCGGATTCGAATATTGCGCGGCCGGATTCGAATGAATCACAAGCGGGCGTGACCATTTTTGCCCGCAAAAATTTTTTCGCAGATTCATTTTTGGGCTTGCATCACGCGTGACCCAAGGATTTCCCGCGCGTCGCGGCGTTGCAGCAGGATAACACACCGCCTTTCGGCAGCGCGGGGCCATGGTTATCGGTGATTTACCCTCTTGCACGTGAACCGGCTCTGATTCACTATCTAGTGGTTGAGGCTGCGGGGGCACCCACAAGACCTAGTTTTTCCAGGCGCGAGCCATACCTTCGCGCAAGGGGGAAAGAGTCGGTCTTGCGGCGCCAATCCCAAGGCCCGCTGTGGGCAAAAATGGGAAAACTAATTCCCCCCAAGGCCCGGAAAATTGCTAGGTGGGGGGCATCCCGCCGAATCGAACACATGCGGAACATCGCCAGTCATGCGATGCCCGCGGCAGGCGTTGAAACCGGATAGAGAGAAGCGGGGCAGATACATGGATTTCAGGACTGGCGACGAGGCGGCAATGGGTTTGGAGCAGGAAGTGCAGGGCACTCTCGACACTGAAACCGGCCAGCCCAAGAACAAGCGCCAGGCCCCGCAACAGGACAAGGCAGTGGCAATGGCAGTCGAAGACAAGGGAACCGAAGCGCTGGTCGCGGAAAAGGCGGGCGAGGCCCTGGCCGGCGCGATCGCGGCTGCGGCCAAGTCGGCCGCCGAGGTTGACAGCAAGAAGGTCAACGACCGCCGCTTCAACATCGTCACCGATGCCTCGCGCGACGCGCTGCTGACCGATTTCGGCAAGGAAACGCTCGACGACCGCTACCTGCTGCCGGGCGAAACCTACCAGGACCTGTTCGCCCGCGTGGCCGATGCCTATGCCGATGACGAGGAGCATGCCCAGCGGCTCTATGACTATATCTCGCGGCTGTGGTTCATGCCGGCCACCCCGGTGCTGTCGAACGGCGGCACCAATCGCGGCCTGCCGATCAGCTGCTACCTCAATTCGGTGTCGGACAGCCTCGAAGGGATCGTCGGCACCTGGAACGAGAACGTGTGGCTGGCCTCGAAGGGCGGCGGCATCGGCACCTATTGGGGCAATGTCCGCGGCATCGGTGAGCCGGTTGGTCTCAACGGCAAGACCAGCGGCATCATCCCCTTCGTGCGGGTGATGGACAGCCTGA
>CAZCNF010000064.1:0-9009 GCA_964500135.1 uncultured Porphyrobacter sp.
GGCCGGCCCGACTGGGTGCTGAGCCGCCAGCGCGCCTGGGGCGTGCCGATCACGCTGTTCGTGAACCGCCAGACCGGCGAATATCTGGTCGACGACGCGGTCAATGCGGCGATCGTGGCGGCGGTGCGCGCCGAGGGGATCGACGCCTGGACGCCCGACACCGCGCACCGCTTCCTCGGCACGGCCTACGATCCGGCCGAGTGGGAACCGGTGTCCGACATTCTCGACGTGTGGTTCGATTCGGGCACCAGCCACGCCTATGTGCTCGAAAGCGGGCGCTGGCCCGACCTGTCGTGGCCCGCCGATATCTATGTCGAGGGCAGCGACCAGCACCGCGGCTGGTTCCAGTCCTCGCTGCTCCATTCCTGCGCCACCCGCGGCCGAGCGCCCTATGACCGGATCCTGACCCACGGCTTCACCATGGATGCCAAGGGCATGAAGATGTCGAAGAGCCTCGGCAACACGATCGACCCGCTGAAGGTGATGGAAACCTTTGGCGCGGACATCATCCGGCTGTGGGCGCTGTCGGTCGACTTCACCGAGGACCACCGCATCGGCGACGAGATCCTGAAGGGCGTGGCCGACCAGTATCGCAAGCTGCGCAACACCTTCCGCTATTTGCTCGGCGCGCTCGACGGTTTTGATGAGGCCGAACGGCTGCCGGTGGCAGAGATGCCCGAGCTCGAGCGCTATATGCTCGCGCTGCTTGGCGGGTTGGACACCAAGCTGCGCCAGGCCGCCGAAAGCTACGACTTCAATAGCTACACCCGCGCGCTGATCGATTTCTGCAACGAGGACCTGTCGGCCTTCTATTTCGATATCCGCAAGGACAGCCTCTATTGCGATGCCGCGAGCGATCCCAAGCGGCGCGCCTATCGCAGCGTACTCGACACGCTGTTCCACGCGCTGGTGCGCTGGGCCGCGCCGGTGCTGGTGTTCACCGCGGAAGAGGTGTGGGGCACGCGCTATCCCGATGCGGGCAGCGTGCATCTGCTGGAATGGCCGGAATTGCCGGAGAATAGTCAAAGCAGGGATTTCGCGCTCAGATGGAATGCTTTGCGTGAGCTCCGCGAGACTGTGAACGAAGCAATCGAACCTTTGCGTCGGGATAAGATCATTCGTTCAAGCCTCGAAGCTACCGTCGCTTTGCCCGATGTCGGAGGAATTCTGGGTGACTATCGCGACGCAAACTTTCTCTCCGAGCTGTTCATCACCGGGACAGTCGTTTTCGACAAGAACGTTGATCGGCCCATGATCACCAAGACCACCGACCACAAATGCGGCCGCTGCTGGCGCCTGCTGCCCGAAGTGGCGGAAGACGGTGCGCTATGCGGCCGCTGCGAAAGCGTCGTGAGCGAGGGGGTGGCCCATGGCTAATCCCTTCACCCGCAGCCGCATCATCGGGCTGGCCCTGGCCGCGGTGATCTTCGCCGCCGACCAGTTCGTGAAGTGGCTGGTGATCGGTCCGCTGCAATTGCGCCAGCGCTATGTGATCGACCTCTTGCCCTTCTTCGACCTGCGCTACACCGAGAACCGCGGGGTTTCGCTAGGCATGTTCGAGGCGACCAGCGCCGAGATGCGCTGGATCCTGGTGGGCGTGACCGCGCTGATCGCGCTAGTGGTGGCGGTGTGGCTGATGCGCGAGAAGCTGCTCGGCGATATCCTCGGGCTGGGCCTGATCCTGGGCGGAGCGCTGGGCAATATCGTCGATCGCACCAAGTTCGGCTATGTCATCGACTATGCCGATTTTCACATCGGGGAGTTCCGCCCCTTCCTGATTTTCAACGTCGCCGATGCCGCTATCACCATCGGCGTGGTGATAATCCTTGCCCGTTCCTTTTTCGTCGGCGAAAAGGACGAGACGACCGATTGAATGGCCGCCGGTGCGGCCCATGGAGAGTGATGAAATGCCCAGCCTGAAGACCCCGATCCTCCTGATGGCCACCAGCGCGATGCTGGCTGGATGCGGCGGCACCGGCATTTTCAACCGTGAACGGCCCGACGAATTCGCCGTGCAGCGGCAGGCCCCGCTGGTGGTGCCGCCCGATTTCAACCTGGTTCCGCCAGCACCCGGCGCCCCGCGCCCGGCCGAAGGCACCGCGTCCGAACAGGCGCTGCAGGCCCTGTTCGGCGGCCCCGCCCCACGCAGCGCAGTGGAAACCAGCGCGCTCGATCGTGCCGGCGCCGCGGCCCCGGGGATCCGCTCTTCGGTGGGCGATCCGGGCACCAACACCGTCGCCAAGGGCGCGGTGACGCGCGATATCGTGGCCGCACCCGAAGGCGACGGCGCCTCGGCCCAGGCGGTTATCCCCGGCTGACGAGCAGCTTGTCGATCCGGCGCCCGTCCATATCGACCACTTCGAAGCGCCAGCCCTGATCGATGAAATGCTCGCCCTCGACCGGCAGTTGCTTGAGCACCGACAGCACATAACCCGCCGCCGTGCCGAATTCGCGGCTGTCGTCATATTCCAGCCCCAACCGGTCGGCCAGCACATCGGCCGACAACGCCCCTGACACCAGCAGCGAGCCATCCTCGCGTTCGACCAGCAGCGGGCCGTCGCTCTGGTCCTGGTCGCTGGCAAATTCGCCCACGATCGCAGTCAGGAGGTCGACCGGCGTGACCACGCCTTCGAGGTGGCCATATTCGTCGTGCACCATGGCCATCGCCACTTCGGATTGCTGCAGCACCCGCAGGGCATCCATCGCGTCGAGCTGGTCAGGAACCACTTCGGCCTTGCGCATCAGCCGCGTGAGATCGACCTTCCTGCCGGCCACGAGCGTTGCCAGCACGTCGCGCGTCTTGACCACGCCCAGTACTGCATCGGGCGATCCATCCGCCACCGGCAGCAGCGAATGCGGGGTCGCCTCGATCGCGGCGCGCAGCGCGGCTTCGTCGGCATTGGCGTCAAGCCAGTCGAGCTCGGTGCGCGGCGTCATCATCTCGCGCACGGGCCGTTCGGCCAGGCGCACCACGCCCGCCAGGATCTGGTGCTGTTCCGCCTCGATCACGCCTGAGCGCGTGGCGTCGGCGAAGATCATCTGCAGCTCTTCCGCCGTAACCGAGGATTGCCCGCCCGGCCGCACGCCCAGGAGCCGGATCAAGAGGCCGGAAGAGCTGTCGAGCACCCACACCAGCGGCGCGGCCACCCGCGCGATCAGGGCCATTGGCCGGGCCATCACCAGCGCGATCGGCACCGCATGGCGCAGCGCCAGCTGCTTGGGCACCAGTTCGCCCACCACGAGGCTGAAATAGGTGGTCAACGCGATCACCAGCGCGAAACCGGAATCGCCCGCCCATTCGGCCGGCACGCCTAGGGCCGCGAGCCGTTCGCCCACCGGCCCGCCCAGGCTGGCGCCCGAATAGGCGCCGGCGATGATCCCCACCAGCGTAATGCCGATCTGCACGGTCGAGAGAAACTTGCCGGGATCGGCCGCCAGTTGCAGCGCGACCTGCGCACTGCCCGATCCGCGATCGCGCTTCGCACGCAGGCGCGCGGATTTGGCTGAGACGATCGCCAGCTCCGACATGGCGAACACGCCGTTGAGCACGATCAGCCCGACAATGATGATGACGTCTGGCCAGGGAAAGGGTGTCACGGCTGCATGCGCTAGCACAAATAGGGCGGCTTGCCAGCTTCATTGCGCAGCAAGGTGTAAACCCCTAGAAACATTGGCATGGCAATCCGACATCGGGGGGTGGCGCGGATGTTTGGGGGCGGGGCGGTGCGATAGCGCGCCAACCAGAGGGAGAATTGGAATGAAGACATCACGGATGATCCTCTCCAGCGTGGCGGCGGCCTCGCTGCTGGGAACCAGTGCCTGCGTAACCGATCCCAACACCGGAGAGAAGAAAGTGTCGCGCACCGCGATCGGCGGGGTCGGCGGCGCGGTCTTGGGCGGCCTGCTGGGCGGCGCAATCGGCGGCAAGACCGGCCGCATCGTCGGCGCGGTCGCCGGCGGCGCGGCTGGCGGCTATGTCGGCTACCGGATGGACCAGCAGATCAAGGAGCTGAAGGAGGAAACCGAAGGCTCGGGCGTCGATGTGACCGAGGTCGATAACGGCCAGGCCATTCTGGTCAACCTGCCTGACGGGGTGACTTTCGACGTCGGCAGCGCCACGCTGAAACCCGCCTTCCGCGACACGCTGAACGGCGTGGCGGACAGCCTGATCAAATATCCCAACAGCATCATCGACGTGTACGGGCACACCGATTCAACCGGGTCCGACGCGTTCAACCAGACACTGTCGGAGCGGCGCGCACAGACGGTGGCGAACTATCTCACCTCGCGCGGTGTCGCACAGGCGCGGTTGCGCTGGCAGGGCTTCGGCGAGACCATGCCGGTGGCGGACAACACCACCGAGGAAGGGCGCGCGCGCAACCGCCGGGTCGAAATCAAGATCATCCCCTTCACCGAAGCCGACGTCCGCGCGGCACAGGCGCAGCAGGGCAACTGATCCGCGATTGCCGACCATGACTGCAAGGGGCTGGCCGTCGAACGTCAGCCCCTTTCTTGCATGCTCAGCCCCTGGTCCGGGGGGCCAGTTCGGCCGCGCGAGACGCCAGCCGTTCGACAGCCGCCCCGTGAATCTCGGGGGCACAGACCAGCAAGCCAAACGCGCGCGGATCGCGCTTGTTGTAGCGCAGCTGGTGGCCGAAAGCATCGGTCACTTCAGCCCCGGCCTCGCGCGCAATCAGCGTGGCGGCGGCGATGTCCCACTCGTAACCCCAGCGCAGGGTGGCCACGAGGTCAGCCTCGTCGGCTGCGACCATCGCGATCCTGAGTGCGATGGAATTGGGTTTGTCGACCAGGGTGAGGTCGCTGTCCGCCCGCGGCAGATGATCGGCCGGAACCCGTGCGCCGCTGAACACCTTGCGTCGCGAAGCAACCAGCGGTTGCCCATTGCGCCAGGCGCCCTTGCCTGCTTCGGCCAGCCACTCTTCCCCGCGGGCGGGTGCGCACAGCATGCCGATCAAAGGGCGACCGGCGCTGACCAGCGCCACTGAAATCGCCCAGCCTTTGCGCCCGCGCACGAAATCGCGGGTGCCATCGATCGGGTCGACCAGCCACACCAGATCACGCGGCAGGCGCGAATGACAATCGGCGGTTTCTTCCGATAGCCAGCCCGCTGCGGGCAGCAGCACGCCCAGTTCGCGCTTGAGGAAGCCATCGACGGCGAGATCAGCTTCCGACACGGGTGAGCCGGGCTCCTTGTCCCAGCTTTCCACCGTATTGCCCGCACCCGGCCACAGGTCATGCGCCATCCGCCCGGCTTCCCGGACGATCGCTTCAAGCCGCTGCCGATCAATCACGGATGCCTCATGCCACTCATTTTGTCAGGTCAGCCACTGCACGGGGATTGGCCACTTTTCAAGGCGGCCAAACCATGCTTAGGCGCGCAGCGAACATTTCGGTCAGCTTTTGCAGCCAAAGGACGCGTCCTCCCCATGAACATCCACGAATATCAGGCCAAGGAACTGCTTGCGAAATACGGCATCGGCATTCCCGCAGGCCATGCCGCCCTGACGGTCGAGGAAGCGGTGGCGGGCGCCAGGCAGCTGCCCGGGCCGCTCTATGTCGTGAAAGCGCAGATCCATGCCGGTGGACGCGGCAAGGGCAAGTTCAAGGAGCTGGCAGTCGATGCCAAGGGCGGCGTGCGGCTGGCCAAGTCGGTCGAGGAGGTCGAGGCCAATGCCCGCGAAATGCTGGGCAACACGCTGGTGACGGTGCAAACCGGCCAGGCCGGCAAGCAGGTCAACCGGCTTTACGTTACCGACGGAGTCGACATCGCTCGCGAGTATTACCTTTCGATGCTGGTCGACCGGGCCAGCGGGCGGGTCGCCATGATCGTTTCGACCGAAGGCGGGATGGACATCGAGCAGGTCGCGCATGACACGCCCGAGAAGATCGCGACGATCACGATCGATCCGGCGCAGGGCTTCATGCCGCACCACGGCCGTGCGGTGGCCTTTGCGCTGAAGCTGACGGGCGACCTCAACAAGCAGGCGCAGAAGCTCGCCAAGCAGCTCTATACCGCCTTCATGGACCTCGATTGCGAAATGCTCGAGATCAACCCGCTGGTCGAAACCAAGGACGGCAACCTGCTGGTGCTCGACACCAAGATGAGCTTCGACGGCAATGCCATGTTCCGCCACAAGGACATCGAGGCGCTGCGCGACATTACCGAGGAAGACCCGGCCGAAGTCGAAGCCAGCGAATACGATCTCGCCTACATCAAGCTCGACGGCAATATCGGCTGCATGGTCAATGGCGCGGGCCTGGCCATGGCGACGATGGACATCATCAAGCTGAACGGCGCCTTCCCCGCCAACTTCCTCGACGTGGGCGGCGGTGCGAGCCGCGAGAAGGTGACCGCGGCGTTCAAGATCATCCTCAAGGACCCGGCAGTCGAAGGCATCCTCGTCAACATCTTCGGCGGGATCATGAAGTGCGACGTGATCGCCGACGGGATCGTCGCCGCAGCCAAGGACGTGAACCTGTCGGTGCCGCTGGTGGTCCGGCTCGAAGGCACCAATGTCAACGAAGGCAAGGCAATCCTCGCCAATTCGGGGCTGGCAATCGTGCCGGCCGACGACCTGGGTGACGCCGCGCGCAAGATCGTAGCCGAGGTGAAGAAGGCGGCCTGAGCGCCGCCTTCAAGTCACCGGATCCGCTGGAAACGGAACAATAGTTCCTGCGGTTCGGGCTTGTCGCTCTTCATCCGGACCGCGACCACGATCCTGCCCTCGCCATCACAACGATAGGTCAGCGCGCTGAAATAGAGCGCGCAGGGTTCCACGGCGAGCAGGCGGAAGGTGACCATGCCGTCCTTGTCCTCCCACCCCGTGAGGTCGGCGTTGAAATGCTTGAGCTTCACCACCAGGCTGCCGTCCTGCTCCATCAGGTACATGTGCTCGGTGAACATGATCGAGCCATCGGCCAGCTCCTGCACGAAACTGCCGACCATGGTGGTGCCCGACGGCGCCAGCCAGCTTTCGTGCGCCTCAGCCCCGCCGATTCCCTGGCCGCTCCATTGCCCGACCAGCCATGTGGCATCCGCGATGGTGGCGGGCGGAGCGGCGAAGCCCGGCTCGCCCACGCGCGTATCCTGCGCCAGCGCCGGCGCGGCCATCGCCGCAATGGCCAGCATTGCATGTCTGATCCTGGCTCGCATTGCGCCCTCCCCCAGCCTGACCGCCAGGCTAGTCCTGCAAAAATGACTAGTAAAGCGCGCGCAAGTCGCCCCTTGACCTCGCGGTGCGACAGCGCGAGTGACCAAACGCGATTATACGATTCCGTAAGTCCCGGCGCTTGACGTTTACGTAAACGCAAGATAGGCGGGCACGGCGTTCTTGAGGAAGGAAGTCCCCATGAAAATCCTCGTGCCCGTCAAACGGGTGATCGATTACAATGTGAAGCCGCGGGTGAAGGCGGACGGTTCGGGCGTGGACCTGGCCAACGTCAAGATGAGCATGAACCCGTTTGACGAGATTGCCGTCGAAGAAGCGATCCGCATCAAGGAAGCCGGCAAGGCGACCGAGATCGTGGCGGTTTCAATCGGCCCCGCCAAGGCACAGGAAACGCTGCGCACCGCGCTGGCCATGGGGGCCGATCGTGCGATCCTGGTCGAGGTCGAGGACGGCGTGGAAGTGGAACCGCTGGCGGTGGCCAAGATCCTCAAGGCGATCGCCGATGAGGAGCAGCCGGGCATCGTGATGCTGGGCAAGCAGTCGATCTCTGACGACAGCAACCAGACCGGCCAGATGCTGGCAGCGCTGATGGGCCGCCCGCAGGGCACCTTCGCCAACACGGTCGAAGTCGATGCCGACAGCGTTACCGTGAAGCGCGAAGTCGACGGCGGGCTCGAAACGGTCAAGCTGGCGTTGCCCGCGATCGTCACTACCGACCTGCGCCTCAACGAACCGCGTTATGCCTCGCTACCCAACATCATGAAAGCGAAGCAGAAGCCGCTCGCGAACAAGACGCCCGGCGATTACGGCGTCGACATCGCGCCGCGCCTCAAGACCACCAATGTGTCGGAACCGCCGGTGCGGCAGGCCGGCATCAAGGTTGCCGACGTCGACGAACTCGTCGCCAAGATCAAGGCGCTGGGGATCGCGTAAGCGGCCCGGCCAAGGACAAGGATTCGCAGATGAAAACTCTCGTTTGGGTCGAGCATGACAATGCCGCGATGAAGGATGCCACGCTGGCGGCGGTGACCGCGGCGGGCAAGCTGGGCGAAGTGCACCTGCTGGTGGCCGGCAGCGGCTGCGCGACGGTGGCGGAGCAAGCCGCCAAGGTGGCGGGCGTCGCCAAGGTTCACCTGGCGGACAATGCCGCCTATGCCCATGGCCTGGCGGAAAACGTCGCGCCGCTGGTTGCGCAGCTAATGGCCAGCCACGACGCCTTCGTGGCGCCTGCCACCACCACCGGCAAGAACATCGCCCCGCGCGTTGCCGCGTTGCTCGACGTGATGCAGATTTCGGACATCCTTTCGGTCGAAGGGCCCAAGACTTTCACAAGGCCGATCTATGCCGGCAACGCCATTGCCACGGTCGAAAGCTCGGACGCGAAGCTGGTGATCACCGTGCGCGGCACGGCCTTCGAAAAGGCCGCAACCGAAGGTGGCAGCGCCGCGATCGAAGCGGTGAGCGGCCCCGGCGATGCCGGCCTCTCAAGCTTCGTCAGCAGCGAAATCGCCAAGAGCGAGCGTCCCGAGCTGACCAGCGCCAAGGTGATCGTGTCGGGCGGCCGCGCGCTCAAGGATGCCGCGACCTTCGAGGAAGTGATCACCCCGCTGGCCGACAAGCTCGGCGCCGGGATCGGCGCCAGCCGCGCCGCGGTCGACGCGGGCTATGTGCCGAACGACTACCAGGTCGGCCAGACCGGCAAGATCGTGGCGCCGGAAGTCTATATCGCGGTCGGCATCTCGGGCGCGATCCAGCACCTTGCGGGCATGAAGGATTCGAAGACCATCATCGCCATCAACAAGGACGAGGACGCGCCGAT
>CAZCNF010000065.1:0-9002 GCA_964500135.1 uncultured Porphyrobacter sp.
CGCCTGGTACTTGATGCGCGCGAACATGGCGCGGTTCTGCATCAGCTGCATTTCCGTCACCGTTTCGCCTTCCCCCGTTTCAAGGTCGATCTTGGTCGTCCTGAGGAAAGCAATGATGCCGCGCACCAGCGAGAAGACTACCAGCGCCATGAGCACGAGCAGCACGAGGATGAGGAAAGGTGTCATGTGGGCAATTTAGGCCTTTGCGAGCGAGATACCAGACGGAAAACGGTGCAACCGCAATTGCGCGGCAAGCAACAGTCCGTCCTCGCCCGCCGCGCGCCGGTCAGCCAGCGAGGGACTGCCGCGCCGCTTGGCCAGCTTCTCGCCGCGCTCGTCCAGCAGCAGCGGATGGTGGTGCCAGGCGGGCACCGGCAGGCCCAGCAGCGCCTGCAGCAACCGGTGGACATGCGAAGCGGCGAACAGGTCCGCCCCGCGCGTCACCAGCGTCACCCCGTCGGCCGCATCGTCGAGCGTGGCCGCCAGGTGATAGCTGGCCGGCTCGTCCTTCCTCACCAGCACCACATCGCCCAGCAGTTCGGGCCGGGCACGCTGCACCCCGGCCAGTTCGTCGGTCCATTCGAGCGGCCCGGTGCGGGCGAGCGCCTTGGCGACATCGAGCCGCCAGGCCACCGGCAGCGCCGGATCGGGCGTGCGGCTGCGGCAGGTACCGGGATAGATCGGCCCTTCCGGACCCGCCGCCTGTGCCGCTGCGGCGATCTCTGCCCTGGTGCACTGGCAAGGATAGAGCAGGCCTTGGGCGCGCAGCCGATCAGCCGCCTCAGCATAGCTTGCCAGCCGGGTCGACTGCGCCGGCACCTCTTTCCAGGCAAGCCCCAGCCACGCGAGATCGCGGCGGAAGGCCTCGGTCAGGTCCGCCCGGCTGCGCGCCCCGTCGATATCCTCGATCCGCAACAGGAAGCGCCCGCCCCGTGCCTGCGCCAGATCGTGCGCCACGATCGCGGCAAAGGCATGACCCAGGTGCAGCATGCCATTGGGGCTGGGGGCGAATCGCGTAACGATCATGCTTGACTCGATTTCCGGCTCTGGCGGCGCATTCGTCAAACCATGCTTGTGGATAGACAAATTGTCACGGGGTTGACGCTTTGCTCCGCAAATGATTCCCTGCATTCAATCAGGGAGGAACGCGATCCGTGTTCAGAGCCGATCTGATCGAAAAGGCCGCGAAGTTTCGCGGATTGCACGAGGACCCCACGCGCAATTTGTCGGCGTGCCCCTCGCTCGTGCTCAATGCCGATTACACCCCGCTCAGCTACTATCCGCTGAGCCTGTGGCCCTGGCAGACCGCGATCAAGGCGGTGTTCCTCGACCGAGTGGACATCGTTGCCAGCTATGACCGCGAGGTTCATTCGCCTTCGCTCGACATGAAGATCCCCAGCGTGATCGCGCTGCGGCAATATGTGAAGCAGAGCGAGTTTCCCGCCTTCACCCGCTTCAACGTGTTCCTGCGCGACAGCTTCCAGTGCCAGTATTGCGGCAGCCACGATCATCTGACCTTTGACCATGTGATCCCGCGCCGGCTGGGCGGGCGCACCACCTGGGAAAACATCGTGACCGCCTGTGCCCCCTGCAACATGAAGAAGGGCGGGCGCACCCCGGGCCAGGCGCAGATGCACCTGCACGAAAAGCCGATCCGCCCGACCAGCTGGCAATTGCAGCAGCGCGGGCGGCTGTTCCCGCCCAACTATCTGCACGAAACCTGGCGCGACTACCTCTACTGGGACATCGAACTCGAGGAGTGACGGGGATCGGCGGTTGGCGTTCCTAAACCGGTCGGACCCCCATCGTTAAGTCACCGTCGCCCGCTCACGGAATTCGGGCCGCTGCCATTCGGCGTTCGCCAGCACTTCGGCCAGGTGCCGCGCGGCTTCGGCCATGTCGGCAAACCGCAGATAGGCCGGGGCAAAGCCCAGCCGCAGGATATCGGGATCGCGGAAATCGCCGATCACACCGCGCGCGATCAGCGCCTGGCAGATCGCATAGGCTTCGGGATGGCGGAACGAGAGCTGGCTGCCGCGCTGCGTGCTGTCCGGTGGGCTGGCAAGGTCGAGCGCGAGGCCCTGGGCATCAAGGCAGGTGAGGAAGAATTCGGACAATGCGCGTGACTTCTGCGCCAGCCGCGCCACGCCAATCTCGGCGATGAGGTCCACCCCCACCTCCAGCGCCGCCAGCCCCAGGATCGGCGCGGTGCCGCATTGCAGCCGGTCGATGCCCGGCGCAGGCTCATAATCGTCGGAGAAGGCGAAGGGCGCCTCGTGCCCGAACCAGCCGGTCAGCGGCTGGTTGAGCGCACCATGGTGCCGTTCGGCCACGAAGGCATAGGCCGGCGCCCCCGGCCCGCCGCAGAGATACTTGTAGCCGCAGCCGACCGCGAAATCGGCGTCCGCGCGGTTGAGATCGACCGGCAGCGCGCCGCAACTGTGCGACAAGTCCCACAGCACCAGCGCGCCCGCCGCATGCGCCGCCGCGGTGAGCGCAGCCATTTCGTGCATCGCGCCGGTCTTGTAATGCACATGGGTCAGCAGCAGCAGCGCCACATCCCGGTGGAGCGCTTCGAGCAGTTGGTCACGCGGGGCAAGCCGCCTGGTGGCCAGCCCCTGCCGTTCGAGACCGGCGATCATGTAGAGATCGGTCGGGAAATTGCCGGGTTCGCTGAGGATGATCTTCCGTTGTGGCCGCAAATCGAGCGCGGCGGCGATCAGCTTGAACAGGTTCACGCTGGTGCTGTCGACCGCAACCACCTCGTGCGGCTTTGCCCCGATCAGCGGGGCGATCTGGCCGCCCACGCGGCGCGCGGCGCCGATCCAGCCAGCGCTGTTCCAGCTGCGGATCAGCCCTTCGCCCCACTCCTCGCGGATCACCGCCTCCAGCCGCGCCGGGGTGGCGCGGGGCAGCGCGCCGAGCGAATTGCCGTCGAGGTAGATCACGCCCTCGGGCAGGGTGAAGCGCTCGCGATAGATGCCAAGCGGATCGGCCGCGTCGAGCTCGCGTGCGCGCTCAAGCATCAGGCAGTTCCCTGAGGATGGCACGGACGGGCGAGGCATCGCCGCCCGCGATTGGCAGCGGCAGCGCGATCAGCTCGTAGCGGCCGGCCGGTACCTGGTCGAGCACCAGCCCTTCGAGCACCCGCATGTCAGCGGCGAGCACAGCCAGATGCGCCTCCATCGCCTTCGAATCCTGCGGATCGAGCGAAGGGCCATCCATCCCGACCAGGATCACGCCCGCTTCGGCCAGTGCGGCGATCGTCGCGGGCGAAATGGCGCTAGGGCGCTCGTCCCAGCTGTCATGCGGAAAGCGCTCGTAGGTGCGGAACAGGACGCGCCGCGCACCGCCCAGCGGCGGCAGGTGCGCGGGCTCGACCAGCGCCCCGCAACCGCGTGCATCGACCACCAGGCATTCGCCGAGATAGGGCTCAAGCGCGACCGAGGCGATGTCGGGCGCGGTCGCCGCATAGTGCAACGGGGCATCGGCATGTGCGCCCGAATGGGTCGACAGCGTCAGCGCCGAGACATTGACGGGCGAGCCCGCCGCCATCTGCCAGGTGCCGGTTTGCGCGAACGCGGTGTCGCCCGGCCACACCGGCAAGCCGGGGCGGAGCAGCTGCGAAATGTCCCAGATCTGCCGTTCGCCGCCCTTGCGCACCATGCGTTCGCTGCCCACCCCTAACCTTCGAGCAGGCGCGTCGAGGGATGATGCTTGTCGAGGTGGCGCTTGATGATACGCAGGTTGCGCGTGTTCGAACGGAACAGCAAGTCCGCCGCGTCGCCCACCAGCGGGATCGCGCCGATCGCGGTGTCGAAGGCGACATTACCCGCCATCCGCCACAGCTTCCACTTCGGCATGCCGAGATTGCGCGCTTCCCACACCAGGTAGGCGCCCATTGCCGTCGTCATCAGATCGCCCAGCACCGGCACCAGCCCGACGATCGCGTCGAGCCCGACGGAATAGTTGATCCCGGGAATGCGGAAGCTGCGCTCGAGCAATATTTCCAGCGTCTCGACCCTTTGCCTCACGGCCTGCGGATCGGTGCCGGTCGGTATACTGAAGCCAAGCGATTGCGGGCGCTGGGGTTCGGGCATGCGCAACTCCTTCGCCTGTTAATTGGGGGGCTGCGACAGGGGGAACAAGGGGTGGACGCCCCATTCATTGGCATCGAAGCCCCTGATGTCACCCCGCACCAACGACCAGCGGACCGGCGCGCCCAAGGCGATGAAGACATTGCTTGCAGTCAATTCACGGTGCGCGGCTTCGAGCAACTGTTCCTTGCGGCCCGGATCGGTTTCCACCAGCGCCTGCGCGATCATGTCGTCCGCTTCGGGCGAACAGATCCCGTTGCGGAACAGGCAGTTGAACTGATTCAGATACCACAGCGGTGAATCGTAGCGCGCCAGCCGGTCATACAATTCCAGATCGCCGCGCTCGCCCTGCCTGGCCCGAACCGCCACGACGCCAATCTGGTCAAGATCGCGGGCGATCTGCCTGAACAGCACATCATTGCCCGGCCCGGCCGCCATGGCGATGCTGATACGCGGCCTGCCGCCTTGCGAACCCGGCCAGCCAGCCACACGCTGGCGGGCGATAGCACGACGCTGCTCGAGCGAGAGGTTTTGCCAGCGTTCGCCGCGATTGTCGTTTGCCCCGAACAGGCCAGCCGGGACAATCCAGGTGCTCGATTGCCACCCGCCGATATTGAGTGGCTGGAGCAGCGCTGCTCGGTCAATCGCCATCGCCAGCGCCTCGCGCCGGAGCGGATCGCCAAGCAATCCGCGGTTGCTGCGTACCATGAGGCCGAACAAGCCGCGCGCGGGATCAAGCCGCAGATTGCCCCGGCTCAATGGGCCGGTGTCGGCCAGCGGAAAGCTCGCGATCTGGCCGTTGAGGACGATGTCGACTTCGCCCGAACTGAAGGCCTGGGCCGCCTTGCCAGCCGGCAGCGCCCTGACCACCAGCGGGCGCAGGCTACCTTCCCAGTCCTCCTGAGCCGGCAGGCCCAGCCGCTCAGGTGGCAGCGGTTGCAGCCGCGCCAGTTCAGCCTGCCGATCGATTTCAAGCGCCATTGGACCCGCGCCTTCGCCCCGGTGCGTTATCCCAAGCTCGGGCTGCGCCAGCAGGCGCAGGAAATCGGGCATGGGGCTGGTCAGGCGGATCTCGATGACCCGGCCGGTCATGGCGCGGATATCGGCGATCTTGACCAGATCGAGCCCGAGCGACGTTCCCGAGAGGCGATTGACCGCCTGGCGGAGCGAGCGGCGCACTTCTTCCGCCGTAATCGGGCGCCCGTCAGGCCAGTCGGAATTGCGCAGCCGGAAGATGTAGCTTTGCCCGTCTTCGGTCACGATCCAGCGTTCGGCGATGGCCGGAACCACCTGACCCACCGAGTCCAGCGAAACCAGGCCTTCGGTCGTCGCCGCACGCAGATGCTGCGCGGCGGGCGAAAGACGCAATCCCTGCTCCGACAGGTCGGACGGCTCGCCAATAATAGCCACTTGCACGGGCCCGTCCGAACCCGCCGAGCCGCAGGCACCGAGCAATGGGACGAGAAGTAGGGCGCAGAAGAATCGCATCACCTGGAGGCGTAGCAGCTTGCGCGCCGGTGGTCAGCGCCGATCGAGCCTGGCTTATGGAAAGCCTGCAGCGGCGAAGGTCAGGAAAGCGATCCGACCTCGTCGTCAAAGGCGACGCCAAAGCGGGGTTCCTGCACCCAGACGACGATGCCCGAAACTCGCCCGATATTGCTGAGCTCGAGGTCGAGCCGCGTACCGTTTGCGACCTTGATCGGGCCTTCGCCCATCAGCCCGCGCGAAGACAGGTTGCGCACCCTGATGGAATGCATTGCCGGGTCGCGCCCGATGCGCACCTCGGCTGTCTGGCCCAAGTTCTCGCGCACATTGTGACGCCGTTCGACACTAGCCATGGCTCAGTCTGTCCCGCAATCGCCGATAACCATCAAGCGGCCGGCTTCCCGGCACTGGCTCTCGCCTTAACGCGGTATTGCTAAGGAAGCATTAACCTCGCCGACCGGCACATCTCCAGCCGGCAAGGCTCAGTCGTCGCGGGAAATCTTCTCGCGCCGCTCGTGCGCCTCCTGGGCCTCCACCGTCATGGTCGCGACGGGGCGGGCGATCAGACGTCGCAAACCAATCGGATCGCCAGTGACTTCGCAATAGCCGTACTCACCGGCGTCGATCCGGCGCAGCGCCGAGTCAATCTTGGATATGAGCTTGCGCTGGCGGTCGCGCGTGCGCAGCTCGATACCCCAGTCTGTCTCGCTCGAGGCCCGGTCATTGAGGTCGGGTTCACGGATCGGGCCATCCTGGAGCGACTGGAGCGTCTGCCCCGCCGCCTGATGGATCGAGCGCTTCCATTCAAGCAGCAGCATGCGGAAGTAATTCTGCTGCTTCTCGTTCATGTAAGGCTCGTCATCGCTGGGCGTGTAATCAGGGCCCAGAAGGCGCTTGGCCTTTTCGAGAATGTCGATTTCTTCAGATGCCGCAGTGGCCATGTGGTCCTCTCAACCCAAGTCAATCCCTTGCCAGACCGTTCCATGCCTGCTGCCCCGATGTTCCGGTGGCGAGGGGTGACCCTCAGGGCGCGCCTATAGTCACGGGTCTTGGCACACACAAGCCGAATTGACCGCAGTAGCGGGGATAAAGCCGGAGGATTGCGGCTTTGTTGTACCTGGCCGCAGGTCACCCTCGCGCCACGCCGAAAGAAATCCACTCTGGCGTTAACGTTTTGTTGACCATGTTCTGGCGAATTCCCCTCATGAACGGATCGGCGGGGGCCTGGTCCGGGTTACAGGGGGTTCACGGTAATGGAACTGAAGAGCATCATCGGGCAGGGGGCCGACGAACTGAAAGCGGCGCAGGCAGATCTGGTTATCGCCAAATGCCTGGCGGCAGCAGCGCAGGGCGAGATCACCGCCTATTTCGACCTTGGGGTGGCCTTCTCGACCGGCAGCCATGGCGTTGCCTGCGATCTGATCGAAGCACACAAGTGGTTCAATCTCGCGGCCTCGAAAGGGCACGAGGAAGCCGCCTGGTGCCGCGCCGACATCTCCGAGGAAATGACCGCACGCGAGATCGCCGAGGCGCAGCGCCAGGCCCGCGAATGGCTTGCGAGCGAGCGCTGTCGCGCCGCGTAACCGCAGGATCAGCCCTTCCGGAAGGGCGTGCGCTGATCTAGGAAATTCTGGTCAGTCGCCACGCCGGTGCGTTCGCGTTCCAGGAAATCGCTGACTGCGGCGCGGAAGCCGGAATCGGCGATCCAGTGTGCCGACCAAGTCTGGACAGGTTCATAGCCACGGGCCAGTTTGTGTCCCCCTTGTGCCCCCGCTTCGACCCGTTTCAGGCCCCGTTCGATGGCAAGGTCGATCGCCTGATAATAGCACAGCTCGAAATGCAGGAAGCGCTTGTCGAATGTGCAGCCCCAATAGCGACCGTAGAGCGCATCATCACCCAGGAAATTCAATGCCCCGGCAATGGGTTGACCGTCCATCAGCGCCAGAATCAGCACGATCCGGTCCGCCATCCGCTCGCCTAGTAAGGTGAAGGCCTCGCGTGTCAGATAGGGACGGCCCCATTTCCGTGCGCCGGTGTCCTGGTAGAAGATCCAGAACGCATCCCAATGATGGGCACGGATGGCATCGCCCGACAGGCGCAGGATCTCCACACCTTCCTGAGCCGCCTCGCGCTCTTTCCGGATCGCCTTGCGCTTGCGCGACGAGAGAGCACCCAGGAAGTCGTCGAAACTGGCATAATCGCGGTTGGTCCAGTGAAACTGGATATCACTGCGCATCAACCAGCCGGCCCGTTCGAACAGCGACAGCTGGGCCGGTTCGATGAAAGTGGCGTGCGCGGACGAGAGGCCGCTTTGCAGGCAAACCGTTTCCGCCGCCTTCAGCAGGTGTGGCGCCAGTTCCGGATCACGCAGCAGCAGCCGGGGGCCATTGGCCGGCGTGAATGGCGCTGCAATCTGGAGCTTCGGATAATAGCGCCCGCCCGCCTTGTGCCAAGCATCGGCCCAGGCATGATCGAACACATATTCGCCCTGGCTATGGGATTTGACATAGCCAGGCAGGGCCGCCAGCAAAGCTCCATTTGAGGCGGTTATCACGATCGGCGCAGGGTCCCACCCGGTGCCTTCGCCCACGCTGCCCGAATCTTCGAGTGCCGTCAGGAATTCGTGGCTGACGAAGGGATTGCCCGAACCGTCGAGCGCATTCCATTCTGTTGCTCCAAGCGAGCCAACAGAAGGAGCGATGCGGACCGTCAGCTCTTCACCGCTCATGCAAGACCAGTCCCTTCGGCAATCAATGCATCGGCATGTGACAATCCTTGCTGTCGCGTTGCAGCGGAATTGATGGTCCATGTCAGGATCGGCATCCCCCTCGCCCGCAGGCGCGCAACCCAGCGGTTGGGCAATGCGGCGATGTGATAGGCGAGGAAATCGGGTCGCGCGATCCACAGCACCAACCGCCGCCGCCAACCATTCTGGGTCGAGCCAAACTCGTCCTCGCGCATCACAAGGCCGACCGTGGTGTTTGGCGAATGGCGCCGGAACCAACGCGCCACGCGCGGGTCGAAGCTCATCACGGCATGGGGACCGGCATAACCCTCGAGCACCGATTCCACAGCCATGCAGCTGCGCTCGACAGCATAGCCTTGCTTCGACTTGATCTCGATCAGCAGCGGCACTTGCCCTCCGATCAGTTCAAGCAACTCTTGCAAAGTCGCGATACCTTCGGAACTGTCCTTGTATCGTAGCGCTTTCAGCGCGTCTCTTGTGAGGGAATTAGTGGTTTCCTCGATCCCGATAAGGCGCTTCAGATCCCAGTCATGGAAAACCATGGGGCAATCATCAGCGGCCAGCTGGATGTCGCATTCGATCCCCATGCCGCGCTCGATCGCCAGCCGCGCGCCGGCAAGCGAGTTCTCGGGTGCACCTTCGCCGTGCAGCCCGCGATGGGCGTACTCCCATTC
>CAZCNF010000066.1:0-8913 GCA_964500135.1 uncultured Porphyrobacter sp.
TCGAGCCCGCTCTCGACGATGGTGGTCGACAGCAGTACGTCATACTTGCGGTCGTAGAACGCGCTCATGCGCTCTTCCACTTCGCCTGCACCCATCTGCCCATGCGCCGAGATCGGTTTCACCTCGGGCACATGCTCGCGCAGCCAGTCTTCGACCTCGGCCATGTCCGAGATCCGGGGGACTACGATGAAGCTCTGCCCACCGCGATGATGCTCGCGCAGCAGTGCTTCGCGCATCACCATGTCGTCCCACTCCATCACATAAGTACGCACCGCCAGCCGGTCGACCGGCGGGGTCTGGATGGTGGAAAGTTCGCGCAGCCCGCTCATCGCCATTTGCAAGGTACGCGGGATCGGCGTGGCGGTGAGGGTGAGGACATGGACGTCGGCGCGCAGTTGCTTGAGCCGTTCCTTGTGGTTCACGCCAAAACGCTGTTCCTCGTCCACGATCACCAGGCCGAGATTGCGGAAGACCGTACTCTTCGACAGGATGGCATGGGTGCCGATCACGATATCGACATCACCCTTTTCCAGTCCCTCGCGGGTTTCGGCCATTTCCCTCGCCGGAACCAGCCGGCTGAGGCGGCCGACCTTGAGCGGGAAGCCGGCAAAGCGTTCCGCGAAATTGCTGTAATGCTGGCGGGCAAGCAGAGTGGTAGGCGCCACCACCGCCACCTGCTGTCCGTTCATCGCCGCGACAAAGGCCGCGCGCAGCGCCACTTCGGTCTTGCCGAAGCCGACGTCGCCGCACACCAGTCGGTCCATCGGTCGACCGCTTTCAAGATCGCGCAGCACGTCTTCGATGGCGGCGTCCTGGTCCTCGGTTTCCTGCCAGGGGAAGCGTTCGACGAACTGGTTGAAGCTCGAGGGATCGGGTTCGAGCACCGGCGCCTTGCGCAGCGCACGCATGGCGGCCACCTGCATCAGCTCGTTGGCGATCTCGCGGATCCGCTCTTTTAGCCGCGCGCGCCGCTTCTGCCAGCCTTCGCCGCCCAGCCGGTCGAGCATCACCGCGTCTTCGGACGAGCCGTAGCGGCTAAGCACATCAATGTTCTCGACCGGGATATAGAGCTTGTCGCCGCCCCGGTACTCCAGCATCACGCAATCATGCTTGCTCTTGCCGACGGTGATCGGCTCGAGCCCGAGATACTTGCCGATGCCATGCTCGACATGGACCACGAGGTCGCCGCGCGCGAGCGCCTGCAATTCGGCCAGGAAGGCGTCCGAATCCTTGCGTCGCTTGCGACGCCGCACCAGCCGGTCACCAAGCAGGTCCTGCTCGGTTACCAGTTCCAGCTGGTCATTGGCGAAGCCGGTTTCGAGCGGTAGCACCATCGCAACAGGCTGGCCTCGCGACGACAGGCCAAGAGCTTCCTGCCAGCTGTCGGCAAGCGTAAGCGGCGTGCCCGCTTCGCCCAGGATCGAGGCGATACGCGCGCGGCTGCCGCTCGAATAGGTAGCAAGCATCGGCCGCTTGCCTGACTTGGCGACGGCAGCAAGGTGCTTTGCGGCCAGTTCGTAGACATTGTCGCCGCGCGCCCGCTCCGGCGCAAAATCGCGGCCCGAGGCAAAGCCGAAGTCGATCACCGCGGCGCCTTCGGGCTCAGCGAAGATCACGCTGCGATGCACGCGGTGCTCTCGCAGCAGCTCAGCGAATTCGTCCGATCCGAGATAGAGCGCTTCTTCGCCAAGCGGCCGATAGCTGCCGGCCGCTTGCCCGGCAGTCTTCTGCCGCGCCAGGTGATAATCGGTGATGTCGCGGAAGCGCTCTTCAGCGGCGCCGACCGCACCGCTGTCGATAACCACCAGATCGTCGCGGCCCATATAGTCGAACAGCGTAGCCAGCCGTTCCTCGAACAGCGGCAGCCAATGCTCCATTCCCGCCAGTCGCCGACCGTCGCTTACCGCCTCGTATAGCGGATCTTGCGTAGCTGTGGCGCCGAACAGTTCGCGATAGCGGCTGCGGAAGCGCTTGATGCTGTCTTCATCGAGCAGTGCCTCGCTGGCCGGAAGCAATAAGTGACGGTCGAGCGTGCCCACCGTCATCTGGGTGGCGGGATCGAACAGGCGCAGGCTTTCCAGTTCGTCGCCGAAGAAGTCGAGCCGCAGGCCCTGGTCGAGGCTGGAAGGGAAAATGTCGACGATCGAGCCGCGCAAAGCATATTCGCCATGATCGACCACGGTGTCGGTGCGCGAATAGCCCTGCCGCTGGAGTAGAGTGGAAAGGGTGTTGTGGCCGATCGTGGTGCCCGGCTTGAACTCGCGCACGCTTTCACGAACCCGGAACGGGGTGAGCACGCGCTGCAGAACGGCATTGACCGTGGTCACCAGCAGTTGCGGCCTGTCTTTGCCCGTTTGCAGGCGGTGGAGCGCTGACAGCCGCCGCGCGCTGACCGACAATGCGGGGCTCGCCCGGTCATAGGGCAAGCAGTCCCACGCCGGGAATTCGATCACCTCGAGCTCAGGTGCGAAGAACCCGGCCGCATCGGCGACCGAGCGCATTGCCGCCTCGTCCGGCACAATGAACACGGCGCGGCCCTTGGCGGCGCGCGCCAGATCGCTCATCACCAGTGGCTGCGCGCCCCGCGCCACCGAAGCGAGCGTCAGCGGCGAAGTGGCCGAAAGGATGCGGTTGAGATCGGGCATGGTCAGGTCAAAGGTCGGCGACGGGCAAGGTTCCCGGTGCCAGCCGCGTCAGCGCCTAGCGCGGTATATCGACATAGTCGAGCCGCTGCATCCGCTCGATCATCTCGCCCGCGAAACGCGGCGGCACGGGCTGTGTGCGGAGGGCCCAGGCCATCACGTCGACATCGTCTTCGTCGAGCAAGGCTTCGAACCAGCGCAGCGCCGCTTCGTCCCACTGGGCATGATAGCGGTCGAAAAAACCGCCGATCATGTAATCGGCTTCGCGCGTCCCTCGATGCCATGCGCGGAACTGCGCGCGGGCAATACGGGCTGCGAAGGTGAGCACTTCTGCCATGGGCGGCGCGTAGGACACTCGCCATTGCGGTGCAAGCGGCTATAGCAGAGGCATGCGTCCGGAAGCCCTGAACCCGCTGTTCGTCGAAATCGATGCGCTGGACGGTGTCGGGCCCAAGTTGCGCAAACCGCTCGAAAGGCTTGGCCTCACGCGGGTACGCGATGTGGTGTATCACCTGCCGGACCGGTTCGTATCGCGCCGAGCCGTTGAAACGCTCGACGACGCGGGCGAGGGCGAGCAGATCGTGGTGGCCCTGACACCGGTCGAACACCGCGCGCCGCGATCAGGCCGGGGCCCCTACCGCGTGCTGGCTCAGGACAGCGTCGGCAATATCTGCGCGCTGACCTATTTCGGGCGCGCCTCGTTCAGCGCCAAGAAGCAGCTGCCGGTAGGTGAGCGGCGCTGGATCGCTGGTCGACTCGACCGCTATGGCGACATGCTGCAGATCGTCCACCCCGACCATATCGAAAGCGAGAGCGGGGCCACGCTCGCGCGGCTCAACGAGCCGGTCTATCGCCTGTCCGATGGGCTAACGCAGCCACGCGTAGTGTCGCTGGTGCAGCAGGCGCTGGCGCGCTTGCCGGAGTTGCCCGAGTGGATCGAACCCGCGCAGTTCGACCGCGCGGGCTGGCCCGCCTGGCGCGACGCATTGCAGCTGGCGCACCGCGACCAGCATCCGGCGGCGCGCGACCGCCTGGCCTATGACGAATTGCTCGCCAATTCGCTGGCGCTGATGCTGGTGCGGGCGGACAATCGCCGCCGCAAGGGTCAGCCGCTGGTGGGCGACGGGCGCCTGCGCGATCGGCTGCAGCTGCCCTTTCCGCTGACGGGGGCGCAGCGTCGCTCGATCGGCGAAATCGAAGGCGATGTAGCGCAGGAGGCGCCGATGCTGCGCCTGCTGCAGGGCGATGTGGGCGCCGGCAAGACGGTAGTGGCGCTATACGCGATGCTGATCGCCAACGAGGCCGGTAAGCAGGCAGCGCTGCTCGCGCCCACCGAAATCCTCGCGCGCCAGCATTTCGACACTCTGCGAAAACTCGCTGCGCCCACCGGCGTTGAGGTGGCGCTGCTGACAGGGCGTGACAAAGGCCGGGCGCGTGAAGGGATCCTGATGGGGCTGCTCGACGGATCGATCGACATCGTGGTGGGCACGCATGCGATCTTCCAAGACGCGGTCAGCTATCGCGACCTTGGCCTTGTCGTGATCGACGAACAGCACCGCTTTGGCGTGGCGCAGCGGCTGCAGCTTGCCAGCAAGGGCAAGCGAGCGCCGCATACGCTGGCGATGACCGCCACGCCAATCCCGCGCACGCTGACGCTGGCCCAATACGGCGAGATGGACGTCAGCAAACTCGACGAGATGCCACCCGGTCGCAAGCCGATCCTGACGCGGGTGATGTCGATCGAGCGCATGAGCGAGATCGTCGACGGGGTCGCACGGCACCTCGGGACCGGGCAGCAGGCCTTCTGGGTGTGCCCGATGGTGCACGAGAACGAAGCGGCCGATCTGGCGGCGGCCGAGGCGCGCTATGCGGCGCTAAAGGAGCGCTTTGGTGATGCTGTGGTGCTGGTGCACGGCCAGCAGCCGCCCGAGATGAAGGACGCCGCTATGGAGCGCTTCGTGGCGGGCGAGGCAAAGCTGATGGTCGCCACCACGGTGATCGAAGTGGGGGTGGACGTGCCCAATGCCACGCTGGTGGTGATCGAGCAGGCCGAACAGTTCGGGCTGGCCCAGTTGCATCAGCTACGCGGGAGAGTGGGGCGTGGCAGCGAACAGGCGGTGTGCCTGCTGTTGCGCGGCGATGCCCTGTCCGAAACCGCCAAGCGCCGGCTGGCGTTGATGCGCGAGACGCAGGATGGGTTCCGCATCGCGGAGGAAGACCTCGAATTGCGTGGCGGGGGCGAACTGCTCGGCACCCGCCAGTCGGGCGACACGCCGTTTCGGGTGGCTGAGCTTGAGCAGATCACCCGGCTGCTGCCCGCTGCCCATGCCGATGCACGGCTGCTGATCGAGCGCGACGGCGGGCTCGCCAGCGCGCGCGGGCAAGCGGCGCGGCTGTTGCTTTACCTGTTCGAGCGCGACTGGGGGGTGCAGCTGCTGCGCGGTGGCTAGGTGCCGCGCAGCCGCGCCACCAGCGCACGGGCGGCCATCTCGACATCCGCCCAGGTATCCTCGAAACGCTCTTCGCCGTCGTAATAGGGGTCCGCGATCGCCGCGCCTTCGCGGCCCTTGACGAGATCCAACAGCAGCGAGACCTGCGCCGTGGCGCCGGCCGGGCGGATCGCTTCGAGGTTGCGCAGGTTCTTGTGATCCATCGCAAGGATATGCGTGAAGCGCGCAAAGTCCTCGGCTGCGATCTGCCGCCCGCGATAATGGCCGATATCGATGCCATTGGCTGCGGCGGTGGCGATCGAGCGCGGATCGGGCGGCTGCCCCACATGATACGCCGCCGTGCCGGCGCTATCGATCTCCACTTCGAGCCCGCTTTCCTCGGCCGCGCGGCGAAAGGCCGCTTCGGCCAGCGGTGAACGGCAGATATTGCCGAGGCATACAAACAGGACCGAATGCCGCTTGGTCATCCTGGCTGCCCTTGCAACATATCCTGCACCAGCGCACGCACATTCACTACCGCCTTGAGCCGCGCGCCAAGCAGGGCGGTGCCGCTGACCTTTCGCTGCACGAACAGGGTTTCGGCCGGGGGTATGTGCCAGCTCGCCCGATCCTGCGCGATCGCCATGCCTTCCTCTCGCAGCAGCGGCACAAAGGCGCGATTGCCGAAGTCGAACGGAGCATCGCGGTTCATCTCCGTTGTGATGATGGCGATCATCCGGTCGACCCGCTCGCGCTGGCGCGTCAGCACGGCCTCGTTGACGAAGCCGATCGCCAGCGCTTCCTCGCGGACGCGAGCGGGATCGCCCGACAGGCCCGCCGCAAGCAGCCGGCGATAGCCCTCCGATACGTGCGGTTCGATCGCTCGCGCGGCCCCGAAATCGAGCAGCACGATCGCGCCGTCGCTTCGGCGATAGCGGTAGTTGGCGAAATTGGGATCAGTCTGCATCGCGCCGAATTCGAACAATTCACACAGGACGAGGCGGATCAGGCGACCAAACACCTCGTTGCGCAATTCCTGCGGTTCACCGGCAAGCGTCTCGATCGCAACGCCCTCTTCGAAACTCATCGCCAGGATGCGCGCGCGGGTCAGACCGTCATGCAGGCGCGGCACCACGAAATGCGGGTTGCCCGCCATCCGTGCGGCATAGAGCTGCATCTGCTCGCCCTCGCGCTGGTAATCGGCCTCTTCCCTGAGCTGCTCCTTGGCCGCGGCCAGCAGCGGTTCGAGGTCGAGACTGTCGGGTAACAGGCCCGACAGCCGCAGCAGGCTCGCGACATTGTCGACATCGGCTTCGATGCTGGCGGCGACGCCGGGGTATTGCACCTTGATTGCCAGTTCCTCGCCGTCGCGGGTGAGCGCCTTGTGCACCTGGCCAATCGAGGCTGCGGCGATCGGGCGCGGGTTGAACCAGCGGAACTGGCGCCGCCAGTCCTGGCCCCATTCCTCGCTCAACACCCGGTCAAGCTGGCGTGCGGGCATGAAATGGGCCCGCTCGCGCAGGGTGGCGAGGATGTCGGACAATTCGCGCGGCAGGAAATCGCCCGCATCCATGCTGATCATCTGCCCCAGCTTCATCGCCGCGCCGCGCAAGTGCGACAGGCGGTCGGCCAGCCGCCGCGCATTGCCAGGCGTCAGCAGCAATTCCTCGGCGGTGATCCGTTCGCCGCTGGCCAGGCGGCGCGCACCTTCGGCCATCATCCCTCCTGCGATCCCGCCCGCCAGCCGCCCGAAGCCGGCGAACCGGCCTAGGCGCGAACTGGGGACGGCGCGATAGCGCGCCGCGCCATGGTCAGGATCGTGATCGTCAGACATCTGCAGGAATTTGGTCGGGATAGCGCATCACGCCCACCAATGATCGGGCGCGATGCCTGTTCCAGCAAGCGTCAGCTGATGCAGAGCCCGCCATCGACCGGCAGGCACTGGCCGGTGATGTAATCGCTGTGCGGCGAAGCGAAGAACACCGCCAGCCCTTCCAGCCCCTCGTGGTCGCCAAAACGGCGCAACGGGATGCGTTTCGTCATCCATTCGCCAAAGCGCGGGTCGGACTGGGCGGTGAGGTCGGTCTCGTAAAAGCCGAACAGCAGGGCATTGGCTGTGATCTTGTAGCGTGCCAATTCGAACGCCGCCGCGCGGGTCAGTCCGTTCACCGCCGCCTTCGACGCGGCATAGTTCGAACTGCGGTTTACCCCCATGATCGACTGTCCGGAAGATGTGGCGATCAGCTTGCCGCCTTCTCCCCGCTGCACCATGTGCGCGGTGACATGGCGATAGGTCAACGCCGCGCCGCGCGCGTTCACTGCCATCACCGCATCCCACGCTTCGGCGGTCATTTCGGGCAAGGCCATGCCCTGGCCGATCCCGGCATTGGCGAAGCAGATGTCGACCTTGCCGAAGCGCGCAAGCGTTGCGGCCATGGCGGCGGCGATCTGCACGTCCTCCACCACGTCGCAAGGGAAGGCGATCGCCGAGCCGCAGCCGAGCGCGTTCAGTTCCTCCACTGCGTCGGCATTCTTCGCTTCGTTGCGCGCCCAGATCGCCACATCGGCCCCGGATTTAATGAGCCCTCTTGCAAAGGCGAGCCCGATGCCACTGTTGCCGCCGGTAATGACTGCGGTGCGCCCGCCAAGATCAAACAGGTTCATGGCCGATCTTTTGCGCTTGATCGGGCGGGTGGACAATCTCCCAAATTGCGAGGGTGCAGGGGAACGCAACTGCCGCCCGTCAATTGTCCCGGCATGGATGCTCAACCGATGTCGCGCTTTGCCCTGTGGCTTGGCTATGCCGGCCTGCTGCCGCAGTTGCTGGCTCTGATGCTGGCCTGGGAAGGCGGCGAATGGGGCTTTGTCGCGCTGGCGGGCGGGTTTGCCTATGCCGCGCTGATCTTCAGCTTTCTCGGCGGCGTGTGGTGGGGCCAGACCTTGGTGAGCGGACGATTGACCGCGGCAAGCTATGTCGTCGCCGTGATGCCCAGCCTGCTCGCGCTCGCGCTGTTCCTGCCCTGGACGTTTGGCTGGGAGTGGCCCGGGCCGGCGCTGCTTTACCTGGGAGTGCTGATCGCCTTGAGCCCGCTGGTCGACCGCTCGCTGGGGCTGGCCGGCGCCGACTTCATGAAGCTGCGCTGGCATCTGTCGCTGGGCCTGGGGCTGTCGACGCTGCTTTTGGGCGTGATCGCGTTGGAGCAGGTGTAGGGCCCTTAGGTCGCGCCAGGGAGGAAACCGGCTGAAAGCGTTTCTCAGAAACATTCATGTCGCGGTTTGCTGGTCGGGGAGAGAGGATTCGAACCTCCGGCCCCTGCCTCCCGAAGACAGTGCTCTACCAGGCTGAGCTACTCCCCGACCGTGTCGTGCTCTCGCAGCTTCGCAAAAAAGCTGTGAGCCGAGGCAAGGCGCGCCCTATAGTCAGGGGCTGGCGGGGTGGCAAGCGGGCAATTGCAGGTTTAGGGAAGGTGCATGGCCAGCCTTGCGATTCCCTCTGCCGACACCTCTGCCCGCCACCCCGAATGGCAATATCTCGATTTGATGCGGAAGATCTGGGAGCAGGGCAGCGAGCGCCGTGATCGCACAGGCGTTGGTACGCGTTCACTGTGCGGCGCAATGCTGCGCTTCGACCTCGCCGACGGCGCGATGCCGCTGCTCACCACCAAGCGGGTCTACTGGAAAACCGCCACGCGCGAGATGCTATGGTTCCTCACCGGCGATACCAATATCCGCCCGCTGGTGCTGCAGGGTGTGAAGATCTGGAACGAATGGCCGCACGCGCGCTATGTGCGCGAGACGGGCGAGGCCATCGCGCTTGATGATTTCGTGGCGCGGATCGCCGA
>CAZCNF010000067.1:0-8596 GCA_964500135.1 uncultured Porphyrobacter sp.
CCCTTCTGCGGGCGTTCATAACGGAACAAGGGGCCATGAGTCGCCACTTTCAGCGGCGCGTGCTGCTGCCAGCCATTGGTGAGGAAGGCGCGCGCGATCCCGGCGGTGAATTCGGGGCGCAGTGTCAGCGATTCGCCGCCGCGGTCCTCGAACGAATACATTTCCTTCGAGACGACGTCGGTGGTCTCGCCAATTGCGCGGCTGAACACTTCGGTCTTCTCGAACACTGGCATTTCGACCCGGCGGAAGCGATAGAGGCGGCGCACACGCTCGAAGGTTTCGACGACGAAAGCGAAAGCCTCGGCTTCGGCGCCGAAAATGTCCTGCGTGCCGCGGATCGCTTGCGGGGTGTTCTTGCTCATCGTGTCCTTCTCTTGCCCCGCGCGATTAGGCGAGAGAACCGCTTGCCGCAATAAGGCACCGGCGCTAGAGGCCGCGCACTATCCAATCGGTGCCGCGCGATGGGGAGAGGGCAGGCACAGCAGAACCGAGGCCAACATGCGCATCGACAAGATCCCCACCGGCGCCAATCCGCCCGACGACCTTAATGTGATCATCGAAGTGCCGACCGGCGGCGAGCCGGTAAAGTATGAGTTCGACAAGGAATCGGGCGCGCTGTTCGTCGACCGCATCCTGCACACGCCGATGCGCTATCCCGCCAATTACGGCTTTATCCCGCACACGCTGTCGCCCGACGGCGATCCGCTCGACGCATTGGTGATCGCGCGCAGCCCGTTCATTCCCGGCTGCGTGGTGCGCGCCCGACCGATCGGCGTGCTAAACCTCGAGGACGAGCATGGTGGCGACGAGAAGCTGATCTGTGTGCCGGTCGACACCACATTCCCGTATTATTCGGATGTCGGTGAGACCAAGGACCTGCCTTCGATCATCTTCCAGCAGATCGAACACTTCTTCACCCATTACAAGGATCTCGAAGCCGAGAAATGGGTGCGCGTGGGTAGCTGGGGCAACGCCGAGGAAGCGCGCCGGATCGTGCTCGAATCGATTGAGCGGGCGAAGGGCTGATCGTCAGATCAGCGCGGCGATGCCCTTGAACAGTCCGGTGAGGACGAAGGGCAGACCAATCGCGAGCGCCCACAGCATCAGCCGGTCGCGCTTGAACGCGTCGGCATAGCCTTCATCGGCCGCCTGCTCGTTCGACAGGCCGGACCAGCGCTTCTCGAACCAGCGGCATGCGGGAATGATCCCGGCTACCAGCACGACCAGTGCGAAATAGGGCAATATGCTGTGCGATCCACCCTTGATCGCGTGTACCGTCACGAAAATCTGCAAGCCGGTGTAGACCAACAAGGCATAGGCGACATGGTCGCTCATCGCCTTGCGCCAGTCGCGCACCCGCGCGGCTGCACTCTTCTCATGCGAATACACTTCGTTCATCGGACCTGTCCCCTCAGTTCCTCTCTCCGAAGACGAAGTATCACAGACTGCGGCAGCAAGTGCAAGAGCGCAGGAAATGGCTCGCCCAGCCGACATGCACAAATCCTGCCAATTCGGCGATTACGGGGTTTTCTGGCAGGCCGGGGCTGCTAAACGGGCGGGATGGACATCGGCACGACTTCGACCACCACAGAATCCCCCGGCGCTGCAGCCGCCCATGCCATGGCACCGCTGCCCAACGGCGGGCTCGAGGTGATCTCGATCGCCAAGAGCTATGACAAGCGCGCGGTGCTGACCGACATCTCGCTGAGCGTGGCCAAGGGCGAAGTGCTGGGTCTGCTTGGCCCCAATGGCGCGGGCAAGACCACCTGCTTCTATTCGATCATGGGGCTGGTGCGGCCCGATTCGGGCCGTATCCTGATGGACGGCGAAGACGTCACCAATCTGCCGATGTACCGCCGCGCAATCCTGGGCCTGGGTTACCTGCCGCAGGAAACCAGCATCTTCCGCGGCATGACGGTGGAACAGAACATCAACTGCGTGCTCGAAATGGTCGAGCCGGACGCCGAGGTGCGCCAGGCCGAGCTGGAGCGCCTGCTCGACGAATTCGGCCTCACTCGCCTGCGCGAAAGCCCCGCCATGGCGCTGTCGGGGGGCGAGCGGCGACGCTGCGAGATTGCCCGTGCGCTGGCAGCCAAGCCTTCGATCATGTTGCTCGACGAACCTTTCGCCGGGATCGACCCGCTCTCGATCAGCGACATCCGCGACCTGGTGAAAGACCTCAAGGCGCGCGGCATCGGCGTGCTGATCACCGATCACAATGTCCGCGAAACGCTCGACATCGTCGATCGCGCCTGCATCATCTATGGCGGGCAGGTGCTGTTTGCCGGTTCACCACAGGACCTCGTCGCCGACGAGAATGTGCGGCGGCTCTATCTCGGAGAGGGCTTCACGCTCTAGCTGCGATGGCGTTGGGTCCACGCCTAGACCTCAGGCAATCCCAATCGCTGGTGATGACGCCGCAGTTGCAGCAGGCGATCAAGCTGCTCGCGCTGTCCAATCTCGAGATCGAGGCCTTCATCGGCGAAGCGCTGGAAGCCAACCCGCTGCTCGAAGCGGGTGAGACGGGGCGCGAAGGCCCGGACGAAACCCTGCCCGATGCGCCCGCACGCGAGGAATTCACCGCCGATGTCCTGATCGCCGAGGGCTACGGCGAGGCCGAGGCTCCGCTTGACCTCGATCCTGCCGCGCTCGACCGCGATTTCGACACCGGCGATGCCGATTGGGGCGCTGCGGTCGCCAGCAATGCGGCGGGCGAAGACGGTCTTCCCTCGCTCGAAGAGCGGGCTGGCGCCGGGCCCAGCCTGGCCGAACATCTGCAAGGGCAGATCGGCGCGCTGGCAGGCGACCCGACCGAGGCATTTGCCGCCCGGCATATCGTCGGGCTGCTCGACGAGGCGGGCTATCTCCGCTTCGATCTGCGCGAAGTGGCGCAGGACCTGGAGCTGACGCTGGCCGAGGTCGAGCGCGCGCTGGCACTGGTGCAGCGGCTGGAGCCGAGCGGCGTGGGCGCACGTTCGCTGGCTGAATGCCTGGCCATCCAGGCGCGCGAGGCGGACCGCTATGACCCCTGCATGGCGCGGCTGATCGACAATCTGGAATTGCTCGCGCGCGGCGAGATCGCCCGGCTCAAGCGCATGTGCGATGTCGATGACGAGGATTTCGCCGACATGCTGGCCGAACTGCGCGGTTATGACCCCAAGCCTGGCCTTGCCTATGGTCAGCCCGAAGCACAGGCGGTGGTGCCCGATATCCTGATCGCGGCGGGGCGTGACGGTGGTTGGGACATCCGCCTCAACGAAGACACGCTGCCGCGCCTGGTGGTAAACCGCAGCTATTATCTCGAATTGCGGCAGAGCGGCACCAGCCGGGACGCGCGGCGCTGGCTCAAGGAAAAGCTGGCAGATGCCAACTGGCTGATCCGCGCGCTCGACCAGCGCCAGAAGACCATCCTGAAGACCGCCGCCGAGATCGTGAAGCGGCAGGACGGGTTCTTCCGCCGCGGCGTATCCGAACTCCGCCCGCTGACCTTGCGCGAAGTCGCCGAAGCGATCGAGATGCACGAAAGCACCGTCAGCCGGGTGACCAGCAACAAGTTCCTGGCCTGCGAACGCGGCACATTCGAACTCAAGTATTTCTTCACCAGCGGAGTTGGATCGAGTGATGGCGAGGGCGCCAGCTCGGAAGCGGTCAAGGCGCGGATAAAGGCGCTGATTGACGCGGAAGACCCGGCGAAGATCCTGTCCGACGACACGCTGGTCGATATGCTGAAGGGCGAAGGCTTCGACCTCGCGCGGCGCACGGTGGCTAAATACCGCGAGGCGATGGGGATCGGTTCGAGCGTGCAGCGGCGGCGGGCCAAGAAGCTGAAGGGTATGGCAGGCTAGGATAGCGGGCTGGCGGCCCGCCCCTGTGGATAAGCTGTTGCCTCAAAGACTCAGTGTTCGCCCCAAGACACGGGCTGGCGGCCTTTACGGTAAATTAACCTTTTTCGTTGAGACCTCGTGTGGTTAATTCGGGGCAACCACTCTTACCGAGCGGTTACCGCAAGCTCTGGGGCGAAAAGGGGAACCACCCATGCGCGTGCTTTTGATTGAGGACGAGCCGACCACGGCCAAGGCGATCGAGCTGATGCTCACGACCGAAGGCTTCAATGTCTACTCGACCGATCTGGGCGAGGAAGGCCTGGATCTCGGCAAGCTCTACGATTACGACATCATCCTGCTCGACCTTAACCTGCCCGACATGCATGGTTATGATGTGCTCAAAAAGCTGCGCGTGGCCAAGGTGCAGACCCCGGTGCTGATCCTGTCGGGCATTTCCGAGATGGACAGCAAGATCCGCAGCTTCGGCTTCGGCGCCGACGATTACGTGACCAAGCCGTTCCACCGCGAAGAGCTGGTCGCCCGCATTCACGCCGTGGTGCGCCGTTCAAAGGGCCATAGTCAGTCGATCATCCGCACCGGCAAGCTGGCGGTGAACCTTGATGCCAAGACGGTCGAAGTCGACGGCGCGCGGGTGCACCTCACCGGCAAGGAATATGCGATGCTCGAGTTGCTGTCGCTGCGTAAGGGTACCACGCTGACCAAGGAAATGTTCCTCAACCACCTTTACGGCGGAATGGACGAACCCGAGCTCAAGATCATCGACGTGTTCATCTGCAAGCTGCGCAAGAAGCTGGCGCATGCCTGCGGCGGCGAGAACTACATCGAAACGGTGTGGGGCCGCGGCTATGTGCTGCGCGATTCGGCTGAGGAAGCCGAAGCCGCCTGAACCAGATTCCCGCTGATCAGCAACGACGGGAAACCGCGCCCGGGGTCTGCCAGCCCCGGGCGTTTTGCGTCGGGCTCGCTTGATTATCGCAGGACCACCTGCCAACGCCCGCGCATGACGGCATTCAAGGAAGGCGATCCCACCACGCTGAACCGGCTGTATGGCCGCAGCCAGGGCAAACCCCTGCGCGCGCGCCAGCAGGGGCTGGTCGACAATCTTCTGCCGCAGATCGCGGTTCCAGCGGAAGGGCCGGTGACCGCGCAGCGCCTGTTCGGCGATGTCCCTGGTCTTGGGCGCCCACTCCATTTCGAGATCGGCTTCGGCGGCGGCGAACACCTCGCCTATCAGGCGGACCTCTTGCCCGACCATGGTTTCATCGGCGCCGAACCCTTCGTCAACGGCGTGGCCCAGGCTCTGACTCACATCGACGAACAGCGCCTCACCAATGTGCGGCTGCACATGGGCGATGCGCTGGAAGTGCTGGCGCGTGTGCCCGACGGCGCATTGACCATGCTTTACCTGCTCCATCCCGATCCCTGGCCCAAGGCCAAGCATGCCAAGCGGCGGATGATGAACGACGGGCCGGTGCGAATGTTCGCAGCCAAGCTGAAACCCGGCGGCGAGTTTCGCTTCGGCACCGACCACCCGGTATATCTGCGCCATGCCCTGATGGTGATGCAGCGCCATACCGACTTGTTCGAATGGCAGGTCGAGGGGCGTTTAAGCTGGGAGCACCGGCCCTCGGGCTGGCCCGAGACACGCTATGAGCACAAGGCCCGCACGGTCTATGGCCACGAGGTCTGGTACTTCCGTTTTCGCCGCAAGTAAGCGGCGTCAGATTGTTCGCAGAACCTCGATCAGCGCTGCCCGATCGGCCTCGTTGTTGTAGAGATGCGGTGTCACCCGCAGCGATGTGCCGCGCAGCGAGACATGGACCTGCTTTGCCGCAAGCCGCTCGGTCAGACCTTCGGGCACACCTTCAGGAAATCCCAGCGCCAGGAAATGCGGGCCGCGTTGCTCTGACGGGGCCGAACTGAAGCCAAGCGCCGCCGCATCGCGCGCGATCGCCTCGGTCTGTGCGGCTAGCGTGTGCGCAATCGCGTCGACCCCGAATTCGAGCAGGAATTCGATCCCGGCTCCGGCGCCGTCGAGCAGCGGCGGATTGGCCTTCTCTCCCATGTCGAAGCGCCGCGCTCCAGACTGGTAGTCATCGCGGTAATCGACCAGCCGGGCAAAATCCTCCGAGCCGCCGCGATTTATCCAGTTATGCTCGATTGGCTCGCCATGGTGGTGGCGCGGATCGACATAGAGCAGGCCGGTGCCGTAGGGCGCCATCAGCCATTTGTAACACGCCGCCACCGCAAAATCGGGCTGCACCTCGCCCAGGTCGATCGGCATCGCGCCAAGCGATTGCGTCAGGTCGAGCACCAGCGCAGCGCCGTATTCGCGGCACCTGCGGCCGACAGCCACCAGATCGACCAGGCGCCCGTCGGCCCAGTGGCAATGCGGCACAGCGACAATGCCCGTGTCGGGCCCGATCGCGTCGAGCACCGCCCCGGTCCAGGCTGCTTCGGCATCACGCTGCACCGTGTCGATCACCGCGCCACATTTTTGCGCCAGATCGCGCCAGGGATAGACGTTCGAGGGGAACTGGTCCGCCAGCAGCACGATCCGCTGCCCCCTTGCCAGTGGCAGATTGCGCGCGGCGATCGCCAGCCCATAGCTGGCCGAAGGGACGATCGCGATCGTATCTGCCGCAACGCCAGCGAGTTGCGCTGCTCGGCTGCGGAACCGTTCGGAAACATCGAAGAAGTCAGCGGGTCGATAGGTCCAGGGCGCCTGCTTGCGCAGCGCCCCGTCAGTCAGTGCCTGCGCCACGGCATGCGACAGCGGCGACATGTAAGCGCAATTGAGATAGTGCACGTTGGCAGGCATCGCAAACCGAGCGCGCTGGCACGGGATCAAGTCTGTCGGCACGATCAGCCCCCCGGCTTGGCGAAGCTGAAATCGACCATAATCTCGCCCGAGATCTCCTCGAGCGCCGCCTGCACGGCTTCGGGCGCGACAGTGTCGGGCAACGTCACCCGCACCTGTGCGCGGAACAGCCGCTCACCACCCCAGGCGCCGGTTTCCTCGCCGCTCGACAAGCTCTCGATGTTGACGCCAAGCCGGGCAAGGATGGCCGAGACTTCGCGGATGATGCCGGGACGATCCTGCCCGATCAGTTCGAACAGCAGCACTGCAGCCGGCGCAGCCGGCTCGGCGCCCGCCGGATTGATCACGACATTGAGCCCGGCGGCGTCGATCGCCTGGACCTGGTGCTGGAGTTCGCCGAGACTGGCAGCGGGCAGTTCGACCAGCACTGATCCGACATAGAGCCCGCCGAGACGGCTCAAGTGACCCTCCTGCCAGTTGCCACCGGCGGCAAGTACTGCCTCTGCCAGCGCCGAAGTGAGGCCGGGGCGGTCGCTGCCTGTGACCGAGAGCACGATGCGGGTGGTTTCGCTCATCGCCACCTATCCTGTCACGCCCGCTGCGGCGAGCACCGCCAGCGTCAGCACATCGGGCGCGATCGCGGTCATCGGCGCGATCTGCACCGGCTTCTGCATGCCGATCAGCATCGGGCCGATCGTCGACGCGCCCGCCAGTTCGCGCAGCAGCTTGGCCGAAAGGTTGGCCGATTGCAGCCCCGGCATGATCAGCACATTGGCCGGCGCCGACAAACGGCTGAACGGATAGAGCGCCATCACCTTCGGATTGAGCGCCGCATCGGGCGCCATCTCGCCTTCATATTCGAAGCCGGGATCCTCCTGGTCGAGCAGCGACACCGCGCCGCGGATGCTGTCGAGCCAGCGCCCCGAGGGATTGCCGAAGGTCGAATAGCTCAGGAACGCAACCCGCGGCTCATGACCCAGCCGCCGAGCCACAGCCGCCGTTTCCTTCGCGATATGCGCCAGCTGCGCCGCATCGGGCCGCTCGTTGATGGTCGTATCGGCCAGGAACACGGTGTAGTTCTTGCCGATCATCAGATGGATGCCGAAGGGGATCTGGTCAGGCTTGGGGTCGAGCACCAGGTTCACCTCGCGCGCGGTCTGCGCGAAGGTGCGGGTGAGGCCCGAAATCATCGCATCGCCCACGCCCAGCGCCACCAGCAGCGCCGCAAACACGTTGCGTTCCTGGTTGACCATGCGCGCCACGTCGCGCTCGGTGTAGCCCTTGCGCTGCAGTCGATCGTAGAGATAGGCGTTCATCGCGGGCACATGCTCGCTGACCTGCGAATTGTGGATCTCGAAGCTGTCCGGATCTTCCACCGCCAGGTCCACCAGCTTCTGCCGCACCCTGGCAGTCCGCCCAACGAGGATCGGCGTGCCATAGCCGAAATCGCGGAACTGGATCGCGGCGCGCAGCACCACATCCTCTTCCGCCTCGGCGAACACGACCCGCTTGGGGTTGGCCTTGGCCGTTTCATAGACCTGCGTCAGCACCGATGTGGTGGGGTTGAGCCGCGCCTTGAGCGAATGGCGGTAGGCGTCAAAATCGGCGATCGGCGCGAGCGCCACGCCCGAATCCATCGCCGCCTTGGCCACCGCCGACGATACCACTTCCATCAACCGCGGATCGAACGGAGCGGGAATGATGTATTCCTCGCCGAATTGATGCGACACGCCATAGGCCGCTGCCACTTCGTCGGGCACGCGCTCGCGCGCCAGCTCGGCGATTGCACGGGCCGCGGCGATTTTCATTTCCTCGTTGATAGTGGTCGCCTGCACATCCAGCGCGCCACGGAAGATGAAGGGGAAACCCAGCACATTGTTGACCTGGTTGGGGAAGTCCGAACGCCCGGTGGCGATGATCGCATCGGGGC
>CAZCNF010000068.1:0-8403 GCA_964500135.1 uncultured Porphyrobacter sp.
TTTTCATCAATGAGAGCAACTTAGCCCAGGCGGCATGCCAATCCGTAACTGCGCGCAAAACATTGTCGCGTCGAGGCTGGTGGCTTGCAATCACATTGAAATGTGATACCGCGCAGCCATGAGCACATCGACCATCGGCAAAGTCCGCGATCTCGTCACATCGGGCGCCATGACCCGCGCCGGCCTCGCCCGTGCGGCGGGCCTCCACGCCAACACGCTGCGCGACTGTACCGAGGCGGGCTGGAACCCCACCGCCGAAACCCTGGCCAAGCTCGACAATTTCCTCGCGCATAGCGACGACCGCCCGATCCTGGTCGGGATCGAGGAGATCATCGACGAGGCCCGCAACGGCCGCATGTACATCCTGGTCGATGACGAAGACCGCGAGAACGAGGGTGACCTGATCATCCCGGCGCAGATGGCTACGCCCAATGCGATCAACTTCATGGCGATGCACGGCCGCGGGCTGATCTGCCTGGCGCTTGACCGCAAGCGGGTTGAGCAGCTGGGGCTCGAGCCGATGAGCCGCACCAACAAGGAAAGCATGCAGACCGCCTTCACGATCTCGATCGAGGCCCGCGAGGGGGTGACGACCGGTATTTCCGCGGCAGACCGCGCGCGCACCATCTCGGTCGCGATCGATTCCTCCAAGAGCCGCGACGACATCGTCACGCCGGGGCATGTCTTTCCCCTCACCGCGCGCGACGGGGGCGTGCTGGTGCGCGCCGGGCACACCGAAGCGGCGGTCGACATCTCGCGGCTGGCCGGGCTCAATCCCTCGGGCGTGATCTGCGAGATCATGAACGATGACGGCTCGATGGCGCGGCTCGACGATCTGGTTGCCTTCGCCCGCAAGCACGACCTCAAGATCGGCACGATCCGCGACCTGATCGAATATCGCCGCCGCAACGACCATCTGGTCGAACGGATCGACGAGCGCAGCTTCGAATCGGATTATGGCGGGCCGTGGCGCTTGCTGACCTATCGCAACAAGGTGGACGGCAGCGAGGCGCTGGTGCTGCAGAAGGGCCACGTGATCCCCGGCACGCCCACGCTGGCGCGCGTGCACCCGGTCTCGATCCTCGACGACCTGCTGGGCCAGCCCGGGCCGCGCAAGCGCACGCTGCAGCGCGCGATGCAGGCCGTGGGTGCACATGGTTCGGGCGTGATCGTGATCCTGCGCAATCGCTCGGTCACGGTGACCTACAGCGAGGACGACGAACTGCGCAATGTCGGGATCGGCTCGCAGATCCTGGCCGATCTTGGCGTCCACGACATGATCCTGCTCAGCAATTCCCAGCCCAATGTGGTGGCGATCGAAGGCTATGGCCTCAACATCGTCGGCCACATGCCGATTCCGGAGTAACCCGATGGCCCGTATCCTTATCGTTGAAGCCCGTTTCTACGCCCATCTCAACGACATGCTGATCGCCGGCGCGCGCGGTGCGCTGGAAGCGGCCGGGCACGAGGTGGAGGTGATCACGGTTCCCGGTGCGCTCGAGATCCCGGCAGCCATCGCCCTTGCGACCGAATCCGGAGACTATGACGCTTTCGTCGCGATCGGCGTGGTGATCCGGGGTGAAACCTATCATTTCGAGATCGTTGCGGGCGAAAGCGCGCGGGCGATCATGGCGCTGACGATGGACGGCATCGCGATCGGCAACGGCATCCTGACGGTCGAGAACGAAGCGCAGGCGCTGGTCCGTGCCGACCCGGCGCAAAAGGACAAGGGCGGCGAAGCGGCCAAGGCGGCGCTGGCCCTGCTGGCGCTGCGCGAACGCTTCGGCGGCTGAACCCGCGCTAAATCGCGCGGGCCAAAGCGATCAGGCAAGCCGGCCGAAGCAGCCCTTCCCGGCATAGATCGCGCTGGCGCCCAGCTCTTCCTCGATCCGGATCAGCTGGTTGTACTTGGCCAGCCGGTCCGAACGGGCCAGCGAACCGGTCTTGATCTGGCCGCAGTTGGTGGCCACCGCCAGGTCGGCAATGGTCGAATCCTCGGTCTCGCCCGAACGGTGGCTCATTACCGAGGTGTAGCCGGCGCGGTGCGCCATCTCGACCGCCGCGAGCGTTTCCGTGAGCGAGCCGATCTGGTTGACCTTGACCAGCAACGAATTGGCCAGCCCCTTGCCGATGCCCATCGAGAGGCGCGCCGGGTTGGTCACGAACAGATCGTCGCCCACCAGCTGGACCTTACCGCCCAGCAGGTCAGTGAGGATCTTCCAGCCTTCGAGGTCGTCTTCGCCCATGCCGTCCTCGATCGAGCGGATCGGATAGTCGCGGCACAAGGCGGCGAGATATTCGGCGTTCTCCTCGCTGGACAGCGATGTGCCCTCGCCCGCCATGTCATAGCGGCCATCGGCGTAATATTCGGTCGCGGCGCAATCGAGTGCCAGCGCTACCTGTTCGCCCGGCTTGAAGCCGGCATGCTCGATCGACGCCATGATGAAATCAAGCGCTGCGCGGGTGCTGGCAAGGTCGGGCGCGAAACCGCCTTCATCGCCGACTGCCGTCGAAAGGCCCTTGTCGGCGAGGCCCTTCTTCAGCGTGTGGAAGATTTCCGAACCCCAGCGCACTGCGTCTGCCAGCGAGCCGGCGCCGACCGGCATGATCATGAACTCCTGGATGTCGATCGGGTTATCGGCGTGTTCGCCGCCATTGATGATGTTCATCATCGGCACCGGCAGGACATGCGCGGCAACGCCGCCAAGGTAGGAATAGAGCGGCAGGCCGCGCGCATTGGCTGCAGCCTTCGCCACTGCCAGGCTGGTCCCGAGGATGGCGTTGGCGCCGATCCGGCCCTTGTTCGGCGTGCCGTCGAGCTCGATCATGGCGAGGTCGATATCGCGCTGGTCCTCGGCATCGAGGCCCAGGATCGCGTCGGCAATCTCGGTGTTCACCGCGTCAACCGCTTTCAGCACGCCCTTGCCCTTGTAACGGGCCGGATCGCCATCGCGCAGCTCCACTGCTTCGTGCGCGCCGGTCGAAGCGCCCGAAGGAACCGCAGCTCGTCCGAAACTTCCGTCCTCCAGCAGCACATCGACTTCCACTGTCGGGTTGCCTCGGCTATCAAGCACTTCGCGGCCGTGCAGGTCGATAATGGCGGTCATGGGCTGGCTCCTGGCTCGGGCTGTTGTAATTGGCTAAGACACCCCCATATCGGGGAATGTCAGCGCTCTATGCGCCGCAAGATCGTGGTGCAAGCTGCGTTGCACGGTAAACCTCTCCGGCAAACGTATTCGCGCCGGAATGACGAGATTGGAAGGCAAAGGATAGACCCATGGCAGAGGGCACACCTACCACCAGCCGCAAGACGGCAACCCGCAAGACAACGGCCAAGAAGCCGGCCACCAAGAAGGCCGGTTCCGCCAAGGCTGCCAAGCCCGCAGCGAAGGCAAGCAATGGCGGCGAGGCAAAGTCGCGCTTCAACGCGGCGCTGGAAGAGGCCCGGGCCGGCGCTGTGGCGCTGAAGACTGAGGCCGGCGTTCGCGCTGGCGCCTACCGTGCAAAAGCCCGCGAGAAGGGCACCGACCTCGTTTCGGAAGCCAAGCATTACGGCACCGAAGCGAAATTGCGCGCCGGCGAACTGGCCGTAGAGGGCAAGGCCCGGGCGAGCGATGCGCTCGCCTCGCTCGGCAAGATCGTGGCTGACACCGCGCCGCAGATCGACGAGAAGGTCGGCGAGCAGTATGGCGACTATGCCCGCAAGGCGTCGCGCAGCCTGCAGGAAGCTTCGGCCAAGCTCGAATCCAAAAGCGTCGAGGAACTGGGCGAGGATGCGCGCGAGATGGTACGCAAAAGCCCCGGCACCGCGATCGGCATCGCCGCGATCCTGGGCTTTCTGGTCGCGCGGCTGTTCCGCGGCGGCCGGAGCTAAGAAGCAGCGAATGGGGGCAGGCGATGCGTGACGAGGGTCGGGATGATCCGCGTCCGGCAGCGGTCGAAGCGGAACTTCATGCCGCCTTGCGCGGCGATGATGCCGCTGCGCCGCAACCTACCTCGAGCCTGATCGACGATGTCGCCGCCCTGGTCGAGGACGGGCGCAACCTGTTCGAAGCCGAAATCGCATTCCAGAAGACCCGTCTGGCCTTTGCCGCCAACCGCAGCAAGTCTGCCGTCCTAGCCGGAATCGGCGCGCTGGCTTTTCTCCACCTGGCACTGATTGCGCTGGTGGTTGGATTGGTCATCGCGCTTGCGCCAGTAGTCAGCGCTTGGGGCGCGACTGCCATAGTTGTCGGGTTGTTGCTGGCTGGCGCTGCGCTCATGCTCTGGCAGGTCCGGCGTTCGACCCGGGACATCGGCGATGCCTTCGCGTCGGACGCCTCACCTGCCGGCGAGGAGAAAGCGTCGTGACCGATCTACGCCGCCGCCTGATCGAGGACAGGGCGATGCGCGACACCGCCCGCAGCATCATCCATCAGCAGCTTTCGCGTGTGCGGAGCGGAGTGTCGGGCAAATGGCTGGGCGAGAAGCTGGCCGACCGATACGGCGACCGCCTGATCGGCTTCGCCGCCACTGCCCGCCAATCGCTGCGCGGCAAAGGTGGCTTGGCCGCCGGGGTGGGCGCGATTGCTGCGATGGCTGCCGTCGCATGGCTCGCCCGTTATCGGCTGCGCGACCTGCTCGGTTCAGCCAATGACGAAGCCGACCCGATCGTTCCGCGGGTGAGTGACAGCGAGGAACGGGATGAAGCCTGATTCCAACCCTGAGGCCAAGCGCCAGTCCCTGCGCGATCGGCTCGACGAAGCGCAGCATCGCCTGCAGACCAGGCCCGTGGGCTTGCGCCCGGGCGGACTGGTGACCGATGCCGTAGCTTACGCGAAGGAGCGGCCAGCGATCGTTATTGGCGGAGTGGCAGCGCTGGCGCTGGCTATCGGCGTGCTGGCGCGGCGTGGCAGCAAACTGACCAGCCCGGCAAGCCTGTTGACGACGATTGCCACCGATGCCGCGATCGCCTTTACTTTTGCCGTTTATGAGAAGGCGATGAGCAGAGCCGATGAGGATGACGCAGCCGGCAAAAGCGGCTGACAACCACACGCCTTGCCGCCCCCTGCCCCCTTGCCTGCTGCGCTGGCTGGGCTATGGCGCGCGCCAATCGCGAATCTGGCAGGATCATAATGGCTGAACACGAAGCAAAGCAGCGGCTGCATCTGGTGATGGGTGGCCGGGTGAAAGACCCCCGCACGCTCGAATTCCAGGACCCTGAAAGCATCCATGTCGTCGGCGTCTTCAGCAGCTACGACGCCGCGGTCGAGGCATGGCGCGCCAACGCCCAGCGCACCGTCGACGATGCCGAAATGAAGTATGTCGTGGTGCACATCCACCGCCTGCTCGAACCGGAGGCCTGAGCTCAGCTTGTCGGCAGGCGACCGCGATCAGATGAATTCGATCTTCTCGACGACGTAGAACCGTTCGCCCGACGGCACGGTGACCTCGATTTCCTCGCCCACGACCTTGCCGATCAGCGCGCGGCCGATCGGCGAGTTGTAGGAAATCCGGCCCTTGTTGGCATCGGCCTCGGTCTGGCCGACGATCTGGTACCGCACCGGCTTGTCATTGTCGTCGAGCAGCGTAACCGTTGCGCCGAAGATGATCCTGTCACCCGAAAGCGTCGAAGGATCGATGATCTGGGCCCGGCTGACCTTGTCTTCCAGCTCGGCAATCTGCGCCTCGACCTGGCCCTGCCGCTCTTTCGCGGCATGGTATTCGGCATTCTCCGACAGGTCGCCATGCGCGCGAGCTTCCTCGATCGCATCGACAATCTTGGGCCGTTCCGCGCGCAGGGCCTTGAGATCGGCGGTCAGCCGCTCATAGCCCTCTGCCAGCATCGGAACCTTTTCCATCGTAGCCATCCAGTCTTTCCTTCGATACCGTTCCCCACGGAAAACAGGGTCATTTCGAACGTGGCCGCTTCTGCCGAGGCGACCGGAGCAGTTCGGAATGTCGGGGGAAAAGCGAACTTCGCTAGCTATAATAGTCCTGCAAGGAGCGGACTTCAAGCTGGCTTGCATGAACTGCACGTATGGCATGCGCCGCCGCGAGCGAAGCGGCCGCCGTGGTGTAATAGGGCAGCTTGGCGGCCAAGGCCGATGCGCGGATCGATTTCGAGTCCAGCAGCGACTGCCAGCCTTCCGTGGTATTGAAGATCAAGTCGACCTCGCCGTCGATGATCCGGTCGACGATGTGCGGCTGGCCTTCAGCCACCTTGTTGACGCGTTCGACCGGCAAGCCCTGTTCGGCCAGATAGCTTTGCGTGCCGCCGGTTGCGATCACCCGGAAGCCCTGTTCGATCAGCGCCTTCACTGCGGGCAGGATATGGGGCTTGTCGCTGTTCTTGACCGAGACAAACAGCGTGCCCCCGGTCGGCAACACCATTCCGGCGGCAAGCTGCGACTTGAGGAATGCGGCCTCGAAACTGCGATCGATGCCCATCACTTCGCCGGTCGACTTCATTTCGGGGCTCAGCGCCGGATCGCTGCCCGGGAAGCGGCTGAACGGGAACACCGCTTCCTTGACTGCCATATAGGGCAGGTCGCGCTTGAACGGCTCGAAGCCCGCCAGCTTTTCGCCCGCCATGACGCGCGCGGCGATCTTGGCGACCGGCTGGCCGATCGCCTTGGCGACGAACGGCACGGTGCGGCTGGCGCGCGGGTTCACCTCGATCAGGAAGACTTCGCCGTCCTTCACCGCGAACTGCACGTTCATCAGGCCCACCACATTCAGCGCCTTGGCCAGCGCTTCGGCCTGGCGCTCCATGTCCTCGACGATCGCCGGGGGCAGCGAATAGGGCGGCAGGGTGCATGCGCTGTCGCCTGAATGGACTCCGGCTTCTTCGATGTGCTGCATGACCCCCGCGATGCGCACTTCTGACCCGTCGCACAGCGCATCGACATCGCATTCGATCGCATCGCGCAGGTACTGGTCGACCAGCACCGGGCTATCGCCCGACACATTGACCGCAGTGTTGATGTAATCATCGAGCTGCGCTTCGCTGTCGACGATCTCCATCGCACGCCCGCCCAGCACATAGCTGGGGCGCAGTAGCACCGGATAGCCGATCCGCGCCGCCACTGCCGCCGCTTCGTCACGGCTGTAGGCAATGCCGTTCTCGGGCTGCTTGAGCTTCAGCTTGTTGACCAGCCGGGCAAACCGCTCACGGTCTTCAGCTAGGTCGATCGCATCTGGCGATGTGCCCAGGATCGGAATGCCCGCATCCTCCAGCGCCTGTGCCAGTTTCAGCGGGGTCTGCCCGCCGAACTGGACGATCACGCCCACCAGCGTGCCCTTCGACTGTTCGACCCGCAGGATCTCCAGCACGTCCTCGGCGGTCAGCGGCTCGAAATAGAGCCGGTCCGAAGTGTCGTAATCGGTCGATACGGTTTCCGGGTTGCAGTTGACCATGATCGTTTCGAAGCCGGCTTCGGCCAGCGCGAAACAGGCATGGACGCAGCAATAGTCGAACTCGATCCCCTGCCCGATCCGGTTCGGCCCGCCGCCCAGGATCACGATCTTGCGGCGATCCGATGGATCCGCCTCGCACTCCGGTTCGCCGAAGCTGGGCGCTTCATAAGTCGAATACATGTAGGGCGTGATCGCCTCGAACTCGGCAGCGCAGCTGTCGATCCGCTTGAACACCGGGAACACGCCCAGCTTGGTGCGCAGCTGGCGCACTTCGTCCTCGCTGGTGGCCCCGGCCATCGCCTGCAGCGCATCATGCAGCAGGCCCGAACGCTTGGCCTGAGTCTCGCCCAGACCGCCCGCAACCCCGACTGAACGCACCGCCAGCGTCGCCAGCCGCTTGTCGGAGAATCCCATCGCCTTCAGCCGCCGCAGCCCGGCCGCATCCCGCGGCAGGCCGTCGATACCGATCGACTTCTCCGCCGCGATGATTTCCTCGATCTGGCGCAGGAACCACGGGTCGTAGGAGGTCACCGCGTGGATCTCCTCCACGGTCATTCCCGCTCGGAAAGCCTGGCCGACAAATAGCAGCCGGTCGGGCGTGCGGCGCGACAGCGCGGCGGTGATCACCTCGCGCGAGACGCCTTCGAGCGATGGCACACGGTTGAACCCGTCCAGCCCCGTTTCAAGCCCTCTCAGCGCCTTCTGCACGCTTTCCTGGAAGTTGCGGCCGATCGCCATCACTTCGCCGACCGATTTCATCGCGGTGGCAAGTTCGGGCTTGGCGCCCTTGAACTTCTCGAAGGCGAAGCGGGGGATCTTGGTCACCACATAGTCGATCGTCGGCTCGAAACTGGCCGGGGTGGCGCCGGTGATCTCGTTGGTGATCTCGTCGAGCGTATAGCCCACTGCCAGCTTGGCCGCGACCCGCGCGATCGGGAAGCCGGTCGCCTTCGAGGCCAGCGCCGAGCTGCGCGACACGCGCGGGTTCATCTCGATCACGATCAG
>CAZCNF010000069.1:0-8222 GCA_964500135.1 uncultured Porphyrobacter sp.
GGCGCCGATCGCCGCTGACATGCGGCTCCAGCACGCCGTCGCGGTCTGTGAACCCGATTCCCTCCGCTTCCATCGCCTTGGGGAGCAAGCCGTCGAAATGCGCGGCGTTCACCAAGAGGATCGCATCCTCGCGGCCAGGCTTCTCGACCCGGAATTCGGCCGCGTAGGTCGCCTGGAATAGCGCGCGCCAGTATTCAAGCGCGGTCCCCTGTGCCGGCCCGAGTGCCACCGCCAATCGCGCCGCCGTGCGCGCGGCCTCGACCAGCGCGGCGGCGATCCGGGGGCAAACCGCTGTGTCCCGCTGCCACACCAGCACGCTCGGCTGGACGAAACGCGCCCAGACCGTGGTGTCCCGGCTATCGCCACGGCAGGCCCGCTCGAACGTCGCCAGCGCCATCGTCGCGACCTTGGCGCGCAACAGGGTGCCGCCCGTCTCCCACTCGTGATAGCTGACGCGCGGCCAGATCCGATCCACCTGCGCGCCGGGCATGAGCAGATAGAAATCGAGCACCCCGTCAAGCGCGCCGGTCCTGAGATTGGAACCATAGAACAGCGCCGCTTCCGCCCCCGCCGCCTCTGCCAGGCGCGTGGCGAACGCGGCCACTTCGGGCCGCACCGGAGCGACGAGGCGTTCCTCAATCCGTTGTGCAAGAGCGCCGCTCATGGAACGACGAACGCCAGTTCCGGCCCCTGTTCGGCGCGATAGCGGCCCGGCGCGAATGCCTCCCCGTCGAGAATGAATGGTTCGTCGATAGTGAATTCAAAGCTCTCGGGGGCACGAAAGTGGAGGCCCGCGCCCTCCAGCCAGTCGGGATGCCATCCGGCAATGATCGCCGGCAGCGCGGCGAGCAGCCGGCGGCGCGGCCGATCCATCGCCCCCAGTTTCAGCCCCCGCTCGTGAGGGCCGAAGATGCGAAGGCCGAGGGGAAAGCGCTCCAGCGTCGAGGCGAGCATGACTGCGCGCCGTCCATCGTACCCATGGCCCGCATGTGGGAGGCGCGCGCGTTCCGGCCCGAGCAGGAGCTCCATCCTGGCGCCCCGGCGCCAGACGTTCCGATCGGTGCCAAGCAAGGCCTGTACCACGCCCCACGCCGCGGTGACCCCGACCGCGAGCGAATTGAACGCACCCATGCGGTGCGCATCCTGTCCGGCGCGAATCCCGGTGGCGAACGCGCCCCCGCCCAGGATGAATCCGAGCATTGGCCCGGCCCCGCCATCGAGCGGCACGATCCGGATCGGACGGCGGCGGACACGCCGGTTGGCCGGAAACGCCGCGATCGCGTCGGCGAGATTCCATCCCGCCGGTGCGCCGAGGTCGACATTGAGCGCATTGGTCTTGCCCTTTGGCAAGACCGCCAACGCGGGCCAGCGATCGCCGAACACCGCTTCGCCTGCCGTCAGCACATCGCGCACGGTGCCATCGCCGCCATTGATGACCAGCAGTTCGATCCCCGTCGCAGCGAACCCCTGCAGCGCTTCGACAATCCCCTCGCGCCCGTGCGGCAGCGCGACGTGGACGTTGGGCTGGGTCGCGATAACGAGATCGCGCCCCTTGTTGCGATGGCTGCGGGGATTGTAGATCACGCCCACGATTGGCGCGCCCGGTTCGGCACGACGGTGCGGGCTGGCGGGCGCGGGGATTTGGTGCTGGGGATTGATCGGGCCGCTCATGGCACGACCGCCCTTAGCGCCAGGCCTGCCCTGCTCCCACTTTTTTCTGACCATTTCCGCCGTCGATCAGGTAGACAGCAACGCATGCTCCATCCCGACCTGCTCGAATCCGCGCGCGCGCTCTCCGACCGCATCGTGGCGTTGCGCCGCGCCATCCATGCCGAACCGGAGTTGGGCCTCCACACCCCGATGACGATGGCCAAGGTCCGCGCCGCGCTGGCGCACTTACCGCTCGAATGGCGCGAAGGAACCTCGACCACCGGGCAAGTCGCCGTGCTTACGGGCGCGCGGCCGGGTCGGCGGGTGCTGCTGCGCGGCGACATGGACGCGCTGCCGATGGACGAGGCAACCGGACTGGACTTCGCGTCAACCATTCCCGGCCGGATGCACGCCTGCGGCCACGACACGCATACGGCGATGCTGGCGGGCGCGGCGGAGCTGCTGGCGGCCAAGCAGGGCGAGATCGCGGGCGAGGTGATGTTCATGTTCCAGCCGGGCGAGGAAGGGCACCACGGTGCCCGCTTCATGCTCGATGATGGCTTGCTCGACCCGCTGCCCGAGGCCGCCTTTGCGCTTCATGTGATGCCCAATGCCCCGCACGGGATGATTGGCGGCAAGCCCGGCCCACTAATGGCGGCGGCCGACCAGTTCGACATCATCGTGAAGGGGAGCGGCGGCCATGCCTCGATGCCGCATGACACCCGCGATCCCGTCCCGGCCGCCTGCGCAATCGTAACCGCGATCCAGGCAATGGTGACGCGCCGGTTCAACGCCGCGGACGCAGTGATCGCCACGGTGACTCAGCTTGCAGCGGGGACCGCGCACAACGTGATCGCCGACCAGGCCACGCTGCGCGGCACCGTTCGCAGCCTATCGCCCCATCACCGTGCCCAGCTCCACACCCTGCTGCGCGAAGTCGCGGCAGGAATCGCGCTGGCGCACGGGGTCGAGGCCGAGGTGACGATCACCGAGGGCTTCCCCGTCACCATCTGCGATCCACGCGCGGTCGACCTTGGCCGCGCTGTCGTGGGCGAGACGCTGGGCGAAGCGGCCTGGCGCGAGCTGCCCGCGCCGATCATGGGGGCCGAGGATTTCGCCTATGTCCTGGAGAAGGTTCCGGGCGCGATGTTCTTCCTGGGCGTCGCCCGGGAAGGCGAGGACTGGCGCCAGTGCTGTGCAATTCACTCGCCGCGCATGCATGTCGATGAAAGCGCATTGCCCCACGGCACCGCCGTGCTGGCAGGCTGCGCGCTACGCTTCCTCGAGCATGGGTTAGGCTAGGTTTACGTCGCGATTCAAAACCGGTTAGGCTCCGCGCCAGAGCCGGACATCCAACGATTCGGCCGCCCGGAGAGGACGCCGATGCCAGATACTGAACGCTATTTTCCCACCTATGGGGAGGCGCTGGCCGCGCACGCTGCCGCCCGCCCCGACCAGCCCGCCATTCGGTTCGGCGATCGGGTGACCAGCTATAGCGACTATGACCGGCGCGCCACGCAGATCGCCAACGGCCTTGCCGCTCTGGGCGTGAAGCCCGGCGACCGGATCGCATACTTCGGCAAGAACAGTGATCTGGCGGTCGAACTGATGCTCGGCGCCGCACGCGCGGGCGTTGTGTTCATCCCGATCATCTGGCGCTTGGCCCCGGCCGAAGTCGATTTCATCATGGCCGATTCGGGCGCCGCCGTCCTGTTCCGCGAAGACGTATTCGAAGGCGTGACGTTCGATGGCCCGATCGTGTCGATGGAGCGCGAATTCGCCGCCTGGCGCGACGCGCAACCAGACACGCCCGTTGCCATGGCGGTTGGCCCCCACGACGCGCTGCTGCAACTCTATACCTCGGGCACGACTGGCCTTCCCAAAGGCGTGGTGCTCAGCCACCATAACGGCACTCACCTGCGCCCGTTGATGCGTGAGCACGGCATTTACTGGTATTGCGCCGAGCCTGGCGACAGCGTGATACTCGCCATGCCATACGGCCATATCGCCGGGGTCGGGACGGCGCTGGGCGCGGTGCTGGGCGGGCAGGAGCTGATCGTGCATCGCGAGTTCGACCCGGCGCTGCTGATCGAGGATGTCGAGCGCCACCGGGTCAAGTGGCTGTTCCTGGTCCCCGCCGCGATCCGCCTGCTGCTCGCTCATCCGGCGGCCGAGCGGGCCGATTTTTCAAGCGTGAAAGGGCTGACATACGGCGCCAGCCCGATCCCGCTCGAACTGCTCAAGCAGGGGGTTGAACGGCTGGGTTGCGATTTCGCCCAGCTTTACGGACTGACCGAGACCTTCGGCACTGTCGTCAGCCTGCCGCCTGCCGACCACCGGGCGGAGAACATCGTGGACCGCGAACACGTGATGAAATCGGCCGGCAAGGCGCTGCCCGGCACTGAACTCGCGATCCTTGGCGACGATCTCCAGCCGCTTCCGCCGGGCGCGGTCGGCGAGGTTGCGATTCGCGGCGACAGCGTGATGCTGGGTTACTGGAACCGGCCGGAAGAGAACGCGAAGGCGATGGTCGCGGGTGGCTGGTTCCGCACCGGCGATGCCGGAATCCTCGACGAGGCGGGCTATCTCCACATCCAGGACCGGATCAAGGATATGATCATTTCGGGCGGCGAGAACGTCTACCCCGCCGAGGTCGAAAGCGCGGTGTTCGGCCACCCCGACATTGCGGACATCGCGATCATTGGTGTGCCAGACGAAGCCTGGGGTGAGGCGGTCAAGGCGGTGATCGTACGCCGCCCCGGCAGCGATCTCGACGAGGCGGGAGTGATTGCCTACGCGCGCGAACGCATCGCCGGGTTCAAGTGCCCCAAGTCGGTCGATTTCGTCGACCTGCTGCCACGCAATCCCTCCGGCAAGATCCTGCGCCGCGAACTGCGCGCACCGTATTGGCAGGGCAAGGAACGGCAGGTGAACTGACGGAACCCAGGCGCGGCTGGCGCACCCGACAGGATTCGAACCTGTGACCTCTGCCTTCGGAGCCGGTAAGGACCCCCCTACGCCAGGGTGCGCCAGAGCCGCTTATTCCACTCTAAAACACTGTTTTCAATCATCTAAATTGCGACACTAGCTTCGCTGGCCTAACCCAAACTTCGCTTCGTTTCGCTCCCAACTGCTTACGTGGTGCTTACGCGAAATCGGGTGAAATGAGCCGGAGAAGTGCAGTGCCGAAACTCAGCAAACGGATCGTGGATGCAGCCGAGGCGAAGAGCAAGGACTATGTCATCTGGGACGACGACCTTGCTGGTTTCGGACTGCGGGTCTTCACGACCGGCAAGCGCAGCTACGTCCTGCAATATCGCGCGCTGGGCCGGTCCCGTCGCTACACAATTGGTCCGCACGGTGTCTGGACGCCCGAGACCGCGCGCAAGGAAGCGCTGATCCAACTCGCCCGGGTGGCCAAGGGCGAGAACCCGGCCGAGGAGCGCGAACTAGATCACAAGGCGATCACGATGAAGCAATTGTGCGAGCGCTATCTCGAGGATCTCGGCAATGGCCTGATCCTGGGCAAGGGCAATCGGCCCAAGCGGCCCTCGACCAAGATCACCGACACGGGCCGGATCAACCGCCATATCATCCCTTTGGTCGGTACCCGCCGGGTGAAGGATCTGACCCAGCCCGAGATCATCAAGATCATGATGGACATCATGGCCGGCCGGACGAAGGTCAACGTCAAAACCGAGAACCTTCGTGGCCGCTCGATCGTCACAGGAGGCGTCGGTACGGCGGCGAGGACCATTGGCTTGCTGAGTGGCATTCTGACCTATGCCGTCAATCTCGGCATCATCGAGAAGAACCCGGCGCATGGCATCAAGCGGCCCAAGGATCATACCCGCCGCCGCAGGCTCTCAGAGAACGAGTATCGTGTGCTTGGCCAACTTCTGCGCGATGCCGAAGCCAAAGCGGAGGCGGAACTGGACAGCGCACTCCTCACGGCCATGAGGATCATCCGTCAGATCGCATTGACCGGCTGTCGCCGTGGGGAGATCATCGGCCTCAGATGGGCCGAGGCTGACACTGAGGGAAGCGCCTTCCGCTTCACGGATACCAAGACCGGCGAGTCCATCCGGCCGATTGGCCTGCCAGTGGTGGATTTTCTGGAAGCAATCCGCCCCGACGAGCCCGGCCTCCATGTCTTCCCCGGCGAGCGCCAGAAGGACCGCCCCTTCGGCAGTTTCCCGAAGCACTGGAACAAGCTCGTCAAAGGCACGGCGCTGGAGGGGATCACGGCCCATGTGCTGCGGCACAGTTTCGCCAGCATCGCGAACGATCTCGGTTTCACTGAAGTGACCATCGCTGCCCTTCTCGGCCATTCCAAAGGGACGATGACCAGCAAATACATCCACACGATGGACAGCGCACTGATCATGGCTGCCGACACGGTCTCAAGCTACATCGAAGCCCTGCTCAATGGGGTCGCGTTCAAGCAGACAATCTATGCGTTCGACCGTACATCGCGCCGCAGAGCAGCCCTGCGCTTCCTGGCGCAACAGCACGAACCTGAAGATTGCGATGCGCCTGCATCGGAAGCTTCCGCACGCATTTAACAACAACCTTGACACAGAAATCCATTTGATTAGGACTCCTAACATGATTCGTGACCAGCTCATCTATGGCCTCAGCCGTCTGGCCGCCCTGGCTCGCCAGAAGGACTGGCAGACCGGCGAAGGCGCTGGACTGACTCCCACCCAAGGGGATGCGCTAAGGTTGCTGGCCGACCGTCCGGAGGGCTTGCGCCTGAAGGACCTTGCCGCACAGCTCAGTGTGCGCTCGTCAACTGCCAGCGATGCTGTCTCGGCTCTCGCCAGCAAACACCTTGTGGAACGCAGGCCTGACCCTGATCATGGCCGGGCAATCCGGGTGTCCTTGTCTCTGGAGGGCCGCGCCCTGCTTGGCCAGCTTCCGGACGGCTTTGAAGACATTGTCAGTCTGCTGAGCGACGGCAATGCCGAAAGCCTGCATAGCATAGTCGTGCGAACCATCGCGCAACTGCAACGTTCCGGACGCATTGCGCCCCAGCGCATGTGCCTGACCTGCCGGTATTTTGTGTCCGATACGAGCACGACCGAATCAGGCGAGCATTATTGCCGATTGATCAAGGCGCCGCTTCGCCAATCTGATTTGCGCCTCAATTGTCCTGAGCACGAGGAGGCCTCCTCCTCAGCCTAGATGCCCTCGGGTCGCACCGGGGTAACGCGCACAGCGTCTTCTGTGCCTTTGAATATTAGGAGTCCTATCATGAAGTCCAAAGCCATTTTCTATCACGCCGGTTGCGGCGTCTGCGTCGCTGCCGAACAGGCATTGGGGCAGGCGCTCGATCCGGCGCGCTACGACGTCGAAATCGTCGACTTCAATTCCGCACCGGACCGGGTCGGCGAAGCTGAAGCTGCCGGTGTGCAATCGGTTCCGGCCTATGTCATCGACGGCCAAGCGTTCCACATCAACTTCGGTGCCTCGATGGCGGCGGTCAAGGGAGAGGAATGATGCGCGCTCCTGCCATAGTCGCGGCCGCACTGGCCTTGGGCGCACCGGCGGTGCAGGCACACGATGGTAGCGCCCATTCCCAGGACCCGTCGAGCGAGCGAATTGCGGCCTCGCACGAACATACCGGCGGTATCCGTCCAGCAGCGGATACTGCCGTGCAGGCACCGTTCGATATCGTCCACGCGAAGATCAGGACGGAGGGCAATGTGGCCATATTCCACATGGCTGTTTCTGGACGAGCGGGCGTTACGCGCCCCAACGCAACCGGGCGGTTCGAGGGATCGAGTGTCTTCTCCTACGTCTGGCCGACGACGATCGACCCCTACGAGGTCGGCTTCGAGCGCGGCGCTGGCATTCTCGCGCTGGCCGTCACTTCCCACCCCGATTTCGACGACACACCGTTGTTCGATGAGACGAGGGATGGAGATCTGGCCAACGATGGCGGCGAATGGCACATGCACTGGGTGGTGCTCGGGCCGGACGAAGCCTGCGGAGCCAATGGACTCAAGGTCAAGGACATTCCTGCAGGCACCAGTCCGCGTCTTCCCATGACCTGGCCGGGCGCCCCAATCCTGCTCGACAGTCCCGGCTGGCAACCGAACCTCACTCAGGAAACGGTTGAAGTGAGAGTACCGTTCGGTGACATCTCGATTGTTCAGACCGCCGGGTTTGATGGCGTGACGGCTGGATTGCGCGTCAACGAAAGCGCACATTCGCCGCTGCTGTGCGTTGCCAATGTGTTCAAGGTTGCCTCAGGCGATTTGAGCCTGCCCGGCAGGGTAAACCAATAGAAGTCCCTGACAGAGACCAGAGCCATACCGGCTCTGTCGGCGGGTCCGGCTTAGGCCGGACCCGATCCGGATTGCGGAGGCCCGACGATGCAAACACCAGCTGACATTGCGTCACTCCTGACCACCAACCCGGACGAAGGCTTTGCCCTCGCAATCAAGTTATCACGCCTTGCGGTGAAGCTGACGCAGCCTGATGCGCAAATCCGCGCCAGCTTGCGCAACGAATATGAGCAGGACGCAATGGCGCTCGTCGCTGTTGCCCAGGTCGTGGCAACGCAT
>CAZCNF010000070.1:0-7577 GCA_964500135.1 uncultured Porphyrobacter sp.
AATGTGCCAAGGATGCCCGTCAGATAGTCGATGCCAAAGCTGTTCACATAATAGCAGATAACTCACATGCTGCGCGATGCCATGAGCACGGTGATGCGCGGCAGCGCCGAGCCGCGCGATCGCGATATCTGAGGCAGACCGGCTGCGCCCTCTTGCGCGCCCTTCATGCGGCTGTTGCTCGGCCAGTTTCGGACCGTTCGCGGGCGATCAGCGCTGTAGGGACATTGCGTGCGGCGAACGCGCCGCCGGCTGATCCCGCTCGCGTCAGTCCCAGGCGCCGCCCAGGGCCAGATTCAGGGTCACCCATTGGTCGATCCGCGCGCGCCGGATGGCCACCAGGTTGCGCTCTGCCGCGAACAGGCGCTGCTGGATGTTGAGCACATCGATCAGCGCGATCTCGCCTTCGGCATATTGCAGCTGCGCAAGCGCGTAGGCGGTGCTCGATTCCTCGGCGGCGTTCTCGAGGATGAGTTCGCGCCGCGCGAGCACTTGCACGAGGTCCAGATTGTTCTCGACATCCTGAAACGCGGCCAGTGCGGTTGCGGCATAGCTTTCGATCGCGGCTCGGCGGTTCGCATCGGCTTCGTCCACCTGCGCGCCGCGCAAACCGCCATCGAAGATCGGCTGCAACACGCTGCCGACCACCGACCACAGCAGGCTCGGCCCGTCGAGGATGCTGGCCAGATCGGTCGAGGTTCCCCCACCGCTGGCGGTGAGCGAAATCAGCGGCAATTGCGCCGCCTTGCGCTGATCGAGATTTGCAAAAGCCGCCGCCACCCGCCGCTCGGCCGCGATCACATCGGGGCGGCGTTCGAGCAATTGCGCGGGCAGCCCTGCGGGGGGAGCGCGCGGCGTTTCGGGCAGGGTATCGCGCAGGGCGATGGCATCGGCGGGATAGCGGCCGAGCAGGACTTCGAGCGCTCGCTGCGCCGTTCGCTCAGCGACCTGCGCCTGTTCAAGATTGTCGCGCGCCACTTCGAAATCGCTGCCTGCCGTGGCGGTGTCCTGCCGGGAGGCGAAGCCCTCGCGGTATCGCACCCGAACGATCCGGTCGATCTCGGCGAGCGCATCGAGCGTGCGCTGCGCCACTTCGACCTGCTGCTGCGCCTCGATGCTGGCGAAATAGGCGCTCGCGACGCCCTGCGCCAAGGCATATTGCGCGAAGCGGAAATCGGCCTCGACCGCCTGTGCGCTGGCATAGGCGGCGTTGCGCCCGGCCCTCACCCGCCCCCACAGATCGGCTTCCCACTGCGCCTGCGCGGTCAGCGTGTAGACGGTATCCTGGACTTGAAACGGGACCGGGCTGTCGGTCCGATCGGCGCTGAACGAGCCGTTGATCTGCGGGAGGAGCGGGGCCCGCGCCTGCCTGACCAACGCCCGGGCCGCCTCGAGATTGGCGGCCGCGGCGCGGATGTCGCGGTTGTTCGCCTGCGCTTCGAGCACCAGTTCGCTCAGCACCGGATCGCCGATCGCCGCGATCCAGCCAATCCGCACCTCGCCCGGCATCGCCCCGCCGACCGCCCAGATCTCGGGGAGCGGCGGAAGGCTCTGGGCGGTCGCCTCGCGGACATCCTCGTTGGTGCTGAGCGACGCGCACCCGGCAAGCGCGAGCGCGAGCGCACTTCCGGCGAAAGGTGCGAGCCGCCGCAGCCTCATGCCGACTGCTCCTTTGCCCGTTCGTCATTGCCGATCCCGAACACCGCCGCATAGACCACCGGGACAACGACCAGCGTGAGCGCGGTGGCGAAGCTCAGCCCGAACACGAGCACCACCGCCATCGACTGGAAGAACGCATCGAAGAACAAGGGCAGCACTCCCAGAACCGTCGTCCCCGAGCCCAGCAGCACCGGGCGCAAGCGGCTGGCAGCGCTGTCCACCAGCGCATCGAACCGGGGCTTGCCCTCGCCAATCTCGAGGTCGATCTGATCGACCAGCACGATCGCGTTCTTGATCAGCAGGCCCGCCAGCGAGAGCACGCCGAGGATCGCCATGAATTCGAACGGCACCCCCATCACGACCAGCCCGAACACCACGCCCACCAGCGACAGCGGCACCACCGACCATATCACCAGAGGCTGCCGCAGCGCGTTGAACAGGAAGATCACCACCAGCACCATCGCGCCGAAGCCGAACGGGATCGCGCTCATCAAATTGCCGTTCGCTTCGGCGGAATTGCCCAGTTCCCCGTCCCATTTCAGGCTGTAGCCGGGCGGCAACGGGATCGCCTCGACCGCAGGCTGCACGCGCGCTTGCAGCTCTCCTGAAAGGATGCCGGGCGCAGGGTCGGCCTGCGCCTTGATCGACCAGACATTGTCGGTGCGGCGCAAGCGGCTGTCGCGCCAGATCGTCTCGATCCCGTCGGTCACCTGCTCGATCGGAACCGCAGCCCCCGTCGGGCTGATGACCTGGATCGTGCGCAGGCCGTCCACATCGAGCCGCTCATTTTCGGGCGCGCGCGAGACGATCGGGATCAGATCGTCATTCTCGCGGTACACCCCGACCTGCTGGCCCGAATAATTGCGCGCCAGGGCAGCGCCCAGATCGGCGCGGCTCACGCCGGCCCGGCGGCCCTTGCTCTCGGAATAGATCGGCTGGATCGCCGGGACGGGCTGGCGCCAATTGTCCTTGATCGCGATAGCCCCGCCATCCTCGCGGTAAATCTCCTGTGCCTCGCGCGCGAGCCGGCGCAGCACTTCGGGGTCTGGCCCGGTAAAGGTGGCCTCGATCTTGGACCCGCCGCCCGGACCCAGAATGAAGCGCCAGACCTTGCCCTGGGCCTGCGGGAAATTGGTATCGATATAGGCCTGCACCTCGGGGATCATCGCATCGAGCCGGGTGTAATCGTCGAGTTTCACCAGCAGCTGACCATAGGCCGGGTTGGGGCTTTCGAACTGGTACACCAGCATGTAGCGCAGCGTCCCGCGCCCGACGATCGAGTGAACATGCTCGACCCCTTCGAGGGTGGCGAGGTGCGCCTCCAGCCGCTTGATGTCCTTGTCGGTCTGCTCGATGGCGGTGCCTTCGGGGAGCCAGTAATCGACCACCAGCTGGGGCGTGGTCGATGCCGGAAAGAAGCCGGGCGTCACCAGCGACAGACCGGCGAGCGAGACAAAGAACATCGCCGCTGCCCCGCCAATGGTGACAAAGCGCCGCTCGATCGCCAGCGCGACCGTGCGCTTGAACGCGCTCATCGACTTGCTCGGGCTATCTGCCTCGACCGGCATGGCGCCAGAGCCCTCGGTGCATTGATCCTCCACCGATTTGAACAGGATCGAGCACAGGAACGGCGTGAGCGTGATGGCGAAAATCCAGCTGAACATCAGCGAGATCAGGATCACGCGAAACAGATCGCCGGTGAATTCCGCCGTATCGCCCGGGGCCAGCCCGATCGGCGCGAAGGCGAGGATGCCGACGAGCGTGCCGCCGAGCAGCGGCCAGATCGAGCGGTTGACCACGTCGCTCGCAACATCGATGAGCTTGCGCCCGCGCTGGCAACCCGTGAGGATCCCGTCGGTCACCACGATCGCGTTATCGACCAGCATTCCCAGCGCGATGATCAGCGCGCCAAGCGAGATGCGGTGCATCGGGACGTTGGCGAAATACATCGTGCCGAGCGTCGCGGCGATGGTCAGCAGCAGGCCGATCCCGATCACCAGGCCCGACTTCCAGCCCATGAAGATGAACAAGGTGCCGATCACGATCGCCAGCGCAATCAGCACGTTGACCACGAAATTGGTCACCGAGGCATCGACGATCTCGCCCTGGTTGTAGAACGTGTGGAGCACGATACCCGCCGGGCGCTCGCTCTCGATCTCGGCGAGCTTGGCGGACAACCGCTCCTCGACCGCGACCACATTCGACCCCGCGACCGCCGCGACGCCCAGCACGATCGCGGGTTTGCCGTCGTAATAGGCGAGGAATTCGGGCGGATCGCGATAACCGCGCGAGACCTGGGCGATGTCGCGCAGCTGCACGGTGCGCCCGTTGCCCGAGGATACCAGGAGGTTGGAGATCGCCTCGACCGAATCGATGTCGCCGGTGGGCGTGATCGCGAGCCGCTGGCCATCGACCTTGGCGGTCCCGCCGGAGACCACGGTGTTCTGCGTTGAGAGCTGCTGGAAGATCGCGTTGACCGTGGTTCCCAGCGCCGCCGCGTTCTGGCGGGCGATCTCGACATAGATCACTTCGCGCTGGTCGGCGGCGATATTGACCTTGCCCACCCCATCGACCGCCAGCAGATCCTGCCGCAGCGTCTTTGCATAATTGCGCAGCTCGGCCATGGTGAAGCCTTCGCCGGTGAGGACGTAATAGATGCCGAACACATCGCCGAACTCGTCGAACACCTGGCTCGATCCGGCGCCCGGAGGCAGATCGGCCGCAGCGTCGCGCACCTTGTTGCGCAGCTTGGTCCAGATGATCTGAAGATCACTCTTGCTGGGCGAGGCCGAGAATTTGATATCGACCGAGATTTCCGAGAAACCCGCCGAGGAGACTGAGCGGATCTCGTCCACCTCCGCCATATCCTGCAAGGCTTCCTCGAGCGGGGCCGAGACTTCGCGTGCCACCTGTTCGGGCGTGCCGCCGGGATAGGGGGTGAAGACCTGCGCGGTGCGAATGGTGAATTCGGGATCCTCGAAGCGCGGCATGTTGCCATAGGCGAACCAGCCGGCATAGAGCGACAGGATGATCACCAGCCACATCACGAGCCGGTTGCGTATGCTGTAGGCGGCGATATCCAAGATCCGGCTCGTCCGCTCTAGCTGCCCCAGGGACGGACGGTGTCGCCCGCGCTGAGATAGGCGCCGCCAGCGGCAACGATGGTCTCTCCGACCTTCAACCCTTCGGTCACGCGCAAAGTCTCGCCAACCCCTTGCGCAACCGTCACATTGCGCCGCTCGATCACACGATCGCGGCCCTTGGCCACCCAGACATAGCGCTGCTTGCCCTCTGCCATGATCGCGGCGAGCGGGACACTGATGCCGACCTGCTCCTCGACCGGGGAGACCAGTTCGGTCTCGAAATACAAGGTCGCGGTCATCCCCGTCAGGACCACCAGATCGGATGGGGGCGAAAAGCGGAAGTGCCCTTCGAATGTCTGGGTTGAGCTATCGGCCTGTCCGGTCGCTTCGCGGAAGGTGGCGGCAAACCGCCGATCAGGCGCGGCATCGAGCTCGACGAAGGTGTTGAAATAACGCACCCGGTTCGAATTCAGAACGAAGCTGGCCGGCACGTTGACCACCGCATCCACCGCCCGGCTTTGCAGCACGAGCACGGTTTGTTGCGGGGCGACATTCTGAAACTGCTCGACATTCGTCACCCCGACAAACCCGCTGAAGGGCGCGCGCAGGACAGTGTCGGAAAGGTTCTTGCGGGCGGTATCGAGATTGGCCTTGGCGACCTGCCGCTGTGCCTCGCGGCTCTCGACGACGCTGCGCGAGATCGCGTCTTCCTCAAGCAGCCGGAGCGCGCGCTGATATTCGCTATCGGCGTTGATGTACTGAGCTTCGGCCTGCTCGACCGCAGCCTGGAAGCTGCGGGCATCGAGCCTCGCAATCACATCCCCGCGCTGGAATGAAGCCCCGTCGATCGCATTCCACTCGATGATCTGACCGCCGACCTGGAAGGCGAGTTCGGTCGTGCGGACCGATCGGACGACCGCCGGAAGGCTGCTGGATTGCTGCATCGAGGTTTGCGTGAGGGTCAGCAGTTTGGCCGGCGTCGCGGTCGGTTCTGGCGTTTTCTCGACCGATGATCCGCAGGCTGCAAGCAGCAGCGACAGGAAAGTTGCAATCGCCCTTCGCATCGAACCCGTCTCCTAGCCGCTCACGGGGATCGTTGTAGCAGGATTAAGCCTGCATTCCCCAGGTGGCGTGTCGTTTGAGGTGAAGATCGCCTGTATCCGATCGCTAGACAAGGATTTTCTGCCGCAAGCGGCACCTGCGGTCGCGCAGACTGCTGGATCTGGACGGATCAGACCGCGAAGCCGCTGTTTCCTTGCCCAGGGGCGGCGTTTTTCAGCGCAGCGGACAGATCTGTCCAGCCGCTTTCGTTCAGTTTGAGCGTGGATCGCGATCATGCGCATAGCGGTGGCGCTCGCAATCGGCGGATAGCGGCGAGGATGGCGCGTACCATCGTGCCGGTGACAGCGACCTCGGCCAGCTGGAAGGTGATGGTGCGGGCGTGACGGACCACACGTGCCCCGATCTTGATCAGCTTCAGTTGCAGGCTGGTCAACGACCAGTCGGCCATGGCTTCGGGCAGCTCGATGCAGCGCAAGAAGGTGGCCAGGTTGTACGCCAGGGCGTGCAGTTGCAGCCGCACCTCATTGTCGCGGAACTTCCGGCACGACAGCCGCGTCCAGCGAAAGGCGTATTTGCCCTCTTTGATGTGCTGCTCGGCGGTGCCGCGCTGGTTGTAGAACCGCACCACCCAGTCCGGCTCCATCGGCAGGTTGGTGACGATGAAGCCGACACGCGGGAACAGTTCGCCCGGATGCCATTCGATCTTGGCGATCACCCGGCGTTCCTTGTCCCAGGACGCCGCCTGATACTCGAATTCCTCGAAGAACCGCTTGACCTTGGTCAGTGACGGCAGCCCGACAGGGCGCGTTAGCCGATGCGCGATCTTGTCCTTGAGGACCGCGTTTGCGGGCAGCCGGATGGCGTAGAAGAACCGCGCTTCTTCCAATCGCTCATAGATCGCCGGGATCGCGTAGGCAGCATCGGCCCGGAAGAACCTGCCACCAAGGTCGCGCTCCGCGTAGCGCGCAATGACGGGGTCGAGAACATCACGCCAGCCATCGGCGCTATGGACGTTGCCATGGCGCAGGGCGCAGCGTTCCAGCATCCCGAACTGGTTGAACAGAAAGTTGGGGTGATAGCAGCTACAGTCGAAATGGCCATTCCAGGCGGACCCTTCCTGGTCGCCATGGGTCGGGCTGACCGAGCTGTCCATGTCCAGAACGATGTACTTCAGCCCGTTACGGTCATGGAACCGGTCGATCCATTGCCCGTTCAGGTCGGCCAGCGCGGCACGGTTCCCGGCCAGAGCCAGCGTCTCGGTCTCGAACCGTCCCATCTGCGATGCCGAGGCCGCTTGTGCATCGACCGCTCTGCCGCCGACAACTTGGCGCATGACCGGATCGCAGGCGAGACGGTTGGCGTCGTTGACATCCTCGTATCCGGCCAGCCGCCCAAAGACTGATTGCCGGAACAGGCCGTCGAGCCGATGGACCGTGTTCTTGCCAGAGCGAGTATCGCGCAGCGCCGCTGACGCCAAATCGGACAACCCGAGCGCGTCATCAAGCTCGCGCATCACCAGAAGGCCGCCGTCGGAACTGAGCTGCGTGCCGCGAAATTCCAGCCGCACGCGAGGGTCGAAATCCACCCGATCTGCCCGTTGCAAGCCCGCACCCTCTGGGTGATCCATGAAACGCGCCCCTCGCAGCCTTCAACACCATGTTTTATATAGGAAATATAATGGTCAGGACAGCGAAATCAGCGCCTTACTTGGGAAATGTGGGATAATAGCTATTCTCGGTCAGGCTTAGCTCGCCATAGATACCACCGACAACGAAA
>CAZCNF010000071.1:0-6344 GCA_964500135.1 uncultured Porphyrobacter sp.
AGGTGGATCACCACCATCCAGCCGGCCGCCAATGCCAGGAAGGCATAGATCCAGATCTCTGTCGCATCGAACCAGTCGAGATGGGCGCCCCGGTCGAGCAGCAGCTGAAGCGCGGTGAGCGTGATGGCGAGCAGGACGAAACCGGTCAGATCAAACGGGCGGCGGCGCTGTTCGGGCTGGGGCAGGTAAGCGATCAGCGCCGCCAGCGACAGTGCCCCGATGGGCAGGTTGACATAGAACACCCAGCGCCAGTTGGCGCTCTCGGTCAGCCAGCCACCCAGGATCGGACCGAGGATGGGGCCGATCATGATCCCCATGCCCCAGATCGCCATCACCTGGGCGTGGCGGCTGGGGCGCGAGATATCGAGCATGAAGGCCTGGCTGAGAGGCGCAATGAAGGCACCTGCTACCCCCTGCATGGCACGGAAAATCACCATTTCCTCAAGGTTCTGCGCGGTGCCGCAGAGCATGGAAGTGACGATGAAACCCGCGACCGATCCGATGAACAGGCGGCGCGCACCGATCCGGTCAGCCAGCCAGCCGGTGATCGGCAGGGCCACGGCCGAAGCGATGATATAGCTGGTCAGTACCCAGGTGACGCTGTCGATGGTCGCGCCAAGCGAGGCTTGCATGTGCGGGATCGCGACATTGGCAATCGTGGTGTCAAGGATCTGCAGCAGCGATGCCGCCATGATCCCGATGATCAGCAGCCAATAGTTGTCGGCGTGGAGATGCGGTTCGTCAGCCGCCGGTGTGGCCGCGGTTGGCGCGATGTCCGAACCTTGCGGTGGCTGCGCCGCACTCGCCACGATCAATCGCCGTGTTTGGCGGTGTAGACTGTCACATCGGCCGAAAGCCCCGCGATCAGGCGCCGTGGGCTGCGTTCCAACAGTTCGATCTTCACCGGCACCCGCTGGGTCACCTTGACCCAGTTGCCGGTGGCGTTCTGCGCCGGCAGCACGGAGAATTCCGCGCCCGTTCCGGCGCCGATCGAAGTCACCCGGCCCTCAAGCTCGAGCCCGGGATAGGCGTCGAGCGTAATCCGTGCGCGCTGCCCCTCGCGCATGTCGGCGAGGTCGGTTTCCTTGAAATTGGCCTCGACATAGCTGCCGCCAGTCCTGACCAGCGTCACCACGGGCAGGTTGGCGATGGCCTGTTGCCCCACCAGCAGGCGATCGGCCTGGGCCACCTGCCCAGCCGCTGGCGCGCGCACTTCGGTCCGTCGCAACGCCAGTTCGGCATCGGCGATGCGGGCGCGGGCACGGGCAATCTGCGGGTTCTCGCCCGGAACCGCCGGGGCGGTCGCCAGCATGGCGCGGGCTTCGCGTTGCCTGGCTTCCGCCTGGCGCAGCCCTTCGCGAGCCTGCGCCACCGCATGCTGGGCGGCCTCGAAATCGGCCTTGGTGCTGAAGCCGCGCTCGCGCAGTGCGCTGACCCGGTCAAACCGCGCCTGGGCGAAGGCGATGTCTTCGCGTGCGCCGGAAATGTCCACTCCGGCCAGATCGGGCGAGTTGGACAGGGCGATCACATTGGCTTGCGCCTGCGCCAGTTCGGCCTGGGCCTCGGCCAGGGCAAGACGGTAGGGTTCGGGATCGATCCGGAACAGCAATTGCCCCGCAGCCACTTCGTCGCCATCCGTCACGAAGGTCTCGACGATTCGGCCGCCCACTTCGGCTGCCACCGTGACCTTGTCGGCCTGGATATAGGCGTTGTCGGTCGAAGCCTTGCCGGCAAGGCTCAGCCAGTAGATCACCCCGCCACCAAGCAGCAACAGCGGCAATGACAGCATCAGTGCCAGCCGCCCCCATCTGCGTGGGCGGACTGCCTGCGAGGAGGGCAGGGCATCAGCCGCTGCAGGGGCTTCAAACTGCGCGTCCACGTCAGCCATTGACCCGCACCTCTTCGCGTGCGCGAACCAGGTTCTCGCCAATCCGGTTCAGCAGGTGAGCCAATGCGTCCCGTTCCGATGCGCTCAGGCCGTGCAAGATGTCCTCGAACAGGCGTTCCACTGTGGCTTGCAGCCTGTCGACAATATCCCTGCTCTTGGCCGTAAGGTGCAGGATGCGGGCACGCCGGTCGAAAGGGTCGCTGCGCCGCTCGAGCCACCCGGCTTCCTCCATCCGGTCGGCCATGCGGGTAAGCGTGATCGGCTCGATTTCCAGACGGTCGGCATGGAAGCCCTGGTTCTCCCCGGGGAACAGGTCGAGCGACAGCAACAGCCGTGCCTGCGCAGCGGTGAGGCCCAGGCTGCGCACGCGCTCGTCGAACAGGCGGCGCAACTGACGTGAATTGTCGGACATGCGAAAGCCGATCTCGGGTATCATAGGCGCACATATATTAAGCATGCTTAACATATGCAAGCAGGTACTGGCGAAGCCCGCCGAAGCGGATTAGCGTGCAGTCATGACGCTAAACGCCGATCTGTTCTTCAGCTTCCGCTCGCCTTACAGCTATCTCGCCATCGGGCGTTATCGCGAACTGGCCGAAACCCACGATGTCGAGATCGCGCTGCGGCCGGTTTATCCGATTGCGATCCGCAACCCGGACATCCTGTTCACTGGCAGCCCGCTGGTGGGGCGGTATATCTTCATCGATGCGGCGCGTTCGGCTCAGATGCTCGGCATACCCTATCGCTGGCCGCGGCCCGATCCGGTGGTGCAAAACATGATGACGCGCGAGATTGCGGCGGAACAACCCCATATCTACCGGCTGACCCAGCTGGGCCAGGCTGCGGCGCGGCACGGGCGCGGGTTGGCTTTTGCTGACGAGGTCGCGAAGGTCATCTGGTCGGGTGGGGTGGATGACTGGCACGAAGGCTGCCATCTGGCGCAGGCGGCCGCGCGCGTGGGGCTGGATCTGGCCGAACTTGATGCCGAAGTTGCGGCAGAGGTAGACGCGCTCGATGCGGAGATCGCCGCCAGCGAAAAGGCGCTTGAGGCGGCCGGCCATTGGGGCGTGCCGACGCTGGTGTTCGAAGGCGAGCCCTTTTTCGGCCAGGACCGGATCGAAATGGCCAAATGGCGAATGGCGCAAAAGGGGCTCGCGCGGCGATGAGCGCGCCGATCATGTCCCATTTCGCCAGCTTCGACGGAACGCGGCTGGCAATCCATCGTACCGGCCAAGGCCGCCCGGTGGTGTTGCTGCACGGGCTGTTTTCCAGTGCCGAGATGAACTGGATCAAATGGGGCCATGCCCAGCGCTTCGCCGACGCGGGTTTCGAAGCGATCATGCTTGATTTCCGGGTGCACGGGCAAAGCGAGAGCCCGGCCGATCCCGCCCGCTATCCGCCCAATGCGCTGGTGGACGATGTGGCAGCGCTGGTCGCGCATCTCGGCCTCGAGGATTACGATCTCGTCGGGTTTTCGCTCGGCGCGCGCACCTCGCTGCATGCGGTAGCGCATGGTGTGCTGCGGCCGAGGCGGTTGGTGGCTGCAGGCATGGGCCTCGCGGGCCTGGCCGAATGGACCCGGCGGATGGCTTTCTTCAAGCGGGTGATCGACGAGTTCGACAGTATCAAGCCGGGCGATCCGGCCTATCTCTCGCGCCAATTCCTCAAGTCGCAGGGGGTGGACCGGGCCGCGGCCCGGCTGCTGCTTGGGACCATGACCGATCTCGATCCGTCGCTGCTGGCGCATGTCACCATGCCCACGCTGGTGGTGTGCGGCAGCGAGGACCGTGACAATGGATCCGCTGCGGAACTGGCGGCGCTGCTGCCCCGAGCAACCTATGTTGAAACTCCCGGCACGCACCTCATTTCAGCGACGAAGCCCGAGATGGGCGAAGCCATCGTGCACTTTCTCGCCGGTTGATCCGCCCGCAATAGCGGTTCGTCGAATTCCCCGGGGCCGGGCTTGATTCGGCAGGGACCAAGGTTCAGTGCCGCTTCACTTGTTACCAGTTCGATGCAAAGGGGTTCGCATCCATGACACTCTCGAAGGTTGCGCTTTCGGCGCTGGCGATTTCGCTGGCCGCCACCACAGCCGTTCACGCCGAAGATTCCGCCACCACAGCACCTGCGGCCACCACCTCTGCCGAGGCTCTCACGCCCGAAGCTGCTGCCGCGTGGGTGGCGAAGGTAGAGCAGGATCTCGGCCAGTTCGGGGTTGAATATGCCCGCGTCCAGTGGATCAATTCGACCTACATCGTCCACGACAGCGACGCGCTGGCGGCGAAATATGGCGCGATCTCGACCGAGAAGTCGGTGGCCTATGCCAATGAGGCGGCCCGTTATGCCCAGGTGAAGGGCCTTGATCCCGAGGTTGCGCGCAAGCTCGATATCCTGCGGACCAGCATCGTGATGCCGGCACCGGTGCGTGACGGGGTCGCGACCGAACTGAACGAAATCGCGACCAAGCTCGGCTCGATGTACGGCAAGGGGCAGGGCAGTCTGAACGGCCAGCCAATCAATGGCTCGGACATCGAGGCTGAGATGGGCAATCTTGACCGCACGCCCGCCGAACTGGCCGAGATGTGGACCAGCTGGCACGAGAATGTCGGTGCGCCGATGCGCGAGGATTACCTGCGCATGGTCGGCATCGCCAATGACGGCGCCAAGGAACTGGGCTTTGCCGATCTGGGCGCGATGTGGCGTTCGAACTATGACATGGACGCAGACCAGTTCGCGGCCGAGACCGAGCGGATGTGGCAGGAGGTCAAGCCGCTCTATGTCGCGCTGCACACCTATGTCCGGGCCAAGCTGAACGAGAGATACGGCGATGCCGTGCAGCCCAAAACCGGGCCGATCCGGGCCGACCTGCTCGGCAATATGTGGGCGCAGGAGTGGGGCAACATCTATCCGCTGGTCGCGCCCAAGGGTGCCGGCGACATCGGCTATGACCTGACCGACCTGATCTCAAAGAAGGGCCTGACCGAGAAGGACATGGTCAAGGTGGGCGAGCAGTTCTTCTCCTCGCTCGGCTTCGCGCCGCTGCCCGCAAGTTTCTGGGACCGCAGCCAGTTCGTGAAGCCGCGGGACCGCGAGGTTGTATGCCATGCCAGCGCCTGGAATATCGACAATATCGACGATCTGCGGATCAAGATGTGCATCAAGCCGAATGCCGATGACTTCATCACCATCCACCACGAACTGGGCCACAACTATTACCAGCGCGCCTACAATCAGCAGGATTACCTGCACCTCAACGGCGCCAACGATGGCTTCCACGAAGCAATCGGCGACATGATCGCGCTGTCGATCACGCCAGAATATCTGGTCCAGATCGGGATGCTCGATCCCGCCCAGGTGCCCAGCGCCGACAAGGACATCGGCCTGCTGCTGCGCCAGGCGATGGACAAGGTCGCCTTCCTGCCCTTTGGCTTGCTGATCGACCGCTATCGCTGGAGCCTGTTCGATGGCTCGATCGCGCCCGAGAAGCTCAACCAGGGCTGGAACGACCTGCGGCTTAAGTATCAGGGCATCACCCCGCCGGTGGCGCGTGACGAAGGCGATTTCGACGCCGGGGCGAAGTATCACATCCCCGGCAACGTGCCCTACACGCGCTATTTCCTCGCCCGCATTCTGCAATTCCAGTTCTTCAAGGCGGCCTGTGACCAGGCCGGCTGGAAGGGGCCGCTGCATCGCTGCAGCTTCTACGGCAATCAGGAAGTGGGCAAGAAGCTCAACGCCATGCTTGAGATGGGTGCGTCCAAGCCCTGGCCCGATGCGCTCGAGGCCTTCACCGGCAGCCGCCAGATGAGCGGCAAGGCGATGGTCGAATATTTCGCGCCGCTGATGAAGTGGCTCGAAAAGCAGAACAAGGGCCAGCCCAAGGGCTGGTAAGCCGCCGTTCCACAAGCAAAAACCCCCGCCGCATCGCTGCGGCGGGGGCATTGTTCCGCACAGGGCGGACTCGCTGAATCGGTGTCAGCTGGCGCTGTAAGGCACCGAAGAGTGGTGCAGGGTGATCACCAGCTCGCCATCGGCATTCTTCTTATAGCCGAAGGTGTATTCGACCTTGGTGTCCTTCCCGTCGGTGTCGGTGAAGTAGTAGTTGCCCATCGCCATGGCGCTGTCGCCATCGGTCACGGTGCCTTCGTTTTCCCAGCGGACCGCAGTCCAGGGCTTGATCGCGAAGCCCTTGTCCTCGGTGCCTTCCTTGCCGATGAAATAGGCCAGCGCTTCATCGAACGTGCCGCGGAACTGGTCTTCAGCGGCCAGAGTCGGCTTGAACAGCACGGCGTCGCCATCTTCATAGGCGTAGAACCTGTTGATGTGGTCGGTCGCGGCCTTGGTCACATCGCCGCCATCGGTGAAGGTCTTGCCGATGTTGACGATACCTTCGCCCCATGCCTGCTGAGCGGCGGCCACTTCTTCCGCCGTGATCGGCGCGGCGGTGGTTGCGGCG
>CAZCNF010000072.1:0-6297 GCA_964500135.1 uncultured Porphyrobacter sp.
GCCCAGACCCGCACCCAGTCGACCAGCATCGCCACTTCGCCGGTCTTGACCTGTTCGACCGTTTCCTTAGGCACGCCGACATAGGGGGACTTGATGCCATTGGTCTTGACCGGATAGGCCCCGCCCATCGCAAAGTTCAGGATCAGGTGCTTGGGATTGTCAAAGCTCCACTTGCCGTAATGTTCGACCATCGGCCGAGTCACGCGATAGAGCACATGTCCGTCGACTTCGAACAGGATCGCGTCCTTGGTCCATTCGACGGCATAGACATGCCAACCAGTCACGTCCTCGCCTTGCGGGAAGAAGAACTTGTTTACCAGCGGGGTCTCGCCCGAATAGCCCGGCCCGTGCAGCGCCACGCCAATCCAGTCCTTCTCGCCGACATATTCCATGATGTCGATTTCGCCCGTTTGCGGCCACTGGCCGTTGCCGAGCAACCAGAAAGCCGGCCACACGCCCACAGCATCGGGCATGCGGATGCGTGCTTCGGCACGGCCATAGGTGAAGTCGAACTTGCCCTTGCTTTCGATCCGGCCGGACAGGAAGTCGGCCTTGCGTTGGGGGTGGGGGTCGACGCCCGGCTTGAACACCGGCCGCAGCATCAAGGCGCCGCCTTCGGCGCCCGACATGCCTTGCAGCACCGCGATCGTGGCTGGCGCATCGACATAGGCTTGCTGTTCGTTGTTGACCCAGAATTCGGGGCCGATCACGATCCACTTGCTGCGATCGAGCGTGTCAGCGTCGAATTCGTCAGCGAACAGGAGCTTGCGCTCGTCAGCCGCTGCTTCGGCACCGGCTTCGCCTGCCGCAAGCGGGCCGGCCACGAGACTCATGCCCAGAGCCGCGGCGGGCAGAATCCTGCTCAGGAATGTTGTGCACTGCATCCGAACCCGTCTCCCGGCGAGTGGTGAGAACGTTCACAATACTCATTCCGGTGGTGAAGTCCACCCGCAAATGGGCACGGCTGCCGCCCTGCTGCAAGCTGATCTGGCTCCGGACCGGGCCAAGGCAACACCCGGCCGGTAAAGGCCACCCCCCTTTCGAAACGGAACGGATTGTGCTTCAACGCGGCGTCGACCCATGACCGCGCTGCGTGATCCTGTCCGGCTGGTGCCGCTCCTGTTTCTCGCGGCCATCGCGGCGGGCACGCTGGTGCTGATGCTGCCCGTCTCCACCGCCGATGGCGCTGGAGCAGGGTTCATCACCGCGCTGTTTACTGCCACTTCGGCAGTTTCCGTGACCGGGCTGATCGTGGTCGATACGCCGACCTACTGGTCGCCCTTCGGCCAGGTTGCGATCATGCTGATGTTCCAGCTGGGCGGGCTCGGCATCATGACTGCCGCCACGCTACTGGGCCTGATGGCCGGTCGCGGCTTCGGCCTGCGCGACCGGCTGGCAACCCATGTCGAGCGCAGCCGGCTCGATCTCGGCAGCACACGATCGGTCTTGCGGCTGGTGATCGGCGTGACTTTGGTGGTCGAAGCGCTGATTGCCGCGGCGCTCGCGCTGCGTTTTTCGCAGCAATACGGGTTCGACCCGGGAGTTGCGCTCTGGCACGGCCTGTTCCAGGCGGTCAGCGCGTTCAACAATGCCGGTTTTTCCACCTTCTCCACCTCGATGATTGAGTTCCAGGGCGACGGCCTTATCCTTGGCCCGATCATGCTGGGGGTGATGCTGGGCGCGCTCGGCTTTCCCGTGATGCAGGATTTGCGCGCGCGTGGGCGCGCCTGGCGGCGCTGGACGCTCCACACCAAGATAACCCTGACCGGCACCGCGATCCTGCTGTTGCTCGGATTCGTCACCACGCTGGTCACCGAATGGACCAATCCTGCCACGCTCGGCCCGATGGGGCTGGACGGCAAGCTGCTCAATGCCGCCTTCCATTCGGTGATGCCGCGCACCGCCGGGTTCAACAGCCTCGACCTCGCCGCCTTCCGCGAAGAGACACTGGTGCTCAATTACGTGTTGATGTTCATCGGCGGGGGCAGCGCGGGCACGGCGGGCGGGATCAAGGTCACGACCTTCTTCGTGCTGCTGGCGATCGTGGCGTCTGAAGTGCTGCGGCGGCGCGATGCCTCGATGTTCGGGCGGCGCTTCGGCCATTCGGTCGAGCGCCAGGCGCTGACCATTGCAGTGCTGGCGCTGGGGATGATCCTGGTCGCCACCATGTATATCACCTCGGTCACGCCGTTGCCCTTGCAGGACGTGCTGTTCGAAGCCGTCTCGGCCTTTGCCACGGTCGGCCTGTCGACCGGAATCACCGCCAGCCTGCCCAATTCCGCGCTGCTGGTGCTGGCGTTGCTGATGTTCGTGGGCCGGGTCGGCACGATCACGGCGGCCACGGCACTGGCACTGCGCCACGGCCTGCCCTATCGTTATCCTGAGGAGAACCCCATTGTCGGCTGACACACGCAAACCCGTGCTGGTAATCGGGCTGGGCCGGTTCGGCAGCGCAGTCGCCACTACGCTGGAACGGATGGACCATGAGGTGCTGGGGGTCGATCTCGATCAAGCCATCGTGGACGATCACAAGAACCTGCTGACACAGGTGGTTGAAGCCGACTGCACCGAGCTGGAGACGCTGCAGCGGCTGGGCGCGGGCGAATTCGATTCGGCGGTGGTGGCGATCGGCACCAATATCGAGGCCAGCGTGCTGATCGTGCTGGCGCTGACCGATGTCGGCATCCCCAATATCTGGGCCAAGGCCACCACCGAGCGCCACGGCCGCATTCTCGAACGTACCGGCGCCCATCATGTGGTGTTTCCCGAGCGCACCATGGGCGAGCGGGTGGCGCGGCTCGTCAACGAACGGCTGCTCGATTTCATCAATTTCGGTGACGAGTTCGCGATCGCCAAGCTCAAGGCACCCGAACCGATCGTCGGCCTGCCGCTGATCACCAGCGAATGCCGCAAGCGCCACGGGGTTACCGTGATCGGCGCCAAGCGGAGCGGCGAGGACTTTATCCACGCTACGCCCGACACCATCATCTTCCCCGGCGACGAGCTGGTCGTCTCTGGCCGGATCGATCACATCGAGGCCTTTTCCGCCTTGCGTTGAGCGAGTGCCGGGTACCGGGCTACCCGGAACCTGCTGCCCGAAATCTACCGCATTGCATCAATTCGCGCTTGCGCTTGGCGCTGCAATCCCCACACAATCAATCTGCCATGCTGCGCCAGTACGAACTTGTCGAAAGGGTCCTGGGTTACGACCCAGACGCCGATGAGGCGGCGCTCAACCGTGCCTATGTCTATACGGTGCAGAAGCACGGCACGCAGAAGCGCGCCAGCGGCGACCCCTACTTCAGCCACCCGGTCGAAGTCGCCGGGTTAATGACTGATCTCAAGCTCGACCAGCAGACCATCATCACTGCGCTGTTGCACGATACGGTTGAGGATACGCTGGCGACGATCGAGGACATCGAGGCCAATTTCGGCGAGGATGTTGCGCGGCTGGTCGACGGCGTGACCAAGCTGTCGAAGATCGAGCAGATACCGGAAGACGAGCGCGCGGCGGAGAACCTCAGGAAGTTCCTGCTGGCGATGAGCGAGGACATCCGCGTCCTGCTGGTCAAGCTGGCCGACCGGCTGCACAACATGCGCACGCTGCATTTCATCAAGTCGCCGGAAAAGCGCCAACGGATCGCGCGCGAGACGATGGATATCTATGCCCCGCTGGCCGAACGGGTGGGCATGTATGAATACATGCGCGAGATGCAGCTGCTCGCCTTCGAGCAGCTCGAACCTGAAGCCTATGCCACGATTACCAACAAGCTTGAGGAACTGCGCAACCAGGATGGCGGGCAGGTCGATGCGATCGCGCTCAAGGTCAAGCAGGCGCTGGCCGAGGCCGGGCTGAAGGTCGAGGTTTCGGGCCGCGAGAAGCACCCCTATTCGATCTGGCGCAAGATGGCCGAGCGGCACGTCAGCTTCGAGCAGGTGACCGACATCATGGCCTTTCGCGTGATCTGCGAAAGCGAGGCCGATTGCTACCTGGCGCTGGGGATCCTTCACACTACCTGGCAGTTCCTGCCCGGTCGCTTCAAGGACTACATCTCGACCCCGAAGTCGAACGGCTACAAATCGCTCCACACCTCGCTGATGTACGAGAATTCGATGCGGGTGGAAGTGCAGATCCGCACCCGTGCGATGCACATGACCAACGAGTTCGGGCTGGCCGCGCATTGGGCCTACAAGCAGGGCGACCGGCCCGACGGGCAGGTCGGCTGGCTGCGCGACCTGATCGAGATCGTCGATGCCAGCCATGATGCCGAGGAACTGCTCGAACACACCCGGCTCGCGATTTACCAGGACCGGATCTTCGCCTTCACGCCCAAGGGCGGGCTGTTCCAGCTGCCCAAGGGCGCCACCCCGGTCGATTTCGCATTTGCCGTGCATACCGATCTGGGCGCGCGGGCGGTGGGCGCCAAGATCAACGGGCGTCACATGCCGCTGCGCACGCCGCTGTCAAACGGCGACGTGGTCGAAATCATCAAGGGCAAGAATGCCGAACCGCAGCTGTCGTGGCTCGGCTTTGTCGTGACCGGCAAGGCGCGTGCCGCGATCCGCCGCGCGGTGCGGCTCAAGGAACGCGCCGAGATTGCCGAAATCGGGCGCAAGCTGTTCGACGAGATCGCCACCAAGGTGCCGGCGCGGATCGGCAAGAAGGCTGTGCGCGAAGCGGTCAAACGGCTCGAACTGCTCGACGAGGAAGATTTGATGTTCGCCATCGGCGCCGCGCGGCTCAGCGACCGGGCGGTGATGGAGGCGTTGGTGCCCGGTTGCACCGCCGATATCGACGAGGATGACGACTGGACCCGGCGCGAACACGCGATCTCGATCCGCGGGCTCACCGCCGGGGTCGGGTTCCAGCTGGCCGACTGCTGCCACCCCTTGCCGGGTGACCGGATCGTGGGCCTGCGCAAGCGCGGCGAAGCGGTGGAAGTCCACGCGATCGGCTGTTTCGAACTGGCTGACGGTGTCGATGCCGACTGGCTCGATCTCAGCTGGGGCCAGCGCTCGCAGGGCGCGGTGGGGCGGCTGCGCGTCACCTTGTATGATCGGCCCGGCACGCTGGCCGAGATGGCCGGGATTTTCGCGCAGAACCATGCCAATGTGAAACGGCTGGGGCAGGTCGAGACCGACCACCCCTTTGCCACTTACGAAATCGACCTCGAAGTGCAGGACTTGGCGCACCTGACCCGCATCCTCAGCGCGCTGCGCGCGAGCGACGCCGTGGCCCAGGCGGAACGAATCTGATGACTGTGCTCGGTTTCGATCACGTACAGCTAGCAATTCCCGCAGGAGGCGAGGCAAAGGCGCGTAAATTCTTTGTCGAACTGTTAGGGATGCGCGAAGTGCCAAAGCCAGCCACGCTTTCGACGAGCGGATGTTGGTTCGAGTGCGGCTCCGTGAACCTGCATCTCGGCATCGATCCCGATTTCCGCCCTGCTAGCAAGGCGCACCCCGCGTTCCTCGTCGATGACCTTGGCTCGTTGCGTGAGCGGCTAGAGAATGCAGGTGTGCCGACCCGAGATGACAAGTCGGTCGAAGGCTACTTGCGCTTTTTTGCCGACGACCCTTTTGGAAATCGCCTAGAATTTATGCAGAAAATTTGAACATTCGCGGTCTCCTGCGACGGCTGGAGCCAAGTCATTCCTGGCACGAGGCGGGTTTCCTTCATGCGCACGAGCTTACACAAGCTCCAGCGCCACCACCACCGTGTCGCCTTCGCCGATCCCTTCGGCCCTGCGGACGCTGGCCTTGACCGGCAGCAGCCAGCCCAGTTCCTTCGAAGGGAACAGCGAGGTCCGGAAGCTGCTGTCGCCAATCGTGGCGGTGACTTTCAGCGAGCCGAAACCGCCCAGGGTCCGCTCCAGCCGGCGCATCAGCGCCGTGGCCGACAGTTCCTCGCCGGCCGCGCCGTCGATGGTCAGGAAGTGCCACGATCCGCCTGATGTGCTCCCGGCCCAGCGCCACAGCGGGCCGGTGTGAGAAAGGCGTTCGGTCATCCCGCCCGCCGCACCGGCACCGGGAGATTGCAGATATCCACCCCGCCTGCCGGATGGATGTAGAACGGATCGCGCCGGTTGGCGCGCGCCTCGGCATATTGCGCGAAGCTGTCGCTTTCGGTGGAGAGATACTCGAAGGCGTATTTGTCGCCTGCCGCTTCGCTGCTTGAGGCGGGCTGCTCGCTTGCGGGGAGAATGCTCGCCACCCGCACGTTCAGGATCGGCGTGCGCTTGTCCTTTTCGAACTCCGCATAGAAGCCCAGTTCGCCTTTGCCGCGCGGCAGCGAAG
>CAZCNF010000073.1:0-6226 GCA_964500135.1 uncultured Porphyrobacter sp.
TCTTGGTGACCGCGCCGGTCAGGTTGCGGCGGGTGGCATCGGGCTTGATGATCGAAAAGGTGCGGGTGACCGCCATCTTGGTGTTCCTTGCGAAATGGGGGGTAGTGAGAGGTTGCGCGCGCCCCTAGCGCCGCGCGGGGGCGACTGCAAGCCTTGTGAGGGGCGCAGTGCTTAGCCGCCTGCGCGCCAGCGGCCGGCGTCGTCCTGCTTGTGGATCTCGCGCGTGACGCCCTCGGCACCGTCAAGCTCGCGCCACAGCGCGCGGGCCGTTGCGGTCTCTTCCGCCCCGAACAGCAGCAGCGCGCGCTCGAACGCCAAGGCCTCGGGTCGCCACTTCCCGTCAGCGAGCAGCACCATGCCGGCGCCATTGACAGGCTCGACCTTGTCCGACAGCAGGATCGGCTGGCGTGCTGCATGGGGCGCATCGGCCTCGCCATTGGCGAGGAACTCCTCCGGCCCGCCGCGCCACAATTCGCGCCCGATCACCGCGCGCTGGCCGGGATCTTCGCTCACCACCAGCAGCCGCCCGCCGCCCTGCAGTACCTTGCGCGCCAGCATCACTGCCACGCGTTCCACCGGATCGCGGCTGAGCTGGTAGAAATCGACCCTAACGCTCATCTTTGCAGGCCTATCGCCTCGCTACTTGAGGCCATGAGTGCAGGCCTATCGCTTTGCTACGTGAGGCCATCACGCCGTCCCTTTCGACCGTCGGCAACGCTCGGAACAATAGCGCACATTGTCCCAGTCGCGCGCCCATTTCTTGCGCCAGGTGAACGGCAGGCCGCAATGCGCGCAAGTCTTGGTCGGAAGCTCAGACTTGCGGCGCATCCTGGGCATCGGGGAAATCCGGTCAGTCGCCCTGCACGGTATTGCGGATGAACCGGTCGAGCAGGCGCACGCCATATCCGGTCGCACCCTTGTCCCAGGTGCGGCCGGGCTTGTCTGCCCAGACCATCCCGGCGATGTCGAGATGCGCCCAGGGCGTGTCGTTCTCGATGAAGCGCTTCAGGAACTGCGCGGCGGTGATCGAGCCAGCCTCGCGCGGGCCGATGTTCTTCATGTCCGAGATCGGCGAATCGATCAGCTTGTCATAGGCGCTGCCGAGCGGCATCCGCCACAGCTTGTCACCCACCGCCTTGCCCGCTTCGGCGAGATCATTGGCCAGATCGTCGTCATTGGCGAACATCCCGCCATGCTCGTGGCCAAGCGAGATGATCATCGCGCCGGTCAGCGTGGCGAGATCGACAATCAGCGCCGGGGCAAATTCGCGCTGGGTCCAGGTCAACGCGTCGCACAGCACCAGCCGCCCTTCGGCATCGGTGTTGAGCACTTCGATCGTCTGCCCGCTCATCGAAGTGACGATGTCACCGGGGCGCTGCGCCTTGCCGTCGGGCATGTTCTCGACCAGCCCGACCACGCCCACGACATTGGCCTTGGCCTGGCGCTTAACCAGCGCCAGCATCGCGCCGACGACCGCACCGGCCCCGCCCATGTCCCACTTCATGTCCCACATGCCCGGGCCGGGCTTGAGCGAGATGCCGCCGGTGTCGAACGTCACGCCCTTGCCGACCAGGGCGACCGGGGCATCGCCCGGTTTGCCGCCCATCCACTTTATCGTCAGCAGGCGCGAGGGCTGTTCGCTGCCCTGCCCCACGCCCAGCAACGCGCCCATGCCCAGTTGCTCCATCGCCGGTTCGTCAAGCACGACCAGTTCGGCGCCGGTGCCGGCAAAGCGCGCCTGGCAGCGTTCGACGAAGCTGATCGGATAGACCTTGTTGGCCGGTTCGGCCACCAGTTCGCGGGTGAACTCGACCCCTTCGGCCACCGCTGCGGCATCGGCCCAGGCAGCCTCGGTGCCGGCCGGGGCGTTGATGACTGTCACGGCCACCAGCGACTTCTTCTGTTCGTCCTTCAGGCGCGTGCGATAGGCATCGTGCCGCCAGCCGCGCAAGCGAAGGCCAAGCAGCACCGCAGCGGCCGACACCGCATCGAGCCCGCTGCCCGAGAAATCGAGCACCAGCGCGCTTTCGCCCGAAGTGAGATACTTCGCCGTCAACGCGGCACCGGCCTTCTCGAGACCTTCAGCGCGGGCATCGCTCTTGGCCGCCGGATCGCCCGCACCCGCCAGCGCAATCCGCACCAGCTGCCCGTCGCGCTCGACAAAGCCTTCGAACAATTGCCCGGCCTGCCCCTTGAAGCGGGCCGCAGCCGCGCCATCGACAATCGCGCGTTCGAGCCGCGCGGGCAGTTGATCGAGGTTGACGATATGCGCCAGCAATCGGGCATCGGCCGGCACGGTGTCGCTGAAATTGATCTGCATGGATACTCCGAACGGATGGGACGCCCGCCTGGCAGGACGGACACAACGCCGGGCCTGGAGGCGCCGGTGAATGGCGATTGCGATTAGGCGCGAGCGGTGCGATAGGCAAGCCATGTCCCCGCCACCGCCGCAGCACCGCCTGCAAGCTTCCCCGCGCCGCTTGCCGATTGCCGCAGCCTTGTGCGCGGCCATGGGGCTGGCGCTGGTGGCAGGTTCGCCGCTGGCGGCGCAGGACCAGTCCGGCACCGTGCCGCCCGGGCAGGAAACCGCACCCGGCCGGATCATCGCCTTCAAGGCCGATATCCTCGATTATGACGACACCGCCGACGTGGTGACCGCGCGCGGCAATGTGCTGATGTCGAGCGAGGACCAGTCGGTGCGCGCGGACGAGATCCGCTGGGAGCGGCGCGGCGGCCAGATCTTTGCCTCCGGCAATGTCCGGCTGGTCGATGCCGGGGGCAACCAGCTGTTCACCGAGGCGGTCGAATTGACCGAGCGTTTCGAAGCCGGCGCGATGGACGAACTGCTGGTGGCGCTGCGGGCGGGTGGCCGACTGGCGGCGCGCAGCGGCGAGCGCGGCGGCGATGGCGACGTGGTGCTGCGCGACGCCGCCTACACCGCCTGCCCCGTGACAACGGCTGAAGGTTGCGACCGCACGCCCAGCTGGCGGATCACCGCCAACCGCGTGATCTTCGATCCCGAGCAGAATCGCGTCAGTTTCGACGGTGCGGTGCTCGAACTGTTCGGCGCGCGCCTGCTGCCGATGCCGGGGCTGGCCTTCCGCACCGACGGCAACGCCATTTCGGGCTTTCTCGTGCCCGACCTGCGCTTTTCGGAATCGAACGGCGTGGAAGTCAGCGGCAGCTACTACTGGCGGCTGGCCGACAACAAGGACCTGACGCTCGGCAGCTATATCTACACCGATGCGCCGCCGATGGTGTCGGCCGAATGGCGCCACCTGATCGACCAGGGCGCTTACCAGATCACCGGCTATGCCACCCACAGCCGGCGGGTTACCGATGTGATCGGCCAGCCCTCGGTCGAGCGCGACCTGCGCGGATATCTGTTCGCCAACGGCCGGTTCCAGCTGTCGCCGGAGTGGAGCCTGACGAGCTCGATCCGGCTCGCCAGCGATCGCACGTTCCTGCGCCGCTACGACATCAGCCGCGACGACCGGCTGCGCTCGAATTTCAATCTCGAGCGGATCGACCGCGATTCCTATTTCTCGCTGTCCGGCTGGGCCACCCAGACATTGCGCCTGGGCGCCTTGCAGGGGCAGCTGCCACTGGCGTTGCCGGTGATCGACTATCGCCGCCGCCTGGCCGATCCGGTGGCCGGCGGCACGGTCGAATTCCAGGCGAACAGCCTCAGCCTGGTGCGGCAGGACGGGCAGGACACACAGCGGGCCTTTGGCTCAGCCCGGTGGGATCTGCGCCGGCTGACCGGCCTGGGCCAGATCGTCTCGCTCACCGCACTGGCCCGCGGAGATCTGTACCACAGCGACGAGAACGCCTTCACCGCCACCGAGATCTACCGCGGCGAACCAGGCTGGCAGGGCCGAGCCGTGGCGGTGGGAGCAATCGATGTCGAATGGCCCTTCGTGGGCGAGGCCTTCGGGGGAACGCAGGTCATCAAGCCGCGCCTGCAGCTGGTGGCCAGCCCGTCAATCCGCAATCTCGCAATTCCCAACGAAGACGCCCGCGCGATCGATCTTGAGGATTCCAACCTGTTCTCGCTCAACCGCTTCCCGGGCTATGACCGGGTCGAGGACGGTGTGCGGCTGACCTACGGCGTCGACTGGGAACTGCAAAGGCCCGGCTGGCGGATCAAGAGCACGGTGGGGCAGTCCTATCGGTTCGACACCGCGCGCACGATCCTGCCTGACGGGACCGGCCTGTCAGAGCGCGTCTCGGACTTCGTCGGGCGGACCGAGTTGCGCTATCGCGACACGATCAAGCTCACTCACCGGTTCCGCCTCGACAAGGACAATCTCGCGATCCGCCGCAACGAATTCGACGCGACGGTGGGCAACGAACGGACCTATGTTGAACTCGGCTATCTGCGGCTCAACCGTGATATCGCGGAGATCGAGGACCTGCGCGACCGCGAGGAACTGCGGGCGGCGGTACGCGTCGCATTCGCGCGCTATTGGTCGGTGTTCGGCTCGGGCGTCTTCAACCTCACCGACCGTGAGGAAGACCCGACCTTCACCTCCGACGGCTTCGATCCGGTGCGTACCCGGCTGGGGATCGCCTATCGCGACGAATGCCTCGAATTGGGCCTGACCTGGCGGCGCGACTACATCAATGCCGGCGATGCCGAGCGCGGCGATACCTTCCAGCTCACCTTTGCCTTGCGCAACCTGGGCCTGCGTTGAGCGCGGAGAGGCGATGCGACCCTGGTGGATTGCCGCCAGTTCCGCCGTTGGCAGGCCGGTGCAAACCCGTTATCTGGCCCGTTACCTGAGCCGCGACTGTCCGTCGCACAGCCAACTCAGCTACCGTTAAGCCGCGCATGGCCATTGGCGGGAACGAAACTGGCGCAGACCGGCGCCGCAACTGGAATGATCGCGTGACACGCAAAAACTTCGCCAAGTGTTTCCTTCCGCTCGCTGCCCTGGGGCTTGTCGCCGCCCCGGGCATCCTTTCGGCGCAAGCTTCACCGGACGATGATCCGCTGGGCATTCCAGCCAATATCTCGCTGCTGGGCGAGGCCAATCCCAATGTCCGCACGGCCACCGCGATCGTGAACGGCCATGTGATCACCGGCACCGACGTCGACCAGCGCGTGGCGCTGGTGGTTTCCGCCTCGCGTAACCAGCTGTCCGAAGAGGAACTCAAGCGCCTGAAGATGCAGGTGCTGCGTAATCTGATCGACGAAACGTTGCAGATCCAGGCCGCCGAGGCACAGGAAATCAAGGTCACCCAGGCCGAAGTGGACGAACGCTACAATTCTGTCGCTGCGCAGAACTTTGGCCAGGATCTCGCGGCGATGGACCGGTATCTGCGCTCGGTCGGTTCCTCACCGGCGTCGCTCAAGCGCCAGATCGAAGGCGAGCTGGCGTGGCAAAACCTGCTCCGCCGCAATATCTCGCCCTTCGTCAACGTGTCCGAGGAAGAGGTCAACGAACTGCTGAAGCGGATGGAAGATTCGCGCGGCACCGACGAATATCGCCTGGGCGAGATCTATCTTTCGGCCACTCCGGAAAATCGCAATGCGGTGCTGGAACGCGCCCAGCAGATCATGGAGCAATTGCAGCAAGGCGGCAGCTTCGTGGCCTATGCGCGCCAGTTCTCGGAAGCATCAACCGCGGCGGTCGGCGGCGATCTGGGCTTCGTGCGGCTGGGCCAGTTGCCGGCCGAACTGGCGACCGTGGCGCAGAACATGAGCGCCGGTCAGCTGGTCGGGCCGGTCGAGATTCCCGGCGGGTTCTCGATCCTTTACATGATCGACCGGCGGCAGGTGCTGATGGCCGATCCGCGCGACGCACTGCTCAGCCTCAAGCAGATCTCAATCTCGTTTGAGGCGGGCATCACGCAGGAAGCCGCCGCCGCTCGCGTGCAGCAGTTCAGCGCGGGGGTCCAGGCCATGCGGGGTTGCGGCGATGCCGAAACCGCAGCCGAAGCCCTCGGCGCGATGGTCGTGACCAATGACCAGATCCGGGCCCGCGCGCTGCCTGAACAGCTGCAGAATATCGTGCTTGGCTTGCAGCTGGGCCAGACGACCCCGCCGTTCGGCTCGATCGACGAGGGGGTGCGGGTGCTGATGCTGTGCGGTCGCGACGATCCACAGGTCGCAGGCGGGCCTAGCTTTGACCAGTTGATGAGCCAGCTGGAAGACGAGCGGGTCAGCAAGCGCGCCCAGCGCTATCTGCGCGACCTGCGCAACGACGCCTATATCGAGTAC
>CAZCNF010000074.1:0-6177 GCA_964500135.1 uncultured Porphyrobacter sp.
CCGAGGCGCAGGCCCATGCTCGAGAGCACTTCCTTGATCTCGTTGAGCGACTTGCGGCCGAAGTTCGGCGTGCGCAGCATCTCGGCTTCGGTCTTCTGGACCAGATCGCCGATGTAGATGATGTTGTCGTTCTTGAGGCAGTTGGCCGATCGGACCGACAGCTCGAGTTCGTCCACCTTCTTGAGGAGGTAGCGGTTGAGCTGGTTGGCATCCGATTCCTGCGGCTCGGCGGCATGGCCAATGAGGCCGCTCGACGGCTGCGGAATGCCTTCCTCGAAGTGAACGAACAGCGTGAGCTGGTCCTGCAGGATGCGCGCGGCATATGCCACTGCGTCTTCAGGGGTGACGGTGCCATCGGTTTCGACCGTCAGCGAGAGCTTGTCGTAGTCGAGTTCCTGGCCGACGCGGGCGTTTTCAACCTTGTAGCTGACCTGGCGAACCGGCGAATAAAGCGAGTCAACCGGAATCAGGCCGATCGGCGCATCCACCGGACGGTTGGCCACGGCCGGGGCATAACCCTTGCCGGTGTCGGCGGTGAGTTCCATGTTGAGCGTGGCGCCTTCGTCGAGATGACAGATCACCAGATCCTTGTTCATCACTTCGATGTCGCCAGAAACGGCGATGTCCCCCGCCTTGACTTCGCCGGGACCAGTTGCCGAAAGCTGAAGCCGCTTGGGCCCTTCGCCTTCCATCCGCAGCGCGATCTGCTTCACGTTCAGCACGATGTCTGTCACGTCTTCACGCACGCCCGCGAGCGAGGAGAATTCGTGCAGCACATTCTCGATCTTGATCGAGGTGATGGCGGCGCCCTGCAGCGAGCTCAGCAGCACGCGGCGCAGCGCGTTGCCGAGGGTGAGGCCGAAGCCCCGCTCAAGCGGTTCGGCAACGAAAGTGACCTTGCGGGTCTTGTCGCCGCTTTCCTTGATCTCGAGCGCGTTGGGCTTCTTAAGTTCCTGCCAGTTCTTCATATTGACGGACATGGATTTCCCCTAGGGTTCAGGTGCGGACAGGACCGGCGCACTTCGCAGCGCGTCCGGTCCGTTGGGAGGCGGTGGCCACAGCGACCACCGGGCAGGTACGGATCAGACGCGACGGCGCTTGGACGGCCGCACGCCATTGTGCGGGATCGGCGTTACATCGCGGATCGAAGTGATGTTGAAGCCGACCGCGGCGAGACCGCGCAGGGCGCTTTCGCGACCTGAACCGGGGCCCTTCACTTCGACTTCCAGCGTGCGCACGCCGTGCTCGGCAGCCTTCTTGCCGGCATCGTCGGCGGCAACCTGGGCGGCATAGGGAGTTGACTTGCGGCTGCCCTTGAAGCCCATCATGCCGGCGCTCGACCAGCTGATCGCATTGCCTTGCGCATCGGTGATGGTGATCATCGTGTTGTTGAAGCTGGCGTTGATATGCGCAACGCCGCTGGTGATGTTCTTCTTGTCGCGCCGCCTGATCCGGCCGGGTTCGCGTGCCATGTCTCGTATTCCTTCTTATGGGTGCAACGAAGGGAAAAGCGTGAGGGGACAGACCCCGCCGCGCTTACTTCTTCTTGCCTGCAATCGGCTTCGCCTTGCCCTTGCGGGTGCGGGCGTTGGTGTGCGTGCGCTGACCGCGAACGGGCAGCCCGTTGCGATGGCGCAGCCCGCGATAGGCGCGCAGGTCCATCAAGCGCTTGATGTTCATCGCGGTCTGGCGACGGAGGTCGCCTTCCACGGTGAAATCGGCATCGATCGTCTCGCGGATGCGCAGGATTTCCTCATCACTGAGGTCCTGCACGCGGCGGGTATGATCGATCCCCAGCTTGTCGGCGATCTGCACGGCCGTGGTCCGGCCAATTCCGTGAATGTAGGTCAGCGCAATAATCACGCGCTTGTTGGTGGGGATATTGACCCCGGCAATACGAGCCACTTACTTCTCCATGCTCCACAGGGTTACGGCGAAACGGGTCGCCTGCCCCCTATCTCAACGCGATCCATTCCCGGGCGCGAAACCATCAGGCTTGTGCCTGAACGGCAAAAAGTCCGGTTGGCGCGCACTTGGCTGACGCCTGCCGGACAAATTTCGAACCTGTCGAATGTAGGGCGCGCTTAATGCGATTCTCCGGTTGCGTCAACCGGGAACCGCGCAACGCCATCCACGCCGACCGAAATGGGGGCGGCGCGCGATTTGTCAAGACTACACCAACCGCACGCTTTGGTCAAAGCTTGCAGTCAATTGTCTGCCATCTTGTCGATCGCATCTTCCAGGCTGGGCTCCGGTTGATCCGGGCTTCGGGGAGCCTCGTCGGTAGGTTCAACTGGGCCAAGCAACTTGGTCAGGCGCGCCAGTTGCTCGCTCATGACGGCATCCACCGCCGGTGCAATGGTGCCGACTTCATAACGCATGTAACCGCCTACGACATATTCCCACACAATCCGCGAACCCTGTTCCACCTCGCTGATCGAGATGGTCAGGACGCCAGATACCGGCTCGCTCTGGAGCGGGCCCAGGCTACCGCGCATGCGTAACGCACGTTCGGGATGGGCTTGCAGCACGCGCATGTGTTCGGCGCTGCCTTCGAGTGCGCCCCCGATCGGATCGGGCGTTTCAGGAATACGTTCGCAAAAACAACCGCCGGCTCGGGGCATCAGGGACAGATTGACCGGATCGCCCGACCAGGTGTGCTGCGGGCTCCACCATTTGCCCGGGCTGATCAGCGCCAGCCACACTTCCTTCGGAGTCGCCGCCACCACGGCAGCATTGCGCGTGACGAACCCGCCCTCATCGCTCTTGGTCACTTCTGCCTGCGCCGACTGAGCCAGCAAACACAGCGTGGCCAGGCCAACCAGGATCGTTTGCGTCTTGCTCATGGACATCCCCCTCTTTTCCCTTGCTCTACGCGCAAGCAGGGTCGGGGAAAAGGGGGCGAAACGGGTCCGCTTAGCTGCCCAGGATCGCGTCAATCATTACGGCGACATCATCGATGCTCGCCATGCCGTCAACGCGGCGCACGATCCCACGCGCTTCATATCCGGGCAGGATCGGGGCGGTCTTGGCGCGATATTCCTGCATCCGCGTGCGTACGGTCTGCTCGTTATCGTCGGGCCGACGCTTGAACTCGGTGCTGCCGCAGTTGTCGCAGACGCCGACCTTGGTGGGCGGGTTGGCACTGTCGTGGTAGAGTGCCCCACAATTTGCGCAAGAAAAGCGACCGGTGATGCGCTCGACCAGGGCATCTTCATCGACTTCGAGTTCGATCACATAATCGAGCGTGCGCCCATGTTTGGACAACAGCCGATCGAGCATCTGCGCCTGAACAGCGGTGCGCGGATAGCCATCGAAGATCGCACCGCTTTCGGCGGCCATCGAAGCCAGTTCAGCGTCGATCAGTTCTGATACGATCTCGTCGGACACGAGCTCGCCCCGATCCATCACCGCCTTGGCCTTGATCCCTACCGGCGTCTGCGCCTTGACCGCAGCACGCAACATGTCGCCGGTCGAAAGTTGGCGCATCCCGTGTTGCTCGACCAGGCGCGCGCTCTGCGTGCCCTTGCCGGCTCCGGGCGGGCCGAGAAGAATGATGTTCATGTGGCTACTCGCCCCCCGAAGTACCCGGCCGCCCGCTCAGCGCATCCGGCCTTTCAGTTTGGCCTTCTTGATAAGGTCGCCATACTGATGTGCCAACAGGTGCGACTGGATCTGCGTGATCGTATCCACCGTCACATTGACCACGATCAGCAGGCTGGTGCCGCCCAGGAACAGCGGGATCCCCGTCTGCGCGATCATGTATTCGGGAATGACGCAAACCAGCGTGAGATAGATCGCGCCAACCACGGTGATGCGAGTCAGCACGTAGTCGAGATAATCGGCCGTGCGCTTGCCTGGGCGGATGCCGGGGATGAAGCCACCGTTCTTCTTCAGATTATCCGCCGTTTCCTCGGGGTTGAACACCACCGCAGTGTAGAAGAAACAGAAGAAGATGATCCCGATGGCGTAAAGCGTCATGTAGATCGGCTGGCCATGTGCGAGATACTGGTTGAGCGTCACGATAATGCTGCCCGCGCCGCTTTCGGTATCGACCGAATTACCGGCGAACTGCGTGATGGTGAGCGGCAACAGCAAAAGCGAGCTGGCGAAGATCGGCGGGATCACGCCCGACGTGTTGAGCTTGAGCGGCAAGTGCGAGCTATCAGCCTGCATCATGCCGCGCTGGGTCGCGCGCTTGGGATACTGGATCAGCAGGCGGCGCTGGGCGCGCTCCATGAAGCTGATGAACAGGATCAAGATCACCACCATCGCGACAAAGCCGATGATGATCGCGGGCGAGATCGAGCCCGTCCGGCCACCTTCGAACAAATTGGCGGTGAAGGTCGGGAACTGGGCCACGATGCCGGCCATGATGATCAGCGACACGCCGTTGCCGATCCCACGGCTGGTGATTTGCTCGCCCAGCCACAGCAGGAACATGGTACCGCCCACGAGGCTGATCACCGCGCCCACGCGGAACATGTAACCTGGCTGGACAACGGCTTGCAGCCCGGCCGAATTGGCAAAGCTTTCCAGCCCCGCCGCCAGGAACCAGCCCTGGATCGCGCACAGGAATACCGTCCCATAACGGGTGTATTGATTGAGCTTCTGGCGCCCGGTGGTGCCCTCTTTCTTCAGCGCGGCAAGCGTGGGGTGCAAGGCCGAGGCCATCTGCACCACGATCGACGCAGTGATATACGGCATCACGCCCAATGCGATCAGGCTCATGCGCTCAAGGCTGCCGCCGGTGAACATGTTGAACATGTCAAGGATGCCGCCCTGGGTCTGTTCGGCCAGGGTCGCGAGTGCCAGCGGATTGATCCCTGGCAGTGGCACAAAACTGAGGAAGCGGAACACGATCAGGGCCCCGATCGTGAACCAGATGCGCTGGCGCAGTTCGGTGGCCTTGGAAAAATTCGCGAGGTTCAGATTGCTCGCAATGCTGTCGGCGCGTGATGCCATGGGAACGGATGAATCCTAGCTTGTCGCCGGTCCCTCCCGGCTATCGGAAGGACACATAGGAAGCGGGAGGCCCGATGTCGAACCCCCGCTTGCCAATTTCGTCGATTACTTGGCCTTGGCCGCCTTGTTGGCTTCGCGCCGGGCCGCCTTCTTCTCGTGTTCAGGCTGGGCCGGAGCGATCACTTCGACCGAACCGCCGGCCTTTTCGACCGCCGCAATCGCTCCCTTGGTGGCGCCGGTCACGATGAACTTGGCCTTGGCGGTGATATCGCCCTTGCCCAGCAACCGCACACCGTCCTTGCCGCCACGCACCAGGCCGGCCGCGCGTAGCGCCGCCTCGTCGATGTCCTTCTTGGCATCAAGCTTCTTGGCGTCGATGAACTTCTGGACCATGCCCAGGTTCACTTCGGCATAGTCCTTGGCAAAGGGGTTGTTGAACCCGCGCTTCGGCAGCCGCATATGCAGCGGCATCTGGCCACCTTCGAAGCCCTTGATGGCCACGCCCGAACGGCTCTTCTGGCCCTTCTGGCCCCGGCCACCGGTCTTGCCCTTGCCCGAGCCGATGCCACGGCCGACGCGCATGCGACCCTTGCGGGCGCCTTCATTGTCACGGATGTCGTTAAGTTTCATAATCTGTGCACTCGCTTTCGCTTTGTTCGCGCATGGGAAAGTAACCCCCGCGGAAGCGGGGGTCACGGGATTAGTCGATCACCGTCACAAGATGCGGGATCTTGGCAATCGCGCCGCGCACCTCAGGGGTGTCCTGGCGCTCGACCACCTTATGCATCTTGTTGAGGCCCAGCCCAATCAGGATCTTGCGCTGGCTCTCGGGACGGCGGATCGGCGAACCGATCTGCTTGATCTTGATGGTTTTCTTGTCAGCCATCTTGCTTACTCCGCGATCGCTGCGGCGTCGGCTTCCGCCTCGGCCTCGCTTGCACCACCGCGACCCAGCAGGTCAGCGATCTTCTTGCCGCGACGCTGCGCCACCGACTTCGGTGAAGTCTGGTTCTGCAGCGCGTCGAAAGTGGCACGAATCATGTTGTAGGGGTTGGAGGTGCCGACCGACTTGGTCACCACATCGGCAACGCCGAGGCTCTCGAACACAGCGCGCATCGGGCCGCCGGCGATGATGCCGGTCCCGGCGGGCGCCGAACGAACGGTCACTTTGCCGGCGCCGAAACGTCCATTGCCGTCATGGTGCAGCGTGCG
>CAZCNF010000075.1:0-6016 GCA_964500135.1 uncultured Porphyrobacter sp.
CGGAGAGGACATTGCCCGACCAATCTTGAGGGAGGTCCGAACTGTGTCCGTTATCGCCATCGTCAGCCAGAAGGGCGGGTCCGGCAAGACCACGCTCGCGCTGCATCTGGCCGCCAGCGCCACTCACGCCAAGCGCCCGGCCTGCGTGATCGACACCGATCCGCAGGCGACAGCGGCGGCCTGGGGCGACTGGCGCGGCGACTTCCTGCCGCTGGTGGTTACCAGCCCACCCGCGCGACTTGCGCGCACAATCGAGAATGCGAAGAAAGAGGCAGAGATCGTGGTGATCGACACTCCGCCGCATGCCGAGGCGGCGATGCGCGAGGCAATCAAGGCGGCGGACCTGGTGTTGATCCCCTCGCGCCCGCGCGCCTTCGACCTCCATGCGCTCGAGGCCGTTGCCGACCTCGTCGCGCATACCGGCAAGCCGGCCTTCGTCGTCTTCAACGCGGTGCCCTCCGGCGCGACCCGGCAGATCGCGGATGCGGCCGAGACGGCCAGCCGCCTGGGCCTCAAACCATGCCCGGTCAGCTTTGGCGAGCGGGCCGATTTCCACCGCTCGTCGGCGAAGGGCGAAGTTGCCGCAGAGATTGACGCCAATGGCAAGGCGGCGGGTGAAGCGGCCGCGCTGTGGAAATGGGTTGCACGCCAGCTCAAGGCCACGGCAGGCTAGTTTTGCGCGGCTCTGGTGGGAAAGCCATGATTCGAGGTGGCATCCCCGGTTGCACCGCACTATGTGGCACCCATGCGTATTGCCATCGCCTCCGACCATGCGGCCATCGAGCTGAAATCCGAACTCAAGGAGTGGCTGATCGAGCTCGGCTACGAGGTGGCTGACCTTGGCCCGCACTCGCCCGACAGTGTCGACTATCCCGATTATGGCTACAAGCTGGCCGCCATCATCGCCGAGGGCACCGCCGATCGCGGCATTGCCCTGTGCGGATCGGGCATCGGCATCTCGATCAGCGTGAACCGCCACCCGCAATTGCGCTGCGCGCTTGTTTCCGAGCCGCTTTCGGCCGCCCTCGCCCGCGAACATAACGATGCCAATTGCATCGCGCTGGGCGCGCGCCTCATCGGGATCGAGATGGCCAAGGCCTGCGTGGAGACCTTCCTCGAGACCGATTTCGCCGACCTCGGCAACAAGTCAGGGCGCCACCAGCGCCGAGTGGACAAGCTTTCAAACCCGCCCTCCGACCCCGATACGATCGAGCCGCTCCAATGAACAACACCGCGCAATCCTCTGCCACCGACATCATGGCCCATTTCTGGAACGACAGCCTAGCCAAGGCCGATCCGGAAATCGCGGCAGCCGTAGCGAACGAATTCAAGCGCCAGCAGAACAAGATCGAGCTGATCGCGAGCGAGAACATCGCCTCGAAAGCGGTGCTCGAAGCCACCGGCAGCGTGTTCACCAACAAATATGCCGAGGGCTACCCCGGCAAACGCTACTACGGCGGCTGCGACTATGCCGATGTGGTCGAAACTTTGGCGATCGAGCGCGCCAAGCAACTGTTCGGCTGCAACTTCGCCAACGTCCAGCCCAACAGCGGTTCGCAGATGAATCAGGCGGTGTTCCTGGCGCTGCTCCAGCCGGGCGACACCTTCATGGGGCTTGACCTCAATTCGGGCGGGCATCTCACCCATGGCTCGCCGGTCAACATGAGCGGCAAGTGGTTCAACCCGGTCAGTTACGGCGTGCGCAAGGATGACGAGCGGATCGACATGGACGAAGTCGCCGCCACCGCCCGCGAACACAAGCCCAAGCTGATCATCTGCGGCGGCACCGCCTATTCGCGGGTATGGGACTTCAAGCGGTTCCGCGAGATCGCCGACGAGGTGGGCGCGTGGCTGCTGTGCGACATGAGCCATATCTCGGGTCTAGTGGCTGGCGGCGCGCATCCCTCGCCCTTTCCGCATGCCCATGTGGTGACCAGCACTACCCACAAGAGCCTGCGCGGCCCGCGTTCGGGCATCATCCTGTGGAATGACGAGGAACTGACCAAGCCGCTCAACATGGCGGTGTTCCCCGGCCTGCAGGGCGGCCCGCTGATGCATGTGGTGGCCGCCAAGGCAGTCGCCTTCCGTGAGGCGCTCCGCCCCGAGTTCAAGGCCTATGCCCATGCCGTGGTCGAGAACGCCCGCGCGCTGGCGGCGAGCCTTGAGGAAAACGGCTTGCGGATCGTCTCCGGCGGGACCGACAACCATTCGATGCTGGTCGACCTGACCGCCCGCGGCGTGACCGGCAAGGACGCCGAAAAAGGCCTCGACCGGGCCTGGCTCACCTGCAACAAGAACGGCATCCCTTATGACACCCGCAGCCCCTTCGTGACCAGCGGGATCCGGCTTGGCACCCCGGCCGGTACGACCCGCGGCTTCGGCCCGGCCGAGTTCCGCAAGATCGGCAAGCTGATCGCCGAAGTGGTCGACGGGCTTGCCAAGAACGGTCCGGAGGGCGATGCTCAGATTGAGGAAAGCGTGCGCGGCCGGGTTGCCGAGCTGTGCGCGGCCTTCCCCGTTTATCCCGGGAGCTGAACCATGACCGAGAACGAACCCGAAGGGCGCGACTGGATCCAGGACACGAAGGAAGAAATCGTGGGCATGGCCAAGGGCGGCGTCAAGCACCCCTCGACCAAGCCCGTGCTGACCGGCGCAGCGATCGGCGCAGTCGCCGGCGCGCTGCTGCCCGTGGTCAGCTGGCCGCTCGGCCTGGCCGCCGGCGCAGGCTTCGCGCTCTATCAGAGACTGAAGAAATAAATTCCTGAATGCGCTGCCCTTTTTGTGCACATGACGACAGCCAGGTAAAGGACAGTCGCCCGACCGAGGACAATTCCTCGATCCGGCGACGGCGCCAGTGTTCGAGCTGCGGGGCGCGCTTCACCACCTTCGAGCGGGTGCAGCTGCGCGAAGTCACCGTGATCAAATCGGGCGATCGGCGCGAGGCTTTCGATCGCGGCAAGCTTGAGCAGTCGGTGGCGCTCGCTTGCCGCAAGCGCGGGGTCGAGCAGGAACGGATCGACCAGCTCGTATCCGGCATCCAGCGCCAGGTCGAAACCGCGGGCGACGCCGAAGTGCCCTCGTCGCGCATCGGCGAGATGGTGATGGACGGCCTCCGGCAGATCGATAGCGTTGCCTATATCCGCTTTGCTTCGGTCTATCGCGATTTCAGCGAAGCGAAGGATTTCGAGGAATTCGCCAGCACCGTGCAGGAAGCGGCGCGCGATGGGGCAGACTGAACAGCCGGCCATCGTGCTGGTCAGGCCGCAACTGGGCGAAAACATCGGCAAGGCGGCGCGCGCGATGCTCAATTTCGGGCTCACCGAGATGCGGCTGGTCGCCCCGCGCGATGGCTGGCCCAATCCTGCGGCTGGCCCGGCTGCGGCCGGGGCGGACATCGTGCTGGAGCGTGCCAGGGTCTATGCCACCACGTCCGAAGCTGTGGCAGACTGTGCCCATGTCTATGCCACCACCGTACGCAAACGCGGCGTGACCAAGCCGGTCGTGGGACCTGCGGAAGCCGGGCGCGCGATCCATGCCGGGCCGGGCAAGAGCGCGATCCTGTTCGGGCCGGAGCGTTCGGGGCTGGAAACCGAGGACGTCGCGCTTGCCCGCACTATCCTGACGGTGCCGATCAATCCCGAATTCGGCTCGCTCAACCTCGCGCAGGCGGTGATCCTGTGTGCCTATGAATGGTCGAAACAGGCGGCGGTGGTCCAGCCGACGCAGGAGGAATTGCTGCCGCCCGCCTCGCAGGATGAACTCGACGGCCTGATCGCCCATCTCGAACGCCTGCTCGAACCCAAGGGTTTCTTCCGCCCCGAGGAACGCGCCGATGCGACCAAGCGGACCCTGCGGGGCGTGCTGACCAAGCCGGGCTGGAACCATCTGGAGGTGCGCACGCTGCGCGGCGTGCTGTCGGCGCTGGAACGGCCGCCACGCGGCGATTAGCGGCGGGTCGCGTCCCACACCTCGAATTCATAGGCGATCGAGGCTTCGACCAACTGTTCCCACAGCGCTTCGATCGCTTCGCGTGGCAGGCCGCGTTCAGCGGCATCCTGACCCGCAGCGGCAATCACCGCGGCCTTGCGCGCTTCATCGCGCACACTCACGCGGGTCGGCTTGATCCGCGCTGCCGCGCGCATGTAGCCGAAGCGGCGATCGAGCAGGACCATCAGTTCACGATCGGTGGCATCGACCCCCGCGCGCACTTCGTCCATGGTCGCACAGTCATCAGGTTGAGTGATTGTCTCGTTCATGCCGCGCCCTGTGGCGGCTAGCCGCGAGTTTGTCGAGGGGGCGCGTGCGGCGGCGATGCGCTGCTTGACCCTGGGCGCAATCCTGCTATGCGCGCGCCTTCGCGATTGGCTCCGCACCCCGGTGAAGCGGTGGCCGCGCTGGATGATTGGTCCAACGGTGCGATGCCGGGTTGAAGGCTGCCAGTGGGGCAGCCCAGCAGATTGAAGGATACGACTTATGTCGAAGCGCAAGAGCGCCAAGTACAAACTCGACCGCCGGATGGGCGAGAACATCTGGGGTCGTCCAAATTCCCCCGTCAACAAGCGTTCCTATGGCCCGGGCCAGCATGGCCAGCGCCGCAAGGGCAAGATGAGCGACTTCGGCCTGCAGCTGCGCGCCAAGCAGAAGCTCAAGGGCTATTACGGCGACGTCACCGAGAAGCAGTTCAAGCGCACCTACCAGGAAGCCGCCCGGATGAAGGGCGACACCGGCCAGAACCTGATCGGGCTGCTCGAGCAGCGGCTCGACATGGTGGTCTATCGCGCCAAGTTCGCGCCCACCGTGTTCGCCGCGCGCCAGATCGTGTCGCACGGCCACGTCTATGTGAACGGCGTGAAGTGCAACATCGCCAGCCGCCGCGTGGCAGTGGGCGATGTGATCAGCCTGGGCAAGAAAGCGCAGGAAATGGCGCTGGTGATCGAAGCCCAGAGCCTGCCCGAGCGTGACATTCCTGACTATGTCGCGGCTGACGGCAACGCCAAGGTGACTTTCACCCGCGTGCCCAAGCTTGACGAAGTGCCCTATCCGGTCACGATGGAACCGAACCTGGTCGTCGAATTCTATTCGCGCTGATTTCATCGCATCGCGCGGAAAGGCGGGCACCGGTTTTCCGCAAAAGCTTATGCGGCAGCAAGAATGTCGGCGTTATCGCCAAACAAGAGGGCGGCCTTTCGGGGCCGCCCTTTTCGTTTGGTGCGAGCTTCATCAAATCGGTCGATCAACCGGGAAACCGGAACCGTCCCGCGGCGCGTTGTCGAACACCGCGAAAGAATATATGCTCGTTCCGGGTCGTCGTGGTGTTGGGGAGGCATGCCATGATTATCCGCATGATGTTGCTCGCTGCGAGCGCGCTGCTTATCTCATCCTGTCATACCGCAAAGGAAAGCGCAGACGACACCTCAACCGAGGTCGCTGCAAGCACAACCACCGCTGCCGAGGAGGAAGCGATCCGCGGCCAGGTGGCGCGCTGGCTCGAGCTGACCAAGGCCAAGGACGCGGCTGCGATTGCCCAGCTCTATGCTGAAGACGGCGCGTTCATGCCGCCCAACGCGCCGATCGCGAAAGGGCGCACGGCGATCGAACAGAATTGGGCGGCGCTGATGGGCACGCCTGGTTTCGACCTCCTCATCACCCCGGAACAGATCACGGTATCATCGTCCGGCGACATGGCGCTCGATCGGGGGAACTATCGACTGACGATTGCGCCCGAAGGCAAACCGCAGGTCGATACCGGCAAATATGTGGTGGTCTGGCGCAAGATCGACGGCGAATGGAAAGCTGCTGCGGACATCATCAACAGCGACCTGCCTGCAGGCGGGGGTTGACCTAGCCTTGCGCATGATTGCCGCTGTTGTCCGTTAACGCATCGCAAACCCGCCTTCGCCGCTAGCCATTCCCCGCAAGATACTCCCGGCGGAAGTCCGCGGCGAAAGCGGCGAAGCGCCTTGCCCCGATCGCCTCGCGCATCGCCTGCATCAGCTGCTGGTAGAAGCTGAGGTTG
>CAZCNF010000076.1:0-5848 GCA_964500135.1 uncultured Porphyrobacter sp.
GAACGGTCACTTTGCCGGCGCCGAAACGTCCATTGCCGTCATGGTGCAGCGTGCGACCTTCCTTAAGCGGAACGCGGATCATCTTCTTGCGCGCCGAAGCAGTCGCCTTGGTGATGGCCTCAGGCACTTCGCGCGCCTTGCCATGCCCGAATCCGACCCGGCCCGAACCGTCGCCGACCACGACGAGCGCCGCGAAGCCAAAGCGCTTGCCGCCCTTCACGGTCTTCGAAACGCGGTTGATGTGGACCAGCTTCTCGATGATGCCGTCGTCCTCTTCCTCGCGCCCACGACGTTCGTCGCGCCGACCGCCACGGCCACGGCCGCGACCTTCTCCGCGCTCGCCACCGCCACGGCCACCACGGCCACGGCGCTGCGGCTGATCGTCTTCAGCCACAACGTCATCGACTACATCGACCGCCTCGACAGCGGTGTCCACGGCGGCATCTTCGACCGGCGTTGCTTCGTTTTTGGTATCGTCAGCCATCATCAGAACTCCAGCCCACCTTCGCGGGCGGCATCGGCCAGTGCCTTGACGCGGCCGTGAAACAGGAACCCGCCGCGATCGAACACGACAGACGTCACACCAGCCTTCTTCGCGGCGGCGGCGATGTCCTTGCCCACCTGGACAGCGGCATCGACATTTGCACCCGAGCTTTTCGCACCCAGGGTGGACGCGGCAGCAAGCGTCTTGCCTGCCTCATCGTCGATGATCTGTGCATAGATATGGCGGCCGGTGCGGTGAACCGACAGACGCGGACGACCGCCCGCCTTGCTCTTGAGAGCGGTGCGTACACGCCGACGGCGGCGGTCAAAGAGAGAAAGCTTGGCCATCTTACTTCTTCTTCCCTTCCTTGCGGAAGATAAACTCGCCGCGATAGGCAATGCCCTTGCCCTTGTAGGGTTCAGGCTTGCGCCAGCGGCGGACTTCGGCGGCAAACTGGCCTACGGCCTGCTTGTCGATGCCCGAAATCTCGATCGTGGTCTGGTCAGGCGTCTTGACTTCGAGTCCTTCCGGCACTGCCAGGTCAACGTCGTGGCTGTAGCCGAGCTGCAGCTTGAGCGTCTTGCCCTGGGCATTGGCGCGGTAGCCCACGCCCTTGATGTCGAGCACCTTGGTGAAACCGGCGGTCACGCCTTCGACCAGGTTCGACACCAGCGTGCGCTGCATGCCCCAGAAGGCCCGCGCCGCCTTGGTATCGTTGGCCGGCTTGACCTGGATTTCCTCGCCGTCGATCTTGTAGTCGATCAGGTCGGACAGGCCGAGCGTAAGGGTGCCCTTGGGCCCCTTCACGGACAGCGTGCCGTTCTCGATAGCGGCAGTGACCCCGCTCGGGATCACTACCGGACGTTTGCCGATGCGGCTCATCAGAACACCTCCGCCAGCACTTCGCCGCCGACGTTCTGGGCGCGCGCTTCGGCATCCGAAAGCACGCCCCGCGGGGTCGACACGATGGTGATGCCAAGGCCGTTGCGCACCACCGGGAGTTCCTTCGAACCCGAGTAGACGCGGCGGCCCGGCTTGGAGACGCGAGCGACGTGCTTGATCGCAGGTTCGCCCTCGAAATACTTCAGTTCAATCCGCAGCGCCTTGTGCTTGCCGGTCGTGTCTTCGCTGTAGCCACGGATGTAGCCTTCGCGCTGGAGCACTTCGAGCACGTTTGCACGCAGCTTGCTCGCGGGCGAGAGGACGCTGTCCTTCTTCGCCTGCTGGCCGTTGCGGATGCGGGTGAGCATATCACCCAAGGGATCGGTCATAGCCATCGGTCAGATCCTCACCAGCTCGACTTGGTCACACCCGGGATCAGGCCCTTGTTGGCCAGATCGCGGAGTTCGACACGGCAGAGGCCGAACTTGCGGTAGTAGCCGCGCGGGCGGCCGGTGGTGTTGCAGCGGTTGCGCACCCGGGTCGGGTTCGCATTTCGCGGGATTTCCGCCATCTTGAGACGCGCGATCAACCGTGCGCCCTCGTCGAGCGTTTCATTGTCCGCAATCGCCTTCAGCTTGGCGTATTGGTTTGCGTACTTCTTGACGAGCTTCTTACGACGCTCGTTCTTGTTGATGGAACTCAGTTTCGCCATGGACTTAAGCTCTCCTGGTCAGCGGCTCACGCCGCTTCCTTTTCTTCGGCCTGCCCGTCATTGGACTCAGGCGCCGGGAACGGGAAACCGAACAGCCGCAGCAGCTCGCGCGCTTCCTCGTCGGTTTTTGCGGTAGTGGTGACAATGATATCCATGCCACGCACCTTCTCGATCTTGTCGTAGCTGATCTCGGGGAACACGATCTGTTCCTTGAGACCCATCGCATAGTTGCCACGTCCGTCGAACGACTTGGGATTGAGCCCACGAAAGTCGCGGATGCGCGGCATGGCGATGGTGACGAGGCGGTCGAGGAACTCATACATGCGGTCGCGGCGCAAGGTGACCTTGCAGCCGATCGGCATGCCTTCACGCAGTTTGAACTGCGCGATCGACTTCTTCGCCTTGGTGATGACCGGCTTCTGGCCTGCAATCAGTGCCATTTCCTCCGCAGCGGTCTGGACCTTCTTCTTGTCCTGGCTCGCCTCGCCCACGCCCATGTTGAGCGTGATCTTCTCGAGCCGGGGCACTTCAAGACGGTTCTTGTAACCGAACTTGTCGGTCATCGCCTTGACGATGGCATCCTCGTACTGCTTCTTCAGGCGGGGGGTGTAATCAGCCATTAATTGTCTCCCCACTCTTCACGGCAACACGCACTTTCTTGCCATCCTTCTGTTCGAAACGGACGCGGGTCGGCTTGCCGGTCTTCGGATCGGTCACGGCCACCTTCGAAATGTGCATCGGCGCTTCGCGCCGCTCGATACCACCCTGTGGGTTGGCTTGGCTCGGCTTGCGGTGACGGGTAGCGATGTTCACGCCTTCGACAACGACCTTGCCTTCCTTCGGCATGACCAGCGAGACCGTGCCGGTCTTGCCCTTATCCTTGCCCGAAAGGACGACGACGCTGTCACCCTTCTTGATCTTGGCAGCAGCCATCACAGCACCTCCGGCGCGAGCGAAATGATCTTCATGAAACCGCGGCCGCGAAGTTCGCGCACAACCGGGCCAAAGATACGGGTGCCGATCGGCTCCTCGTTCTTGTTCACGAGCACCGCTGCGTTGCTGTCGAAGCGGATCACGCTGCCGTCGGGACGGCGCACGTCCTTCTTGGTGCGCACGATCACCGCCCGGTGAACGTCGCCCTTCTTCACGCGCGCACGCGGCTGGGCTTCCTTGACGGAAACCACGATCACGTCGCCGACGGACGCGGTGCGGCGCTTAGAGCCACCCAGTACCTTGATGCACTGGACGCGCTTTGCGCCGCTGTTGTCCGCGACGTCGAGATTGGATTGCATCTGGATCATCGATCCGGTTCCTTCTCAATGGCTTGCCGGGACGGCCCTTGCGGGGCCCGGCAGTTCCTACGTCTAAATCAGTTGCTTACCGCTGCGACATCGAGGTCGGCTTCCACCGCCTGGACACCGCTAGCCTGGACCCGATCCTTCACGGCCCAGGTCTTGGTCTTCGAAATCGGACGGGTTTCCTCGATGCGAACCACGTCGCCCACCCGGTACTCATTCGTTTCGTCGTGCGCGTGATACTTCTTCGAACGGCGGATGATCTTCCCGTAGAGGGGATGCTTTTCCTTACGTTCGACCAGCACGGTCACGGTCTTGTCGGTCTTGTCGGAGGTGACGGTCCCGATCAGGATTCGCTTCGGCATCGTTTAACTCCTCAAGCCTTGGCTGCGGCAGCAGCCGCGCGCTCGTTCTGCAACGTCTTGATCTTGGCGATCGAGCGACGCACTTCGCGCACCCGCGACGGCGCTTCGAGCTGGTTGGTGGCAGCCTGGAAACGCAGGTTGAACTGCTCGCGCTTGAGCTCGACGAGCTCAGACGCAAGCTGGTCATCGGTCTTGGTGCGCAGATCTTCGATCTTGCTCATCATTCGCCTCCCAGGTGCGAGGTGTCGCCCAGCCGGGCTACGACCTTGGTCTTGATCGGCAGCTTCATCGCCGCACGCTCGAACGCTTCCGCGGCCAGCGGGCCGGCCACGCCATCAAGTTCGAACAGGATGCGGCCCGGCTTGACCCGTGCAGCCCAGTATTCGATCGATCCCTTGCCCTTGCCCTGGCGGACTTCGGCAGGCTTCTTCGAAACCGGCACATCGGGGAACACGCGGATCCACAAGCGACCCTGGCGCTTGATGTGGCGAGTGATAGCACGACGCGCAGCTTCGATCTGGCGGGCGGTGATCCGCTCTGGCTCGAGCGCCTTGAGGCCATAGGAGCCGAAGTTCAGCGTGGTGCCGCCCTTGGCGTCACCCTTGATCTTCCCCTTGAAGGCCTTGCGGAACTTGGTTTTCTTCGGTTGCAGCATTTTTTCTCTACCTATCCTGCAATCAGCGAGCCGGACGCACGCCGGAAGTTTGCGCTTCCATCATGAGGCGGTCTTGCGCGGTCGGATCGTGCGCAAGGATTTCGCCCTTGAAGATCCACACCTTGATGCCGATGATGCCGTAAGCGGTAAGTGCTTCGGCTTCGGCATAGTCGACATTGGCGCGGAGCGTGTGCAGCGGCACCCGGCCTTCACGATACCATTCGACGCGCGCGATTTCAGCGCCGCCCAAACGGCCACCGCAGGTGATCTTGATCCCCTCGGCACCAAGGCGAAGCGCCGATTGCACCGCACGCTTCATCGCACGGCGAAACGCCACACGGCGGATCAGCTGGTCGGCGATACCCTGGGCGACGAGCTTGGCATCGATTTCAGGCTTGCGGATCTCGACAATGTTCAGCTTCACTTCGCTGTCGGTCATGCTGGCCAGCGTCGAGCGGAGCTTTTCGATGTCTGCGCCCTTCTTGCCAATGATGACGCCAGGACGCGCAGCATAGATCGACACGCGGCACAGCTTCGCCGGACGCTCGATAACGACCTTCGAGACCGCTGCCTGCGGCAGGTTCTCGACGATGTACTTGCGGATCGCGATGTCTTCCTTGAGCAGCTTGGCGTAGTCGCGCCCTTCGGCGTACCAGCGGCTGTCCCAGGTGCGGTTGATCTGCAGGCGCAGACCGATCGGATTGCTCTTCTGACCCATCTTACGCCTCTTCCTGCTCGCGCACCACAATCCGCAGCCGGCTGAACGGCTTAAGGATCCGGGTCGACTTGCCGCGACCGCGCACGTGGAAACGCTTCATGGTGATCGACTTGCCGACCGAGGCTTCCGCCACGATGAGCGAGTCGACGTCCAGATTGTGGTTGTTTTCCGCATTGGCGATCGCCGAAGCGAGCACCTTGCTCGCATCCCGAGCCATCGCCCGCTTCGAGAAGGCGAGGATGTTCATGGCCTCTTCGGCCTTCTTGCCGCGGATCAACGCCGCCACAAGATTCAACTTCTGCGCCGAACCACGGATGGTGGTGCCGACGGCCAGCGCCTCGTTTTCGCCGACGCGGCGGGGTGCCTTTGCCTTGCCCATTAGCGCTTGCCCTTCTTGTCGGCGGCGTGGCCGGGGAAGTTGCGCGTGGGTGCAAACTCGCCGAGCTTGTGGCCGACCATCTCTTCGGAAACCGAGACGGGGATGAACTTCTGCCCGTTGTAGACGTTGAACGTCAGGCCAACGAACTGCGGGAGAATGGTCGAACGGCGCGACCAAGTCTTGATCGGCTTAGTGCTGTTCGCTTCCTGTGCGTCCTCCGCCTTCTTGAGAAGGCTGAGTTCGACAAACGGACCTTTCCAGACGGAACGTGCCATGTGTCCTTACCTCTTCTTCTTGGCGTGGCGCGAACGGATGATCATCTTGTCCGTCTGCTTGTTGTGGCGCGTGCGGGCACCCT
>CAZCNF010000077.1:0-5679 GCA_964500135.1 uncultured Porphyrobacter sp.
CATCAAGTACCAGGCGCTGGCGGTGGCGGTGGTCGCCATCCTGCTGGCGATTGCCCAGTAAGCGCCGCGCGCGCCCCACCGTGGTCAAACTCAACAAGATTTACACCCGTACCGGGGATGACGGGTCGACCGGGCTCGTCGATGGCACGCGCGTGGCCAAGGCCTCGCTGCGGATCGAGGCGATCGGCAAGATCGATGAGGCAAACAGCGCGATCGGGCTGGCGGCGGTGGCCGATCCGCATGGCAGCCATGCGGCGGCGCTATACCGCATCCAGAACGATCTGTTCGATCTGGGTGCGGACCTTGCCACCCCTGCAGCGGACGGTGACTTTGCCCCTTCGGCAATGGTGCTGCGGATCGTCCCGTCACAGGTCGCTTGGCTTGAACGCACGATCGATGCGTTGACCGAACAGCTCGAACCGCTGACCAGCTTCGTATTGCCCGGAGGCAGCGAGGCGGCCGCGCGCACCCATGTGGCGCGTGCCACCACCCGTGCGGCAGAACGCGCGATGGTGGCGCTGGCGGCGGCCGAACCGGTCAATCCCGCCGCGCTTGCCTATATCAACCGGCTGTCGGACTATCTCTTCCAGCTGGCGCGCGTGATGAATGACCGTGGCACCGCTGACGTGAAGTGGATTCCCGGCGCAAACCGCTAGGCAACTGGCCAGACAGCCGCTAACGGACCGCCCTTGCTGCAATTGCGAAGGAACGGGATCGATGCGGACAGTGGCGGTGATCGGGGCGGGGCAGATGGGCACGGGCATCGCCCAGACTGTTGCCCAGCACGGGATGCAGGTGCTGCTGGCCGATGTCGACCGGGCCCGCGCCGAAGCCGGCAAGGCCAACATCGACAAGGCGCTGGGCAAGCTGGTCGGTCGGGGCAAGCTCGAAATCGCCGAGGCCGAGGCCACGCTGGGGCGGATCAGCGCGGTGGGTGACTATGCCCCGATGACCGATGCCGAGCTGATCATCGAAGCTGCGACCGAGCGCGAGGAGATCAAGAAGGCGATTTTCGAAGCAGCGGGCAAGGTGCTCGGCGCCGACGCGGTGATGGCCAGCAACACCAGCTCTATCCCGATCACGCGCATGGCCAATTTCGCACCCGACGCGGCGCGCTTTATCGGGCTGCACTTCTTCAATCCGGTGCCGGTAATGGGGCTGATCGAGGTTATTCCGGGGCTTGCCACCAGCAAGGCGACCACGGACCGGATCACCGCGTTTGCCGAGAGCCTCGGCAAGCAGGTGGTGCTGAGCCAGGACGAGCCGGGCTTCGTGGTCAACCGGATCCTGTTGCCGATGATCAACGAGGCGATCTTCGTGCTGGGCCAGTCGACCGCCAGCATCGAGGATATCGACAAGGGTTGCCGGCTAGGCCTGAACCACCCGATGGGTCCGCTCGAACTGGCCGATTTCGTGGGTCTCGATACCTGCTTCGAGATCATCAAGGTGCTTTACGCCACCACCGGCGACAGCAAGTATCGCCCGGCGCCGCTGCTGGTGAAGTATGTCGAGGCCGGCTGGCTCGGCCGAAAGACCGGCCGGGGCTTCTACGATTATTCGGGCGAGGCGCCGGTCCCCACCCGCTAAGGCCTAGAGCTGGCTGTTGTCGACCACGATATAGGTGTCGCCCGCAGCCGGATCGGACTCGTCCGGCTGTTCGTCGGGCGGGGTCGGGTCGAAACCGGCGGTATCGTCGATCAGGGCTTCGTCATCCGCCATGCTCACATCGGCAGGTTCATCGGGTGCAAGTGCATCCAGCCGGTTGGGTGATGCGCCGAAGTCGGGCGGCAACTCGCCACCGGCCCGGCCGCCCGGTTCCTTCAAGGTCGCAGCGGCCTGCACCAGTGCCCCTTCATCATCTTCCGAGCCGACCAGCATGGCGACGCTTAACAGCGTGGCGCCCGCGAACAGCAGCGCCTTCTTGGGATTCTGGAACAGGCCCTTCGACATGGCAGAGGGGTATAGCTGCCGCTCCGTTAACTTTTGGTAGCCTTGGCTTTGGCGGCGAGGTGATACAGCAGCTCGAGCGCTTCACGCGGCGAGAGGGCATCGACATCGATCGCCCGCAGCTGGTCGGCGATGGCGTCCCGTGGCGATTCGTCCTCGGGCTGTAGCGCGGCGAACAGCGGCAGATCGCCCAGCCCCGCGGCCAGCCCGCCGGTGTCCGCGCGGTTCTTCTCCAGCCGGTCGAGCACCTGCTTGGCCCGCGCCACTACGGACATGGGCACCCCTGCCAGCCGCGCCACGGCCAGTCCATAGGAGCGATCGGCTGGCCCCTCGGCCAGTTCGTGCAGCAGCACCAGATCGCCCTTGTATTCGCGCGCTCGGACATGATGCAGCGACAGCGCGTCGCAACTGTCCGCCAGCCGGGCGAGTTCATGGTAATGCGTCGCGAACAGGCAGCGGCAGCGGATTGCGGAATGCACCGCTTCGACCACCGCCCAGGCCAGCGCCAGCCCGTCGTAGGTTGAAGTGCCGCGCCCGACCTCGTCGAGGATTACGAAGCTGCGCTCGCTCGCCTGGCTGAGGATGGCGGCGGTCTCGACCATTTCGACCATGAAGGTGGAGCGCCCGCGCGCAAGATTGTCCGAGGCGCCGACCCGGCTGAACATCCGGTCGACGAGGCCGATCGTGGCGCTGTCGGCGGGCACGAACCCGCCGGCCTGGGCGAGCAGCACGATCAGCGCGTTCTGGCGCAGGAAGGTCGACTTGCCGCCCATGTTGGGTCCGCCGATCAGCCACAGGCGATCTTCAGGTGACAGTTGGCAGTCATTGGCCACGAAGCGTTCACCGCAGCGTGCCAGTGCGGCTTCGACCACCGGGTGGCGCCCGCCGGCGATTTCCAGCACAGGCGCATCGGCAATCACGGGGCGGCACCAGCCCCCTTCGGCTGCCCGTTCGGCCTGCCCGGCGCTGACGTCGATCCGCGCAAGCGCGGCGGCGGTGCGGGCTATCGCTTCGCGCGCCGAAACCACTTCACCTGTCAGTCGTTCGAAATGCGCCTCCTCGGCGGCCAGCGCGTGCCCACCCGCCTCGGCAATGCGGGTCGCTTCTTCGTGCAGCGCGAGCGAATTGAAGCGAACCGCACCCGCCATGGTCTGGCGATGGGTGAAACCGCTATCGGGCGTCATCAGGCCATCGGCATGGCGCGCGGGCACTTCGATGAAATAGCCCAGCACGCCGTTGTGCCGAATCTTGAGCGTGGCGATGCCTGTCTGGTCGCGGTAGCGCGCCTCCATCGCCGCAATCGCCCGGCGGGCATTGCCGGAGATCGCTCGGAGCTCGTCAAGTGCGGCATCGTAGCCATCGGCGATAAAGCCGCCACTACCACGCTCGGTCGGCGGGGAAGGCACCAGCGCGCGATCGAGCAGGTCAGTCAAGGCACCATGTCCGCCCAGCAATGGCAGCAAGCTTGCCAGCAGCGGCGGTCGGTCGGCCAGCGTTGCAAGTCGCGCCTGGATGCGCCGCGCTCCGTCGAGGGCATCGCGGACCTGGCCAAGGTCGCGAGGGCTGCCGCGCCCGGCAACCACGCGCCCCAGCGCCCTGCCCAGATCCGGCAGGTTGCGCATGGCCTCGCGCAGTTCGGCCCGGCTGAGCGGATCGCCCAGGAACCATTGCACCAGTGCCAGCCGCGCTTCGATTTCGCCGCGATCAAGCAGGGGGGCGGCCAGATCGTCGGCCAGCAGCCGCGCGCCTGCGCCGGTCACGCAGCGGTCGATCGCGGCGATCAGGCTGCCTTCGCGCGCGCCCGCTTGGCTGGTCAGGATTTCCAGGCTGGCACGGGTGGCCTGGTCCATCGCCATCGCCTGGCCGGCATCGCGCAATCGCGGCGGCAGCAGCAGAGGCAGCTTGCCCCGCCCGACATGCTCGAGATAGGCGATCAGGCCACCCGCCGCCGCCAGCATCGCGCGCGAGAATTCGCCGAAGCCATCGAGCGTGGCGACGCCGTGAATGCGCTGGAGCGCGGCAGCGCCCGCGTCGCTGGTGAATTCGCTGCGCGGCTGCGACACGGCTTCCGGCGGCCCCAGATCCAGCCCTTCGGCCACCACGCATTCGCTGAAGGGCAGGCGTGCCAGTGCGGCGTCGAGCATGGCACTGTCGCACTCTTCCAGCACCATGTCGCCGGTCGAGACATCGCAGCTCGCGATCCCGATCATGCCGCGAACTTCGGCTAGGGCCACCAGCAGGTTCGCCCGGCGCGGTTCGAGCAGCGTCTCTTCGGTTAGCGTACCGGCTGTCACCAGCCGCACGATCTCGCGCCGGACCAGCACCTTGGATGAAGGCAGGCCTTCGCGCTTGGCGCGAACCTTGGCTTCCTCGGGCGTTTCGACCTGCTGTGCGATTGCCACCCGGCAGCCCGCCTTGATCAACCGCGCGAGATAGTTTTCGGCAGCGTGCACCGGCACGCCACACATCGGCACCGGCTCGCCGCCATGCTCACCGCGGCTGGTCAGCGCGATGTCGAGGATCGCGGCGGCTTGCCGGGCATCGTCGAAGAACAGTTCGAAGAAGTCACCCATGCGATAGAACAGCAGGCTGCCGCCGGCCTCGCGCTTGAGCGCGAGATATTGCTGCATCATTGGGGTGGGCTGATCGGCCATCCGCCAAGCCGTAGCGGGCGAGGGGACGATTCGGAACGGGCGCCCGCCAGCTTTCCCCTATCGCTCTCGATCAGGCTGGTTTAGGGGGAACGCCAGACAGGAGGAACGCCTTGGCCGACAAGAGCAAAGTCACTTTTACCACCCGCGAAGCGCTGTTCTACCACGAGACCATCCGCCCGGGTAAGATCGAGATCATCGCCTCGAAGCCGATGGCGACCCAGCGCGACCTCAGCCTGGCCTATTCCCCCGGCGTCGCAGCTCCGGTCGAAGCGATCGCGGAAGACCCGCGCCTGGCAGCGAAATATACCGCGCGCTCGAACCTGGTGGCGGTGATTTCCAATGGCACGGCCATCCTTGGCCTCGGCAATCTCGGTGCACTGGCCTCGAAGCCGGTGATGGAAGGCAAGGCGGTGCTGTTCAAGCGATTTGCCGACGTCGATTCAATCGACATTGAGCTCGACACGGAAGACCCCGAAGCCTTCATCAATGCCGTAGCGCTGATGGAGCCGAGCTTCGGCGGCATCAACCTTGAGGATATCAAGGCACCCGAATGCTTCATCATCGAGCAGGCGCTGCGCGACCGGATGAAGATCCCGGTGATGCATGACGACCAGCATGGCACCGCCATCATCGCAGCGGCGGGCCTCATCAACGCCTGCCTGTTGACTGGGCGCAAGCTCAAGGATTGCCGGATGGTAGTCAATGGTGCAGGCGCGTCGGCGCTCGCTTGCACCTCGCTGATCAAGGCGCTGGGTATCCCGCACGAAAACGTGATCGTGTGTGACCGTTCGGGCCCGATCTATCCGGGCCGCTCCGATGTTGATCAGTGGAAGAGCGCGCATGCCGTGCCCACCAAGGCCCGCAGTCTGGAAGAGGCGCTGGTCGGCGCCGACATCTTCCTCGGGCTGTCGGCCGCCGGCGCGCTAAAGCCTGAATGGGTGGCCAAGATGGCGGACAAGCCGATCATCTTCGCCATGGCCAACCCCACGCCCGAAATCATGCCCGACGAGGCCAAGGCGGTGCGCCCCGATGCGATCATCGCCACCGGGCGTTCGGACTTCCCCAACCAGGTCAACAA
>CAZCNF010000078.1:0-5491 GCA_964500135.1 uncultured Porphyrobacter sp.
TCCTCGTGCGGGCCTTCGATCGGCAGGCCCAGTTCTTCGGCCAGCATCCCGGTCTGCCCGCAATGGTCGAGATGGCCATGGGTGACGAGCAGCTTCTCGAGCGTCACGCCGGCCTTGGCGACGCCCGCCTTGAGCTTGTCGAGATCGCCGCCGGGATCGACCAGCGCGCCCTTCATCGTCCTGGTGCACCAGATCAGCGAGCAGTTCTGCTGCAGCGGCGTGACGGGAATGATCGCGGCGCGCATGGGCGGGATGGGCTTGTCGGTCATGCTCGCGGAAATGGCCAAGCCGCCCGCGCATTGCAAGGCGGATAATCGCTAGAACGGCAGCGAGGCGAGGTCTGGTGCCACCCAGCCGCGCCGCGCCTCGTCCGAGAACAGCCGCTCGCGCGACCAATAGGCCAGGATCCAGCCGGCCCCGCCAAACGGCCCGCTCAGCAGGTCGGCCAGCACCGCGTGGAGCGGCGCGGCCGCGGCATGCGCATCATGCAGCGCCCGCGCGGCGCGCAGCGAGGCGATGGTGATGGTGTGATGGTAGCCCGAACTGTCGCTGTTGATCGTGCCATGCGCGTCGTTGAGGCGCAGGATCACCCCGCGAAACCCCTCGGCCTCCGCCAGATCGGGACGGTAGCGGATGCACCACAGCGCCACAGCGAAATGGGCCGCATGGGTCCACTCCGGGCGCGGCAGCGTGGCATCGAGCACGCGCGCGGCAAGATGCGCGATGGCATCGTCTGAAGGAAATTCATGCACGCGTCAGATCCTCCCGCCCTTCCACACCACGCGGCCCACGATCTCGACCTCGTCCACCCCCGCCTCGACCGGCGGATAGGCGAGGTTCTGGCTCAGCAGCGCCAGCCGCCCCGCCCCGGCCGAGGCGACGCGCTTTACCATCAGCGTCTCGCCCAGCCGCACCACATGCACCCCGTCGCGGAACGGGCGCGGCGAGCGATCGACCAGGATTTCGTCGCCATCGCGCAGCAGTGGCTCCATGCTGTCACCCTCCACCGTGATGGCGGAAAGCTGCGCCCCGTCGAGCCCCTGCTCGGTGAGCCAGCGGCGCGAAAAGCGGAAGGTATCGAACGGCAGTTCCGACAGCGGCAGCGTGCCCGGCCCGGCTGAGGCACCGATGTCGAGCCGCGGCACCTCGACCCATTCGGGGCGCTGCATCACCCCACGGCGCCGGCCATAGGAATTTTCCTGTATCCGCTCTTCCGGTCCGCCCAGCTCGCTTTCGTCGACCCCGAAGAAGCTCGCCAATGTGCGGCGGTCCTGCTCCTCCAGCTTGCGCGGCGAACCCTTGCGGATGAACTGCTGCAAATAGCTGGGATTGCGCCCGATCATGTCGGACAGCGCAGTCAGGCTGACTCCGCCCGCCTGCGCCAGTTCGAGCAGCCGCTGCCGCCCGCCTTCGCCCCTTTCCATGCTGTCCATGGCTGTGTTCCTCAACTTGTATGAATTTTCCTATATCATAGGATTTTTCCTAGACAAGTAGGAATTCAGATGGAACGAATCAGGAACATATACCGTGATTCGCCAATCAATCGCAGATGATGAGGGGACCCATGCTGATCCGATCCGTCGAGACTTTCCTGCGCCAGCACGACATGGCCGCCACCAAGTTCGGGCGCCTCGCCGCGCATGATCCGCGCTTCGTGCTGGATCTTCGCATGGGCCGCACGCCGCGCCCTAACACCGAGGCGCGCATCCGCCAGTGGATGGCGGGCTATGCTCCCGAAACGAAGGGCTATGCCCATGCGCGCTGAGCCGATCGGAGCCAGGCGGCGCGCCTTCCGCCCCCGCCGAACCACGGCCGACCGGCTGCGCGAGGCGCTGTTGATGCTGGGCGAGGCGCAGGGCCATATCCTGAGCCAACGCGAGGTGCCCTGGGCCAGCATCACCTTTGCCGGCGCGCGCCACGAGGTAACGCTCGATTTCGCGGGTCCTGAGGGCGTGGCCGCGGGCGAGCGCTTCATCGCCGCCCTGCCCGATCACGAATTCGCGCTGCCCGGCCAGCTGGTGGCCGATGCGACCATTACCGAGGCCGACCATGTGTTGCACCCCGCCCCGCGGCTGATCGTGACCGCGACGCTCCTGCTGCTGGAAGAGGGGTAGCCGGCCGGATGCGTTCGGGAGGCGGCGTGTGCCCGCCGTCAGGCGCCGCCTTGCGGGGGATTGGCGTCTCGAAATGGGTGGTTTGCTGAAGGTCCGGAATGTGACTATGTTTTGAAACAGACCCGTTTTTGGGGCTTTAACGAAGTGAGTTATGCTGGATGAACATGGTCATTCGCGACGAGACTGTTGCTGACGAGCGTGCGATTTTCCAACTCACCAAACGAGCCTTCGCCCAGATGCCGTTCTCCGCTGGTGACGAGCAACGCTTGATCAATGCCCTTCGGAAGAGTGGTGCGCTCGCCATTTCAATGGTCGCCGTTCAGGGCGAACGAGTGGTGGGGCATATTGCGTTCTCGCCTGCAAAGTGCCGCGACCAAGATGACAAGTGGTTTGCGTTGGGACCTGTTGCGGTTGAGCCAGAATTTCAAGGACAGAGAATCGGGAGCGCTTTGATTGAGGCTGGGATACAGCGCCTCAAAGGCGTCCATGCCTCGGGCTGCATTCTCACCGGTGATCCAAATTTCTATTCGAGATTTGGCTTCAAGCCATTTCCAGCCCTGTGCCCGCCGGGTGAGCCGCCCGAGTACTTCATGATCCTACCGATTCAATGTGCTTCGCCCTGCGAAGTAGTGGAATTTCATCCGCTATTCCATTCCGCCGCCGATGGTGTCCCACCGACGGTGGAGGCACCATGACCGGCGTGCGCGCTTTGTTTCCGTTTCGGGGTCGATTGCGGAATTGCCGCTATCGGCGATCAAACGGCAAAGGCCCCCGTGCAGCACTCCGGACAGAGCATTTGCCTCGGCGATGGCCGGTGATGAGCGGGAATCGGACACGATCTAGATTGAGTTTGGCGAACCGGGCGGTCCGCAACCATTACTCTGCTTCGAGTTCGCGGAGACTGCGGCCTTGCGTCTCGCGCCCGGCCCACGCAATCATGCCGGCTGATGCTGCGGTGGGCAGAAGAAGGGCCAGGGCCGCCCCTACCAAAGTCGGTGCGAAACCAGCCAGAGCGGCCACTTGCACGGCTACTCCGCCGAACTTGCTGCTTCCCGCCACAAGCCCGGTTGCTCTGCCACGATTGCCGAGCGGGTAATTTTCTGCGGTGTAGGGCAGCAGGACGGCAATCGTGCCGTTTGTGCCCACGATCAAGATTGCGATCACTGAAACCAGCATCGGTTCCCAGCTCAAAAGCTCGGCAGGCAACAAGGCACCGAGCAAGCCGATGACCGTCAGGCTTACAGTCCCGACCAGCGTCCACTTGCTGCTGTGCCGGGCATAGAAGTAGGCTGCGAGCAGGATCGTCGGGAAAGCCAGCAAGGATGACTTGGCAAGGATGCCACTGGCGATTTCCGCGCTGTAACCGCGCGCCTGCAAGTCGGAAGGCAGCCACAACAGCAGGCCGAAATTGACGAAGCTCCAGCACAGCGCCGTGACCGTGAGGGCCACGGTAATCTGACGATGGCCGGCGGGCGTCGGGGCATCGCTGGGCGGCTGCACGGGCCGCGCTTTGGGCTGCAGGCCGAATTTGCGCTGCATGGCCGCCAGTTCCGCTGTCCTGCCACGCTCGGCGAGGAAGCGCGGCGTTTCAGGAATGAACCGCGCCAGCGCAAGCAGAAGCAAGCCGCTTGGGAAACCCTGCAACCACAAGGCGCGCCAGCCGTAGATCGGCTCCAGCACATATGCCGCCCCGCTGGCCGCAAGATAGCCGCCCACCAGTCCGGTTCCGCCGACCAATACCAGCACCCAGCTGCGGTGACGCGGCGGCATGACTTCGGCAAGCAGGGTGTAAATCACCGGCAGCATGCCGCCCGCCGAAATGCCCATCAGGAAGCACATCACCAGGTTCCATTCGAATTTCGGCATCGCCCCGCAGATCGCGGTGGAAACGAACAGGATAGTTGACAGCAGGATCGAGACGCGACGGCCATAAATGTCGGCGAGCCATCCCCACAGGAACGATCCGACAGTGGTTCCGGTGAGCGCGATGAGCGGCAGGAGCGCAACATGTGACCGCTCGATGCCGTATTCATTGGCCATCCCCGGCAGCACGAACCCAAGCGTTGCAGGCTTCATCACATCAATGATGAGGCCAAGTGTCAGGACCAGCAATGTCGCGGCGTGCCAGCGGTTGAGCGGCGTGGAATCGGGGGCTTCGAAGCTTGTCCCGGCATGATCGCCATGTGGAGCGCGCTGCTTCGGCAGGGCACCGTAGCAGGCCAGCGGCGCGCCGACAGCGATCAGTGCCATGCCCGCCATCATGCCCATGTCCATCGGCATCCCGGCGAGGTGATTGCCCATGTCATGCGCCATCGACAGCATCGGCAAATGCAGCAGCACACCGATGCTGATCGCCGCACAGCCCGCCCAAAAAAACGGCGCGCGTTCGCCGACAATTGAATCTTTCGGTTCGGCCAGCTTTCTCATCACTGGCGACTAGGGAAAACCCGCTGCAGTGACAAGAAGGCGCCCGGAATTGGGAATGCCCGCCATCGGGTCGTCCCAGGGAAAGCCGCTCTCGCCCCTGGCGCGCGACTTTCGCGCCTTCAATACCCCAGTTTCGGGTCGAACACCGGGCCGATCGGCTCGCCCTTGAGGTATTTGCCGAGATTGTCGAGGAAGCGCGCGGCCGAGCGCTGGAACATCTTGTCCTGTGCCCGGCCCGACAGGTGCATGGTGATATGGGCGTTCTCGAGCGCCCATAGCGGATGCTCGGGCGGCAGCGGCTCGGGTGTGGTCACGTCGAGGAATGCGCCGCCGATGCGCTTGTGCTGGAGCGCGTCGACCAGTGCGGGCTGATCGATCACCGCGCCGCGCGCGATGTTCACGATCACCGCATCGCTCTTCATCGCCGCCAGTTCGGCCTCGCCGATCATCCCGTCGGTCTCGGGTGTGGCGGGCACCGCCAGGATCACCCAGTCGAATTCGCCCAGCCGGCCGCGCCATTCATCGGGCCGCAGCACGCCCTCGCCGCCGGAACGCCGCACCACCGTTACTTCGACCTCGAAGGCTTCGAGCCGCGGGCGGATCAGCTGGCCGATCGCGCCATAGCCCAGCAGCAGCGCCTTGCTGCCCGCCAGTTCGCGCTTGCCGGGGCTGTCGAGCAGCCATTCGCGCCGGTCCTGCGCGCGCACGACCTCGCGATAGCCCTTGGCGGTGGTGAGCATGCCCATCACGACATATTCGGCGATGGTCAGCGCATTGATCCCGGCCCCGTTGGTGACGGTGATCCCGCGTTCGATCAACACCTCCATCGGCAGAAAATCGAGCCCGGCATAGACCGAATTGAGCCATTTGAGCCGTGTGGCGGCGCGCACCGTATCGGCCATGGCCTGCTGGTCGTACATGTCGAACCAGCCGATCTCCGCCTCGGGCGC
>CAZCNF010000079.1:0-5455 GCA_964500135.1 uncultured Porphyrobacter sp.
GTCTGCTCGACATGGGGCGGCAGCGTGTCGGCATCGACCGCGAAGCCGTGGTTCATGCTGGTGATCTCGACGAGGCCTGTGGTGGCACCCCACCCTTCCCCCACGCGCTGGACCGGATGGTTCGCGCCGCGATGCCCCTGGTGCATCTTCATCGTCTTGGCGCCCGCCGCCAGCGCCAGCATCTGGTGGCCCAGGCAGATGCCGAACAGGGGGATGTCGCGTTCGAGCAGGCCCTGGATCACCGGCACGGCATAGGTGCCGGTCGCGGCCGGATCGCCCGGCCCGTTCGACAGGAACACGCCATCGGGCTTCAGCGCCAGCACTTCTTCGAGCGAGGTCTTGGCCGGCACCACCGTCACCTTCGCGCCGGCGCGCACCAGATTGCGGAAGATGTTGTCCTTCGCGCCATAGTCGATCGCCACGACATGCGGGCGCGCCTCGTCGCCCGCTTCGCCATAGCCATGGCCCAGTCGCCAATACGAACCGTGCCATTCCTCGCGGCTGTCGCGGGTGACGCGCGGGGCAAGGTCCATGCCTTCGAGCCCGGGCCATTCCTGCGCGCGCTTCAGCAGTGCTGCGATGTCGAACTTGCCCGAAGGCTCATGCGCGATCACCGCATTGGGCGCGCCCGCCATGCGGATGCGCCGGGTGAGCGCACGGGTATCGACCCCGGAAAGCCCGATCTTGCCATTGACCGCCATCCATTCGGTGAAGCCCTGCAGGCTGCGGAAGTTCGATGGCCGGGTCACATCCTCGCGCACCACGCAGCCCACCGCGCCCTCCACCCGGCTTTCGATATCCTCGGGGTTCGCCCCGACATTGCCGATGTGCGGAAAAGTGAAGGTGACGATCTGCGCGGCATAGCTCGGATCGGTCATCACTTCCTGATAACCGGTCATCGCGGTGTTGAAGCACACTTCGCCCACCGCGCTGCCGGCGGCCCCGAAGCCCCGACCCCAGATCACCGTGCCATCGGCCAGAACGAGGCAACCCGTCACACCTTTAGGTTGCGCAGGACGAGAGGCAGCAGAAGCCATTCGGGCTCTCCGAGTCAGGGTTTACCGGCGATGTCGCTAAGTCCCAGCCGCTAGCCATGCCATGCGGGCGCGTCAACCGCAGCGGGGAGAAATATCGACTAATCGGGGCACAATTCCCATTTTCGCGTTTTGCGCCTATCTGCGCGCCCAAGACCAGACACAAGGAACCGAATCCATGCTTCGCGACGACATCAAGGCCGCCACCATCTCCGCCATGAAGGCTGGCGAGAAGGATCGCACCGCAGCGCTCCGCCTGATCGGGGCGAAGATCAAGGATCGCGACATCGAAATGCGCACCTCGTCGAAGGAAATCGCCGATGACGAGCTGGTGGTCGAAGTGCTGCAGAAGATGGCCAAGCAGCGCCGCGAATCGATCGAGCTCTACGAAAAGGGCGGGCGTGAGGAACTGGCTGCGCAGGAACGTGCCGAACTGGCGGTGATCGAGGAATTCCTGCCCGCGATGATGAGCGAGGACGATACGCGCGCCGCCATCGAAGCGATCAAGGGCGAACTGGGAGCGGCTTCGGTCAAGGACATGGGGCGCGTGATGGCCGAGCTGAAGGTACGCCACGGTGCACAGCTCGACATGGGCAAGGCGAGCGGGCTGGTTAAAGCGGCGCTTTCCTAATACCATCGGCCGATGCTTTCCCCGCAATGGCTTGACGAGTTGCGCGCCCGGGTGACGCTTTCGAGCGTCATCATGCGCACGACCAAGCTGCAGCGGGCGGGGCGCGAGTGGAAGGCCTGCTGCCCGTTCCACAACGAAAAATCGCCCAGTTTCACCGTCAATGACGAAAAGGGTTTCTACCACTGTTTCGGTTGCGGCGCGCATGGCGACGTGATCCGCTGGATGACCGACCAGCGCGGCATGCAGTTCATGGATGCCGTAAAGGAACTGGCGCAACAGGCCGGGATGGAAGTGCCCCGCCCCGATCCGGTGGCGGCGAAGCAGGCCGAAAAGCGCGCCAGCCTGGTCGATGTGACCGAAGCGGCGCAACAATGGTTTGTCGAGCAGCTGTTCGCACCCGCAGGCACCACAGCGCGCGACTATCTCAAGTCGCGTGGGTTCAGCCCCGCAGTGATGCGCGAATTCGGCTTCGGCTATGCACCCGACAGCAAAGTGGCGATCAGGCCCGCCCTTGCGCAGTTCGACGAAGCGATGCTGGTTGAAGCCGGCTTGCTCATCACGGTCGACGACAAGCCGCCCTATGACCGCTTTCGCGACCGGCTGATGCTGCCGATCCAGGACGCGCGCGGACGCGTGATCGCCTTCGGCGGCCGGATTCTCGAGCACAAGGACGGCATCGCCAAATACCTCAATTCTCCCGACACCCCGCTGTTCGACAAGGGGCGCACGCTCTACAACCTCCACCGTGCCGGCCCTGCCAGCCGCCAGACTGGCCGGATGGTCGTGGTCGAAGGCTATATGGACGTCATCGCGCTGGCCAATGCCGCGATCGCCGATGCGGTCGCACCGCTGGGCACCGCGCTCACGGAGACGCAGCTTGCCATGCTCTGGCGCCTGGTCGATGTGCCGGTGCTGTGTTTCGACGGCGATACGGCAGGACAGCGCGCGGCGATGCGCGCGATCGGTCGTGCCTTGCCTATGCTGCAACCGGGCAAAAGCCTGGGAATTGCGCGCCTGCCTGCCGGGCTCGACCCCGACGACCTGATCAAGCAACGCGGCGTGTCGGCGATGCAGCAGTTGCTGCAGGAGCCTGCCAGCCTGCTCGACACGCTTTGGAACTTCGAACGCGACCAGCAGGAACTGCGGACGCCAGAGGACAAGGCGGGGCTGAAGGCACGCCTCCTGGCACATGTCGACACGATACAGCATCCCGATATCCGGTCGCTTTACCGCCGCGAATTGCTCGACCGCTTCTCGGCCTTCGCCTTTCCCCAGCGGCCGCCGCGCGAGTGGAAAGGCACCCGGAGCACCGGTCCGGCTCCGCAGACGATGTCGCCCGAAGTGGCAGGCCGCTTGCGTCGCATCCTTGCGGGCGGCGCCCGCGACGACTTTACCCGTGCGGTGATTCACGGCCTGTTGCGCTATCCGGACCAGATCGCCCGCCATTCCGAGGCATTGGGGCGGCTGGCACGGCTTGACGCAAGGATGGGCGAGACCGTCGAAAGCTTGTTCGAATTGACAGAAACGCTTGATTCGCGGGACGACATGGCCATATCAGGCGAGCGAGGCTTTCCCGCCCCACCGGATCAAACGCGATACGCCTTCCTCAGAGAAGGCATAAACCCGGTAGATGCGCGCGAGGAACTGGCCGAAGCCGTTTCGTTGCTGGTCGAAAGGCCGGCCCTCTTTGCTGCGCTTGAGGCAGCCAAGGGCCGGTTTGCTGAGGATCCGGAAGGAGCCTTTGCCGAACAGACCCGCCTGCGCGATCGGCTGGCTGCATTGAACGAGCGCTTGAAGCATTTCGGGCGCAGGAAGGCCGCAGTCGCGGCAAAGACGGAAATTGCTCGCGAGGCGGCTGACGGGCCGTACTCCGACCTCGAGACGGATTGAACGGAACCCATGGCATCAAAAACCAAAGGCGTGGCAGGCACCAAGGACGACGACGCCCCGCTGATCGACCTCAACGAAGCCTCGATCAAGAAGCTCCTCAACAAGGCCCGCAAGCGCGGCTACGTCACCTATGACGAGCTCAATGAAGCCCTGCCCTCGGGCGAAATGAGCCCCGACCAGATCGAGGACATCCAGACCGCCCTGTCCGAAATGGGCGTGCAGATCGTGGAAAGCGACGAGGACGCCGAAGCCGAAGGCGACGGTGATGGCGACGTCGATGAAGTGGGTGTCGACGACGAGGACGATGACGACGACGAGGACGACGAAAAGAAGACCGTCCGCAAAGCTTCGTCCGCGGCAGCCAAGAAAACTGCGACGGGCGACCGCACTGACGATCCGGTGCGCATGTACCTGCGCGAGATGGGCGCGGTCGAACTGCTCAGCCGCGAAGGCGAAATCGCCATCGCCAAGCGGATCGAGGCCGGGCGCGACATGATGATCATGGGGCTGTGCGAAAGCCCGATCACCTTCCACGCGATCATCCAGTGGTCCGAAGCGCTCAACAACGAAGAGATGCAGTTGCGCGAGATCCTCGACCTTGACGCCATGCTTTCGAAGGAACCGCCCGTCGACAAAATGGAAGCCGACGAGGATGACGACGGTGACGGCGAGATTTCCGAGGAAACCGCCGGGCCGACCATCCGCGACGATGACGAGATCGAGGAAGAGGAAGAGGACACCGACGAGGACGAGGACGGCGAGGAGCGCGCTCCCCGTCGGCGCGAGGAAGAGGACGAGGACGACAACACCATGTCGCTCGCCCAGATGGAAGCCGCGCTGAAGCCCGAGGCGCTTGAGCGCTTCGCGCGCATCACCATGCTGTTCAAATCGTTCGAGAAGCTTCAGGCCGAACGAGTCGAAACGCTTGCCGCCGGGCAGGAATTCCCCAAGGCCAAGGAAGCCAAGTACGAGAAGCTGCGCGAGGACCTCACCGCCGAAGTCGAGAGCGTGCAGTTCCACGCCACCAAGATCGAGTTCCTGGTCGACAATCTTTATGCCTTCAATCGCCGCTTGACCGCGCTGGGCGGGCAGATGCTGCGTCTGGCCGAACGGCACAAGGTGAAGCGGATGGACTTCCTCAGCGCCTATGTCGGCAACGAGCTTGACGATGCCTGGCTGAAAGACCTTGCCCGCAAGGACAAGAAGTGGGCCGCCTTTGCCGAACGCGAGGGCGATGCGATCGAGCGCATCCGCGCCGAAATCGCCGATATCGCCAGCCAGACCGGCATGTCGCTGCCCGAGCTGCGCCGCATCGTCAACATGGTGCAGAAGGGCGAGCGCGAGGCCCGCATCGCCAAGAAGGAAATGGTCGAGGCGAACCTGCGCCTGGTGATCTCGATCGCCAAGAAATACACCAACCGCGGTTTGCAGTTCCTTGACCTGATCCAGGAAGGCAACATCGGGCTGATGAAGGCGGTCGACAAGTTCGAATATCGCCGCGGCTACAAGTTCTCGACCTATGCCACCTGGTGGATCCGGCAGGCGATCACCCGCTCGATCGCCGACCAGGCACGCACGATCCGCATCCCGGTCCACATGATCGAGACGATCAACAAGCTGGTGCGTACCAGCCGCCAGTTCCTGCACGAGGAAGGCCGCGAGCCGACGCCCGAGGAAATGGCGCAGCGGCTGTCCATGCCGCTCGAAAAGGTGCGCAAGGTGATGAAGATCGCCAAGGAACCGATCAGCCTTGAAACGCCGATCGGCGACGAGGAGGATTCGCATCTGGGCGATTTCATCGAGGACAAGAACGCGATCATCCCGGTCGATGCCGCGATCCAGGCGAACCTCAAGGAAACCGTCACCCGCGTGCTGGCCTCGCTCACCCCGCGTGAGGAGC
>CAZCNF010000080.1:0-4880 GCA_964500135.1 uncultured Porphyrobacter sp.
TTGTCGAGGAAGTAGCGGTCGTGGGTGATCATCAGCACCGCGCCGGCATATTCCTTGAGGTGGTTTTCGAGCCATTGGACGCTTTCGGCGTCGAGGTGGTTGGTCGGCTCGTCCAGCAGCAGGATCGACGGCTTCTGGATCAGCAGGCGGGTGAGCGCCACGCGGCGCTTCTCGCCGCCCGACAGGGTCTGCACGCCCATGTCGCCCGGCGGGCAGCGCAGCGCTTCCATCGCCACTTCGAGCTGGTTGTCGAGCGTCCACCCGTCAACCGCGTCGATCTTGTCCTGCAGTTCGCCCATCTCGGCGCCGAGCGCGTCAAAATCGGCATCCGGTTCGCACATCAGCGCACTGACTTCATTGAACCGCGCGACGAGATCGGCGGTTTCCTTGGCCCCTTCGCGCACGTTCTCGAGCACGGTCTTGGTGGGATCGAGTTCGGGCTCCTGCTCGAGATAGCCCACGGTGATGTTCTCGCCCGGCCAGGCTTCACCGGTGAAGTCCTTGTCAATCCCCGCCATGATCTTGATCAGCGTGGACTTGCCCGCGCCGTTCGGGCCCACGATGCCGATCTTGGCTCCCTGGTAGAACTGCAGGTTGATGTTGTTCAGCACCGGCTTCTGCGCGCCGGGGAAGGTCTTCGTCATGTTCTTCATGACATATGCGTATTGCGCGGCCATCGGGTCGTCCTTCGGGGAATCTCGATCGAAAGGGAATTGGCTGCGCAGATAGGGGCTCGCGCGGTGCGGGGCAAGCTGCTCGTAGGCACTTCCCGATCGTGGCGATTAGGCAACGCTTGCCATGGGGAATGGAGCGCCTCGCGCGCTCGAAATTGACCTAGCAGTATTTTGCGGCAAGAGGGCGCTAGTTTCAGAATGCCATAGGGTCCAGCAGCCCGGATCGCGCCTGCCCTCTCCCTCGGCCGGCCGGTCCCGCAACAAGGGGTAAACAGGCCATGCGTACCACTCATCTTTTCGCCACCGCGGCCAGCGCCGTCATCGCCACCACGCTGTTCGCTGCCGCGCCCGCCATGGCGCAGGACGCGGATCCTGCCGCCGAAGACCAGGGCGGCGTGGGCGTGATCATCGTCACCGCGCAGCGGCGCGAGGAAAACCTCCAGGAAGTGCCCGTTTCGGTCGGCACGCTGGGCGGCGAAGCGCTGCAGGTGGCCAGCGGCGCCGGCGCTGACATCCGTGCGCTGTCGGGCCGCGTGCCCAGCCTCAACATCGAAAGCTCGTTCGGACGCACCTTCCCGCGTTTCTACATCCGCGGCCTCGGCAACACCGACTTCGACCTCAACGCCTCGCAGCCGGTCAGCCTGGTCTATGACGACGTGGTGCTGGAAAACCCGGTACTGAAGGGCTTCCCCGTGTTCGACCTCGACCGGGTGGAAGTGCTGCGCGGCCCGCAGGGCACGCTGTTCGGCCGCAACACGCCTGCCGGGATCGTCAAGTTCGACACCGTCAAGCCGGGCCAGGGCGACAATTTCGTGCGCGGCAGCTATGGCCGCTATGACACGGTCAATGTCGAAGCCGGTGTCGGCGCCCAGCTGTCCGACACAGTGGCGGTGCGCGCCTCGGGCATTTACCAGAGCCGTGGCGACTGGGTCGACAATCTCGACGATCCGGGCAGCAATGACCTAGAGGGGTTTGACGAATACGCGCTGCGCCTGCAGCTGCAGCTCGACCCCACCGAAGCGCTGTCGCTGCGTCTGATCGGCCAGTACCGCAACCTCGATGGCACTGCGCGCGTGTTCCGCGCCAATGCCTTCGCCACCGGCAGCAACGATCTGATCGGGCTTGGCGGTCCGTCGACCGAGTTCAAGCGCAGCGAGACTCGCGCCGACGGGATCAACTTCCAGGAACTTGAAAGCTACAATCTGGGCGCGGTGCTCGACTATGATCTGGGTCCGGCCACGATCACGTCGGTCACCAGCTACTGGAATGCCAACCTCTACAGCCGCGGCGACATCGACGGCGGTTTCGGCAACGCCTTTGCACCCAGCATGGGCCCGGGCTTCATCCCCTTCTCGGCGCAGTCGCAGGACAATGTCCCGAGCCTTGACCAGTTCACCCAGGAACTGCGCATCGCCAGCAATGGCGACACAGCATTGGGCTACCAGGCCGGTCTGTTCTACTTCAACGAGAAGCTCGACATCGAAAGCTTCGACTTCGGTTCGCCGACCGATACCTCGCCCGATGCGATCGCGCTGCAGCGCCAGGTGAGCGAAGCCTGGGGCGTGTTCGGCTCGCTGTTCTACCAGTTCGACAACGGCCTGCGGCTGCAGGGCGGGGTGCGCTACAACGACGACAACCGCGATTTCACCGCTTCGCGCCCGGTTGACACCCGCCCGGGCTTCCTCGGCTTCGGTGGCCCGGTGGCGCCGGTCTCGACCTCGGTCGGTGACGAAGTGCTGACCTGGGATCTCGCCGCGACCATGCCGGCCAGCGAAGACGTCAACCTCTATGCCCGGGTCGCGCGCGGCTATCGCGCGCCGGCGGTGCAGGGCCGCGTGCTGTTCGGGCGCGAGCTTTCGGTCGCCGACAGCGAAACCACCATGAGCTATGAAGCGGGGATCAAGTCGATCCTGGCCGATGGCAAGGTGCGCCTGAACCTTGGCGGTTACTACTTCACCACCGAAGACCTGCAGTTGACCGCAGTGGGCGGGGCCAACAACTTCACCACGCTGCTCAATGCGGAAGAAGTGAAGGGCTTCGGCTTCGAGGCCGAACTGCAGGCGCGCCCGATCGAAGGCGTCGAGTTTGCGGCGGGCCTGTCGTACAACGACACCGAGATCAACGATCCCACGGCCTTCGTGGCCGGTTGCGGCGCGCCGTGCACCGTGCTCGATCCCGAGCGCACGCCGGGCAGCAACATCTTCTCGATCGACGGCAATCGCTTGCCGCAAGCGCCCAAGTGGACCGCCAACTGGTCGCTGGGCCTGACCGAGGACATCCCCGGCATGGGCGGCGAGATCTACCTGTTCACGGACTGGGCCTACCGTTCGAAGGTGCAGTTCTTCCTCTATCAATCGGTCGAATTCAGCGACGATTCGATGCTCGAGGGCGGCCTGCGCATCGGCTATCGCACCGATCGCTACGATCTCGCGTTGTTCGGCCGCAACATCACCAACGATGTTTCGGCCGTGTCGGGGATCGACTTCAACAACCTGACCGCGATGGTCAACGAGCCGCGCATCTACGGGATCGAGCTCGGCATCACCTTCTGATCCGGCCGGCCCGACGGGCATTCGAGGGGTCGCGCGCTGCAAGGCGCGCGGCCCCTTCGCTTTGATGGGGTCAGGCGAAGCTGCGCCGCATCAGCCCCGGCATCAGCGCGGCCTGAAAACCGGCGCGGGTAACCAGGAACAGCACGAAGCTGGCCCATAGCCCGTGGTTGCCGAGCGGCCAGCTCAGCCATAGTGCCAGCGCGAACACCGCCGCCGCGCCTGCCATCGACAGCAGCATGGCCCGGGTCCAGCTTGCCCCCACGAATACCCCGTCGAACACGAAGCCGGCGACTCCGGCAAACGGTATGGCGACCAGCCAGATCGCCTGTTCCAGCGCGATCAGTGCCACCTGCGGCGTGGCGGCAAAGCTGGCGATGATCGGCTTGCCCAGCACGGCCAGGCTTGCGGCCAGCAGCGCGGCTGCCGCCAGCCCGCGCCACAGGATCGCCCGCACATAAGCGGCAAAGCCGGCCCGGTCGCGCGCGCCCAGCCGCTCGCCATTGAGCACTTGCGCCGCGTTCTCGAAACCGTCGAGCAGCAGCGCCGTCAGCAGGAACAGCTGGTAGATGATCGCATTGGCGGCGAGCACTTCGGCGCCGCGTTCCGCGGAAAGGCGGGTGATCGCGGCCAAGGCGGTGGTGAGCACCAGCGTGCGCAGGAACAGGTCGCGATTGACCGAAAGGAAGGGGCGCAAGCTTGACCAGCCAAGCACGGCACGGTTGCCGAGCGCGGCCAGCAAAGCCCGCCCGGTATGGCCGCGCAGTACCAGCCCGGTGAGCAGCACCAGCTTGGCATATTCCGCGATGAAGCTCGACCAACCGATCCCGGCAATGCCCCATTCGAGCCGCAGGGCGAGGAGCAGGCCGAGCGCTACGTTGAGCGCATTATAGAGCACTTCGATGGCGAGCACGGCGCCCATCTGGCGACGGCCGACGAGATAGCCGATCAGCGCCAGGTTGAGCATCACGCCCGGTGCGGTCCAGTAGCGGATTTCGGCATAGGTTCGGGCGGCTGCAAGCACGTCGCCGCGTGCACCAAGCCCATCGAGCATCGCCGGCAACAGCAATGGCTTGGCAAGCAGCAGCAGCGCCGCGATCGCCAGCCCCACCGCCATTCCGCGCGCCAGCACCGCCGCCTGGGCCGCCACTCCGCTGCGCGCCCCCTCCTGCGCCACCAGGCCGGTGGTGCCGGTCTTGAGGAAATTCATCGCCGTAAACACCACCGCGAACAGGCGCGCCCCGATGTCGACCGCGCCCTGCGTGGCGGCGTCCTCCAGCCGCCCGGCGATCCAGATATCGCCAATCCCGATCAGCGCGGTGGCGACATTGGTCAGCATGGCGGGAATCGCGATCGCCCAGATCGCGCGGGTGTCCAGTTTGGGAGAGTACGCGGAAGCGGTGGTCACTCTTAGCCTCCTCCCGCGCTTCGCTTGGGAGCATTTCGGCCACCACCATCCACCGGACGGTGGTGTGTCACGAAATGCTGGTCGGGGAGACTGGATTCGAACCAGCGACCCCCTGTACCCAAAACAGGTGCGCTACCAGGCTGCGCCACTCCCCGACCGATTTCGCGCATCGCCGGATCAGGCCTGCCGCAGCTGGTGGGCCCGGCAGGATTCGAACCCGCGACCTAGCCGTTATGAGCGGCCAGCTCT
>CAZCNF010000081.1:0-4837 GCA_964500135.1 uncultured Porphyrobacter sp.
GTCGCGCGCAGGTCGATGCCTTCGAAGTCTTCCTTCATGCGGATGTTGACGACGCCCGCGATCGCGTCAGCACCATAGGTGGCGCCGGCGCCGCCGGTCACGACTTCAATCCGCTCGATCAAGCCCTGCGGGATGGTGTTGAGGTCAACGTCCTGGTTGGACGAGGCCACCATCGGACGGCGCCCGTCGACCAGAACGAGGTTACGGTTCGAGCCAAGGCCGCGCAGGTTGATGTTCGACTGGCCACCATTGCCCGGGTTGTTCGACGTGGTGGTGCCGGCTGGGTTTACCTGCGGCAGCGTGTTGAGGAAGGTGTCGAGCGTGATGTCCGCGTTCTTGACGGTTTCCTCGCCGGTTACGACGGCAACCGGGCTGTTCGAGTCGAGGTTCGGGCGAACGATGCGCGAACCGGTGACGATGATGGCGCTGCTGGTTTCCGCCTCGGCGGTCTCACCAGCGTCCTGCGCGAAGGCAGGCTGCGAAGCAAGCGCGATGCCCACTGCCAGCGTACCCGCACTCAGCCGAAGTTGGGTTGAAGTCTTCATTTGGTTACATACCCTTATCAAAGGGAGGAGCGCACAGGGCGACCCTCTCGTTGTAGGCCATGACGGACTACAATACTGGTGAAAGTATCGTGTTGTCGCTGGCCAGTCCCTCCGGGTGAAGGCCCCGCAAACCACGCCGAAATCAGGCGAGGTTCAGGGCCTTGGTCCCTGCGAGCCGGATTAGGCCCAACCGCCCCGGCAAGGAAGAATTTGAACGGCTCTTCGGAAAAATCCGCCATAGGTGTAACACGGTTGCAACAGTGCCTCGGCGGTGGCTCGCCGGGCGCTGTGGCGCCTAGCCAATTCGCTCGGTTGCAATCTGCCACGAATTGACCGAATGGCTGCGCCAGCCACGCCGATTCATGGCGCGGTTCGTGCGTTATGGCCCGCCTTCACGGTGCCGTGGCCCCGCTCGAATGCGCCGTTGGCGGCTGAAGACAAGGAGAGGACCGCGATGCCGACAGCCTATATCGTAGAAGCCGTAAGAACTGCCGGCGGCCGCCGTGGCGGGCGCCTGGCCGGGGTGCACCCGGTCGACCTGCTCGCCGCATCGCTCGATGCCGTGGTGGATCGCAGCGGCATCGACCCGGCCGCCGTTGACGACGTGATCACGGGCTGCGTGTCGCAGGCCGGCGAACAGGCCATGCAGGTCGGGCGGATGGGCGTGCTGGCATCGAATCTGCTGCCGCAATCGACCCCGGCGGTCACGATCGACCGCCAGTGCGGTTCGTCGCAGCAGGCGATCCAGTTCGCTGCCCAGGCGGTGATGAGCGGCACGCAGGACGTCGTGATCGCGAGCGGGGTCGAAAGCATGACCCGCGTACCGATGGGTTCGAACGTGACGCTGCACATGAAGGAAGGCCTCTACAGCAAGGCCGCGGGGCTCGAAGCCAAGTTCCCCGGGATCAACTTCAGCCAGTTCATGGGCGCCGAGATGATCGTCAAGAAGCACGGCTTCAGCAAGGACCAGCTCGACGCGTTCGCCTTTGCCAGCCACCAGAAGGCGATTGCCGCGACACAAGCTGGCGCGTTCGAGCGCGAGATCGTGCCGATCGAGATCGAGACGCCCGAAGGCGCGCAGCTGCACACGGTAGACGAAGGCATCCGCTTCGACGCGTCGCTGGAGGGGATCGCGGGGGTCAAGCTGCTCAGCCCCGACGGAGCAATCACGGCCGCCAGTTCAAGCCAGATTTGCGACGGATCCTCGGCGGTGCTGGTGGTGAGCGAAGAGGCGCTCAAGCGCCATAACCTCACCCCGCTGGCGCGGATCCACAACCTCACGGTAACGGCCGGCGATCCGGTGATCATGCTGGAAGAGCCGCTGTTTGCCACCGATCGCGCGTTGGAGCGGGCCGGGCTCAAGATCGACGATATCGATCTGTTCGAAGTGAACGAGGCCTTCGCTTCGGTTCCGCTGGCCTGGCTCAAGCACACCGGCGCCGATCCCGATCGGCTGAACGTGCACGGCGGCGCGATCGCGCTGGGCCATCCGCTCGGCGCATCGGGCACCAAGCTGATGGCCACGCTGGTGCATGCGCTGCGCCGCCACGGCAAGAAATATGGCCTGCAGACGATGTGCGAAGGCGGCGGCGTCGCCAATGTCACCATCGTCGAGGCGCTTTGATTCCCCCCAAGTTCGAGAGGAACATACGAATGGAAGTCTCTGCCAATACCCCCGCAGTCGTGACCGGCGGTGCCTCGGGCCTTGGTGCCGCCACGGCGCGCGCACTGGCGGCCAAGGGTGCCAAGGTCGCGATCTTCGACATGAACGAAGAGAAGGGCAACGCCATCGCTGCCGAGCTTGGCGGCGTGTTCTGCAAGGTCAATGTGACCAGCGACGAGGATGTCGATGCCGGTTTCGCCAAGGCGCGCGCGGCACACGGGCAGGAACGCATCCTCGTCAACTGCGCGGGCATCGGCAATGCGATCAAGACCGCCAGCCGCAGCAAGGAAGACGGCTCGATCAAGCACTTCCCGATTTCGGCGTTTGATTTCGTGATCCAGGTGAACCTGATCGGCACGTTCCGCTGCATCGCCAAGTCGGCGGCCGGCATGCTCACGCTCGATCCGCTGGACGAATTCGGCGAGCGCGGCGCGATCGTGAACACCGCCTCGGTTGCCGGCGAGGATGGCCAGATCGGCCAGGCCGCCTATTCGGCTTCGAAGGCGGGCGTCATCGGCATGACTCTGCCGATCGCGCGCGACCTGATGAACGAAGGGATCCGCGTCAACACGATCCTGCCGGGCATTTTCGATACCCCGCTGCTGCAGGCGGCGCCGCAGAACGTGAAGGATGCTCTGGCCGCTTCGGTGCCATTCCCCAAGCGGCTTGGCATGCCCGAGGAATACGCCCGGCTGGCGCTGTGCATGATCGAGACCGGCTATTTCAACGGCGAGGACGTGCGCCTCGACGGCGCGATCCGGATGGCGCCGCGCTAGGCCGTTCGCACTGGGGCTTTCCTACAGGGGCAAGTGCGGACTATCGCATTTGCCCATGACGTTTTTGCCAATGACAAGACCCGCTCTTTGCCGCCAGAATGCCCCTTGGGACAGTGGCCAGGCTAGGGCGGGTCTTTCATGTCCTGAACCGTGGTGCAGGCGGTGCGTGCCCGCCGCCAAATAGGGAGAGAATGCATTGACCGGCTTCACTCAGATCCTCGTCGACAAGGCGGATGGCATCGCCACCGTCACCCTCAACCGGCCCGAAAAGATGAACGCCTATACCCGCACGATGGGCGATGAACTGATCGCGGCGATGGACGATCTGGATGCCGACGATGCCGTGCGGGCGGTGATCTTCACCGGCGCTGGCGACCGGGCCTTTTGTGCAGGGGCCGATCTGACGCCTGAGGGCGGCGGGCATGTGTTCTCCGACCCGACCGAAGTCGACGACCTGTCCGACCCCAAGGTGCGCGATGGCGGCGGCCTGCTGACTTTGCGCCTGTTCGAATCGAAGAAGCCGCTGATCTCCGCGTGCAATGGCGTGGCCGTGGGGGTGGGTGCCACCATGCAGCTGGCGATGGACATCCGCCTGGCGGCAGACACGGCGCGCTATGGCTTCGTGTTTGCGCGGCGCGGGATCGTGCCCGAAGCCGCGTCAAGCTGGTTCCTGCCGCGCATCGTCGGGATCAGCCAGGCGCTCGAGTGGTGCTACACCGGCCGGATCTTCGACGCGGCCGAGGCCAAGGCCGGCGGCCTGGTGCGCTCGGTCCATCCGCAGGCCGAACTGATCGGGGCCGCACGGGCGCTGGCGCGCGAGATCGCCGACAACACTTCGGCCATCTCGGTGGCAATGACCCGGGCGATGATGTGGCGGCTGCCGGCAGGCGATCACCCGATGCACGCACACCGGATCGACAGCCGGGCGATCTATCGCCTCAGCCGCGGGGCGGATGCAAAGGAAGGCATCGCCAGCTTCCTCGAGAAGCGCAACCCGGCCTATCCTGGCAAGGTGAGTGCCGACATGCCCGATTTCTACCCTTGGTGGGATGCGGCCGAATATCGCTAACGCGGCGCGCGGCGCGGTGCCTCTGCCCACTTGCCAGCCCTGATGGTTGCATTAGTAACCGTGTCGATGGACGCAAAGGGATCAGGCAAGGGGCGGCTGGCGGATTTTCTGCCCTATCAGCTGTCGGTGACTTCGAACGCGGTAAGCAGCCTGATCGCCGAGCGTTACCAGGCACGGTTCGGGCTCAAGATTCCCGAATGGCGGGTGATGGCGGTGCTGGGGGATGGCGGAGCTGTGACTCAGCGCGCGCTGACCGACGCGACGCTGATGGACAAGGTGGCGGTGAACCGCGCTTGCAAGGTGCTGGAGGATCGCGGGCTGGTGACGCGCCGGCCGAATGCGGGCGACGGGCGCTCGCATCTGCTCGAGCTGACCGCCGAAGGGCGCGCGATCCATGGCGAAGTCATGCCGCTCGCGCGGGCGATCGAAGCGGAGATCTTCTCGACTTTGGGTGATGCGGAATGCGGGCAGTTCCGCGAGCTGCTGCGGCGGGTCTTCCAGCAGGCAGAAACGATGCGGCCCGCTACACGCGCTTGACGTGCAGCGGGCCGTTCGGGGCTCGTCCGTTCCCTTGTCCCCCCGGAACGGGCGGCGCGGACAGTCGGCTAGCCGTTCTTGTGCGCCGGGTTGGTCGCGAAGGCGTCGGCGATATCGCAGGCCGCAGGGCCAAGGATCACAATGAACAGCACCGGCAGGATGAACAGGATCAGCGGCACGGTCATGATCGCAGGCAGGCGCGCGGCCTTCTCTTCGGCTCGCATCATGCGCTCGTTGCGGAATTCGG
>CAZCNF010000082.1:0-4791 GCA_964500135.1 uncultured Porphyrobacter sp.
CCGCGCGGCAACCGCGATCGCGGTCGCGACCGGGGTGGCCGGCGCGAGCCGGGTGAGCGCGGCGGTGGCGATGGCCCGGCGCATGTGCCCGACTTCCTGAAGGACTGATCGTCCTTCGGACGTGACATTCGGGGGCCGCGGGCATGCCTGCGGCCCCTTTGCTTTGGAGGAAAGCCATGCTTCCGCGCGAAACCATTGCCACGGCGCAAATTCCCGGCGGCGATTCGCTGACGCTGGTTAGCCACGGGCGCGATTTCATCATCATGCTAGGCCGAGACGAACTGATGGGCACGCGCATGCAGTTCAGCGAGGAACAGCTGGCAGTGCTTACGCTTGACCGGCTCGCGATGGCCCAGCCGCGGGTGTTGATCGGCGGCTACGGCATGGGCTTCACCTATCGCGCTGCGCTGGCCAAGCTGGCCGGGCGCGGACGCATTGTGGTGGCCGAAGTGGTTCCCGAAATCCTCGACTGGGCGCAGGGGCCACTGGCGCATCTAACTGGCGAAACGCTGGAAGATCCCGCTGGCGAAGTCGTGCTGGCCGATGTCGCCGCGCTGATCGACGATGCAGTGGACGGCACCTCGCCGCGCTACGATGCGATTCTGCTCGATGTCGACAATGGCCCCGACGGCATCGTGCGCGACGGCAACCAGCGGCTCTATTCAAGCCGTGGCCTCACCCGCATACGCAGCGCACTCAATCCGGGTGGCATCCTGGCGGTGTGGTCGGCGGCGCCGGACAACCGGTTCACCGCGCGCCTCAGGGAAGCCGGCTATGCGGTCGAAGTGGAAACAGTTCGGGCCCGGCCGAACAACAAGGGCCCGCGCCATACGATCTGGTTTGCGCGCAATCCCTAGCGCGAGGCGCCAGGTCAGCGAGGAGCCGCTGACCCGCTAATTGCGATCGCTCAGCGGACTCGCGGGCCGCCAAACGGCAGCGGCGGAGGAGGGCGGCGTGCGCCGCGCGGCAGCTGGGCCTGGTAGGCGCGGCCGCAATGGTCCACACAATAGGGATAGCCCGGATTCACCTGCTCGCCGCAGAAGTGGAAATCCGGCTCGCCCGGATGGCCCATCGGCCAGCGGCAGACCTTGTCGCTCAGGTCGAGCAGGCTGGTCTTGTCCGCGATCTCGGGGCTGGGCTTGGCCGGAACGAGCCGGCGCGGCGGTGCGGGCGGGATCGGTGCCTGCTGTTCGCCAGGGCCCTGGCGCAGGAAGCCGCCGGGGCCAACCGAAACGATCTTGGGCAGATCGGACGAGGGGTTGGGCACTGGTTGCGTCGGAATTTCTGCCTCGCTCGCCATCGCTGCCATCGGACGTGCCACCGGCGCAGCCGCAGGGCGCGGCGCTACCTCCTTAACTGCCGGCTTCTTCGCAATCGCCGGCTTGGGTGTGGGTTTGCGGGCCGGTGCGGCCTTTTCCTCGTTGGCCTTGACCGGCGAGGGACGTGACTTAAGGCCAAGCCGGTGAGCCTTGCCGATTACGGCATTGCGGCTCACTCCGCCCAGTTCGTCGGCGATCTGGCTGGCCGTGGCGCCGCCTTCCCACATCTTCTTCAGCGTTGCGATACGCTCGTCAGTCCAGCTCATCGAAATTCCAGTTCCTGTTCGCCGCCCCGCACAGTTCCGGCCGGGCGATCGCATCGCCCGCTTGTCAGGCCCGCTGCATCGCACTAGGCGCGCAATGATGGCCGATCAAGCACAAGCCAGCCCCGATGTGGAGGCACCCCTCGATAGCGAAGTTCCGGGCAAGGGGACCCGATTTTTGCCGCGCGGCGAGCCCGTTTTCACGGGGATCAACCGCATCGGATTATGGAGCCTCTATATTAAGGAGATACGCCGGTTTCTCAAGGTCCAGACACAGACAATCTGGGCGCCGGCGGTCACCACGCTACTGTTTCTCGTGATCTTCACCGTCGCGCTGGGGCGCGAGGGGCGCGAAGTGCTGGGAGCACCGTTCGCCAGCTTCCTTGCGCCGGGCCTGATCGTGATGGGCATGATGCAGAATGCCTTTGCCAATTCGTCCTTCTCGCTGCTGTCGGGAAAGATCCAGGGCACGATCATCGATCTGCTGATGCCGCCATTGTCACCGGGAGAGCTGATGACCGGGATTGTCGCTGCTGCGGTGACCCGTGCGATTATGGTGGGATGCACCGTGGCGGCTGCGATGCTGTTGTGGCCCGGGGTCAGCCTGCAGGTCGAACATTGGTGGGCCGTGATCTGGTTCGGGCTGATGGGATCGGTGATGCTCAGCGTGATGGGCCTTGCCACTTCGATCTGGTCGGAGAAGTTCGATCACAATGCGGCGATCACCAATTTCGTGATCGCCCCGCTTTCGCTGCTGTCAGGCACATTCTTTGTGATCGAAAATCTGCACGGCGTGTTCCAGGCGATCAGCCGTGCCAATCCGTTCTTCTATGTCATCTCGGGCTTCCGCTATGGCTTCCTGGGCGAAACCGACATCGGGGCGGGCAGCGGCGCTGTCATTGCCGCCGCGTTCGGGCTGGGCGTGCTCAACCTCGCGATGTCCTATACGGTCTATCGGGTGCTGACATCGGGCTGGAAGCTCAAGGACTGAGCCGGCTCGCTCAATGGGTCAGCGCGCGCCGCATGCGATAGCGCGCGCCATCGAACTGCTCGAACAATTGCGCGATCTGCGGGTGGTCGATCGGCCCGCCGGCCGGATCGGCCAGCAGGTTCTGCTGGCTGACATAAGCGACATATGAACTGTCGTCGTTCTCGGCCAGCAGGTGATAGAACGGCTGGTCACGGTTCGGCCTGATATCTTCGGGAATGGCCTGATACCATTCTTCGCTGTTGGCGAAGACCGGGTCGATATCGAAGATCACTCCCCGGAAATCGAACACCCGGTGGCGCACGATATCGCCAATCCCGAAACGGGCCTTGACGTGACGCGGTGCCTCGATTGTGCGGCCCGCCTGGCTGGAAAAGAACACAGCGCGATCCATGGTGCTGTGAATATGGGCTTTCGCCGCTGTGAAACAAGATGAGCGGCCGAAGCTGTCCCCGGATTTGGCGTGTTTTGGGGCTTGGCAAGGGGCAAGGCTTCGGCTAACCGCCGCGCTCGCTTCGACCGGGGCCGCAGGCCTGCAAGCGCACCCGACATGCGGAGAGGTGGCAGAGAGGTCGAATGCGCCGCACTCGAAATGCGGTATAGGGGCAACCCTATCGTGGGTTCGAATCCCACCCTCTCCGCCATCAACCTCATAACCCGATCGCTAATGCAGAGCGAGTACAGCGTAGCCGGAGTTCAGCCATCCGCTTGCAGGCTGTCCGGCTCGAAGTCGATCCGGCTGGCGGCCGCGCCGCTCATGATGAACCCGATGGGCCGCTCGCTCTCTTCCTGGAGGTGCGCGATCAGGCTGGCCGTTCGCGCAAGCAAAGAGATTCCCTTGAGTGCTGCGAGCGGGAAGCCGGCATCGAGCATCACCACCGGGATCGCGCCGTTGACATTGATTGGCAGGCTGCGTCCGATCGTGGCGGGCAGTACGGCTTCGATCGCGCGCAGCATCTGCTCGTGCTTGCCGAGGATGCCCTGCTCGGCGCCGATCGCCAGCAGCCGGTGCGCGCGCGGGTCGCCGCCCGAATGCTGCGGGTGCCCGAAACCAGGGATTGCCTTCTTCTCCGCTCGCAGTTCGGCAATGCCGCGTGCAGCGGCTTCCTCGTAAGCGAGGTTCTCGGCTTCGGCGCGGGCAATGCAATGGGCATAGAACTGCCCGGCCACTTCAGCGCTGCCCAACACCACCGATCCGCAGCCGAGCAGGCCTGCCGCCACCGCGCCGTGGAATGCCTCGGGCGCGGCAGCAAAGGTCATCCGGGTTGCCACTACGCTGGGAACCAGGCCGTGTTCGGCAATCGCGCAGAGGACCGAATCGGCCAGCAGCTTCTGCTTGGCATCGGGCATGTGGCCGGTGACGAGCAGCCAGAAATAGCTGGTGAAGTCGACCTGGCCGATCACTTCGCTGCACAGGTCGAGCCCGCGCACCGTTATGCTGGTTGCATCCGAGATGCAGATTGAGGTGACGGCGTTGTCTTGCTTGCCAATACGCATGGCTTGTTCCTATTTTCGAATGTCGAAGTTGATTTCGCTATCCGAAGAATATATGAGCCTGTCAAGATTGCGCTGCACCATACAGGATAAGAGAGATGACTGCGAGGCCGCTGCAGAACGTCACCGTGCTCGAAATGGGCACTTTCATCACCGGTCCCGCCGCCGGCATGCTGCTGGCTGACCTTGGCGCGGATGTGATCAAGGTCGAGCGGCCGGGGCAAGGTGATCCGTTCCGTTCGTTCAAGGGCGGTCTCTACAGTCCGCACTTCCAGACCTACAACCGCAACAAGCGCAGCTTGACGCTCGACACCGGCAATCCCGACGACCTAGCGGTGCTCGATGCCCTGATTGCCAAGGCCGATGTCTTCATCCAGAATTTCCGCCCTGGAGTGGCGGACCGCTTGAACGTGGATGCCGCACGGCTGCAGGCGATCAATCCCCGGCTGGTCTATGCCTCGATCTCCGGTTTCGGCGCGGAGGGCCCGGACCGCGACCGTCCGGCGTTTGACACTGTCGCGCAGGCGGCGAGCGGCTTCCTGCGGCTGCTGGTCAATCCCCAACATCCGCGCGTGGTGGGCCCGGCGATCGCCGACGCCATGACCGGCTTCTACACCGCCCTGGGCATCCTTGCCGCGCTCAACGAGCGGCAGGCCACCGGCAAGGGGCGGCTGGTCGAGACCTCGATGTTCGAGGCGATGTGCCACTTCAACCTCGACGATTTCAC
>CAZCNF010000083.1:0-4701 GCA_964500135.1 uncultured Porphyrobacter sp.
CTGTCATCTTCGCTGGCCGGGAATTCGCCAAAGATGATCGGGGTCCGGGATGCGATGTCGAATATCGTATATGTGTCACCGACAACAATGAGTTTGCCGTAATCACTGGAAAAGACCGAGCGGCCAAGTGTTTCACCCGGCGTCAATGGGTTCTCGTCGAACGGATAGCTCGGCACCGCGTTGCGCGTCCCCTCCACGATCCATTGCGGGCGGCGATTGCCGAACTTGGACAGCGGCAGGTCTTCGTAGATGAAATAGGCGGTGTCGCGATAGGCCGGGCAATATCCGGCCCCCAGCTTCGCCTCCACGCTCGCCTGCATGCGCGGATCGGGCTCCTGGTCATCGCTGCCCAGGTAGATCCGGATATAGTCGCCGCCCGCACCGCGGGTGATCGGCCGGCCGAAATCGTAAGGCATCACCGGCCCCTTGCCGGTCAGGTCATAGACCAGGTGCCCGTCTGCCCAGATCCGGTTCACCGCGTCGATCTGGTGGCAGGCGATCTCCACCGCCTCGGTGCCGTAATATTCGGAACTGTTGTACTTGCCGCCCTTGGTCTTCTGGCGCCGCCTTACCTCGCGCAGCGGCTCGCCCCAGAACGCGGTCTTTGGTCCGCGATGGGTGCCGAAGAAGCGCGGGCGCGGCGTGCCCGGATCGGCGCCGGTCCAGCTTAGGTCATCGAGCCGCGGGCCATTGATCTTCTGCGACGCGGTCAGCGCCACGTTCATGATCATCATGCCTGCGGTGATCAGGATCTTCGGCGCGACCATTATGACTGCCCTGCCGCTGCGCTGCTTGAGGGCATGACCTCATCCAAAACCCTCCACCTCCAGATGCTGTCGATCGAATCGCGCGGCACGCCTGCCGACACCACCTGCATCGGCCCGGTGTGGATCGCCTGGATCGCGCGCATCGGCCGGGTCGGCTCAGGCGCATGGATGGCCAGGTGCTGGGCGCTGCCGCGCACCTTCAGCAGCAGGATGTCGCCTGCAGCTGGCTCACCGGTCACCTGGTCGAACAGCCGGGCAAGGCCGCGCCGCAGCCGCAGCGGATTAACGTGGAAGCCATAATCGCCTGCCAGCGCCTCGACGCTAACCGCCTCCGGCCGATCGCAGGCGCGCGCCACACCGGCCACCAGCCCCTTGCAATCGCAGCCATGGCCCTTGGCGCTGCCCTGCCAGCGGAACGGTGTGCCCCGCCAGGTCTCGGCCTCGGCTGCGATCCTCGGGCCGATATCTTCGGCCCGCAAGCGCGTCCGCGCGCCCGAGCCTTTGCGAGGGAGGCCAAGCGACCCGGAGGGGTCGCGCCCGGCGTCTGAGGGCGAAACAGGAAAGCCGCTCATCAGCTATTCCCTCCCGGATTGGGATATTTGCTGCGCTGCTCGGTGCCTTCCATGTCGGGGAAGCCGCGAAACGGCCGGGCATCGCCGTGGAAGCCGATGCAGGCCTCGCGGGTGCGCGGGCAGCCCTGGCGCAGCTCCAACGTATCGCCCACCTCTGGCGGCTGCCACAGCGGAGTGCGCAGCACCAGCGAACCGGCCCCGGCGCCCAGCCTGGTGAAATCGAAGATCGCGTCCGATCGCACGCCCGCCAGCTCGCCGGTCAGGAAATCGGCCCGGCCCAGGTTGAAGTGATCGTTGGGCAGGTCCCCGGCATAGGTGACCTGGAAGCGCATCGCGTCGGTCACCCCGGTCACCGTCGCGGCCACAGGCACCAGGTTGAAGCCGCAGCGATCGTCGCCGAACTCCTTCACATTGCACAGCGGGGTCAGCACTTCGCCCAGCGTCTGATTGAGCGCATCGGCCTGGTTGCGGATCTCCAGCACCCAGCGCCGCTCTTCGGTGCGCGCCTCGCGCACCTTGCCGCGCAGCAGCGGGGCATATTCGCCGGGCACATTGGGGCTGACATCGACCAGCCAGGCCTCGGCATCGTCCCACTTGCCGCCGTTCACTTGCGCCTCGGTCAGCTGGGCATCCAGTGCACCGCTGACTTCGGCAAAGCTGGCATCGAGGCCGCAGGCCAGCGTTAGCTGGGACACCACCATGCCCTCGGCGCAGCTCAGCGCCGGGCCGCCATCGGCTGACAGGTCCAGATCGTGGCCGATGTCCAGCGTTGTAAAGCCCGCCTCGCTGCCGCTCACCGCCACCAACGCCAGGCACAGGCCTGAAAAGGGCGAGCCTTCCAGCTCCGCCTTCAAAGCGGCCGGGATCGGGCGGCTCACTGGCCGCTCCTGAAACGCCGCTGAGGCGCGATCGAGAGGGCGCTCAGATCCATTTGCGGATCTCGCTTACCGGCACCGTGCCCAGGCTGCGCGAATGGACGTTGTCATAGCTTGCCGAGAAAATGTCCTCGTCGAAGGCCACCGGCACGTCGAACTCGAAGCCAGCGGTCAGGACCGCCAGATTCGCTGGCGGCGCGGCAAAGGTCACCACGCCCGTTCCGCGATTGACCGACACCCCGCCTGCCAGCACGCCGTCCACTGCCACCATCAGCGTGCCGGCCACCGGCCATTTGATCGGCCGGTCATAGGGATTGGCGGCGTCGGCATAGCGCTTCACCAGCTGGAACTGGGTGGCCACGCCGTTGCCGGTGCCCAGCGGGCAATCCAGCATGCTGTGCGCATCCATTCCGTTCTGCGCGCTGGTGAAGTCCAGCCAGTCCTTCATCAGGAAGGCCCGGTGCCGCCCGGCGCGAGCGTTGAAGAAGGCGCGCAGCTCGCCCATCTGCTCGGCGTTCTGCATCGCCTTGGCCACGTCGAAGCGGTGGAGCGGGTGAGCCCAGTTGCGGTTGCGGAATTCATCGCCGTCGGCCAGCGGAACCGTGGTGGTGCTGAACTCGGGCCCTCCGCTGCTACCGCGGCTCCACTCGGTCGGCAGGCGGATATCGTCCAGGATCAGCGGCATCTAGCGGTCCCTCCCGGTTGCCAGTCCCTTGCCCGCCGCACGGCGCATCGATCGTTCGTTGGCGCGGGCAATACTGCTGCCGGTGCGGCGCGGATCGGCCCGCTCGGGCAGAATGTTGGTCTGGTGCAGGGTCACGTCGCCGCCGCGCGCGGCGGGCATGGCGCGCAGCGCGGAATTGGGCAGCACGCTCACGCCATTTGCAGTGGCAAACACGGGTTCGGGGCCGCGTTCGCCGACGATGCCCCATTGGCCGCGACCGATCGTGCCACCATCGGCAAAGAAGCCGGCGAAGGCCGGGTTGCTGATGGTGGCATTGACGCTGGGGAGCAGTGCGGCATTGGGTGCGGCACCGCCAAGGCCAAGCATCGACGAAAGCGGGCCGATGATGGCCTGCTGGATCTGCAGTCGGAGAAGATCGGCCAGGATCTGCTTCAGGACGGATCGTGCGACATCACCCAGACTGCGGAAATTCACGATCGCATCGACCAGCTCGTCGTTGAACGCCTGAAGCCCATCGACCTTTATCTTGTCGATCTCCTCGTTCAGCTGTGCCGGCGTCTTGTTGAGGTCACGCACGAAGCGGTCAGTGCTCGTCTCGTTGGCTTGCAAGACCGTCTGCAGCTTGGCATCAGAGTTGGCGAGCAAAGCGTTGATCCGCGCCTGCGCATACTTCTTCTCGGCTTCATTGGCGGTGTCGCTAAGAACCACCGCCTGCAACTTCGATAGAAGATAGGCTTGTTCGGCCGCTAGGATCTTGAGCGCAATGTCTTTACGCTCGGCCTCGGTATCGGCGAGGGCATACTCCAGCTGCAACGCCTCGTTGCGAAGTTCGTATTCCGTGTCGGCCAGCGCCTGCGCATCGCGCTCGAGCTCGATCCGCTTGTTCCGCTCGATCACTTCCATTTCCGCATCAGCTCGGCGGTTGAGGGCGGCTTCCAACTCGGACTTCTGCGCAGCATCCAGCTGCTTGTCAGCCTGAACTTCGGCAATTGACTGGCGGCGGTCCCATTCGACAATGCGCGCCTCCAGCTCGGCCCGTTCTTCGGCGGACGTAGCCAGCTGCAGGCGTGCGCTCAGGATCTGCTGGGTAATACCCACCAGCTGACCTTCAAAGCGTGCGTCGATCTCTTCCTGGTCGGGTCCGCTGCGCTTGCGGCCCCTGCGAGCCCTGTCCTTCTCCGGCTCCAGGAATTGCGCCAGCGCCCCCTGATCGCCGTTCAACCCTTTCAGCGCATCGTCGAACAGCTTGATGTTCTCGGTCTCCAGTGCAAACGAAGTCACGGCCTGCGCGGCCCGGGCATAGGCTTCTTCGGTAATTCGACCCACGTCCAGGCGGTTGCGCAACTGCAATTCGGCCTGTGCGGATGTGTTCACGCCGCGCTGGAAGCGATCGACGATGTCCTCTGTTCCATCGCCAACCCGCGCCAGGCGTACCCCGCCGCCCATTCCCGCCTGAAGCTGGATCTCGCCGCGCCGGATATCGTTGATTGACCGGCGGGCGGTCGCCTGGTTGCGCATCGATTCGATCCGGCCTAGCGCCAGCTGCGCCCGCGCCAGCGCGATCAGCGCGGTCGATTGCGTCTTTATCTTGCCGGTGGTCAGGTCAATTACGTTGCCCAGGATGCTCTGGGCATCGCCCATCCTGTCACTGGCGAACTCGACCGCCTGCATCCCTTCTTCGGCTTCGAACAGCTTGGCCACAAACGGGGCCAGCACCACCGTGCCGGCCGAAATGGCGATGCCCCAGGGCCCGCCCAGGAACGCCGCGAACCTGCTAGTTCCGCCGCTGGCCAGCTGGATCG
>CAZCNF010000084.1:0-4629 GCA_964500135.1 uncultured Porphyrobacter sp.
TGCCACTTGTATTCGAACTTGGCCTCGTCCTTGGGCTCGTAATTGGCGGTGTCGAGATAGTTCACGCCGGCTTCAAGGCAGGCATCCATAATCGGCAGGTCCTGATAGGGCAGCGCGAGGTTGACCACCAGCGACGGCTTTACCTGGCGGATCAGGTTGACCATCGCGGGCACTTCCTCGGCATCGATCTCGTAGGTCGCGATATCCACCCCGGTCCGCGCCTTCACGCTTGCGGCAATGGAATCGCATTTGCGCCGGGTGCGGCTGGCGAGGTGGATGTCGGAGAAGATCTCGCTGTTCATCGCCATCTTGTGGACGCAGACCGAGCTGACGCCGCCGGCACCGATAACGAGGACTGTGGACATGGGGGATAGCCTTTCGGATTCGAATCTCGCGCGCTCTCTAGTTGAATGCGCGATGGGGGTAAATCGATCCGGACGTTTCCTACAGCGCGAGTTTGGGGCATAGCAGGCAAGATGAACCGACCGCACCCGTGCCGCCGCCATCCGGGCGAATTCCGCGCTGCTGTGCCGCCGGGCCGGCCGGGGCAGATTTTCCGCGTCAGGACTGTGGTGCAAGCGGTGCGCGCGATACGGATTGCGACATGAGCGACAGCCCCAGAATGCCGACCCGGGAAGGGGTTCTTGAAGCTGCGGCCAAGGTCGCCGAGCTCCTGCCCCCGACCCCGCTGCTGCCGGTCGAGATCCGTGGCACGCACTGCTGGGTCAAGGCCGAGAACCTGCAGCCGATCGGCGCCTTCAAGATCCGCGGCGCCTGGCACCGGCTGACCGCGCTCTCACCGGAAGAACGGGCCGCCGGCGTGGTGGCGGTGTCAAGCGGCAACCACGCCCAGGGCGTGGCCTGGGCGGCCAAGCGGCTGGGCATCGCGGCCACTATCGTGATGCCACATGATGCGCCGCAGGTGAAGCTGGCCGCGACCCGCGCCCTCGGCGCCGAAGTGGTGCTTTACCAGCGCGCCCCAATAGCGAAGGGGGGCGAAGACCGCGACGCCGTGGCCGCGAGGTTGATCGAACAGCGGGGCGGCACGCTGGTCCATGCCTTTGCCGATCCCTGGGTGATCGAAGGCCAGGGCAGCGCCGGAATCGAGATTGCCGCGCAGATGGGCGGCGCGCCCAGCCGGATCGTCGCCTGCTGCGGCGGCGGCGGGCTGGCGGCCGGGCTCGCGCTCGCTTGCCCCGGTGCCGAAATCGTGCCGGTCGAACCTGAAGGCTGGGACATGGTGGGCCAGTCGCTGGCAGCGGGCAGGATCGTGTCTGCCGGGGCCAATCCGCCGCGGACGATCTGCGACGCACTGCAGCCGATCGCTACCAAGCCGATCAACCTCGCCGTGCTGCAGGGGCGCAGCGCGCCAGGCGTGACGGTAAGCGACGAGGACGTGCGCGCGGCCCAGCGGTTCGCCTTTGCCCAATTGCATCTTGTGGTTGAACCTGGCGGCGCGGCGGCGCTGGCGGCGGCGCTGGCCGGCAAAGTGGCCCTGGACGAACGCACCGCGATCATGCTGACCGGCGGCAATGTCGACCCCCAGGCCTTTGCCCAGACGATCGTCGATACGAGATAAGTTGCATTTGACAATCGACTTCAAGGCACGCAGTCTGGACGGATCAAGGGAGGAAAACCATGCAAGCTCAAATGCTCGCGCCGGCCGCTGTGCTGGTTTTGTGGTCGATTGTGATGTTGTTCTGGACCGCTGGCAGCCGGTTTTCGGCGGTCGCCAAGCTTGACCGTCCGGCCGCGCCGACCCCCGCCGGGGTCCGCGGGCAGGATCTCGAAGGCGTCTTGCCCGACAAGACCAACTGGAAGTCGCACAACTACACCCACCTGATGGAGCAGCCGACGATCTTCTACCCGACGGTCGTGATCATCGCGATGATGGGGGCAGGCGCGACCGATGTGCTGCTGGCCTGGGCCTATGTCGGCCTCCGCATCATCCATTCGCTGTGGCAGGCGACGGTCAACCGCATCCCTGTGCGGCTGCTGCTGTTCCTGCTGTCCACCCTTGCCCTTGTCGGCTTGGCCGTGCGGGCGCTGGTCCTCACACTGCTGGCTGATCCAGGAGAAGTCGCATGATCGGAATGGACATCCTGCAGCCGGTCGTGGCGCTGACCATCTGGACCATGGTCATGTGGGTGTGGATGTATGCCACCCGCATCCCGGCCATGTCGAAAGTGCCCGATATGCCGCCGCCCTCAAAGATGGTGGGTAGCACGGGGGCCAGCCTGCGCGAGAAGCTGCCCGCGCAAGTGAGCTGGAAGGCGGACAACTACAACCACCTGCACGAAGCGCCGACCGTGTTCTATGCCATCGCGATCGTGCTGGCGATCATCGGCCAGGGCGATGGGCTGAATGCGCTGCTGGCGTGGATCTATGTCGGCCTGCGGGTGGCGCATTCGCTCGTGCAGGCCACCGCAAATGTCGTGCTGGTGCGATTCGTGCTGTTCGCGCTGTCGAGCCTCGTGCTGATGTCGCTGATCCTGCACGCGGCGATCAGCGTGTTCCGCGGCTGAGCGGAAGCGCTGGTGCCGGGGCAGCCTATACGGCGGCCTCGGCAGGCTCCTTCGAAGCGAAATCGAGCGTCGCGAGGAAACGCTCGGCATCGAGCGCGGCCATGCAGCCCATACCGGCAGCGGTAACCGCCTGGCGATAGACATGATCGGTCACATCGCCTGCCGCGAACACGCCGGGGATCTCGGTCTTGGGCGTGCCGGGTTCGGTTAGCAGATAGCCGCTGGCGTCGAGCGGCAGCTTGCCCTTGAACAGTTCGGTGGCGGGGGCATGGCCGATCGCGACAAAGGCACCGTCGACTTCAAGCGTTGAAATCTCGCCGGTCTGGGTATCCTCGAGTTCAAGGTGATGCAGCGCCCCGCCCTCGCCCGCGACAAAGCGCTTCACCGCCTTGTTCCAGAGCGTGGATATCTTCGGGCTCTTGAACAGTCGCTCCTGCAGGATCTTCTCGGCGCGCAGTTCGTCACGGCGATGGATCAGCGTCACATCGTCCGAATGGTTGGTGAGGTAGAGCGCTTCCTCGACCGCCGTGTTGCCGCCGCCAATCACCGCCACCTTCTTGCCGCGGAAGAAGAACCCGTCGCAGGTAGCGCAGGCTGAAACGCCTTTGCCGCCCAGTTCCTGCTCGCCCGGCACGCCGAGCCACTTGGCCTGCGCCCCGGTGGCAATCACGAGGCTGTCAGCAATGTATTCGTCACCGCTGTCGCCCACCGCACGAAACGGCGAGCCGGATGCCAGATCGACCTCGACGATCGTGTCCCACATCATGCGCGTGCCGACATGCTCGGCTTGACGTTGCATCTGCTCCATCAGCCAAGGGCCCTGGATCACATCGGCAAATCCGGGATAGTTCTCGACATCGGTGGTGATGGTCAGCTGGCCGCCGGGCTGGATCCCCTGCACCACGATCGGCGCCAGCATGGCGCGCGCGCCATAGATCGCGGCACTGTAGCCTGCCGGGCCGGAACCGATGATGAGCATCTTCGTGCGGTGGGTCGCCATGATGAATTCCTGATCCTGTACGGGGCAGACTTAGGGTTTCGCGCCCTGCGCTTCAATTCGCGGCGCCATGGATTGCGTTATGCATCCACAAGTTGCGCTTTCAGTCGCTCACGCTTGGCCCCGTCGACGCCCAGCACTTGCTCGAGATAGGCATCCGTCGAACCGAAGCGCGCCTTGAGCGATTGGCGTGCCGCCTCGAGATAGGCTGGTTCCACCCCCATTAGCACGCGCACGGTCGCTTCGTCGATCGCGCCATACTTGTCGCCCAGCAATTCCATCCCATGCGCGATGCGCTCTTCATTGTTGGGCGCGTGGTTGGTCAGAAGATAGTCCGCCATGGCATCATCGGGATGCACGCCGAGCGCATGGTGCAGTAGATCGACCGCCATGCCGGTGCGATCCTTGCCGGCGGCGCAATGCACAAGGCTTGCCCCCTTGCCCTGTGCCAGAGCGGCGAAATAGCTGCGCAGGACCTCCGTCAAACCGGCGCGATCGGGCAAGGCGGCATAGAGATTGACCATCGCCTGGTGCGCACCGGTGGCATCAATCACACCCTGCGCTGCCTGGAGATGCGGCGCCAGCCCAGCCGTCTCCCCCGCAAAAAACAGGAGTTCGGCGGCAAAGCCGTCGGGCCGTCGGCAGGTCTTCTGGGCCCGCTCGCTGTCGCCGCGCAGGTCGATCACATGCTTGAAATCAAGCTGTGCAACCAGCACAAGGTCGTCATCCCCGGCATCGGCGTGATGGCCCGAGCGAAACAGCAGGCCGCGGCGCACCCGTCCTCCACCTGATACGGCATAGTCGCCATAGTCGCGCAGATTGTGGATGGCGGTGGTGGCAAGGAAGCGGTTGCGAATCATGCTGCTGTCCGTGGCAGTCGGCATCGCTCGCAGCAAGCGGCATGGTGGGTACCGCATTGTCGACTTGCCGCAATCCGGCTTGCTTGAGCCTGCTTGGCTGCCCTAATCTGGAAAGCGGGCCGATGCGCCCGCACCATCGATCTTGCAGGCAGGAACCACCCGCGCCAATGCCGCCTCTCGTGTCCTCCACCGGCCTGCCCGGCGTGCTGCTGGTCAAGCCGCAGCGTCATGCCGATGCGCGCGGATA
>CAZCNF010000085.1:0-4582 GCA_964500135.1 uncultured Porphyrobacter sp.
CAGGCGAAAATGGTTGTCCCATTCAGCCATCATCTGCCGGCTGTCAGCGGCGCTGGCTTCGAACAGGCCGAGTTCTTCGGGATCGAGTTGCTCCAGGAATTCGAGGATTTCCTCCGGCCCGCTATTCACCGAGCGCCGCCGCCTGAGCTGCACGTCGGGCGATCACCCGCTGGCGCAGTTCCTCCAGCTTCGTATCGATCATCGCGCGCGCCGCAGCGGCGTCGATGTTGCTGCGCTGCGCATGTTCCTGGGCCACCGTATCGCGATGCAGGGCCAGCAGTCGCAAGGCCGAGGCATTGTCGAACTTTGGCCCCTCCTTGGGTTCGCCTGCGCGCAGCCGACCGAGCAGTTCCAGCTCGAGCAATTCATAGCCCGAATAGAGGGCGGCCCGCCACTTGGCGGCAAAGTCGGCTTCTTCGTTGCGGATCTTGTAGGCGCGGCTGGGGTTAATCCCGGCCCGGCGGGCGGCTTCGGAAACATTCGAGGTTTCCGCGAGGCTGTCGAGAAACAGGCCGCGCCAGTGGCGATTGAGATCCGACTTCTCGCCCATCTTCAGTTGAGGCTTGATCCTGGTTTTCCTGCGCATCGTTTGATCCCGTCCACGAGGCTGAAAAGATACGGGCGGAGCGCCCGAAGGCGTCCGCCCGTTTCGAATCGCACTATCGCGATGTTCGATTTTTCTAACCAATCATCGTGACAATGTCAATATAAAAGTGCCAAATAGGTTCGAAATCCGCAGCGATCGCTGGATTTGGGCGGGCGCGGATCATCGCAACCTGCGGAAAAACCGGCATGTTAACTTGACCGCAATGGGGCGAAGCTAAATTCTGCTGTCGAGCTTTTCTTCACGGTTGTTTGGGGGAGGAGTTTGATGAGTGATCCGGGGTTCATCCGCCAGCTTGATGGCTATGGCCTGACGACGGTCGAGATCCATTACTACATGCCCGACCATGCCAGCCTGCTGCAGTTGTTCGTGATGCAGCAATACGATCTGGCGCCCAGGTTTCCCGAACTGAGCAGGTTCCTCGAATTCTGGCGGCGCGAGATCGATGCCGTGCTGCATTCGGTGCGGGTGGCGCACCGGAACCTGATCGGCCCGCAGGAATGGCGCGCCGTCGACGGGGTGATCTCGATCAACTGAGCGGCGGCGGCCCGCCGGCCCGAGGTCAGATGATCCCGACGCGTTTGCCGGCGCGCTCGAACATGCCCAGGATGGTCTGCACTTCCTCGTCGCTGTGTTCGGCGCAGAGCGAGCAGCGCAGCAAGGTCATGTTGGCGGGGGTGGCCGGCGGGCGCGCCAGATTGACGTAGAGCCCTTCCTTCAGCAGCGCTTCCCACATCGCCGCGCCGCGCTCCAGATCGGGCATGATCACCGCGATGATCGCGCTTTGCGGCTCGTCGGTGCCGAGCGAGAAGCCCAGTGCCTTGAGCCCGGCGTGGAGGTTCTTCGAGTTCTCCCACAGATGCGCGCGCTTGTTGGAACCGTGCATCAGCTTGCGGATGCTGGTCGCCGCGGTCGCCACCACGCTTGGCGGCAGCGAGGCGGTGAACACATAGGGGCGGCAGACCAGCCGCATGATCTCGAACTTGGGATGGTTGGACACGCAGAAGCCGCCAACCGTGCCGACGCTCTTCGAGAAGGTGCCGATGATGAAATCGACATCGTCGATGCAGCCCGCCGCTTCGCACACGCCGCGGCCATTGGCACCGATGAAACCCATCGAGTGCGCTTCGTCGACCAGTACCATCGCGCCATGCTTCTTGGCGACCGCCACCATTTCCTTCAGCGGGGCGACATCGCCCAGCATCGAGTAAACGCCTTCCAGCACCGCCAGCTTGCCGGCGCCTTCTGGAATGCGGCGCAAGCGCTTTTCCATCGCTTCGATATCGTTGTGCTTGAACGGCACGACTTCGGCATTGCCCATTGCGCAGCCATCCCAGATCGAAGCGTGGCTGTCGATGTCGAGCACGATGTAATCGCCTTTTCCGGCGATAGTGGAAATGATCCCGAGGTTGGCCTGGTAGCCGGTCGAGAACACCATGGCATGGTCCATGGCGTAGAATTCCTTCAGCGCCTCCTCGACCTCGCGGTGGCCCTGATAGGTGCCGTTGAGCACACGGCTGCCGGTGGTACCCGAACCGTAATGGGTGAGGGCATCCTTGCCTGCCTCGATCACGTCGGGATCGAAGGTCATCCCCATGTAGTTGTAGGTGCCAAGCAGGATGGTGTCGCGCCCGTTGCAGATTGCGCGGGTCGGCGACAACACCTTTTCCATCACTAGGTTGAAGGGATCCTCCACGCCGCTGGCGAGCAGGCCCTCGCGCATTGCGATGAGCTCGTCGAACTTGGAGAACAGATCTCCGCCCGGTGCCGCGTCAGCCATCAATCACCCTGCAGCCTGGTTACGGCATCGATCAACTGGCCGAAGTTCTCGATCTCGGCCTGCTGGTTCATGCTGATGATGATGTCGAACGCGTCCTCGATCTCGGCCACGAAATCCATCACCGTCAGGCTGTCGAACTCGAAGTCATTGGCAAAACTGGTGGCATCCGAGATCTCGATCCCCTTTTTGTTGAAGGGTTCGATCAGCAAGCGGATCTGGGATTCGACTTCAGCACGGTTCATGCGGAATTTTGCCTTCCAAGATAATTGCAGTGCGGCGCCAGCCACGAGGTTGCGACGGAAAAGCGATGGTTACGCCCGCTTGTCAAGCGTCCTTGCTCATAGCGACGCCAGCATGCGCCCGCCAGTTCAATCCGGCAGGAGATGTCTGACAGCGTTCATGAAGGGCATGATCGAGACCGGTTTGGCGAGATATCCGGCCGCGCCCGCGGCGCGAATCTTTTCCTCGTCGCCCTTGGCGGCATAGGCTGTCACCGCCAGCACCGGAATTGCCTGAAGCTGCAGGTCGCTTTTGGCCTGCTCGATAAGGTCCACTCCGGATACATGCGGCAGCTGGATGTCCATGATGATGAGATCGGGTGCAAGCTGCCGTGCCATCTCCAGCGCCCGAGCGCCATCGGCCACGGGCTCGACCTCAAAGCCATTGGCACGCAAGACATCGCAGAACAATTTCCGGTTAAGGTCGTTATCCTCGACAACCAGGATTCTCTTTGCCACTGCCCTCTGGCACTCCATTGCCTTGCACCCCAGATAGTCGAACGGAAAGGCTGCTGACAATTCGCATGCAAAGTTCATCCCCCAAAGGAGCCGAAGTGCAGGTGCTTGCGCTGGCGGCGCTTGGCTGGATCCTCGAAGATCAGGACCGCGCTGCGCGTCTGCTTTCTTTGACCGGCCTTAATCCCGATGATCTGCGGGCAGGCCTCGGCAATCCGGCGGTGCTTGCCGCAGTGGTGGAGTTTCTCGCCAACCACGAGCCTGACCTGATCCGCTGTGCAGAAGCTCTGGCCGTCACGCCGGAGGAACTGGTGGACGCAGCGAAGGAACTCGCCCGATGAGCCGCCCGCTGGTCATCAGCGATTGCGACGAGGTGCTGCTGCACATGGTCGCGCACTTCAAGGAATGGCTAGAGGAAAGCGAAGGCGTCCGCTTTGAGCTCAAGGGCAACAACTTTGGCACGGCAATGCGTTGGGCTGACACTGGCGAGCCGCTCGAACAGAAGGAAATCTGGCGCTTTCTGGGCGGATTCTTCGACACCCAGATGCACCGTCAATTGCCGATCGCGGGTGCAATCGACGCGATCAACCGGCTGGCCGAGCAAGCCGACGTCGTGATCCTGACCAATCTCAACGATGATCGGCAGGAGCGACGCACGCGCCAATTGGCTGAGCATGGCCTTCACGCCCGGGTTTACACCAATCAAGGCCCCAAGGGACCCGCGCTCAAAGCCATTCTCGACGAGTTCTCACCCAGCAAGGCGATCTTTATCGACGATCTGCCGCAGCATCACCAGTCGGCTGCCGAGATGGTGCCAGGGGTCAGTCGCCTGCACCTGTGCGGCGAACCGATGATCGCGCCGCACATCGATTGCGCGCATGAAGCCGGCCATGCGCATGCGAGAATTGACCGCTGGGACGAAGCCTTGCCTTGGCTGCTTGATGAACTGGAAAGGGAACCGCGATGACTATTGAGGCCCGCTTGCAGGAGCTTGGGATTGAATTGCCACAGGCAGCCGCGCCGGTAGCAAGCTATGTCCCGGTGGTGATCCATGGCGACCTTGCCTTTGTCTCGGGCCAGGTTTCGTTCGTCGATGGCGAACTACTTAAAGGACGCCTCGGAGAGGACGTGAGCTTGGAAAGCGGAATCAAGGCCGCGCGCGGCTGCGGCTTGATGATCCTGGCGCAGCTCAACGCGGCGCTTGGATCGCTCGACCGGGTTGAACGTGTGGTCAAGCTTGGTGGCTTTGTAAATTCGACGCCCGATTTCACCGATCAGCCGAAGGTGGTGAACGGGGCTTCGGATCTGATGCTCGAGGTCTTCGGCGAGGCCGGGAAGCATGCACGGGCTGCCGTGGGCGTACCCTCGCTCCCGCTGGGCGTCGCGGTCGAAGTTGATGCGGTGGTCGCCATCAAAGGTGCGTGACCAGCGAGTTCCGGGGTGGCTGACGGAATGGGAGTACGC
>CAZCNF010000086.1:0-4559 GCA_964500135.1 uncultured Porphyrobacter sp.
CCGGTCGGGTCGCCGCCCTGCGCCATGAAGCCGGCGATCACGCGGTGGAAGATCACTCCGTCGTAAAAGCCTTCCTGCGCCAGTTCGGTGATGCGCGCGACATGGCCGGGGGCAAGGTCGGGCCGCAGCTTGATGACGACATCGCGGGGCTCGCCGTCACCGGTGTCGAGCGTGAAAGTGAGCGTTTCGGCCATGCATGAATCTCCTTCGTTTGCGCAGGCCTATAGCGGCTTGTGCGCGCGAGTCACCAGCCCGCGTCACCCTGCCGCTTGCCTTTTCGCCCTGCCCGCCTAGACGAGGCGGATGGCTGACGATCCGCGCCTCGACGAAGCCGACATCCTGCTGGCGGAGACCGCGCCGGACGATGGCGCGCGCCCCGACGACCGGATCGACGACGAGCGCCACGACGAGGAAAACCGGCTCAAGCCCGAATATCTGCGCAGCGTCCGCGAAGCGCTGGCAGCGGATGACAAGGGCGCGGTCTATGATCTGGTCGAACCGCTCCATCCGGCCGACATTGCCGATTTGTTCGAACTGATCGACCGCGACGATCGCCCGGCGCTGGCGGCGGCGATCACCGACCTGATGGGCCCGGACGTGATCGCCGAGCTCAACGATTATGTCCGCGAGGACATGATGGAAGCGCTGCCCGCCGAAGCGGTGGCGACCATCGCCGAACAGCTCGAGACCGACGATGCGGTGCAGCTGATCGAGGACCTCGACGAGGAAGACCGGCAGGCGGTGCTGGCCGAGCTCGATGCCGAGGATCGCGCCGCAATCGAAAGCGCGCTGGCTTACCCGGAAGAGACCGCCGGGCGTCTGATGAGCCGCGATTTCGTAGCGGTGCCCGAACACATGAGCGTGGGCGACGTGATCGATTACCTGCGCGGAAGGCATGACCTCGCGACCGATTTCTTCGAGATCTTCGTGGTTGACGAACGGCATCACCCGGTCGGCACGATCGCGCTCAGCTGGATCCTCACCAGCCCGCGCCAGATCGCGCTGACTGACGTGATGAAGCGCGACCAGACGCTGATCCCGGTGACGATGGACCAGGAAGAACTGGGCCTGATGTTCCAGAAATACGCGCTGGTTTCTGCCGCCGTTGTCGACGAGAACGGCCGCCTGGTGGGCCAGATGACGGTGGACGACGTGCTCCACATCATCTCAGAGGAAGCCGGCGAGGACGTGCTGCTGCTGTCGGGTGCCGGCGACGGCGACATCAACGAGCCGATCCGCGAAGCCTATATCAGCCGCGTGCGCTGGCTGGTGGCCAATCTCGGCACGGCCGTGGTGGGCAGCACCATCATCGCCTTCTTCGGTGCCGCGATCGAACAGCTGGTGGCGCTGGCGGTGCTGATGCCGATCGTCGCCAGCATCGGGGGTAATGCCGGCACGCAGACCATGGCGGTGGCGGTGCGTGCCATCGCGACCAACCAGCTGACCCGCGCCAACACCTGGCGCATCGTGTGGCGCGAGCTGCGCGTCGCAGTGCTCAACGGCGCGACCATCGCGGTGCTGATCGGCCTTGCCACCGCGCTGCTGTTCACGCCTCAGCTGGGCGCGGTGATCGCTGCGGCGATGGTGGTGAACGTGATCGTCGCCGGTATGGCCGGGGTGCTGGTGCCGGTGGTGTTCGAACGGCTCGATCAGGATCCGGCGGTGGCGTCTTCGGTGTTCGTGACGATGATCACCGACAGCATGGGCTTTTTCGCGTTCCTGGGCCTTGCCGTGGCGAGCGGGCTGGCCGGCTGATCAGCGGTAGAGCGGATCGTCGGGCTTGCGCCCGGCGAGCTGCAGCCCGGCGACCGCGCTGCCCTGCGGATCGTGCGTGACAGGCGCCAGCCGGGTCCAGCTCATCACGATCACCCGTTCGGCAATCCGCCATTCGCCGCCGCGCCGCTCGAACCGGTCGAGATAGCGCCCGAGATAGGTCATCTCCTCGCCCTGCCCAGCGGCCGGGAAATGACCGGCGGTGACATAGGTCTCGACCCGCGCCGCGCCCTCGCCAGCAAATTCCACCAGCGTCTGGCCGATCTGGTGGTGGGTCTGGCCCCAGCCCCTGATCGCGTCGACCAGCAGCGGGCAGAACGGCTGCGCCGCGCCCTTGTAGCCGCCGTAATCGACGCGGGCATCGTCCCAGAAACAGCGCGCCAGCAGCCCGGCATCGGCGCGGTCGACCGCGCGGCAATAGCTCGCCAGCACTGCGCGGATCGCGGCCTCGTGGGCCAGCTGCTCCGCCCCCGGGATCGCCCCCGCCCCGCTCATGCCGCGCTCATCCGGCGTGCCTGCCAGCTTTCCTATCCATATCGGCAAGTTACAGCCGAGTGCCCCGCCGTAGTATGCGCATTATGGAGAGGACGGGATGAACGCGATCGCAGACCGGCTGGCGATCATGGACCTGGCGGCGCATTATATGCGGGCGCTCGACCGGCTCGACCAGGCCCTGCTCGAAGCGCAGTTCTGGCCCGATGCGCGCCTCGACTATGGCATTTTCCAGGGCGGCGCGCGCGAATTCGCCGGTTTCTGCATGGACGCGCTGGCCGGGCATGACCGCAACCATCACATGCTGGGCCAGCACCTGATCGAGATCGAGGGCGACGAGGCCCATGGCGAGGTCTATTACCAGGCCTGGCACCGCACCACCGACGAGCATGGGGCCAAGCGCGACCTGGTGATCGCCGGGCGCTATGTCGAACGCTGCGAACGGCGCGACGGGGTGTGGAAATACGCCTATCGCTCCGAAATCGTCGACTGGGCGCGCGACGATCCCGCCAGCGACGGCATCCTCGCCGCCGCGCCCTTCATCCTGGGGCAGCGCAAGCCCGCCGATCCGCTGTACGACCGCGCCGCGATGCGGGCCCAGCCATGAGCCGGCCCGATCTCACCGCGCCGTCCGATCCCGCGCTGGCCCCGGGCGAAGCGCGTTGCCCCGGCCCCTCGATGCAGGACATCCTCGATGCCGATGGCGACAATCCGCCCGCCGCCATGCGCACCGAGCAATACGAATTTCTCGGCGATGCCGACCTGCCGTTCGATCGTTATCACGATCCTGCCTTCTTCCAGCGCGAGCTCGACCAGCTGTGGCCCAATGTCTGGCAATGGGCCTGCCGCGAGGAGCATATCCCCGATCCGGGCGACCGCTATGTCTACGATGTCGGCCATCATTCGGTGCTGGTGGTGCGCGGCGCCGACGGGGCGATCCGCGCCTTCATCAACAGCTGCCCGCACCGCGGGATGAAGTTCGCCAGCGAAGGTTCGCGCGGGGTGCGGCGCAACCAGATCCGCTGCCCGTTCCACGGGATGAGCTGGAACCTCGACGGATCGCTGCGCGAGATTCCCTGCCGCTGGGACTTCCCGCATGTGGAGGATGCCGGCTTCGGGCTCGACCGGATCGCCTGCGAGGTATGGGGCGGCTTCGTGTTCATCCAAATGGGCGAGAATCCCCCGCCACTGGCCGAGCAACTGGAGGTGATGCCCGAACATTTCCGCCTGTGGCCGATGCACGACCGCTATGTCGCGCTGCACACCGAAAAGGTGCTGCCGGCCAACTGGAAGATGGCGATGGAAGCCTTTCTCGAGGCGTTCCACGTGCTCGAAACCCACAGCCAGGCCGTCTTCACCGCGGCCGATGCCAATGCGCAATACGACATCTTCGGCCGCCACGTCTCGCGCTTCATCCATGCCGTCGGCGTGCCCAGCCCGCATCTGAAGCAGGAGGTGAGCGAGGCCACCCTGTTCGGCAAGCTGGGGCGCGATCCGGCGCAATTGCCCCCGGGCGCTTCGGCGCGGGCCGAACATGCGCGGTTGCTGCGGCAGGAACTCGGCGCGCAGTTCGGGGTCGACCTGTCGCAAGTCTCGACCAGCGAGATGATGGATTCGATCGAGTATTTCCTGTTTCCCAATGCCTTCTTCTTTCCCGGCATCGGCATCCGCCTGTGCTATCGCTTCCGCCCGCTGGGTGTCGACCAGTGCCTGCACGAGATCCTGGTGCTGCAGCCGCTGCCCGCCAGCGGCGAGCGCCCGCCGCCGGCCACGCCGATCCGGCTGGAAGTGGCAGACAGCTATACCAGCGTGCCCGGCTTCGCGCTGGCCGAGATCCTCGACCAGGATACCGACAACCTCGCGCTGCAGCGCGACGGGGCGCGGGCCTCGCGCAAGGGCGCACAGACGCTGGGCAATTACCAGGAGGCGCGGATCCGCCGCCTGCACCTGACGCTGGACGAGTATCTGGCGCAGGCTTGACTTGGCGCGACGCGGCGCCAGATGGGGCGCATGCCGCTGCACATGACCAAGATCGCCTATCGTTCGGGCTCGCTCGAGAACCTGCGCCGCTGGGTCGAGGCGGGCGCGCGCGCGGAAATGACCACGCGCTACCTGCCCAAGCGGCACGAGGAGATGGTGGGCGGCTCGCTCTACTGGATCATCGACCACACGATCGTGGCGCGCAGCCCGATCCAGTCGTTTGAGCAGCGGCCCGACGGGCGCTGGACGATCTGGCTCGAACCGCGCCTGGTGCAGGTCCACCCGCGCCCCAAGCGCGCGCACCAGGGCTGGCG
>CAZCNF010000087.1:0-4010 GCA_964500135.1 uncultured Porphyrobacter sp.
TTGTCAGGATGCCCTTCAGAAACGCTTTCCGACGTGAACAGGAATTCGCTGCGCATGATGCCTCGATATAAAGAGTTCTTTATGTGTGAAAGCGGTCACTAGACGCGGCGGCGGCGCATGGCAACCAGCGATGCAACCAGAATCAGCATCGCCCAGCCGAGCGGCAGGGCGTTCCCCAGCCGCGCGAACAGCGTAGGCGCATGGGCCGGCGGTACCAGCCCCTCGCGCCGGTCGGCCACGCCGCTTGGGATGTACTGGCGCACCACGCCATTGGCATCGATCACGGCGCTGATTCCGGTAGTGGTCGAGCGCAGCACCGGCAGCCCTTCCTCGATCGCGCGCAGCCGAGCCTGGCCGAGATGTTGTGGCGGGCCCCAGCTGCCGAACCAGCCGTCATTCGAAGGATTGAAGATATAGTTCGGCCGGTTGGCCCGATCCGCCACTTGGCCCGAGAACACGATTTCGTAGCAGATCTGCACCCCGGCCTTACCGAAGCGCCCGAGATCCAGCGTTTGCGGGCCAGGCCCGGGTTGGTAGTCGATTGAGCCCGCAACGAGGCGCGACAGGCCGATCGGCTCCAGGATCTCGCGCATCGGCAGATACTCGCCATAGGGCACCAGGTGCGCCTTGGCATAGCCGGCCGTAATCCGGCCGAGCCCATCGATCGTGCTGACCGCGTTGCGCGCGCTGACTGCGGTGGTCCGGCCGTCGCGCTGACCCATGTCGAGATGGACGAGCCCGGTCAGCAACATGGACTGGGGGCCTGTCAGCATGCCGATTCGCTGCCGCGCGAATTCCGGATCGGCTCCGGCGGTGCGCGCGCTGTAATAGCGCTGGGGATAGCCGTCCTCAAGATAATCGGGGATCGCGGCTTCAGGCCACAGCACCAGCCGCGCCCGATCGTTGCCGGGCATGGTCAGCCGCGCAAGGCGTAGGAACTGGTCTTCGAACTTCGTGGGATCTTCGCGCTCTTCCTGCGGGATCAGCGGCTGGATCAGGGCATAGCGGACCTTGCCATCGGCCTGCGGCAGGCTGCCCAGCGGGAACAGCATGGCCCCGGTCACAATCACGCCTTGCAACGCGAACAGCCGATAGCGACGCTGCACGACCAGCGCCAACGCGGCGCCCGCCAGCACGATCGTCAGCCCTGAGAGCGCATAGGTGCCGAGCCACGGCAGCAGCAGCGCCAGCCCCGGGCTGTCAAAACCGCCCAGCAGCATCAGGCCGAGCGGGGGCCAGGGATAGCCAGTGAAAACCCAGCTGCGCAGCCATTCGGTCACGATCCAGCAGGCTGCAAACACACCGGAGAAAACAAGGGGAGCGGCACCACGGCCAAGCAGCCAAGCCCCCAGCGCAGCCAATGCAGGATAGACCGCAAGATAAAGGCACAGCAGCGGCACCGCGAGGTAGCCGAGCGCCGGGGGCATTTCAGCCTGGAAGGTAAAGGCGGTCGCGATCCAGTTGTTGGCAACTGTAAGGTGGGAAAGGCCGAACAGCCAGCCAAGCAGTGTTGCCGATTTCCAGCCCGGCGCCGCGCGCAGCAGCGCAATAAGCAGCGCCAGTGCGGCGAGGCCCAGCGGCCAGATTGCAAACGGGGGATAGGCCAGCGAAGACAGCACGCCCAGCAACAGCACCGCCAGCCGCGGGCGACTCGCGATCGCGTGCCAGGCGCTCAGGAGCCGCGACGACATCGGTTTCGGCTCATCCAGACCGCTGTGCCGAAGGACCTGCCGCTCAGCCTACGGCACGCAGCGCGTCGCCGTCCTGTTCCTCGTCCTTGCTGCGGCGGCGGCGCGGCTTGCGCACTGCCTCGCCGCTTTCCTCGGCACCAGAGCCGATCGAAGGCGGCAGCACGGCGGCATCGATCTCGGCGGGCCTGCTGTCGTTGCGCTCGCTGCGTTCACCGCGATCGGGCCGTTCGCGGCGACGCGGCGGGTCGCCCCCGCCGCGGCGGCGCTGCGAGCGTTCGTCGCCCGAATCGGAAAACTCGGCCGGCTCGCCCTCGAAGCCCTGTTCGCCCTCGCTGATGAGATTGCCGCGGTCGTCACCATCCTGCTCGTCGCGATCATCGCGCGGGCGGCGCAGATTGCGACGGTCATCGCCCTCGTCGTCCCAGTAATCGTCATCCTGCGACTGGCTGCGATCGTCCGGGCGCCGTCCGCCGCGTGCCTCGTCCTGGCGCGATTTGTTGTCAGCGATCACGCGGAAATAGTGGTCGGCGAACTGCAGGTAGTATTCGGCCTGCACGCGGTCGCCATTGTGCTGCGCGTCCTGCGCCAGCTTCTTGTACTTTTCGAGCAGTTGCGGTGCATTGCCACGGGCGCGGCTGTCGATCCGGTTGAGCTGCTGTCCGCCGCCACCCTGGTTGCGGTTGCCGCGACCGCGGCGGCGATTATTGCGATTGTTGTTGTTCAAGGAAAAACGATCCTCACTGGATGCCCCACGCGGCTTACGCGCGCGGGGTCAACTCGCCCCTGTTCACACGTTCCGCCCATCGGTACGGAACCATCCTGTCCGCATGCCCCGGCAGGCGATTTCGCGCTGCCCAAAAATCTGAAAATGCGGAACTTGGCGCAATGGTTCGCAACAATGGCAAACCAGGGGCCGATTCGGAGTTAGTGCGTCAAAGCCGCTTTGCCAAGCCTTTATGCAGAACAAGCGCCCGCGCCCGTGCCGCAAGGTCGCGCCGCAGTTCGACGGAAAACCCTGATTCTGCGGCAATTTGCGTCACCGGATCGGCCTGGCCGGCACCGATTTCGAGCACCGCCACGCCACCTTCTTTCAACAGCTCCGGCAATTGCGGCACGATGATCCGGTATTCATCAAGCCCGTCCACCCCGGCAAACAGCGCGCCGTCCGGCTCGAATTCGCGCACGTCGGGATCGAGCGCCGCGGAGGTTTCGACATAGGGCGGGTTGGCGATCACGAGGTTGAACCGGCCAAGATCGGCGGCCCAGCCAGGTGCGCGCCAGTCGGCCCGCAAGATTCGCGCACGCGCACCGACGCCCAGCCGCGCGGCATTGGCCCCCGCCATCGCGACAGCACCCGGCGACACATCGATCCCCACACCTTCCAGCCTATCCCGTTCCGCCAGCAAGGTCAGCAGCAAGGCACCCGATCCGGTGCCGAGATCGAGCACCCGCCCCGCGCCGGGCGCGACCTCCAACGCCGCAGCCACCACGCTCTCGCTGTCGCCGCGCGGGATCAGCACATCAGAATTGACGCCAAAGCTGCGACCAAAGAACTCGGCTTCGCCCAGGATGTAGGCGACTGGCTCACGGCGCGCCCGCCGTTCGAGCAGCGCGGCAAACCCAGCTGGTTCGGGCGCGTCCATGTGCCGCAACAGCAGGTCCGAGCGCGTCACGCCCAGCGCGTGCGACATCAGCCATTCAGCGTCGAGCCGGGCGGTGTCACTCGTGGCGAAAAGCCGTTGCGTTGCCGCGCGCAGGGCCTCGGCAATAGTCACTCACCCATCGCGGCGAGGCGCTTGGCCTCGTCCTCGGCGATCAAGGCGTCGACCAGTTCGCCCAGGCCCGGCCCGGCCAGCACTTCGTCAAGCTTGTGCAGCGTCAACCCGATGCGGTGATCGGTCACGCGCCCCTGCGGGAAATTGTATGTGCGGATCCGTTCTGAGCGGTCGCCGCTGCCCACCATCGCCTTGCGCGCCTCCGCCTCGGCGCCCTGCGCCGCATCGCGCATCTGCTCATAAAGCCGCGCGCGCAGCACTTGCATGGCCTTGGCGCGGTTCTTGTGCTGGCTGCGCTCGTCCTGGCAGGTCACTACGATGCCGCTCGGCAGATGGGTGATGCGCACCGCGCTATCGGTGGTGTTGACGTGCTGCCCGCCCGCGCCGCTGGAACGATAGATGTCGACCTTGAGGTCCCTGTCCTCGATCTGGACGTCGACCTCGTCGGGCTCTGGCAGCACCGCCACGGTAGCCGCGCTGGTGTGGATACGCCCGCCGCTTTCGGTCACCGGCACGCGCTGGACGCGGTGGACGCCGCTTTCGA
>CAZCNF010000088.1:0-3910 GCA_964500135.1 uncultured Porphyrobacter sp.
TTCAGCCGGCCGGAGGTGCTGGAGGTGCTGCGGGCGTACTACGCCGCGGGCCGCGGCGGCGTTCCGATGTAACCGATCGGTTACATTGTGTCGCTCGGCTGGCGCCGTAGGCCGGTGGGCAGTGGTCCATTCTGGTCATGACCAATGTGGACTGCACTCCACTATTGCCGTCCCCACGCAGGATTCTCGGCGCCGGTTCGGCGCGGCTCGATTGCTGCCTCAAGGGCAGCAATTTCAATCCGGCCGCTCAAGACCGGCATCGCTTTCTGGATTTACCGCGGCAACGCAGATCCTGCAATCAACTCTGGAATACTCAAGAGAATCGCCTCACGCCTTCAGCGGTAAATGGAGGCGACGGCCAACAATCCGAAGTTCTCCCGTTTTCTTCATCTGGTTCAGGAGCGCGCTCACGGTTTGCCGGCTCGCACCGATCATGTCGGCGATCTCCTGCTGGGTGAGCATGATGTCAAGGCAGACCTCCTCGCCGATGACGCAGCCATAGCGATGTCGCAGCTGCAGCAGAAGTCGCGCGAGCCGCTTTTCTGCTGTCTCAGCCGAGAGATTCAGGATCCCATCGCAAAGAACATAGAGGCGACAGAGAAGCAGGTTTATCAACTCCAGCGAGGCGCGTGAATGCAATTGTAGAAACTCCTGGAACTGAGCGGTCGGAATGCAGCGGATCAAGGTATCTGCACAGGCTTGGGCATCGACCAGCCGGGGGCCGATACGTGGACTAGCCGCTAGCCCGAATACCTCGCCTGGCAGGCAAAACCACAGGATCAGTTCGCGGCCGGACTCCGAATGCTGAGCGACCTTTACCCGACCTGATTCGACGATGTAGATCATTTCGCCCAGTCTGCCTGCTTCGAATACAAAAGCGCCCTTACGCAATCGCCGCGTTGTCCCCAGCGCGAGCAGCGCATTGCGGTCCGCCGGGTCGAGCTGCTTAACGAATGTCCCACCGGCGCCCATCCACGGCGATGTCGGCTGGCTGACAGCATTCGAAGCCATTTGCAACCAATATTAGTACGGTTTGTACCCTTGGAGAGGTTGTGATCGAACCCGAACGTTCCCGCGGCGGCCACCTTGTAGCGCAGACCCTGGCCGCGAAGAACATAGACATTGTGTTCACTCTTAGCGGCGGCTTCATCAACCCGATAATCGAAGGCTTGATGCTGCAAGGAATCCGAACGGTCAACGCACCGCACGAGCAAGTGGCGGGACATCTCGCCGACGGATGGGCGCGAGACTCGCGCAAGCCGGCCGTGTGCCTGGTGGGGCCGGAGGGCTTCGGAAACGCCGTGCCAGCAATGCTGGAGGCCTACGGCCAGCGTTCGCCAGTAATCTTCATCACGGGCTCATCGACGCTCAAGCGCCGTGGCCAGGGCGGGTTCAAGGAAGTTGACCATGTGCGTATCGCTGAGAGCTTGACCAAGTACTCGGTCCTGGTGACCGACGGTCGGCGAATTCCCGACTTCATTGACAAGGCTTTTGAGATGGCTTTGGGCGGGAATCCTGGGCCTGTGCACGTGAGTATTCCGACGGATTTGCTCTACTCGTCGTACGATGCGCCGCCGCCGCGGAGCGAACGTCCGTTCGGTCATATGCCGACTGTGGTTCGCGAGGTGTGGCCCGATCCCTCGAGCCAAGAGGAGTTGGAGCGCGCGCTAAGGGCCAGCCGACGGCCCCTTATCGTGGCGGGCAGCGGTGTCTGGTGGGGAAACGCGGAGAACGAACTCAGTGAGCTGTCCGAGGCTTGCGCGATTCCTTTGCTGGTCGTGCCTTACCACCAGCACCCATTCACCAATGGCTGCAAGTCGTACCTCGGGCTGGCGGATGCGCATCAGTACCCGCCATCGGAGTTTGCCTTGCGAGAGGCGGATCTCATCATCGCTATCGGATGCCGCCTTGACAACATGCTGAACTTCGGCAATCCGCCGTTGATCGCGGAACGGGCACGGCTGGTATGCGTGAATTCGGCGCCGGAAGACGTGGCTGGAAATCACGCTGCAGACACGAATGTTCTTGGACACCCTCGCCCGGTACTGGCGGGCCTCGTCGAGTCGATGCGATCCGCACCATGGACCGCGCCCGCCGAGTGGCTGGCGGTCAACAAGGATCAGCGGAAGCGCTGGGTTGAGGATCTCGAGAACCTCCTGATCTGCGAGGCAAAGAGCCAACCGATGCATCCGCTTACCGTGTCAACGGCGCTCATGGAGGTGCTTGGTCCAGGCGATTACCTGGTGATTGACGGAGGCGATACGCATTACTGGGCCGAAATGGCACTCAATGTGGCGGGATATCGCGGCAAGCACCTCCGCGGCGTCTTTCATCCCGGACCAATGAGCCTTCTCGGTTGCGGGATTCCCATCGGTATCGCGCTGAAGCTTCGCCACCCGGAGGCGAACGTCGTCGTCCTTTCGGGCGACGGTGCGTTCCTCTCGAGCGGAATGGCGATCGAATCGTCGTTCTACGAAGCGGCGCCGATCACCGTTGTCATCGACAACAACCGCGGATTGGGATCGATCCGGCAGCAACAGTTGCGCATGTGGGACAGCGGCCGGTCCTCGGCAACGGAGTTTCGAGACATTCCCTTTGATGGTCTGTTCCGCGGCCTGAAAGGTCATGGCGAGATGGTCGAGGATGCCGCGCGGATCGGGCCCGCAATCCGCGGCGCGCTCGCGAGTGGAGTGCCCGCCTGTGTGAACGTGAGATCACGGAGCGTCATCAGTCCGCTTGTAGCCGCGCTGACCGACCGGCGCGCGAAGGCTTCCATCGAGTAGTCCAGGAGGAGGAAGGTGTCCATGAATCTTGCAAGACTGCTGGGATGCATTGCAGCTGCGTTTGCGTTCTCGACGACGCTTGCCAGTGCGCAGCAATGGCCCGAGAAGCCGGTGCGAATCATTGTGCCTTATGCGCCCGGTGGCACGATCGACATCATCGCGCGACAGATTGGCGCCGAGCTGGGTCGTTCCTTGGGTCAGCCATTCGTGGTCGAGAACCGCGCGGGCGCTGGAGGCATCGTCGGCACAGAGTATGTCGCCAATCAACCGCCTGACGGTTACACCGTCATCCTGACGACCGTCAGCCACACCCTGACGCCAAGCTTGACGCGGCTCTCGTTCGACCCTAGGGCTGCGTTCGTGCCTGTCATACACATCGCCGACAGCCCACAGGTGCTTTTCCGCAATCCGTCGTTTGGCGCTTCGACTCTGCCGCAGGTCATCGCGGTGGCGCGCAGCCAACCCGGGAAACTCAATTACGCTCATGGCGGCAATGGCTCCCCGGCCAATATCGCTGCGGAGTTGCTGAAGTCGGCGGCGCAGATGGATATCGTGGGAGTGGCCTTCAAGGGCGCTGGGCCTGTGGTCACGGCTGTTCTGTCCGGTCAGATCGAGCTTGGTGTCGCGAGCTTGCCGGCCGTTGCTTCGTTCATCGGCGCTGGGCGTGTACAGCCCATCGGCGTTTCGACCAAGGCGCGCACGGCATCACTTCCCAACGTGCCAACTTTTGCTGAACAAGGCGTTCAGGGTTACGAGTTCAATACATGGTTTGGCTTCCTGGCGCCCACGGGAGTGCCGCGCGGGATCGTTGATCGGCTGGCCGCAGCGGCAAATGAGGTTCTGCGAAAGCCGGAGATGCGGGATAAGCTCAAGGCTCAGGGCGCCGACCCGGTAGGCGGGACGCCCGAGGACTTCGGCAATCTGCTTAGGAGCGAATTTGCGCGCTGGCCCGAGGATCTTAGGAAGGCCAGTATCCGGGGCGGAAGTTGAGGCTTCAGCTGCCCGCGCCTGCCGTGAATCAACGTCGTCGGATCGCGCTTCCGGTTCGGCGGGCGTTCTCAGCCGGCGCGGAGCCTACGGCTTCTTCGGCGTCTGGTACTCGGCTTCCTTCTGCATCGGCTCCCACA
>CAZCNF010000089.1:0-3855 GCA_964500135.1 uncultured Porphyrobacter sp.
CGATCCAGCTGGCCAGCGGCGGAACTAGCAGGTTCGCGGCGTTCCTGGGCGGGCCGTGGGGCGTTGCGATCTCGGCGGGTGCCGTGGTGCTGGCGCCGTTTGTCGCCAAGCTGTTCGAGACCGAAGAGGCGCTGAAGGCGGTTGAGTTCGCCAGTGACGGCATGGGCGACGTGCAGAGCATCCTTGGCCGGGTGATCGACCTGACCACTGGCAAGATAAAGACGCAATCAGAAGCTCTATGGGGCCATGCTAAGGCACTTGCAGCTGCCGGTCAGGCCGAAGCGATGATGCGTCAGGCAGCTGCAGGCAGACAATTGAGCGATATCTCCCGCGGCGAACTCAATGTTTTCCGTTCCCCGGCGAGCCTTTTCAACCGAGGAGCGCTTGCCCGCGATCGCGACCCTGCCAGCGCGGTAGCCGATCGCGTTTTGGGTGGGCAGCTCAATTCCTCGCAGGCACAGGCCGAGCTCAAAAAACTGCTCGATGCTGGCAAGATCAGCGTGAACAGGTTCCTGGAGGCTGCGTCGGCTGCAAACAATTTCGTCGTCGAAGGGTCGCGAATCGAGCAATTCGGTGCAGGCCTGGCTGCGTTGAACGGCGACAAGAGCGCGCTGGCGCAGTTCCTGGAGCCGGGCAAAGAGCGCAAGGCGCGTACTCGAAGCGGGCCGAAGGAACGGTCGGCCGAGGAAATCGCCGCGGACTTCGCATCGCAGACTGCCAACATCGAAAGCGAGACACTTCAGGCCAAACTGCAACTGGCCACTGACGCGCAGGAACGGGCGGACCTGCAGGCAGAGTTGCTCGCGCTCGAGCGCGAGCAGCGGATAGCTGAAATCGAGGCAAGCGACCTAAGCCGATCACAGAAGGATGCGCTGAAGCGGCAGCTGGATGAACTTTTGGGCCAGGAGCCCCTGCTCGATGAACAGGGCAATCTGATCCTCAGTGGTAACCGATCGCTGGAAGCTCAGCTGATACAGCGCGAGCGCAACATCGAGCTCGAGCGTGATGCGCAGGCGCTGGCGGCGGATCTGTATGAAGCCCGGCGGGACGCGCTGCAGCTGCAGTTTGGGCTCGCCGACACCGAAGCCGAACGCAAGGCGATCGCTCTGAAAATGCTCGAGGCCGAAGAAGCCTATCTGCGATCGAAGCTTCAGGCCGTGATCCTGAGCGACACCGCAAACGATGCGGAGAAGCTGCGCGCGCAGGCGGCGCTGGACGCCATGGAAGCGACAGCGGGTGCGCGGCGCCAGAACGTGCTGCGCGCCAACGATACCACGGTCGACCGCTTTTGGCGCGACCTCAACAAGACGCCGGCACAGCTGAATGAGGCGATCGACAAGATCAAGGTCGATGGGCTGGAAGCGTTCAACGACGAGCTGGTCGACGCGATCGTGAACTTCCGCAGCCTGGGCGATGTGGCGAAATCGGTGTTCAACCAGATCCTGGCGGATATCCTGCGGCTGGCCATCCGGCAGGCGCTGATCAAGCCGCTCGCTTCCTTCCTCGGCCTCGGTGGCGCGGCGCCCAATGCAGCACTGCTCCCCAGCGTCAATGCCACCATCAGCAACCCGGCCTTCGCCGGCTTCTTTGCCGATGGTGGCACGATCGGTCGCGGCCAATGGGGCATCGTCGGCGAACGCGGCCCCGAACCCGTGTTTGCCACTGCAAATGGCGTGAGCGTGCTGCCCAATTCCGCGCTGCGCGCCATGCCCGCCGCGCGCGGCGGCGATGTGACCGTGCACCAGACCAATATCCTGCCCGAACGGGCCGATCCGCGCCGCACCGGCAGCAGCATTGCTCGCGCCAACGAACGATCGATCAGGCGCGTGGCGGGCAAGGGACTGGCCAGCGGAAGGGAGCGCTAGATGGCACTGATCCTGGATGATATCCGCCTCCCCGAAGAGTGGAGCCGCGGCAGCAGCGGAGGCCCCGAGTTCAGCACCACCATTGTGCCGCTGGCCGATGGCGATGAATTTCGCAACCGCAACTGGGCGCACCCGCTACACCGTTTCGACGTGGCCAAGGCGATGCAGAGCGCCGAGCAGATGGGCGAGCTGCGCGCCTTCTTCAACGCCCGCGCCGGGCGGCACCGGGCGTTCCTGATGAAGGACTGGCTGGACTTCACCAGCGCGCAGAACGGTATGGATGCGCACAGCATGCTCGATTGCCCGCTGGGCACCGGGAACGGCGTTGCCACCCAGTTCCAGCTGGTGAAGCGCTATGCCGATGCAGCCAATGCCTATGACCGGCCGATCAAGTGGCCGGTGGCGGGCACATTGCTAGTGGCGGTGAACGGCGTGCTGGCAGGCGGAGTGTCGGTCAATCGCGGGACCGGCGTGGTCACGTTTGCCGCTCCGCCCGCCAACCTGGCGGTGCTGACCGCAGGCTTCGAGTTCGACGTGCCGGTGGCCTTTGACGATGACATCTTCTCGGCCAGCTATGACAATGTCCAGTCGCGCAGCCTGGGCACGGTGCCGGTGAGCGAGATCCGCAAATGGATCTGAGCGCCCCCTCAATCGCACCTCAGCGCCGTTTCAGGAGCGGCCAATGAGCCGCCCGATCCCCGCCGTGCTCAAGGCGGAGCTCGAAGGTTCGCCCTTCTCCGGGCTGTGCCTGGCGCTGGTGGCGGTGAGCGGCAGCGAGGCGGGCTTTACCACGCTGGACATGGGCCACGAGCTGGACCTGTCGGCCGATGGCGGGCCGGCGCTGAACTGCGCCGAGGGCATGGTGGTGTCGCAGCTGACCCTGGCCTGCGGCCTCGATGCTAGCTTTGCCGAAGTCAGCGGCGCGCTGGATGCCCAGCTGACCGAGGCGCAGGTGAACGGCGGCAAGTGGGACGATGCCGAGGCGTGGCTGGTCGATGTCAGCCCCCACGTGCCGGGCGAATATGCCCCGCTGCTGCGCGGCAAGGTGCGCGAGGCGCGCACCGAAGAGCGGCGCTGGGTGCTGGAGATCCGCAACCAGGCCGATGCGCTCAATCAGACGCTGGGCGAAGTGCTGACCCCGCTGTGCAATGTGAAGGAGTTCGGCGACGATCGCTGCGGCTTCAACCTGGTGCCTGTGGCCGCGACGGTGACCGGGGTGACCGACGCGATGCGCTTCCAGGTCACCTATGCCGGGGACCTGCCCAACGATCACTTCAACCTGGGCCGGGCCGATTTCCTGACCGGCGAGCTGGCGGGCGTGCGATCGGACGCGATCTTCGATTTCACCAGGCTGGGCGCCGGGGCCGGTTCGCTGGTGCTGCGCACCCCGCTGTGGCAGCCGCCAGAGGTGGGCGATACGCTGGAGCTGCGCCAGGGCTGCAACCGCACACGCGAAGCCTGCGTCGGTTTTCACGGCGATGCCCGGCCGTTTCGCGGCTTTCCCGACATGGAAGGGACCGAGCAGCGCAGCAAGTATCCCAATCCGGGCGGTAATTCATGACCGCGGGCGAGATCATTTCGGCCGAGGCCGAGACCTGGCTGGGCACGCCGTTCCGCTGGCAGGGCAGCGCCAAAAGCGTGGGCTGCGATTGCAAGGGGCTGGTCGCAGGTGTAGCGCGTGCCTGCGATCGGCCGGAAGCCGCCAGCATGGAGGCGCTGGCGGGCGATTACGGCTTCCACGTCAATCCGCTGCGGCTGCGGCGCGGCCTTGCGCGGTTGTTCGATCGCGTGACCGGTGAACCGGCAGCAGGCGATATCCTGTTGCTCAAGGTGCGTGGCAGCGCCCAGCATCTGGCCATCCATGCGCCTGAGCCGACCCGGCCGATGCGCGCGATCCAGGCAATCCACACTGGACCGATGCAGGTGGTGGCGGCGGGCGTGCCGCGCGATTCGATCGACAGCATCTGGAGGTGGAGGGTTTTGGATGAGG
>CAZCNF010000090.1:0-3696 GCA_964500135.1 uncultured Porphyrobacter sp.
AGGCCGTTGACGAGTACATCCCGCAGCCCGACCGTCCGGTCGACAAGCCGTTCCTAATGCCGATCGAAGACGTATTCTCGATCTCGGGCCGCGGCACTGTGGTGACCGGCCGCGTCGAAACCGGCGTTGTGAACGTCGGCGACGAAGTCGAAATCATCGGCATCCGCGACACGCAGAAGACCACCGTGACGGGCGTCGAAATGTTCCGCAAGCTGCTCGACCGCGGTGAAGCCGGAGACAACATCGGTGCGCTGCTGCGCGGCACTGCGCGTGATGACGTGGAGCGCGGCCAGGTCCTGGCAAAGCCGGGCTCGGTTACTCCGCACACCGAATTCAGCGCCGAAGTCTACGTGCTGTCGAAGGACGAAGGTGGCCGTCACACGCCGTTCTTCGCCAACTATCGTCCGCAGTTCTACTTCCGCACCACCGACGTGACCGGCGAAGTGATCCTTCCTGAGGGCACTGAGATGGTCATGCCGGGCGACAACGTCACGATCAGCGTCAAGCTGATCGCGCCGATCGCGATGGATGAAGGCCTGCGCTTCGCAATTCGCGAAGGCGGCCGCACCGTCGGTTCGGGGGTTGTCAGCAAGATCACGAAGTAATATAGGCGCGCCCGCCGGTAGGAGATTCGCTCTCCGGCGGGCGCACAGTTTCAAGGGGAGCCGCCCCTTGCCGAATATTCGGTAAGGTGGGGCGGTTTTCTTTTTTGGGAGGGTTTCGTCTCTCCTTGGCTCTTTCGCATCGGTATAGGTAATGGAAGCTCAGAATATCCGTATTCGCCTCAAGGCGTTTGACCATCGCGTTCTCGACCAGGCAACCGGCGAGATCGCGGACACAGCACGTCGCACGGGTGCTCTAATTCGTGGGCCCATTCCCCTGCCGACGCGCATCGAGAAGTTCACCGTGAACCGCGGCCCGCACATCGACAAGAAGTCGCGCGAGCAGTTCGAAGTGCGCACCTACAAGCGGCTGCTCGACATCGTGCAGCCCAATGCCCAGACTGTGGACGCGCTCATGAAGCTCGATCTGGCGGCTGGCGTCAACGTCGAGATCAAGTTGGCCTAGGCCGCTTTTGCTCAGGTCCTTCGGCCAGACCGTAAACCGGCCGAGATTTGTTGGGGCTCCAACGGCCCCGCTGGTCCTTCAGGATCGGCAAGACATTGGGATACCGCCGGAATGTTCCGGGCTGCGTCCCCCGTCTCGCTCTCCGCGCCGTCAGGCTAGGAAAGCACTCAGCCCGGACGGGGCGATGCATGAAAATTCGGGCTGGCAAGCACTCGGGGATGGGCCTCGTGTGCCTCTGTTTAGGAGTTGGACGATGCGCACTGGCGTTATCGCAAAGAAAGTCGGGATGACCCGCCTGTTCCAGGAGGATGGACGTCACGTTCCCGTGACCGTTCTTTCGCTGGAAGACTGCCAGGTCGTTTCGCACCGGACAGCCGACCGCGATGGATATTTCGCGGTGCAGCTGGGCGCAGGCGAAGCGAAGCAGAAGAATGTGAACAAGCCGCAGCGCGAGCATTTCGCCAAGGCCCAAGTCGGCCTGAAGAAGCGCGTGGCTGAATTCCGTGTGGAAAGCGAAGATGCGCTGGTGCCGGTTGGCGCTACGATCAGCGCCGATCACTTCGTCGCCGGCCAGAAGGTCGACATTACCGGCCACACCCAGGGTAAGGGTTTTGCTGGTGCGATGAAGCGTTGGGGCTTCGGCGGTATGCGCGCCACCCACGGTGTTTCGATCACCCACCGCGCCCATGGTTCGACGGGTAACCGTCAGGATCCGGGCCGCGTGTTCAAGGGCAAGAAGATGGCCGGCCACATGGGCGACCGTCAGCGCACTCAGCAGAATCTCGAAGTCGTGCGCACCGATGCGGAGCGCGGCCTGATCTTCGTGAAGGGCTCGGTCCCTGGTTCGAACAATGGCTGGCTGCTGGTCCGCGATTCGGTCAAGCTGACGCAGCCTGCTGATCTGCCATTCCCCGGTGCCGTGATCGACTTCAATGCTGTGCCGCAGGTTGAAGAGCCCGTGGTTGAAACTCCGGTTGAAGAAACCGCTGTGGAAGCCGCCGCTGAAACTCCCGCTTCCGAAGCAGAGGCTCCTGCAGCCAACGCTCCGGTAAGCGACGAAAACAAGGAGGGCTGATCCGTGAAGGTGAAGGTCCAGAAGATTGACGGCAAGGCGTCGGGCGACATCGAGCTCAATGATGCCGTGTTCGGGGTCGAGCCGCGCGCTGACATCCTGCATCGTATTGTTACCTGGCAGCTCGAGAACCGCCGCGGAACGGCTCGTCCGACCCGCGAGCGTTCGGATGTTGCCCGCACGGGCAAGAAGTTCGGTCGCCAAAAAGGTGGCGGTACCGCCCGTCACGGTGACCGTGCGGCTCCGGTGTTCATCGGGGGCGGCAAGGCCCATGGTGCACGCAAGCGTGATTTCCAGCAGTCGCTGAATAAGAAGTTGCGTGCGCTTGGCCTCAAGATGGCGCTGTCGAGCAAGGCGAAGGACGGCCTCGTCGTCGTCGACAGCCTTGAGCTCAAGGACGCCAAGACCAAGGTGCTCAAGGGTCATCTCGATAAGGCCGGCCTGACCGGCAAGGTCCTGGTGATCGACGGCGAAAGCGTGAACGAAGGCTTCAAGAAGGCCGCCGGCAATCTGCCGGGCGTTAACGTGCTGCCGGCCATCGGCGCCAATGTCTACGACATCCTCAACCACGACACGCTGGTCCTCACGACCGATGCAGTCGCCAAGCTGGAGGCGCGCTTCAATGGCTAAGAAGCAGCAAATCGATGCGCGTCACTATGACGTGATCATCGCCCCGCACATCACCGAAAAGTCGACCATGGCTTCGGAACAGAACGCTGTGGTGTTCAAGGTGGCCGGCGATGCGACCAAGCCGCAAATCAAGGAAGCGGTGGAAGCGATCTACGACAAGAAGGTCGTGTCGGTGAACACGATTGTCGTGAAGGGCAAGACCAAGCGCTGGAAGGGCAAGCCCTACACGCGCTCCGACGTGAAGAAGGCGATCGTGACCCTCGCCGAGGGCGAAATGATCGACATCACGAGCGGTATCTGAGGCCAAGGGATCTAGGAACGAACAATGGCACTCAAGAACTATAATCCGACGAGCCCGGCGCGCCGCGGCCTTATCCTTGTCGACAAGACCCAGCTCTGGAAGGGCAAGCCGGTCAAGTCGCTGACGGAAGGCAAGCGCAAGACCGGTGGTCGCAACAACAAGGGTCATGTCACTTCGCGTGGCATGGCGGGCGGTCACAAGCAGAAGTACCGCTTCATCGATTTCAAGCGCCGTAAGTGGGACATGCCCGCGACGGTCGAGCGCCTGGAGTACGATCCCAACCGCACCGCCTTCATCGCGTTGATCAAATACGAAGATGGCGAACAGGCCTATATCATCGCTCCGCAGCGTCTTGCTGTTGGCGATCAGGTGGTTGCTGGCGAGAAGACTGACACCAAGCCGGGTAACGCCATGCTGCTGGGCCAGATGCCCGTTGGCACGATCTGCCACAATGTGGAAATGAAGCCGGGCAAGGGTGGCCAGATCGCCCGTTCGGCTGGCACCTATGTGCAGATCGTTGGTCGTGACCGCGGCATGGTGATCGCGCGCCTCAACTCGGGTGAACAGCGCTACCTGCGGGCCGATTGCATGGGCACGGTTGGCGCGGTGTCGAACCCCGACAACC
>CAZCNF010000091.1:0-3661 GCA_964500135.1 uncultured Porphyrobacter sp.
GACCGAGATCCTCGGCTTCACCACCCGCGCGTGGAAGGGCGGGCAGAGCCGCGAGCAGTGGCTGGCCGATGGCAAGCCGACGCAGCCGGGCCGCCTAAATGACCTGCGGCATATCGTCTACAAGCAGGGCGACGAGCCATGGCGCCGCGCGCGCCGCAACCTGGGCCTGATGATGCGCGAGGGTCTGCTAAAGGAGAATATCGACGGCGAGGCGCTGCTGTGGGCGCACAATCGCCTGCTCGCCCGGCGTGAGGAACGCCGCATCCTGCTGGTGATTTCGGACGGAGCGCCGGTTGATGACAGCACGCTCAGCGTCAACAGCGCGGGCTATCTCGAAAGCCATCTGCGCAAGGTGATCGAATGGATCGAAACCCGCTCGCCGGTGCAGCTGGTGGCGATCGGGATCGGGCATGACGTGACGCGATATTATCGCCGCGCCGTGACTATCATGGATGTAGAACAGCTGGGCGGCACGATCATCGAGCAGCTGGCGGAACTGTTCGAGGACGAGAGAGGCAGATGAACGTAACCGAGGCCGTCGAAACGCGCCGCTCTGTCCGCAAGTTTACCGAACAGCCGGTCGATCGCGCCACGCTCACCCGTGTGCTCGAGAAGGCGCAGCGCGCGCCGAGCGGCGGCAATACCCAGCCATGGCATGCGGTGGTGCTGACCGGCGCACCGCTGCAGGCGCTGTTCGCCAGGGTGGCCGAGCAATTCCCCAAGGGGCGCGAGGCGCACCGGCCCGAATACCACATCTATCCGCCCGAGCTTGACGGGGCCTATGAGGCGCGCCGCTTCGGCGTGGGCGAGGCGCTGTACGAAGCGCTGGGCATCCCGCGCGAAGACAAGATGGCCCGGCTGATGTGGTTCGCGGAGAATTTCCGCGCTTTCGGGGCGCCGGTGCTCATGCTGGTCCACACGCCGAAATACATGGGCCCGCCGCAATGGTCGGACATCGGCATGTGGCTGCAGACGCTGGGCCTGCTGCTGCGCGAGGAAGGGCTCGATTGCTGTTTCCAGGAAGCCTGGGCCGTCTATTCCCCGCAGATCCGCGAACTGGTCGAAATTCCCGAAGATCACATCTTCTTCTGCGGCGTTGCCGTGGGCTATCGCGACCCGGACGCGCCGGTAAACAGCTTTGCCGTGCCGCGGGCCCCGATCGCGGAAAGCATTCGCTGGGAAGGTTTCTGACCCTTGTGCCGCACGGCAGACGTTGACCCGCACGCCCAACCCGACAGGTGACCGATCATGAGCATTGCCACGACCGTTTCTGACGCCATCGCCACCCGCCGTTCGGTGCGGGCCTTTGTTGACAAGCCGGTGTCGCTGGACACCGTGCGCGGGGTGCTCGAACGTGCGCGGATGGCGCCTTCGGGCTGCAATTTCCAGCCGTGGGAGGCGACGGTGCTGACGGGCGAGCCGCTCAAGCGCCTCCAGGAACGGCTGCTCGCCAGCCAGCCCGACAATCCGATGGAGTATGATTTTTCCGCGCCCGGCGCTGTGCCGCATTACCAGCAACGATTGGTCGATCTGGGTGCAGCCATGTATTCGGCGATGGGGATCGAACGGCAGGACGCGACCACACGGCAGGAATTCGTCCGTCAGAACCTGGTTTCCTTCAATGCCCCGGTGCTGCTCCTGTGCCATTTCCCCAAACTGATGAAGGAGCCGCAATGGAGCGATGTGGGCATGTGGCTGCAGTCGATCATGCTGCTCTTGCGCGAAGAGGGCTTGGACAGTTGCCCGCAGGAATTCATGGGAATGTACGGGCGCACGATCAAGGCGGAACTGGGGCTTGGCGAAGACATCATGCTCTTCTGCGGGATTGCGATCGGCTATCGCGACCCCGACGCCCCGGTGAACAATTTCGAGCGCCAGAGGGTGCCGTTGGACGAGCAGGTCAGGTTCCTCGGCTTCTGACCGGTTGACCGGCGCGGCGCGGCTCGCCAAAGCGCGCAGCATGACCCTTCGACAAGCTCAGGATGATTGGGCCGCCCCGCTCAAGCTGTTCAACAGCCTGACCCGCCAGCTGGAGGAGTTCCGGCCCGTCCATCCGGGTGAGGCGCGCGTCTATACCTGCGGCCCCACGGTCTACAATTACCCGCACATCGGCAATATGCGCGCCTATGTGTTCGCCGACGTGCTGGGCCGCACGCTCAGCTGGAAGGGCTACCAGCTCACCCACATCATCAACATCACCGATGTCGGCCACCTGACCGATGATGCCGACGCGGGCGAGGACAAGCTGGAGAAGGCGGCGGCCGAGCGCGCGCAATCGATCTGGGAGATCGCGCGGCACTATACCGAAGCCTATTGGGCGGACGTGAAGGCGCTCAACATCCGCCAGCCCGCCAAATGGTCGATCGCGACCGATTACATCGACGAGATGATCGAGTTCGCCAAATCGATCGAGGCAAAGCACTGCTACCTGCTCGACAGCGGGCTCTATTTCGATGTCTCGACTGTAGCGGATTACGGGCGGCTGGCGCGCGCGGTGACCGAGGACGGGGAAGCGCGGATCGACGAGGTCGAAGGCAAGCGCCACCCCCAGGATTTCGCGATCTGGCGCACCACGCCGCCGGGCGAAACGCGCCAGATGGAATGGGACAGCCCGTGGGGCCGCGGCGCGCCCGGCTGGCACCTCGAATGCTCGGTGATGGGGGGCAAGCTGCTCGGCTTCCCGTTCGACATTCACACCGGCGGGATCGACCACCGCGAGATCCACCACCCCAACGAGATCGCGCAGAACCAGGCTTACTGCTGCACCAATGGCCTCGACCTGGCGGAGAATTCGGGCGCGCGCATCTGGATGCACAACAACTTCCTGGTCGAGCGCAGCGGCAAGATGAGCAAGAGCGCGGGCGAGTTCCTGCGGCTGAAACTGCTGATCGACAAGGGCTATCACCCGCTCGCCTATCGGCTGATGTGCCTGCAGGCGCATTATCGCAGCGAGCTGGAATTCAGCTGGGAGGGGCTGCAGGCGGCGCTGACGCGGCTGAAGCGGATGGTGATGGCAGTCGAAACGCTAAAGTCCCGTCATGCTGAACTGGTTTCAGCATCCATGCCGGATTCCGAACCCTGGGTGCGGGCCGGAGGATGGACCCTGAAACAAGTTCAGGGTGACGATTGGGGGACGTTGCAGGGTGCGCTCGAGAAATTCGACGCGGCGATGGCCGACGACCTCAACACCGCCGTGGCGCTGACGGCGCTGGAGGATGTGCTGGCAACCAAGAAGGTCGATCCGGCGAAAAAGTTGGCGCTGGTGGCGGCGATGGACTCCGTCCTCGGCCTTGACCTGTTCAACCTCACCCGGGCCGATCTCCGTATCCGGCCCAAGTCAGCGACGATCACCGAAGCCGAAATCGATGCTGCGCTGGCCCGCCGCAAGGAAGCGCGCGCTGCAAAGGACTTCGCCACCAGCGATGCCATCCGCGACGAACTCGCGGCCAAGGGCGTCGAAGTGATGGACGGCGATTCGCTGGGCTGGGAGTGGAAGCTATGACCATACTCGTCGTCTCTGCGCCGATGCGCCCGCTGCTCGAGCCGCAACTACCTGCCGGGCTCGATGTGCGCTGGTTCGCGACTCGTGAAGAGGCGCTGGCCGTTGCGCCCGAGGCGGAGATCGGCTGGTTCGACATGTACGACCAGCAGGCCATGGCCG
>CAZCNF010000092.1:0-3611 GCA_964500135.1 uncultured Porphyrobacter sp.
CCTGCCCTTTGCCGCGAGCACCGCGTCGATCCGGCTGGCGGGCATCAGCGCGGCGCGGATTTCGGGCGCGGCGGCGTCCATCCCGCCGGTTAGCGAACCGAACGCCGGAAGGATCATCCGGTCGGCACCGGTCGGGGATCGGCCCAGGACGGCGCAGGGCCGGCTGATCTGCCGGGTGCGCACCTTGACCCGCACCTTGGGGTGGAAGTGCCCCGAGAGTTCCGGTCGCGTTTCGCCTGGCTGCGCTTCATGGCGCAGGATCACTCCGCCCAGTTCGAGTTCCGCAAGGATCGTCCCGCCAAAGCCGCGCGGCATCTCGCCGTCGTGGTTGCCGGTTATCCAGACCCAGTCGAGCGCGCGTGCCAGCGCCTCGAGCATGCCTGCCGCATAGGGCTCGAGCCGCGCCGTGCCGCCCGCGTCATGGAAATTGTCGCCCAGCGCGATCACCCGCCGCGCACCGGTTTGCCGCACGGCATCGGCCAGCCGCTCCAATGTCTCGCGGCTGTCGTAAGGTGGCAGCATCGAACCGTGTGCCGCAAACCAGCTCGCCTTCTCGAGATGCAGGTCCGCCACCAGCAGGGTTCGCTCGCGCGGCCAATACAGCGCGCGGCCGCCGGCCAGCAGCAATTCGTGCCCGGCGAAATCGAGTGGAGCGAACGAAACGGGAACCATGCTTGTCCCTTGCCGTGCGCGCGGCGCTTTGGCAAGACGTCAGGCTGGACGAACGAGGGGAATGTATGGCTGACTGGACACCGCATACGGCGCGCGCGCAACAATGGTTTGAAAGCCTGCGCGACCAGATCTGCGCTGCGTTCGAGGAAATCGAGCGCGAAGCGGGATCGGACGCTGCGTTCCAGTATACGCCGTGGAACCGCGAGGAAGCAGGCAATTCCGATCCCGGCGGCGGGGTCCAGGGCCTGATGAAGGGCAAGGTGTTCGAAAAGGTCGGGGTCAATGTCTCGACCGTGAAGGGCAAGTTCAGCAAGGAATTCGCGGCCTCGATCAACGGCGCCTCGCCCGAGCATCCCGGCTTCACTGCGACCGGCATCAGCCTCGTCGCGCATATGGCCAATCCGCATGTTCCCGCGGTGCACATGAACACGCGCTTCCTGACGACGCAGGCGGCCTGGTTCGGGGGCGGAGCGGATCTCAACCCGCCGATCCCCTATCAGGAGGATACGGACGATTTCCACGCCCGCTTCCGTGCGGCCTGCATGGCGCACAACCCGACCTACTACGAACGCTTCAAGAAGTGGGCGGACGAATACTTCTTCATTCCGCACCGCGGGGTCCACCGCGGCGTGGGCGGGATCTTCTACGATCATCTGGAGTGCGCCGATGATCCCGCATTCGAACGCAATTTCGCCTTCACCCAGGATGTCGGGCGCGCTTTTCTCGACATCTTTCCGCAACTGGTGCGGCGACGGATGGGTAGCGAATACTCCGCTGCGGACAAGCTGACCCAGCTCGAATGGCGCGGGCGCTATGCCGAATTCAACCTGGTCTATGACCGGGGCACGCTGTTCGGGCTCAAGACCGGCGGCAATGTCGACGCAATCCTGATGAGTTTACCGCCAGAGGCGGTGTGGACCTGATCAGGCCCGCTGCTGCAAGCGCCCGGCGGACTTCAGCCGACGCCTGATCCTGCTCAGGGCAACTGGCGTGACGCGCAGATAGGCCGCGATTTCCTGCAGTTCGAGGCGACCGGCCAGTTCGGGCTCACTGGCCATAAAGCTGAGGTACCGCTGCTCGGCGGCGAGGCACAGCAGGTCCTCCTCGCGCCGGCGCTTGCGCTCGAACAGCCAGGTCTGGAAGGTGGCCAATGCCGCTGCCAGCGCTTCATTGCGGGTGACCTGCGCTGCAACCCATGCCGGCCGCAGCTTTGCGATCGTACAATCCTCGAGCGCCCGGGCCCCGAACTGCGCCACTGTCTCTTGTGGTGAGGAGGGGCCAAACACCCCGCGCCCCGCAATATAGCTCTTGGTCCATTCGTCGCCCGCCGCAACCGGATAGAACAGCTTCACCAGTCCGCGGCTCAGTACGCATACCGGCGCGTCCCGGGCCTGTGCTTCGAGTACGGTCGACCCGGCCGGATAGCGGAACTCGCGCCACTCCCCGGCATCACTTGCGCTTGCTTCCAGCAAGGCTGCAAGCTGCCATCCTGGGTTTTGCTGTTCCACTGAACCTCGATCAATTGCCGGCCCATCGGGATGTGCCAATTGGCGGCCGCTTTGGAAAGAGGATCGCGCGATGAACTTTCGCAACCGTACCATCTGCATCACTGGCGGCACCCGTGGCATTGGGCGCGCGCTGTGCGACGAGTTTGCGCGCCGCGGCGCGGACTCGATCGTCGTGGCCGGTCGTTCGCGGGGCGAATTGCCCGACCGGTTGGGGGGCACGCTGGTCAGCTTCATCCACGCCGACCTGGCCGAGCCGAGCGCGGCAGAACGCCTGGCACACATTCTGGCCAACGAGCATGCCGAATGTTCGGTGTTGGTGAACAATGCCGGTTCGCAATGCCTGAGCGATTGCGTGGCGCCCGATGCGGGCGAAACGGCGCCCTTGCTGGAATGTGAGATCCAGCTCAACTTCACGGCCCCAATCATGCTTGGGCTGCATCTGATGCCGGTTTTGCTGCGGCATGGCGAACCGGCCATCTGCAACATTACCTCGGGCCTGGCGTTGGCGCCCAAGCAATCGGCGCCGGTCTATTGCGCGACCAAGGCGGGGTTGGGCAGCTATTCGCGTGCACTGCGCTACCAGGCCGACGCCCGCGCCGCTAACCTCAGGATTTTCGAGGCGCTGCCGCCGCTGGTTGACACCGACATGACCAGGGGGCGTGGCCGGGGCAAGATCAGCGCCACAGCCTGTGCGGCGCAAATCGTGGCCGGGATGGAGCGCGGTCGCCCGGTGATCGATGTCGGCAAGACCCGTCTGCTGCGGCGGATCATGCGTTTCTCGCCTGCGCTGGGTTACCGGATCATGAGCCATGGCTGAGCCACGCAAAGCCTCGCTGGCCAAGCGTGTGAGTCGCTGGGCCCGCCAACATGCGGATCGACCGTGGCTTCCGCTGGTCGTGCCTGCCTTCCCGATGGCGGATTTCGTGCTGCCGGTGATGCCCAACCAGCTGCTGCTGGCGGGCCTCAGCGCGCTTAGGCCGAGTCGCTGGCCGATTTTCGCCTTGGCCTTTGCCGCAGGCAGCGCGCTGGGCGGCGCAGCAGTGGCGCTGAGCCTGCAGAGCCTGGGTGCGGAGCGCGGCTTGTTCATGAGCGCAGAGGAGGCTGGCGGGCCCTTGGCTGAGGCTATCCAGCAGTTCCGTCGCCACGGCCTGTGGTTCCTAGCGGGCGTTGCGCTGCTGCCATGGACGCCGCGGCTGACCGTGGTGGCCTGCGCGCTGGCCGGATTTGCCCCGCTGGCGATCCTTGCCACACTGCTGCCGGCGCGGCTGGTGCCGTGCGCGCTGCTGGGCCTTGCCGGGGCATGTGGAGCAGTGCTGGCAGAGCGGCCGTGGCGCCGCGTGGTCGACCCGGGAGCCTAGTCCTTCGGTTCGACGGGTGCCCAGACCCGCACCCAGTCGACCAGCATCGCCACTTCGCCGGTCTTGACCTGTT
>CAZCNF010000093.1:0-3466 GCA_964500135.1 uncultured Porphyrobacter sp.
GCCACGGCCATCAGGCTGGCGTTGCCGCCGGCCGCGGTAGTGTCGATCGACACTGCCACCTCTTCCACCATCCAGTCGGTGCGATAGGGACGCCCCGGGCCACCCAGCTGGACGATCGGGATCGGACCTTCGCGGGCAGCAATGGCAATAAGGGTGTGGGCGAGGTCCTGCAGGCCTTCCTCGACGAGAACCTGCGCAATGCCGGCTTCCCCGGCCCAATCGGCGGTCCATTCGGCTCGCACCAGCGCCGCAGGATCGAGCCCGGCGCCGAGCGACCGCGCTGATGCGGGAATGACAGCGGTATTGCTCGTGGCCGCGACTGCCGCAAGTTGCTGCCGAAACCCCTCGCCGGTCTCAGGCAACACCAGAATGCGTCCGCGCGGATGGAGCGAATAGCGATTACGTTCGCCGACCGGGCCGGGCAGCTCGATTGCCTCGCCCAGAGTGCGCGCCGCGTCGGGCGCGGCGCTTCGCACCAGCCGCCCGAGGTAAAGCGGCCCGCCGGCCTTCGGCCCGGTGCCTGACAGGCCGCGTCCGCCGAACGGCTGCACGCCCACGATCGCGCCGATGATGTTGCGGTTGATGTAGATATTGCCGGCGCTGGCCATGCCGGTGACAGCCGCGATGGTCTCGTCGATCCGGCTGTGCAGACCGAAGGTCAGGCCATAGCCGGTCTGCGCGATCTGGCGCATCACATCGGGCAGGTCGTCACGGGCATAGCGCAGCACGTGCAGCACCGGCCCGAACACTTCGCGACCCAGTTGGCCGATGTCGTCGATGGCGATGATGGTGGGCGGGACGAACGTGCCATGCGCGCAGTCTTGATCCAGCTCGAGCTGCTCGACCGCATGACCCGCCGCGCGCATCCGCTCGATATGGAGCGCGATCCCGCTTCGCGCCTCTTCGCTGATCACCGGCCCGACATCGACACACAGCCGGTCGGTCGGGCCCACACGCAGTTCGGCCAGCGCGCCGCGCAGCATCGCCAGCAGGTCATCGGCGATATCTTCCTGCACGCAAAGCACGCGCAGCGCCGAACAGCGCTGCCCCGCGCTGTCAAAGGCGCTGGCGACCACATCGCGCACCACCTGTTCGGGCAAGGCCGAAGAATCGACCACCATGGCGTTCTGCCCGCCGGTTTCGGCGATCAGCGGGATCGGTGAACCATCGGGCAACAGGCGCGTGGCCAGCTGGCGCTGGATCAGCTTGGCGACCTCAGTCGAACCGGTGAAAATCACGCCGCAGGTCTCGGGTGCCGCAACCAGTGCCGCGCCGATCTCGCCCGCGCCGGGCACCAGTTGCAGGACGTCCACCGGCACCCCGGCCTCGTGCAGGATCGCCACCGCCTGTGCCGCGATCAGCGGAGTTTCCTCGGCCGGCTTAGCCAGCACGCTGTTGCCGGCGACCAGCGCGGCGGCGATTTGCCCGGTGAAGATCGCCAGCGGGAAGTTCCACGGGCTGATGCAGACCATCGGGCCAACCGGTTCGGTGCCAGCTAGCGCGCTCCGCGCCTGCTGCGCGTAATAGCGCAGGAAATCGACCGCTTCGCGCACTTCGGCAATGGCATTTGCGGCAGACTTGCCGGCCTCGCGCATGATTAGCCCAAGCAATTGCTCCATCCGCGCTTCGAGCAGGTCGGCGGCCCGATCGAGGCACGCGGCGCGCTGTTCGACCGGGGTTGCGGCCCAGCCTGGGAACGCCGCCGCGGCATTGCGGGCGGCGAGCTGCGCATCGCGCGCGAGCGCGTTTTCCACCATGCCGACCACGTCGCGGTGATCGGCCGGGTTGCGCACTGCGATGGGCTCGCGGGATGCCTGCAGCCCTGGGATCAGCGGTGCGGCGGCCCATGCGTGCTGCGCGCTCTCGGCCAGCGCGGACGAAAGGCCCGCCAGCACTGTTTCGCTGCTGAGGTCGATCCCGCGCGAGTTTGGCCGATCGGGGTAGAGCGCGCGAGGCAGCCGGATCAGCGGGTGGTGCGAACCAACCGGATTGATCGCTTCGGCCTCGCTCACCGGATCGGTGGCCAGATCCTCGACGGTCACCGCTTCGTCCCAGATGCGGTTGACGAAGGAGGAATTTGCGCCGTTTTCGAGCAGGCGCCGCACCAGATAGGCGAGCAGCGTCTCATGGGTGCCGACGGGCGCGTAGATGCGGCACGGCCGGGCTAGTTTGTCCGGGCCGACCACTTCCTCATAAAGCGCTTCGCCCATGCCGTGCAGGCACTGGAACTCGTAGTCGCCCAGGCGGAAACTGTCGCCGGCAAGGGTGTGGATCGTCGCCAGCGTCTGGGCATTGTGGGTCGCGAACTGCGGGAACACATGCTGGCGCGCCGCCAGCAGCTTGCGGGCGCAGGCAATGTAGCTGACATCGGTGTGGACCTTTCGCGTATAGACCGGGAAGTCCGGCAGGCCGTCCACCTGCGCGCGCTTGATCTCGCTATCCCAATAGGCACCCTTGACCAACCGCACCATGATGCGGCGGCCGCTGCGCTGCGCCAGCTCGACGATCCAGTCGATCACGAAGGGGCAGCGCTTGCCATAGGCCTGGACGACGAAGCCGCATCCCTGCCACCCGGCCAAGTCGGAATCGAGCGCCAGCGCTTCGAGAATGTCGAGCGACAGTTCGAGCCGGTCGGCTTCCTCGGCATCGATGTTGAGCCCGATGTCGTAGCCTCGGGCGAGCAGTGCCAGCTGGCGTACGCGCGGCAAGAGTTCGCCCATCACCCGGCCGGCCTGCGCGCGGGCATAGCGCGGGTGCAGCGCCGACAGCTTGATCGAGATGCCCGGCCCGGCGTAGACCCCGCGTCCCGCCGCAGCCTTGCCGATGGCATGGATCGCCTGTTCGTAGTCGGCATAATACCGGTCGGCATCGGCCATGGTCATCGCCGCTTCGCCCAGCATGTCGTAGCTGTAGGAGAAGCCGAGCGCTTCCTGCTTGCGGGCTCGCTTCAACGCTTCGCCGATCGTCTCGCCGGTGACGAACTGTTCGCCCATCATCTGCATGGCGATGTGCACGCCGCTGCGGATCACCGGTTCTCCCGCGCGCTTGATCAGTCCGGCCAGCGCCGCGCCGAGGCTGTCTTCCCTGACCGGCGTGACCAGCTTGCCCGAGACGACCAGGCCCCAGGTGGCGGCGTTGACGAAGATCGAGCGTCCGTCGCCCAAGTGCGCACGCCAGTTGCCCGCTGCAATTTTGTCGCGGATCAGCGCGTCGCGGGTGGCGTTATCGGGCACCCGCAGCAGCGCTTCGGCAAGGCACATCAGCGCGACGCCTTCCTGGCTCGATAGCGAGAACTCCTTGACCAGCCCTTCGACACCGCCGCGCTGGCCCTTGGCACGCAGCCGCGTGACCAGCGCGATGGCCGTCGCCTTGATTGCGGCGGCTTCAGATGGCGCAACCCGCGCTGCCTCAATCAGCGCAAGCACCGCGTCCGGCTCGGGCAGGCGATAGGCTGCGGTGATCGCCC
>CAZCNF010000094.1:0-3452 GCA_964500135.1 uncultured Porphyrobacter sp.
CGAGATCGAGCGGCGCAAGGCCGCCTATCTCGAAGACGGGTGGAGCGCGGTCGAGGTCGTCCCCGCCGGTGTCTATTTCCAGACGTGGGAGCATGAAAAGACTCCCAAGCGGAAGGGCGGGCGGGTCTATCTCGACGTCAACGGCAAGGGCGAAGTCGCCTTTCACGAGGGCTATCTCACCCGCAAGGAAGCGCGGCGGCAGGGCGAGAGCGGTGAGGCGGCGAAGCCGCCCGCTCCCACACGGCCGGAAATCACATCGGCCATGACCGGCTATGTCGACTTACACCGCCATGCGGCGGTGCGTTCGGCGCTGGCCGCGAACAGCGGCGTGGCGCTGCGGGTCATGGTCGCCCATGCGATTTGCGGTTCGCCCCTGTGGGGCGTGAGAGTGCAGGATCAGCGCAGCCGCAATGAGGCGATCACCGAGTCCATCGAAACCAGTGTCGCCGAAGCCGGTTTCGACGAGCGGCGGCGCGCGGTGCTGGCGGTGCTGGACTTCGACCCCGACGAGGCCAGCGTCACCTTGGGCCACGAGCCGAGGAATGGTGTGACCGGCCTGTTCCAGCGGTTGCTGGAATTGCCCGACGCCGTGGTCATGGAGGTGCTGGGCGTCGTCATGGCCGAGACGCTGGCGAGCGGCACCGGCCTGATCGAAACCATCGGGCTGCACCTCGGCGTCAAGATGGCGGACTATTGGGTGGCGGACGATGCGTTCTACAGCCTGATCCGCGACCGCGAGGTGCTGACCGCGATTCTGTCCGAGGTCGGCGGGGCAACGGTGGCGGAGGCCCATGCCGCCGAAAAGGGCAAGACGATCAAGGGCGTGATCGGCGACTATCTGACCGGCGGCAATGGCCGCGCCAAGGTCGCGCAATGGGTGCCGCGCTGGATGGCGTTCCCGCCATCGGCTTACACGCAGCGCGGCGGCGTGGCGACAGTTGCCGCCACCAACCGCGCCGCGTGGCTGGCCGAACCCGATGCGCCGCTTGATCCCGATCCCGCCGCCGCAGATGCGGCGGACGAAGTGGAGGGCGGCGATACCGACCCCGCCGAAACGATGGAGGAGATCGAAGACCAACGCCTTGCGGCGTGATTGAGGAGCGGGCGGTCATCTGCCGCCCGCTTCCGTCCCCACCGTCAGCGCCACAAAGCCCCGTCCGGCAGAACCGGACGGGGCATGTGTGCTTGGTCATTTTGGGGTTGCGACTGGACACGAGCCTGATCGGATGATGCCGATTCCAATCTCCGCCCGCGAACAGGCAGGCGGATCGGGGCGGGGCGGGATGCAACGCTGACCGAGTCAGTCGCCGCCTTCCTGCGGTCTGCGCCAGCGGCCCTGTCACCAGCAACCACGGCAATTCGGCGCGAAGGGGCGTTTCCATTCCCTGCCCTGTCGGCAGAATGTCGCAACTCCATCCGGCAATCTCATTATTGGGTTCCGCCAGCGGGTGCGCCAGCCAGACATTGAACGCGCCAACCGATAATCGCCAAATCTCCTTGCGCGCGGACGGCCAGAGCCGCGCTCACCCACGGCCTCGTCAATGGCTTTGGTTGGCAGCGGACGGCTTCGCCTCTTGCCCCTTGCTGCAACGGGGCAGCCCGAACTTTCTTCCCCTGGGCCTGCCACCCCATCGCTAACGCGATGGGGACCCCGACAGCGCCCATTCCTCGCGAAACAAGAAAGCCCGGTCTGCCCCGTCCTCCACTGCGTTGCGGCCCTGCGGGTGCAGCGGGGCAAGCCGCTGCCTTCAACCAGCCATCGAGGCCGCGAATGAGCGCGGGTTCGACCAACGCAAGGAGATGTATCATGGCAAATATCGGCACCTTCAAGAAGTCAGGCGACAACAACTACACCGGCGAAATCGTCACGATGAGCTTGCAGAAGAAGAACGTCACCATCGTCGCCGAGGACGCGAGCGAGAACGAAAACGCCCCGTCGCACCGGGTGTTCGTCGCCAAGGCCGAGATCGGAGCCTGCTGGCAGAAGACCTCCAAGGAAGGCCGCGACTACCTTTCGATCAAGCTCGACGATCCCAGCTTCACCGCCCCGATCTTCGCCAGCCTGTTCGCGGACGAAGACGGCAAGACCTTCAACCTGATCTGGTCGCGCGCCCGCACCTCGAACGGCAACTGACCAGCGCACCACGCCCCGCCCGGCGCTGCCGGGCGGGGCTTCGTTGTGCTGATACGATGCTTCCGGCAGGATTTCCGCAATGCGAGCCGGTTATCGCGGTGCTGCGAAGATTACCGCGGCACCGATCAGGCAGATCGAAGCCCCGATCAGATCCCAGCGATCCGGGCGGACTTGCTCCACGGCCCACAGCCACAGCAGCGACGACGCGATATAGACGCCGCCGTAAATGGCATAGGCACGGCCTGCCGCGCTCGCTTCGCTCAGGGTCAGCAGCCATGCAAACAGTGCCAGCGAAGCCATGCCAGGCACAATCCATAGCGGCGAACGATCGAGGCGCAGCCACGCCCAGAAGGCGAAGCATCCGCCAATCTCGGCAATTGCCGCCGCCACATAGATCACCGCAATTTTCAATGCTCACTCCAATCCGATTAGTTACTGCCGACCTTGCAGCCACAGCTTCCATCGGTTTGGCAGGTGGCAGATTTGTGCTTTCGGTTTCGCTGCCAGAAATAATAGCCAGCACCAACAACCAAGAGCAGTGGGCCACCGTAGCAGATAATCTGGTCGAGCGATGCCCCGAGCCAGTCGGCGACACCGGCGCTGCCCAGCGCTATGCTGCCGAAACCGAGCAGAGGGATCGCGCAGCACGCGGCGCAGGCCAGTCCGAGTCCCCCAATCAACTTGAAATTCATTGTGTCGTTCCTTCATGGTTTTCATCGAAGGACATGGCTATACGGCCTCAAGTAACTTGAGGTTCAAGCGGAAAGTTGAGGTAGTGTCTTGCAGGCGGAACTGACGATAGGCCGCGCGGCGCAAGCGGCTGGCTGCACTGTTCCGACGGTGCGCTATTATGAGGAGATCGGTCTTCTTTCGGTCGCCAACCGCACGGCCAGCGGCCACCGGGTCTATACCCGTGCCACGGTTGAGCAGCTCAAACTGATCCGCCGGTGTCGCGATTTCGGAATGGCGATCAAGGACATCATCGCGCTGCTTGCTGTCAATGTGTCGCCCGCCGAGTGCAGCGATGCCCTTACGCTCATCAATCATCACCGCGCGGACCTGCGCGACCGGATTGCCGAACTGAAGGCGCTTGAGCGGGCCTTGGCGGTCATGGCGGCGCGCTGCGTGGACACCTGCGAAGGCGGTCCTGCATCCTGCTGCACGATCTATGAAGACCTTGCAGAATCCGCGTGACCGAGCGCCCGCCATCGCCCTGCAAACAGATTTGCGCGCTGGACGCCAGTTCCAGCGTCTGCACCGGCTGCGGTCGCACACTTGGCGAGATCGCCGAATGGGGGAGCGCGACCGCCAGCCGTCA
>CAZCNF010000095.1:0-3439 GCA_964500135.1 uncultured Porphyrobacter sp.
GTATCCGGCCTTCGGCGTGCTGCTGTCGCCGATCGTCGCCGGCGCCGCGATGGCGCTCAGTTCGGTGTCGGTGGTGACCAATGCATTGCGGTTGCGGCGCGTCGTGTTGTGAGCGCCAAGTGAAATGAAATCCCGTATGAATCAGGAGAATGTTCTCATCGGCGATGCCGCGAAACTGGCCGGGGTTTCGGTCAAGATGGCACGTCACTACGAGGCGATCGGCTTGCTCCCGGCAGCCCGGCGCAGCTGCCGCGGATCGCGAATGTTCCGGCACGCGGACGTGCACACGCTTCGATTCATCGCACGTGCCCGGGAGTTCGGCTTCCCGTTGCGCACGGTCCGCAGGCTGCTCTCGCTTTGGCAGCAGCCCGACCGCAGCAACGCGGAGACACGACAGCTGGCCGAACAGCACTTGCTGGAGCTGCGCGACAAGCGGGCTGCCCTGGACGCGATGCATGCCGCCCTCCAGCACCTGATTGACGCCTGCGCCGGGGACGGCCGGCCGGATTGTCCGATCCTCGACGACCTGGCCGCGCCTGCCTCCTCTGCGCGGCCCCGCGGAGGCCGACGCCTGTCTCATCGGATTCCGGGATGACCCCATCAGCGCCGCGGCCCTTGTGCTGCCACGTGGGAGGCCGGGTAGCGTGTGACCCCTGACTATTCAATGGTGAAGGAGATCGACATGAAGCGATTACTCAGTGCAACGGTTGCCGGGTTGATGCTGGCGCTTCCAATGCTTGCCTACGGCGGGCCCGACGAAACACAGCGGCGCATGATCGAGCGCGCGCAGGAGGCGAAGAGAAAGGTTGCCGCGGCGCAGTCGGCCGAAGGCGCCGCGCGCCAGCAGATGATGCGGGAGCACATGCAGATGATGCGGGAGCTCGTCGCGCAGATGCAGAAGGCCAAGCCCGCCCAGGGCCTCACGCCGCAACAGATGCGCGAGTGGATCGACGAGCATCTGGCGCTGATGCAGCAAGTCATGGACCAGATGATGGACCAGCACCACCTGATGATGCAGGGCATGGGCGGCAAGGGTATGGGTATGCGGGAAATGCACAAGAAATAGGCGTCGTGCGAACGGAGCGCGTCGCGTGAACCTGACTTTCCTCGGCGCCGCGGGCACGGTAACCGGCTCGCGGTACCTGCTGCGCGGCAGTGGACGACCAATTCTCGTCGATTGTGGATTGTTCCAGGGGCAGAAAGCGCTCAGGGAACGCAACCGGGCGCCCCTCGGTGTCGGGCCTGCAGACCTCGGCGCAGTTGTGCTCACGCACGCGCACATCGACCACAGCGGCTATCTGCCGGTTCTGGCCAAGCAGGGATTCACGGGGAAGATCTATTGCAGCCCTGCGACGCGGGAGCTTTGCTCCATCCTGCTGCCCGACGCGGGGCACCTTCAGGAGGAGGACGCGCGCTACGCCAGCAAGCGGGGTTTCTCGAAGCACAATCCGGTGGTGCCGCTGTTCACCGCGGAGGACGCGAAGCGGGTGCTGAAGCAGCTGGTCGCGGTCGATTTCGGGCGCGATCAATCGCTGGGCGAAGGCATCGGGTTCCGCCTGCATCCGGCCGGCCATATCCTCGGGGCGGCGATCGTGGAGATCGAAGCTCAGGGTCGGCGCATCGTGTTCTCGGGGGATCTCGGGCGGGACAATGACGCGGTGATGCGGCCGCCGGCCCGGATCGCGGAGGCGGATTACCTGGTCGTGGAGTCGACCTACGGCAATCGGCGTCACCCGCCCGAGGAAGCGGAGGCGCAGCTGGGGAAGCATCTCGCCCGCGCGCTTGCGCGCGGCGGGGTCGTGGTCATTCCCGCCTTCGCCGTGGGCAGAGCGCAGACGCTGCTGCACTTCATGGGCCGGCTGAAACGCAGCGGCGCGATTCCGGACGTGCCGGTCTTCCTGAACAGCCCGATGGCGACGGACGCGACGCGCCTGTACTGCGACTTCCGCTCCGAGCACAGGCTCACGGTAGATGAGTGCATGCTGGCCTGCGGCGCCGCCAAGATCGTCAACACGCCGGATGAATCAAGGGCACTGAACGCGCGGCGCGGTCCGATGGTGATCATTTCCGCCAGCGGGATGGCGACTGGCGGCCGGGTGGTGCATCACCTGAAGGCCTTCGCGCCCGATCCGCGCAACATGGTGTTGATCCCCGGATTCCAGGCCGCGGGCACGCGGGGCGCGGCGATGGCGGCCGGCGCCGGCGCGGTGAAGATTCACGGCGAGCAGGTGCCGGTGCGCGCCGAGGTTGTTCAACTCGACGGCTTGTCGGCGCATGCCGACGCCGACGAGATTGTCCAGTGGCTCAAGGCGTTCCGCCGGCCGCCGCGGATGACCTATGTCACCCACGGCGAGCCATCCGCCGCGCAGGAGATGCGTGACCGCATCGAGCAGGAACTGCAGTGGCCTTGCACCGTGCCAGCGCTGATGGACGTAGCGAACCTCACGTAGATGCCGGGCAATCATGGGAGATTGAAATGACGCAATCGTTGGCTGGTTCCAGGAGATCCATGGGGCGGCTGTTTCTCGCGCCGCTGCTGGCGATTCAGATAGTCGTGGTTTCCGGAAGTGCCATGGCGATGATGCACGGAGAGATGGGAGGCAAGATGGGCGGCGGCATGCCCGCGGACAAACCGATGTCGGGGCAAACCATGCAGAAGCCGATGCCCGGCTCGCCTCCCATGGACAGCCCCATGGGCAGGATGCGCATGCCCGCCATGGGCGCAATGGCGCCGCAGTCGGCTTTGCCGGGATTTCCCGGCGCATCGCATCTCTATCATGTCGGCGCCATCGGATTCTTCCTTGACCATCCGGAGCACATTGTGTTGAGCACTGAGCAATCCGCGGCGCTCAACCGGATCAAGGAGGCGGCGATGCTGGCGAACGCCGAGGCGGACCGGCGGGTCGAGCAGGCCGAGCAGGATCTCTGGAAACTCACCGCCGCCGACGCGCCGGATGCGGCGAAGATCGAGGGCCAGATCCGCGCTATCGAGAAGCTACGCGGCGACCAACGCATGGCCTTCATCCGCGCGGTGGGCGCCGCCGCCCAGGTCCTGACTTCGGAGCAACGCGCCTCGCTCCTTGGAATGCGGCCGGCCGCCGGCGCAAAGCCCGCGCCAATGAAGAACATGTGAGAACCGAAAGCATGACGCGTCTGGCCCGGGCGACGGCGCTGGCCGTGATCGCGTGTCTCTCTAGTGCGTCGGTGGCCGTCGCGCAGGACAAGCAGGCCGAGCACGAATCGCATCATCCTGGGAAGGATGCCTTGCCTGCGACGTCCGCGCCGCTCCCCCCGGCGTCCTTGCCCGACCCGGCAACCGGCGCGCAGGGGGCAGTGCAGGGAATGCAGGACATGATGCGCGAGATGATGGGCAAGGTCGGGCCCCCGCCGATCTATCCGTCGATGATGTCCGCGTCGCCGATGACTGCCGAGGAACGCG
>CAZCNF010000096.1:0-3414 GCA_964500135.1 uncultured Porphyrobacter sp.
GCATCAAGGCCTGGTGGGAAGCAACCGGTGCGCGCGAAGTGGCTGGCAACCGCCGCTCGGCCGAGTTGGCCAATGCGATGATCGGCATTCGCAAGACGCCGCCGGCGGTGAAGCTGGCGCGCAAGGTGAAGGCCGCCGATGTGCTGAGCTGGCTGGCCAGCCTGCGCTGGAGCCGGGCGAAGGAATTCCGGCGGGTGAAGGTCGACCTGGACCGGCAGGCCATCATCAAGGCCGTTCAGGCCGATCCCGAAGTGCGCAGCACCTTCCTGAAGGTGGGTGTGAGCGTGGATCAGGTCGACGAGTTCTTCATCGATGCCAGGCTGGATGAGGCCGCATTGCGCAAAGAGATTGCTGCCGCCTGATAAACGGGGGTGGCCGGGGCGTTGGAGCGCCCCGAACCGCGAGAGCACAGCTCGCACCTTTGGCTGGAGCTCCAGCCGCCAGTCCCCCCGGCCGCAGCGGCGGGGACAGTGATAGGTGTGAATCATGAAGGAAGGATTGAATTTGGAGACGGTGCGCCCGGTGCAGCCGGTGGCGCCCTGGCGCGGCGGAAAGCGGGCGCTGGCCCGCACCCTCGCGGCGCGGATCGAGGCGATCGAGCACACGCGCTATGTCGAACCCTTCGTGGGCATGGGCGGGGTGTTCTTCCGGCGGCCCAGCCGGCCCAAGCTCGAGGTGATCAACGATATCAGCGCGGACGTAGTGAACCTGTTCCGGATCCTTCAGCGGCACTATCAGCAATTCCTCGACCAGCTGCGCTTCCAGACCTACAGCCGCGCCGAGTTCGAGCGGCTGAAAGCGACCGATCCCGATCTGCTGACCGACCTCGAGCGCGCGGCGCGCTTCCTCTATGTCCAGGTGACCAGCTTTGGCGGCATGGGCTCACAGTTCGGAGTCGACTATGCCCGGCCGCGCTGGAACCTGACCCGCATCGTTCCGCTGCTCGAGGACGTGCACGATCGCCTTTCCGGCGTGCTGATCGAGCGTCTGCCCTATGCCGAATGCATCCGGCGCTATGACAGCCGGCCGGGAACGCTGTTCTATTGCGACCCGCCCTACTGGGGCTGCACCGATGACTATGGAAAAGGGCTGTTCTCAGAGGCTGATTTTGAGCGCCTGAGAGACCTCTTAGAGGGCCTTCAGGGGCGCTTTATCCTGTCGCTGAACGATACGCCGGAAGTGCGCGAACTGTTCGGCCGGTTCCATCTCGAGGAGGTTCAGCTCAATTATCGGCTCAGCGGAAGGGTGACTCCGGCGTGCGAGCTGATAATAACCGGGCCATGAAGCGCGATATGGAACTCGTCAGGGCCATCCTACTTGCAATTGAGAATGCGCCTGAGAACCTCACAAGCAACCCTCAGATCGAAGGCTACGAGCCGACGACGATTGAGCTGCATATGCGGCTGCTGAGGGAAGCGGGATTCGTGCAGGCCGCTTTTGCGGATTACAGAGCGGGCGTTAGGATAACGCACGGGGCGGCCTTGACCTGGAGCGGACACGACTTTCTGGAAGATGTTCGCGACCCGAAGATCTGGGCGTCGACGAAGGAAGGTGCAAACAAGGTCGGAAGCTGGTCACTCACCCTGCTCGGCGAATTGGCTAAGGGCTTTGCGAAACAAAAGGCGATCGAGCTAGGACTCCCTCTCGCCTAGGAGCGGTGAAGTGCTCCAGAATCTCTTGTCAAAGACTCCAGCTTCTCTCGCCGCGCTACAGCGGGGCTACCCACGCCGGTCGCCGCGCAGAGATCGGTCGCCGCCTGGCCACCGGTCTGGCGGAAATTGGTGCCAGCCGAGCAGGGGTCGAAATACTGCGGGAACGAACCGCCGCCCGAGAACAACTCACCGAAGTTCGGCGCACGCACCGAACGCTGGTAGCTGGCACGCAGGCGGAAGTTGTCGACCGGCTCGACGCTGAGCGTCGCACCGTAAGCCCACGACTTCTTCTTGTCGCCGTCAATGCCGTTTTCAACGTCGTTGAAATCGCTGGTCGAACGACGGGCCTGCAGGCTCAGTTCGGCCGAGTTGACGAACCCGTCTGACACCAGCGGGATCAGCATTTCACCGAAGAAGTCGGTGAAGGTGTTGGTGCCGAAGTCGTCGGTGCCGGTGTTGAAGCCGGCGATCGGGCCGTTCAGCGTGCCGGCGTCATAGCGGTATTCGAACTTGCGATGTTCGGCACCCAGCACGATCGACAGCGGGCCGGCCGGCAGTTCGACAACTTCGCCGGTGATGTAGCCCTGGTAGATCTCCTGGGTGAACTCGGTCTTGGTGGTGGCCGGCTCGCTCACGAACTCGACGCACTCCTGCGACAGCGGTACCACGCCGAACGGGTTGAAGCCGCCTTCGCAGATGCTGTCGCCGCCATCGGCCGCTTCGAGCAGCTGCTGAAGCTTCTGGACGTTGACGTTGCCGCCAAGGTCGGTGTCGATGGTGGTCTTGCCGCGCGACATATAGGCTTCGTAGTTCCAGCCCTCGGCGAATTCGCCGCGGACGCCCACGAGAGCCTGGATCACGGTCGTGTCATTGTTGGTCTGACGCAGGCCGGTGTCGAGGAAGCGCTTGGAAATGCGGAACGGTTCGGTCGCGCCCGAGCCGACGAGGTTGATGTCGTCGCCGGTGCGCGAGTTCAGGATCGTGCGCAAATCGTTCGAAATGAACGGGTTGGTGGTGGGAACCACCAGCGCGGCAACCCGGCGACCGGGAGCCACAAGCGTCGACGTCGCGTTGCGGACCGAAGTCTGCGTGGTCGGGTTCTGCACCGTCGTGCTGACCGGGGTCGGAGCGAGCGCGGTAGCCGACGAGTAGTTCGTCCACGAACCCTGAACGAAGAATTCGAGCGCGTCCGAAACCGTATAGTGGCCACGGCCGAACACCGAATCGCGCTTCAGCGGCAGCACCAGCAAGTTGATGATGTCGAAGTTGTAGGTGTAGAAATCCGGCAGGAAGTTCAGGTTCGGATTCACGCCTTCGGTCGGCTTGAGGTTCACCACGTCTTCCGGATTGTTGAAGATCCCGGTGCCGAACAGCGTGCCGTCAGCGTTGAAGCCGATGTTCGACAAGCGAGCGGTCGGGGTACCGGAAGTGATGCCGTAACCAGCGAATACAGCGTCGATCGCAGCCTGGGTGATCGGGTTGCCGGGGTTCGTAGCGCTTGGAACGCTTTCAACCAGTCGCCCGGTCGGGAAGGTGCGGGTCGTCGAGGTCGCCTGCGCCGAGAACGGACGCTGGCCCTTGACGAGCTGTTCGCGCTCAGAATGCTCGAACGCAACGGCGATGTTGCCACGGTCATCGGCGAAGTTGCCGCCGATCACGCCGCTCACCTGCCACTCTTCAGCATCCGAGTTTTCGGTGTTGGCATAGGTCGCGCGCAGGTCGATGCCTTCGAAGTCTTCCTTCATGCGGATGTTGACGACGC
>CAZCNF010000097.1:0-3399 GCA_964500135.1 uncultured Porphyrobacter sp.
GCTCTTTCCCGCATGCAACACGCTTCATCGAAGACGGCACGCAGGAAGTTACCGTGTGGTGTTCGAACGACTATCTCGGCATGGGCCAGCACCCGGTGGTGCTGGAGGCGATGCATGGTGCGCTCGATGAATGTGGCGCCGGGGCAGGGGGCACCCGCAACATCTCGGGCACCAACCACCACCATGTGCTGCTCGAACGCGAGCTGGCCGACCTGCATGGCAAGGAAGCTGCGCTGCTGTTCACTAGCGGTTATGTCTCCAACTGGGCAGGCCTGGGTACCTTGGCGGCGAAGATCCCCGGTTGCACGGTGTTTTCCGATGCGCTGAACCACGCGTCGATGATCGAGGGGATCCGCCACTCGCGCGCGCCCTACAAGGTCTGGAAGCACAACGATCCTGAAGATCTCGACCGGCATCTCGCACAGTTCGGGCCGGAGGTACCCAAGCTGGTCGCTTTCGAAAGCGTTTATTCGATGGATGGCGATATCGCCCCGATCGCCGAGATCCTCGACGTTTGCGAAGCGCATGGCGCAATGAGTTACATCGACGAGGTTCATGCTGTCGGGCTTTATGGGCCGCGTGGCGGGGGCGTTGCCGAACGTGAAGGGCTGATGGACCGGCTCACCGTGATCGAGGGCACGCTGGGCAAGGCGTTCGGCGTGATGGGCGGCTATATCGCAGCTTCGGCCGATCTGGTCGATTTCGTGCGCAGCTTTGCCAGCGGCTTCATCTTCAGCACGGCACTGCCGCCGGCGGTGGCGGCGGGTGCCGCAGCAAGCATCAGGCACCTGAAGCAAAGCGAAGTGGAGCGCGAGATGCAGCGCGATCGCGTTGCGACGGTGCGCCGCAAGCTCGACATGCTGGGCATCCCGCATCTGCCCAACCCCAGCCACATCATTCCGGTGATGGTGGGCGATGCCAAGAAGTGCAAGATGATCAGCGACTGGCTGATGGACAATCACGGGATCTATGTGCAGCCGATCAATTACCCGACCGTGCCGGTGGGGACCGAGCGGCTGCGGATCACGCCGTCGCCGGTCCATTCGGACGGCGATATCGATCGGCTGATCAAGGCGCTGAGCGATATCTGGTCGCAATGCGAGCTTGCGCGGGGGTCGATCGCGGCCTGAACCGCGCTCCTGCCCAACTAATAGAAAGAGCGCGAAGCCGATCTGGCCTCGCGCTCTTTACTGTCTCGCGCCAGGCGGCGCCCGGCCTTACTTGGTCTGCAGATAAGCGATGATGTTTGCCCGGTCCTGACCGTTCTTGAGCCCGGCGAAGGCCATCTTGGTACCCGGAACCACACGCTGCGGGTTCTCGAGGTACTGGAACATCTTTTCGGGTGTCCAGGTGATGCCGCTGTTCTTGTTGGCATCCGAATAGCTGAAGCCTTCGACGGTGCCGGCAGCGCGGCCGACAATGCCCGCCAGCGAGGGGCCAACGCGGTTCACGCCGGCATCGACCACGTGGCACGAAGCGCACTGCATGAACACCTTCTCGCCCGCAGCGGCATCGCCCGTGAAGGACGCGAGTGTGGTGCCGTCGGTGGTGGTCACGTCGTCAGCCGCCGGAGCAGCGGCTGCGGTTTCTTCCGCAGCGGGCGCTTCCGCGGCCGGTGCGGCGTCTTCGGTTGCGGCAGGTTCGCTCTCGCCACCGCCACATGCGGCAAGCAGAAGTGCGGCGGCGCTGGCCGCCAGGCCAAGCTGGAACTTCTTCATATTCTCCCCTTTCCCTGGTGAGGTCACTTCAATGACATGCGACGAAACGCACAACCCTGTGTTTGGTGCCGGGCCATGCAAACTTTGATCTCATTTTTTACCACCGACAGCGGCGGCGTGGCTTTTAGCTTCGACGTCTGGTCTTTGCCAGCGCATTTGCCAACCATACCCGCGACTAACCGCACGAAACTGCAATGATCTTCATCGCATCATCATAGCGCACGTTCACCCGGTCCGGTCGATAGTCCATCGTCCAGGCCGAATTGGGCGGGCCCCAGCGCAGCGTCCGCGCGCCACTGGCCTTGAGGATCGCGGCGCCACTTTCGGCACTGGCCACCTGGCCAACATAACCTTGCACGGGCTCGGCATTGCATGTCGCTGGCGCGGGCGGTTCGGCCGGTGGCGCTGGCGCAGTGGATTGGGGCGTGCCGTAATCCCCGCAAGCGGCAAGGCCCAGGACGAGAAAGGCACATGGCAACCGGTGCATAAGCAATTACCCCATGGTCGGGATGATGAAGGCGTTGGAACCGTCGCCGCCGCCATCGGGCCAGCGCTGGGTGACCTTCTTGGTCTTGGTCCAGAAGCGCAGGCCTTCCATGCCGTATTGGTCGATATCGCCGAAGCCGGAACGCTTCCACCCGCCGAAGCTGTGATAGGCCACCGGCACCGGGATCGGCACGTTGATGCCGACCATGCCGACGTTGACGCGCGAAGCGAACTCGCGCGCCGCGTGGCCATTGCGGGTAAAGATGGCGACGCCATTGCCGTACTGGTGCTCGCTCGGCAGGCTCAGCGCGTGCTCGAAGTCCGTTGCCCGCACGATCTGGAGCACCGGCCCGAAGATCTCTTCCTGATAGCTCTTCATCTGCGGGGTGACGCGGTCGATCAGCGTGGGGCCGATGAAGAAGCCCTTCTCGTGGCCCTGCAGGCTGTAGCCGCGCCCGTCGATCACGATCTCGCCGCCTTCTTCCTCGGCTGTGGTGATCCACTGCTCGACGCGGGCCTTGTGCTCGGGGGTCACGACCGGGCCGTAATGCGCATCGGGATCGGACGATATGCCTACCCTCAGAGCGTTGATCGCAGGGATCAGCTTCTCGCGCAGCCGGTTTGCCGTCTCCTCGCCCACCGGCACCACCACCGGCAGCGCCATGCAGCGCTCGCCCGCCGAACCGAAGGCGGCCCCGGCCAGATCGTTCACCACCTGGTCGAGATCGGCGTCGGGCATCACGATGCCGTGGTTCTTGGCCCCGCCAAAGGCCTGCACGCGCTTGGCGTTCGCGGTGCCGCGCGAGTAGATGTATTGCGCGATGTCGGACGATCCGACGAAGCTGATCGCGGCGATGTCGGGATGATCGAGGATCGCATCGACCATTTCCTTGTCGCCATGCACCACCTGCAGCACGCCTTCAGGTGCGCCCGCCTCCAGGAACAGTTCGGCCAGCCGCACCGGCACGCTTGGATCGCGCTCGCTCGGCTTCAGGATGAAGACGTTGCCCGCCGCACAGGCCATGCCGAACATCCACATCGGGATCATGGCGGGGAAGTTGAAGGGGGTGATGCCCGCGCCGATGCCGAGCGGCTGGCGCATCGAGAACACGTCGATCCCCGGGCCTGCCCCTTGCGTGTACTCGCCCTTCAGCGCCTGCGGAATGCCGCAGGCATATTCGATCACTTCCAGGCC
>CAZCNF010000098.1:0-3251 GCA_964500135.1 uncultured Porphyrobacter sp.
CAATGCCGCCCGCGCATCTCTTCTCGGGCTTCGACCACTATTACGCGACGCTCGCACACGAGCTGTCGCATTGGACCGGCCATGCCAGCCGCCTCGACCGTAATCTCAAGAATCGATTTGGTTCTGCAGCTTACGCCGCCGAGGAACTCATTGCCGAACTTTCGAGCGCCATGCTTGGCGCTGAACTCGGTCTGCCAGTCACCCACCTCGATAGCCATGCGAGCTATATCGAGCACTGGCTCAAGCTCCTGAAGCAGGATGACCGTGCCATTCTCACCGCTGCCGCAAAGGCGGAGGAAGCATCAAGGCTTCTGCTCAAACTCGGAGGACGGATCTCTGCCGAAGATACCGACGAGGCGTCTGCCGACGCTGCGTTGGCCGCCTGAAGGAGGGTGTCATGGGCCGATCGGTTAGCTCCCCCAGCGGGGCCATCGTGGCCTTCACGGTGCTCGAAGTCGAAAACGACGACGACTGGGACTTCGAATATGAATGGCTCCGCGAGGATCTGCGTGAGCGCGCTGGGCGGGCTTTCCCTTCCCTGATCGCGCACGACGGTTGGCGGGGGTGCGAAGACCGCATCCTCATGCGCAATGCCTACGCGGATTTCGGCGTGTCGGTTTACGCCGGCCTGGTTGCGGTGTGGATCGTCGAGCGTGACGATGGCGCCTATTGGGATGCCGATTGGCGCACGGCCAGATCGCCCAGAGCACAGCGCTGGCTGTCCCAGATCGCCTCGCGCTTTGAAGCGTTGTTCGGCGACTTCGTCTGCCTCGGTCACATGTCGAACGGTGAGGGCGTTTACGCAAAACGGGTGGCCTGAATGCACCAGTCACTTTGATCGTGGCGAGGTGCCTGTCCTCCCTGACGAAACTTGCTTTTGCACTCATGGCCTGAAGCCATGCGAGAGAGGCCCTGGGCCAGCCGCCAGTCTGCCGCAACCCGGCTTGCGCAGGCCCGAGTTGGCCCGGCCCTGTGGGCCGTTGGCCTGCCCGCGCCAGCCTGCCCAAGCGGGTTTCCCCTGTCGGGTGCGGAGACTGCCTCAAGCTGGCCCTGACGGGCTCTCGCTGGCGCAGCCATGAGCGGGTGCGTCAGCCTCACGCCAGTCAGGAGGACAATACCCATGCACTCATCATTTTCTGACCAACTTGCCGGCCTCGATCTTTCCGGTTTTTCGATTGGTCCTGCTCCGGTTTCCACCAATGATTTTCCGGTCCACGAAGCGGTCGTCCAGACTCTCGAAGCGGTCTGGTCCGATCTATTTGCGATGGTCTCTGGGACTGCGCTGGAGGCCGATGCCGAGGACCTCGGTTGGGCGTTCGTCAACATCTTCCATCGTTCCGCGACCCGCAAATCGGCCGCAGTCGACCGCGCAACCGACGAGGTCCGAGCACTCCTCGCCACTGCCGATGGATCCGAAATTCACACCCATGAACTCGAGACCCAGGTTGAGCGTGCGCAGTGTGCCGAAGGGGCTATGCTCGCTCTCGAAGAGATGCGCGAAGTGGCCGCTGGCCTCTATCTCAACGAGTTTGGCTCCTCGTGGAAGCCCGTGTCGAGTTCGCGCTTCAATCACAGCGCCATGCTGACTTCCGCGCTTGTGGAGGGCCGCGAGTTCGTCCGAGCCCGGTCCGAAGCCAAGCGCCGCGCCGCCATGCCAGAAGGTACGCCGGTGATCTTTGCCGGTGGCCGCACACGCCATCCAAACGAGCAGGACGCTCTCACTTTCGCCAACAACGTCTGGGCTACTCTGGACAAGGTTCACGACCGGGTTCCTGACATGGTTCTTGTCCACGGCGGTGATACCAAGGGCGTTGACCGTCTGGCATCTTCATGGGCGGAACGACGCAACATCCCGCAAATCAGCTTCTCCCTCGACATGCGCCTCGGGGCACGCGCAGGCTTCAAGCGCAACGAGCGTATGCTCTCGCTCGACCCCCGTTATGTCGTCGCCTTTCCCGGAAACGGAGTCCTGGAGCGCCTCGTCATCGAAGCCAAATCCCGTCGGATCACGGTTGTAGATCGCCGTGGTCCGCTGGGCACTTCCCCCAAGCGCGCGGCGCAGGATACCGACTGATGCGTCGGGCATCGCGCCAGCGCTATCGGCGCTGGCGCAGCCCGTCAGAGGAAAGAGATCGCTTGTTATCGTGGGCAAGACGATTGGTGCTTGCCCGCACATATCAGGAGATTTCTCATGACTGATTTTCAGGCAATCATGGCGGACTTTGCTGTCCGCCAGGCCGAACGCGCGGCGCAGGCGCAAAGTGAAATCCAACGGCTCAAGGCAGCTATCATTGACCCGCTGCGCAATGCCGAAATTGCCCGCGTAGAAATCCGCTTCGATGGGTGCGGCGACAGCGGTGCGGTCGAAGAATGCGTCTTCTCTGATGCCGTCGGGGCGAGTGTTCCGTGTCCCGAAGTGACGATCGACTATGCTGGAGAAGGCGACGACCAGAGCCTCCATTCCGCCATCGAGCAACTGACGTACCTTGCTCTCGAACGCCATCATCCCGGATGGGAAATCAATGATGGTGCCTGCGGCGAACTGATCATCGACGTGGCTACGCCGAGTTTCGTTCTGGACTGCCAGCTGCGTTACACGGCGACCGACGACCATTCGACTGATCTCTAGGAGAAGTGCGATGGCTCATTGCTATTATCACGCCCTATCGTCGGTCCGGAAATGGGGAGGGGTGGTGGAAGATTACCTGCCGCTCCACCAATGGTTTGACCAGTCGAAGGCGATCTTTGCTGATCCGCGGCACCGGGCCCTTCGGCACCATGCCGAAGGCATTTTCATGCTTGAAACGCTGTTCGGGCCTACCATCGTCAACGCCGACAGCCGTGTCGTGCCCGTTCGTCTTATAGGCGAGCAGCACGTCCGCGAGGACTTGGGTGCGATCCCTTCCTTTGCGGATTGGGGGCGCCTCATCACGCCCCAAGACTGGATGTTGCGGGGGCATCGCCTGGACGGGCCGATGCCGCTTGGCACTGTGGAGACTGGTGCTAGCGGTGCGTTTTCAGGTGGTCATTCGTCGGCTTCGGGAGGAGCTTTCGTCGTCGAGATATGATGTCGCCTTGAAGGCAGGCGAGGTCGGGGGGGGGCACGTCGCAGCCCGTCAATGCGAAAAGTCATGGCTTAGCCTGTGCAAGGCACTCGGGACCAACCCGGCCTGTAAGCAAACCTTTCCTGAAGCACCCCCGTCGAGACGCGCAACCCCGATCAGGTCCGGCCGAGTTGCCGGGCTGCGCCC
>CAZCNF010000099.1:0-3250 GCA_964500135.1 uncultured Porphyrobacter sp.
AGGCGGAGCCGCTGAAAGGCCCTGAACGGCAGAATTCCGCCAAAAATGGGCCGATGAGAGGCCTCTGAAGCGCGCCTGAGGAGCGATTGAGGGGCGTCTAAACTGGGGCAAAGCGTGCCCCAGTTCGGATTTCGTGCCCCAGTTCGCGCAAACCCGCAGAAAACCTAGGTTCATGGACAATCCGGGCGCCGCCTGCGCTGCTGGACAGCCTAGCTGAACTGGGACAGTTTCGCTTCCCTAGTCCAGCATCGAACGATTGACTGAGGTGGTCCCCAGAGTGGCAAGGCTTCCGTTTTGGATCGCGCGAAGGATGCCAAGGCAATTATAGTAAGGCTGACCCGGGACAGAATTGTCCGCCATGTAGCTTTTGACGTATCGGCTTGACCAAGGGCGAGAGTAGTTAAGGTCGTTGGTGACGAGCTCATCAGCCTTGACTGAGATCGCTTCACGATATCCGAGAAGATAGGAGCAGCTGTACCCGTCTGAACTGCTTGCGGGCAATATAACCGTTGGCAACTCGAGCTCAAATCGCCGCTTGACGGTGGTGGAGCTGAGCTCATTCATAGTGTCGGCTTGGACGCAATCGAACCCTTGCACACTATCTACCTCCGTTGGCCAGCAGCGAGTTGCGAGATCCCAACCCTTGCTGTGCAATGTGGTGCGGGCAAAGCTGCTACCATCAGGCAATTTCTTCCAGTCGGGTCGCATCTCCTCGAATGCTGCTAAAGCGCTGCTGTCGGGCTGATCGCATGAAGCCGCGACAAAAGCCAAAACAACCAGACAGACCCTCATCACTCTAAAGCCTCCTGACTACGGCAACCACCCGGCCCACCACGTGCAGCTCGCCGTCGACCGCTGTCTGCGGCCGCACCAGGTGATTGTCACTGTGCAGCTCGACACGGCCATCGGGCAAATGCCGCAGCCGCTTGATCATGCCGATCTCGCCATGTGTGACGGCCCAAATACCATCATCGAGCCGCGGAGTATCCTGCGAACGATCAATTAAGATCACTTCGCCGCTGCGAATTGTCGGTTCCATGCTATCGCCGTCGCCGATCGCCCAGAACAGGTGGCGAGGCGGCGTGGTGGTTATCGAGCGGAGCCACTCCCTGGAGAACGGCCGTCGCTCGACCTCGATAGGTCCGTCGGCATAAGTTCCGCCCATCCCGTAGCGTAGATCGATCTGTTCCAGCTCGACAGTGTCGTCGTTTGCCGGCTGATGCTTGAACGGCAACCGCCGATCTTGCGCTCGAAGCCAGCCAGGGAATTCGGGGAACTGCTCCTGCAGCTTCTCGATCGTCTTGAGACTGAGCCGGGTGGTGGCCGTGCCGTTGAACGGACGGTTGATCGTGGACTTCGCGACGCCAATCGACTGAGCCAAGCCGGCAGGCGTTAGACCCGCGAAGTCTGCAAGCGCTCTCACGAGCTCCGTATCGCGTTCAAGCCCCTCTTCCATCACACCGAGTTAGCAGAGCTTGGGGTAGCAGGTGGTAGCATAAATGCGCTTGCAAGGTTGCATCAATGCTACTAACCCAGCGCCATGGACCAGCAAGAAGCAGTCGCCGATATCGAGCTCCGCGCCTGGGAAGAGCGCGTTTCGATCCGATTCCTGTGCCTTCGGGCAGGAATCCATCCGAGCACCTTCTGGCGTTGGAAGAAGACCGACCATAACCCTGAGCCGGTCAACGCCAACCTTGGCACGCTGAAAAAGCTCTACGCCGCGCTCGACGAGATCGCCGCCGAGAATCGCAGCAAGATTGCCCGACAGGGCAAGGCGGTGGCGGCATGACCCTTCGACAGGCTCAGGACGAGCGGATCGTCGAAACCGGATTCGCCGACCCGCATGCCACGCGCAGTGCGGTGCGCCGCATGAAGCTGCGTCTGCTGCTGATCGGCGCGATGCAATCAATCTCGGCAACTCTGGACCTCCTGGACAAGAGCCGCGACCCGCGCCGCGACGGCCGGGCGGCCCTTCGTGAGTGCGGCATCGGCCTGGCCGGATGCGATCAGCAGCGCGGCATCAGTGGCCTCACGATCGACCGTATCGAAAGCGACCACATGCGCGAGCAGCAGCTGCTGCAGGGCGTAGATCTGATCCTGCAGCTGCTGGATACGCTGGGCATTGAGGTCGAGCATGGGCTGTTCTCCGTTCGAGTGCAGCCGGAGGATATGCCGCCTGCTGAAAAGGCGCATCGTCTAAGTGGGGGCGCCCAATGAACAGTGCCCCGCCGCTGGCGAAGGCCACCCTGCTGGAGCTGGCGCCCGCAGACGTGATGATCCCCGACCGGATCGGCTTCCTGCACGAGGACAAGGCTGCCGCGCTGGGCCGGCTGATGGCCGTGGATGGCCAGCGCGACCCGATCAAGGTGGTGCGCAACCTGCCGAGCAAGGCGATCGCCGACGTGGTGGCCGAGGGCAAAAAGCCCTGGCGACTTGTAACGGGCATGCACCGGCTGACGGGCGCGGCCTATGAAGGCATAACGGTGTTCGCGATCGAGGTTTCGGGCAAGCCTGAAGATCTGGCCGAGCTCGAAGCCAGCGAGAACCTGCATCGCCGGCCATTGGGCCCGATCGAGCGGGCGAAGTTCACCGCCGCACTGGTGCAGGCCGCGCAGGAGCGGATCGCGCGCGAGCATGGTGACCTGAAGCAACAGCAGCTGGCGAGCAAGGCTCGCTGGGGCCGCGTGAAGGCCGGCGAGGAGACCGCCGAGAGCGCGCTGAAGGACGAGACAGACGATACGTATGCCAAGTTGGCACACGTATACGGCTGGGAGGAATCGGTCGGGGAAGCGCTGGGCATGTCGCGGCGCTCGATCCATCGCGACCTCTCGCTCTACCGCCTGCTGATCGAGCCGTTCCCCGAGCTGGCCGAGCCGCTGAGCAAGCATCCGGTGGTGGGCGAAAACGCTAGCCAGCTGAAGGCAATCGCGCAGGTCAAGAGCGAGGCACAGCGCCGCGCGGTGATCGAGGCGCTGCTGGCAGACAACGAGCTGAGCGCGGATGAAGCACGGGTGCAGATCGGGATCGACCGGCCCGATGGCCCGACGCCGCTGCCTTATCAGAAGCACTATAATGCGATCGAGGGCGGATGGTCTCGCCTGGGCGCAGCCGAGAAGCGCAAGTTCCTGCCGACGATGGCGGCGATGCTGCCGGACGGGATGAAGCGCGAGCTGCGCGACCTGCTCAACAAGGAGTTGGGCGAATGAGCGGCGCGACCATCTCCGGCCCTGTTGCGATCGACATCAAGATC
>CAZCNF010000100.1:0-3132 GCA_964500135.1 uncultured Porphyrobacter sp.
ATCGAGTGGGAATAGGCCGGTTGGTCCGGCTGCCGCTCCGGGCCTGATGCAGCTCCCCCTCGGCCCTGATCCGCACACGGAACGCCTGCGCCGCTTGCACCGGGCGCTGATTGACCGCTTCGGCCGGATCATCCGCCCGCCTGAAAAGCGCCGCAGCCCCGAATGGGTGCTGGTGCACGGGGTGATCGGCGCGCAGACCAAGACCGCCGCGTCCAATGCTTCGACCGATGGCTTGCTGGCCGAATATGGATCGTGGGAAGCGGTCGCGGCGGCGCCGGTGGAGGAACTCGAGGCGCGACTGCAACGCCAGACCTTTCCGGGAGTGGCGGCGCGGCGGCTCAAGGATTGCCTCGGCGCGATCCAGGCGGCGTGCGGGCGCGTCGACTTGCGGCATCTTGCGAAGCTCGACACAGCCGAGGCGATGGCCTGGCTCGAGACGCTGCCCGGCGTGGCGCGCAAGAACAGCGCGGGCGTGATGAACGCCTCGACCTTCGACCGCAAGGCCATGGTGATCGACGGGCACCACCGCAGGATCATGCAGCGCATGGGGATTGTGCCCGCCAGCGCCGACACGGCGCGGGCCTATGATGCGCTGATGCCGCTTGTCCCTGCGGAATGGTCGGCCGCCGATCTGGACGAGCATCACCTGCTGCTGAAGAAGCTGGGGCAGACCTGTTGCCGCCCGCGCGCGCCCGCATGCCCCGCATGTCCCGTGTGCGGCGATTGCGCGACGGGTCGGCGGCGCGGGTGAGGCCACGCGCCTCGCAAAAAGCGCATCTTGCATGGCCGCCGGTTTCTCCGCATGGCGGCCAGCGAAAGAGCAACGGCCGAACTAGGGAGAATTGCCATGAAGACCGCCATCACCGAAATGTTCGGCATCGAGCATCCGATCATCCAGGGGGGGATGCATTTTGTCGGCTTTGCGGAAATGGCGGCGGCGGTGTCGAACGCCGGCGGGCTGGGGATCATCACCGGCCTGACCCAGGGCACGCCCGAGAAGCTCGCCAACGAGATCGCGCGCTGCAGGGACATGACCGACAAGCCGTTCGGTGTGAACCTCACATTCCTGCCGACCGTCAATGCGCCCGATTATCCGGGCCTCGTCAAGGCGATCATCGATGGCGGGGTCAAGGTGGTCGAGACCGCCGGCAACAATCCGGTGCAGGTGCTGCCCTATTTCAAGGACGCCGGGGTCAAGGTGATCCACAAGTGCACCAGCGTGCGCCATGCGCTGAAGGCACAGTCGATCGGCTGCGATGCGGTCAGCGTCGATGGCTTCGAGTGCGGCGGCCACCCGGGCGAGGATGACGTGCCCAATTTCATCCTGCTGCCACGGGCGGCGGACGAGCTCGAAATTCCTTTCGTTTCGAGCGGCGGCATGGCCGATGGCCGCTCGCTCGTTGCCAGCCTAGCGATGGGCGCGGAAGGCATGAACATGGGAACCCGCTTCATCGCGACCAAGGAAGCGCCGGTCCACGAGAACGTGAAGCAGGCGATCGTGGCGGCGAGCGAACTCGACACGAGGCTGGTGATGCGCCCGCTGCGCAACACCGAGCGGGTGATGACCAATGCCGCAGTCGAGGAACTGCTGAAGATCGAGCGCGAGAAGGGCGCCGATCTCAAGTTCGATGACATCATCGAGCAGGTCGCGGGCGTCTATCCGCGGATCATGATGGAGGGCGAGATGGATGCGGGCGCATGGAGCTGCGGCATGGTCGCCGGCCTGATCCACGATATCCCCACCTGCAAGGAACTGATCGACCGGATCATGCGCGAGGCACACGAAATCATCGCGCGGCTCGGCCGGCTGGAAGCGGCCTGATCCGGGGCGCCCGCTAGGTAGTCAACCGGATTACCGGGCAAACGCTTGGCCGGTATTGGCTGCTGCGGGATCGACCAAGCGGTCTGCCGCCACGGGCGTGCAGTTGCGGGTCTGGCTGGCCGGCCCTTGACGCTGATGCGGCGCGTGTAGAACTCCTGCCCGCTTAACGTCTGCCCTAAACGGAGCACCGGGCATGGCCGAAGTCTTGATGGTATTGGCGATATTGGCGGGCGTGGCCATCGCGCTATTGCACCATCTGTGGTTGATCGGGGACCGGCTGGATGATGCCGCCGCACGATTGCTGTGGCGTCCCCCGGCGGCGCAGATCGACACCGGTGCGGCGTCAACGCCTGGCCTCACGCCATTGGTGGAAGGTTGCGATGCCGCACGCACCGGTGCTGACCGCGCGCAAGCAGCGCGGCGGCTGGCGGGCGGGGCCGCTGCCGCGCATGCTGCGCCGCTTCCGGCGATGTTCGATCCGGTATCGGACGAGGTACTGGCGCGTTATCGCCGATTTGCCGGGGATCTCGCAGCCGCGCGTCGCTAGCCGCTGCACCGCGCCGCGCCTACCAGCTGAACCCGGCGTCGATGGCGCGCTGCTCTTCGCGGGTCGTGCTGCGGCCCAGCGCGGCATTGCGGTGCGGAAAACGTCCGAACCGCGCGATCATTTCGTGGTGGCTGTGCGCGAACGGCAGGTTCTCGGGTGCATATGCGGCGAAGAAGGCAAGGCTCGCCTCCTGGTCGCTTGGCAATTCGCTGTGCATCAGCGGCATGCCGACAAACTGCCGCTGCACTTCCGGCAGGCTTCCCACCCATGCCCGGTCGATCACTCCATGGGCGATGGCCCGCGCCAGACCGTCATGGGCAAAGGCCCCCGCCTGATGCCGATAGAGGTTGCGCGGGAACTGGTCGAACAGGATGATCGCGGCCAGTGCGGTCCCCGGACCGGTCAGGAACCGATCCGGCGGCTCGCCATGCATGGCCAGCAGCAACGGCTCGAAGGTGATGCGGATCGCGTCGTCAATCGCCTGGCTGGCTGAGAACCAATGGTCCGGCCCGAGTTCCTCGAACCAGAAATGCAGGATCTCTGCCGCCCAGCCCGGCTGTGCCTCGGCCAAGTCTCAGCCGCCGTTTGCCTTCGCGTCCTTGACCTTGGTGTAAGGCACGAACTGTTCGAGGAAGATCACGCCCGAGAACATATGGCTCGTCCGGTCGACCATTGTGACATTGTCGAGCCGGCAGAGTTGCGAGGCACTGGTCGGCCGGATCACCAGGATTTCATCATCGTCGATGTCATCGGGGTGCTTGGT
>CAZCNF010000101.1:0-3112 GCA_964500135.1 uncultured Porphyrobacter sp.
TGTCATCGGGCGGTTCAAATACCGCCACTTGTGGGCGGAATGGGGCAGCCGGTGTGATGATTGCTGGAACCTCTACGATTGGCAAGCGGTAGTAGTATCTTTGCCGCGTTTTCCTGCGCTTCGGCGTGACGGTTTTTCACCCTCCGAGCCGGTGGGCGGAATGGCTGCATTTGGCTCGGCCCTGGGCGGTTGAACTGCCGTTTCCGGGGCGGCTTGGTGCTCGACAAGCTCCGTCACCGAATCTTGCTGTGGCGCGTCGCTCGGGCTAACCGTCTCGTCTCCTGCCGCGCGGTTTCGCAGCCGGTAACTCTTGCCGGTGATTTTGAGAATGTCTGCGTGATGAAGGAAGCGATCGAGGATGGCCGTGGCCGCCGGGACGTCGCCGATCAGCTTGCCCCAATCCTGCAGCGGTCGATTGCTCGTCATCACCGTGCTCTTGGTCTCGTAGCGCCGCATGATGATCTCGAAGAGTGTCTCTCCACTTCGTTTGGGTAAATTTTTCATTCCCATGTCGTCCACGATCAACAGATCGGGCTTCAGGTAGCGGGCCAACACCTTCTCTTGTCCATCGAACGCCTCGTCATGCAGAAAGTCTCGCACCACGTCGAAGATGGAACGGTACAGCACCACGAAGCCCTGCTTGATCGCCTGCAAGCCGATGGCCTGCGCCAGGAATGATTTTCCGGTCCCCGGCGGCCCCACGAGCAGCACGTCCCGTGTTTCACGAATGAAGCGGCAGGTGGCCAGCTCGAACACGCGCTGCCGTGGAATCGCGGGATTGAAGCTAAAGTCGAATTGATCGAGCGGCTTCAGTTCTCGGAAGTCGGCCGCGCGGACACGGCGTTCGATCTGTCGTTCGCTGCGGACCAGCAGTTCGTCCTGCAGGATGAGTTCCAAGAACTCGCCGTGCGTCAGCTGGTGGCCGGCCGCTTCTTGCAGCCGTACATCCAAGGTCTGAGCCAGGCCCGAGAGTCTCAATTCCTTGAGCTTGCTTTGTAACGAATCGTGCATCATCTAAGGATCTCCTGGGAAGGGAACGAATCACGAACTACACTCGAACTGTCCGGTGAAACGGAGTTGGGCTCTGCTGAGGAGCAACCCAACAAGGGATAGCCGGACCTGGGCGGAGGAATCTCTGCCGCGCCCTGCGGGTCGCCCGCGCGATCGACAGGGCGTTTTTCATGCGCACGCGGCGCGCTCTGGGCCGAGCATTCTTCTGTCCAGCCATGCCTGGTAAAACCTTCGCCGCGCACGCGGCGATCTGCTTGGCGCTGCTGCGCCGCCGCCACGATGCCGGCGTAATCGTCCAGCGGCCGGATTAACGGATGCTCGTCGAGAAACGGCAGCGGCTGTTGTTTCGCAGCGCTGCGTTTCAAGAGCTCGCGAAGCGTGCGCAAGCGAAAAGCTCCGTGCGAGAGGGCAATTTCGCAGGCTTTTTCCAGGGCCTGGCTGTCGTGCCGCTTGGTCAGGCTGATGAGCCCCATCAAGGGTCGCGTCCCCTCGATGCCACGGGTCGTGACCACGGCCTGAGCCCAGGCGTGTGTGTGCGGGCCGATCAGGCTGACCTTGGTCAACAAGCGCGTGGCGCCCCCTTCCAAGCCGCTGATCTTTTCGCGGGCGATGTGCGCTGTGTGCGTGCTGAAACGGCCTTGCTCGTGCCGGGCGTGCATAGCAATCTGCTGCAGGCGACTGCTGAACACCCGCACGGTGCGCGCATCCCACCGCGCCCAGACAGTGAGCCCCAGATACTCGGGCGGCACCGAGTAATAAGCCCGGGCCACTTCGATGTGCCCATCGCGATTGACGATCCGCTGTGCCTCGTGAAACGACGAGAACCGCTCCCGCGGCAGCGGCTGCAAGGCCGGCCGCTCGACTTCGCGAAAGGCCTTGCCGACTTGCTGGCGTGTGGTGCCGTGAATCCGCTGGTCGGCGATGTTCGTCTCCCAGCGCAGCAGATGGTCGTTCTGGGCTTCCAGACTCGTGAAGGTGTGCCCCTTGAGTGCATTGTCTTGTCCGTATCCCACACCCCGTTCGGTCTTGCCTTTATGTCGGGGCATCCGGGGTTTGGTCGGCAAGATGGCCACGCCGTAGTGCGCGGCGAACGCCGCCACTTTGGGCACGAGCTCGGGGTCATACCAGTCGGGATGTTTGACAGCCGCTTTCAGGTTGTCGATCACCAGCACCTTGGGCACGCCACCGAAATGCCAGAAGGCGTTTTCCAGCACGCGCAGGAAGTCGTCGGTGGTCTGGCGATACGTGGCCTCGCTATAGGCCTTGCGAGAATGCGACAGCACGATGCGAAACAGGTGCGTCTTCTTGCGCTTGCCTTCCGGGGTAATGACCGGCGCGCCCTGGCCGAAGTCGGCCTGCCCTTCATCGCCGGGAGCGCATTCCAGCCGGCGAAACGGCAACGGCCTGGTATGGGTCAAGCGGCGCACGAAACGTTTCACGCTGTCGTAGCCGGCGGTGAACGCCGCCTCGGCCGACAGATCCTGCCAGATGCGCTGCGCGGAGAGACCCTGGTCGAGCTTGGCTTGGATGAGCTCTCGCCAGGGCTCACAGGCGCTCTTGCGACCGGCTGCCGACGGCCTGTTAGACAAGCACGCCGGCCCCTCGGGCGCCGGCCCGGCCAGGTCGTTAGGCCGCGCATCGCCGGTGGGCGGAATGGCTGCATTTGCACGGGACGTAGAATCGGTGCCGGCCGCATGACCCGATGCGCCATCGCCCGGAGCCGGGGGGCCCGAAAAAGTGGCTGTATTTGCGGCGTCGGACCCGGTGGGCGAAATGGCTGCATTTGGCGGGCGCAGATGGCGCGACAAGTATCGCCCCACCGTGCCGCGATCAATGTCCAGCTCGCGCGCGATCCGCCGCTGCGACCATCGCAGTGAATGTAGGTGCAATATCGACTGAATCATTGCCATCTTGAGCACGTTCGCCATGATCGGCCTCCCCCAGGTGTTGATTCCCTGAGGAAGGCCTACGGCGAATTAAAGGGGCTTCAAAATGGCTGCTTTTCATTCCGCCCACCGTGGCGGCATTCGAGTGCCCGCTGACAACTGTCATCGGGCGGTTCAAATACCGCCACTTGTGGGCGGAATGGGGCAGCCGGTGT
>CAZCNF010000102.1:0-3048 GCA_964500135.1 uncultured Porphyrobacter sp.
TTATTCGCCAGCAGCGCCTCGATCACCGCGCGGCGCTGTGCCTCGCTCTTGACCTTGCCGATCGCTTTGAGCTGGCTGGCGTTTTCACCCACTACCGGATGCTTGCTCAGCGGCTCGGCCAACTCGGGGAACGGCTCGATCAGCAAGCGATAGAGCGAGAGGTCACGGTAGATCGCCGTGCGCTCCATACCAAGCGCTTCGCCGACTGATCGCTCCCAGCCATATACGTGTTGCAAAGTGCTACACGTATCATCGGTCTCGTGGGTGAGCGCACTCTCGGCTGTCTCTTCGCCGGTCTTTACGCGTCCCCAGCGAGCCTTGATTGCCAGCTGCTGCTGCTTCAGGTCGCCATGCTCGCGCGCGATCCGCTCCTGCGCGGCCTGCACCAGCGCGGCGGTGAATTTCGCCCGCTCGATCGGGCCCAATGGCCGGCGATGCAGGTTCTCGCTGGCTTCCAGCTCGGCCAGATCCTCGGGCTTGCCCGCAACCTCGATCGCGAACACCGTGATGCCTTCATAGGCCGCACCGGTCAGCCGGTGCATGCCGGTCACCAGTCGCCAGGGCTTTTTGCCCTCGGCCACCACGTCGGCGATCGCCTTGCTCGGCAGGTTGCGCACCACCTTGATCGGGTCGCGCTGGCCATCCACGGCCATCAGCCGGCCCAGCGCGGCAGCCTTGTCCTCGTGCAGGAAGCCGATCCGGTCGGGGATCATCACGTCTGCGGGCGCCAGCTCCAGCAGGGTGGCCTTCGCCAGCGGCGGGGCACTGTTCATTGGGCGCCCCCACTTAGACGATGACCGCTCTGATCGGCTTCGCTAGCCTCGGGCGATCCAACAGCCTGGGAGAAAACGCGATGCCTGACAATTCCAATCGACTTAGGCAGATTGATCACCGCCTCGATCTTCTCGAGGTCCAGATCAACGCTTTCCGGAGCATGCTGATGGTGCTCTTGGCTTACGCGGATCAGGAAGAGCCCGGCACGTCGGAGCGCGCGCTTAATATAGCTGCCGCTGTCATGAAGCGACGGGACATGGCCAATTTCGGCCTGCTGGAGGCGGCGCTCGACGCGCTGATCGAGGATGTCCAGAATCTCCGCGATCTGCCGGCGAACGACTGATGCCCTTTGCGCTGCCCAATCGGCCATCAAGGACTTTGCCTCAGCAAGGTCCTCGAACCCGGAGTGATCGATTTCCGGCCGCGCGCTCATGCCGCCACCGCCTTGCCTTTGCCCGACAAGCGCGCGGCATCGTCAGCGTCGATCTTGTCCAGCTCGCGATAGAGCGCCCCGATCGAATGCAGGTTCGCACCTGGGGGCTCTGGATTTCGTTCGGTCTTCTTCCAGTTGTGGAAAGTGTCAGGGTGGATTCCTGCGCGCCGGCAGAGATCCGCGATCGAAACGCGCGATGCCTTGGCTCGCCTCGCGATGTCCTGGATGATCGATTGCTGGTCCATGAGAACGGAAGTAACGGAATTAATGCCGCTCTGCAACGGCATTTTTTCCGCTCTTGTTTCCGCCGGCGCTTTGGTAGCGCTGAACAATGTCGGGCTTAGAGCAGGACCAGGAGCTAATCCGCGCTTTGATCCGGTTCGCGGGTGTTACAGCGGCGGAAGTGGCCAAGAAAGCTGGCGTGGATCCAAAGACTGTTCAGCGCCCTGCAGCCGGCAATGCTGAGACCCGGCTTAGCCAACGTACTATCGAGAAGCTCGAGGCTGCCTATCCGGATTTTCCAGGCTGGGTCCGCGCGCAGGATCGCAGGCTGCCTTACAAGGGCGAGCCGTCGACCGATGACACGGTCGAGCTCGAACAGATAGATCTGCGTTATGGCCTTGGAGGCACCTATGCCGACGGTCCGATCGAGGTCGAGCGACGCCCCTTCTCGCGAGAATGGCTTAGGTCGATTACTAGCACTGCTCCGCGCCACCTTTTCTGGGCGATCGGCGACGGCGATAGTATGGAACCGACCATTCGCAGCGGCGAAGTGATCTTGATCGATCGGTCGCAGGATACGCCGCGCCTTGATGACGGCATCTGGGCCGTCACGCATGGCGAGATCGGCATGATCAAGCGGCTGCGGCATTTGCCCGATGGCCGTGTCGAGCTGCACAGTGACAATCACCTGGTGCGTCCGCAGACAGCGGTGGACGGCGAGCTGCACGTGGTGGGCCGGGTGGTTGCCGTAGTCAGGAGGCTGTGATGAAGGTTCGGTTCATTGGAATGTGTCTGGTGCTGGTTTTGGCTACGACAACGACATCTCAGGCCGCAGCTCAGCGCGTTTCAAAGGCGGAAGCAACTGCGATGGCGATGAGTCCCGCTCAAGCCGCGTTGAGCATGAAGGTCGATGGTGGCGACCAGCTTGACCCAGTTGTCTGGGTGTCATCGGAGCTGTTTCTGCCGAAAAAGTACGAGAGCGACAAATTCTTCCGGGCGATGATCGATAAGGCCACCGGTGCCGTAACCTATCAGATCTATTTGGTAAGTGTTGATCGGGTTGCCAAGCGGTACTCGAGGATCAATTATATGGCCGACGGCGCCCTAAAGTCAGCATCGGTGTCGAGGATCGGTTTTGACGTAGATTGCGGTCGATATGGCTGCTCATATTACGAAGACTTTGTTGCGCAGGTGCCGCGCGAGCACTTGGATGAGCTGGCTTGTTCTCAGCCGGGCGGGATTTGGACAGCTCGCGTCTTTGGCGACACGGTGGCGGGTACCGATATCAACTTCCTCTGTAATGAGACTGCGGGATTTTTGCTCACCGTCGATCGCGAGGTCGCCTTCCTTGGGCTTGAGGGAAGCCAGGGCGAGAGCGGTAAATAGCGCCGGAAAACACGCCCAGTTCGGCCAGGCTGGTCAGCTGCGTGGACAAAGCCCGGATGCGGCGCGAGCCTAGGATTTCTGCGGGTTTGCGCGAACTGGGGCACGAATTCCGAACTGGGGCACGCTTTGCCCCAGTTTAGTCGCCCCTCAATGGCTCCTCAGGCGCGCTTCAGAGGCCTCTTATCGGCCCATTTTTGGCGGAATTCTGCCGTTCAGGGCCTTTCAGCGGCTCC
>CAZCNF010000103.1:0-2944 GCA_964500135.1 uncultured Porphyrobacter sp.
TGTCGTGCATGGCTCGAAAACCGGCCTGATCCTGCCTGAACCGGCCGAACTTGCGACCCTTGCGGATCGCTTTGGCGACTTGGTCGATTTCGTGGTCGATGCCTGCCAGGCGCGCATCACCATTGCCGCGCTTCACCAGTATCTGGCGCTGGGCGCGATGGTGTTCCTTACCGGATCGAAGTTCATGGGGGGGCCGCCCTTCAACGGCTTCGCGTTGGTGCCGCGGGCGATGATCGCGCAGGCTGCTCCTCTACCTGAAGGGCTGGCGACAGTGTTCCGCCGGGCGGAGTTTCCGCCGGACTGGCCCGGTCGTGAACAACTCGCCGATGGTGAGAATCCGGGCCTGGCGCTGCGATATGAAGGCAGCGTATTCGAGCTGGAGCGGTTCCAGCGTCTGCCGATCGCAGCGGTCGCAGCGCTGCTCGACCGGTTCGAGGCTGCGCTGGTTGACGAGATCGTGGCGCGGCTTGGCTTGCGACTGGTGCGGCCGCACGCGATGGGCGCGGAGCAGGAGCCGCGCGAACACCCGATCGAGATGCGCACGCTGGCGACCCTCGATGTCAGCACCCTGGCCGCCACCCCGGGCTTCGACGATGCACAGCGCCTCCACCGCGAGCTGGCGCTGGCCGGGCTGCGGCTTGGCCAGCCGGTCAAATGCGTACGGCGCGACGGAGGCTGGGGCGGCACCTTGCGCATCGGCCTGTCGATGCCGCAGGTCGTGCGGCTCTGCGCCGATAGCCCCGAAGGGGCCGCCGCGAGCCTGCGGGCCGACATGCGCACGATTGCCGACGCCCTGGCGAACGCGCGCTAGGCCCACTTGTCACCACCGCGCGGGCGGCATAGCCTTGCCTGTATCCGCAGCGGTGGGGAGCGCAAGGGCGCATGGTTCTGAAAGACTGGTATGACGCGAATGTGATGCCGCGCCTCGTCACATTTGCCTGCTCGCAAGGGCAAGTGATGAAGCGGCGTTCGCAGCTGGTGCCGCTGGCCAGCGGTGACGTGTTCGAGCTGGGCTGCGGCGGCGGGCTCAACCAGGAATTCTACCAGACCAGCCTCGTCTCCAGCTTTTCCGGGATCGACCCGCACGGCGGCCTGCTCGAGGCAGCGCGGGCGCGCGCCAAGGCCCGCGGTTGGCACAATGACATCCGCGAAGGCGTGGGCGAGCACATCCCGTTTCCCGAGCGCAGTTTCGATACCGTGGTGTGCACATTTACGCTGTGCTCGGTGCAGGATCCCGCGCAAGTGATGGCGGAGATGCGGCGGGTGCTGCGGTCGGGCGGGCGATTGCTGTTCCTCGAGCATGGGCGCGCGCCCGATGCGGACGTGGCGCGCTGGCAGCAGCGGATCGAGCCCGTGTGGAAACGGATCGCGGGCAATTGCCACCTGACCCGGCCGATCGGGGCGGCGCTGCGCGGCGCAGGTTTCGAAGTCGAACCGATCGGGCAGGGCTATTTGCCCAAGGCGCCCCGGTTTGCCGGTTGGAACGAGTGGGGGATCGCGCGCAAGGTCGGCGTCTGACCGGAACGACAACGGCGGCGCAGCCTGGTGCCGCACCGCCGCCATCCTTGCCTGGTTGAATCGCCTACTCGCCGAAGGTCCGTTGCCACCAGCCGCGCTTGGGCTGGCCATCCCCGCCTGCCTCGCCGGGCGCGGTGGCTTCGGCGGTTGCGGCATCGGTGGCTGCGCTGCTGGCCTTGGCCTTGCGTGGAGCGCGCTTCTTTTTGGGCGCATCTTCCGCCGCCGCCGGTTCCTCGGCAGCTGCTTCCACCGCTGGCTCGGCCTTCTTTTTGCGCGGCGCCCGCTTGGGCTTGGGGGCGGCTTCGACGACCGGTTCAGGTTCGCTGACCGCCGCAGAATCAGGCTCGGCTTCGGCCTTCTTCCGGCGGGGAGCACGCTTGGGCTTGGCCGGCGCCTCGGCTGCAGCCTCGACCGCTTCCTCGGCAACGACCTCGGCGTCGGGTGCTTCGCTCAGGGCTTCGCCGTCGCCGTCGCCGGTATCGGCCGAGCCGTCGCCCGCGCCTTCGCGGCGTTTCTTGTTGCGACCGCGACCACCGCGCCGGCGGCGCTTCTTGGGGCGACCCTCGCCATCCTCGTCGCGGCTCGCGGCACGGTCGTCAGATGCTTCGTCCGATTCGCCGCGCTCATCATCTTCGCGGGCTTCGCCGGATTCGCCGTCGCGGTTCTTGTTGCGACCCCGCCCGCCACGCCGGCGACGGCGCCGCTTGCGGTCGCGCGCATCCTCGTCATCGTCGCGGCCCTGCCGCTCGCGCGGCCTGTCACCGGCCTCGCGCTCGTCCTCATCGTCGAAGTCCTCTTCGGGGAGGTCCTCGTCATCCTCTTCGTCGAGCACGATCGGTTCGAAGCGGGGGGCCTGGGCGGGGCGCGGGCCAGAGCTCGAAATGCTCATCTTGGCGCCTTCTTCCTCGCCTTCCGGGACGACTTCCACCGTCACGCCATAGCGCTGTTCGATCTCGCGCAGGTCGGCGCGCTTGGCATTGAGCAGGTAGATCGCGGCCTCCGTGCTCGCACCCAGCCGGATGATCGAACCCTTGCCCTTGGCCGCTTCGTCCTCGATCAGGCGCAGCGCCGACAGGCCGGCACTCGAAGCGGTGCGGACCAGCCCGGTCCCGTCGCAATGCGGGCAGGCACGGGTAGTGGCTTCAAGCACGCCGGTGCGCAGCCGCTGGCGGCTCATTTCCATCAGGCCGAAGCCGGAAATCCGGCCGACCTGGATCCGCGCCCGGTCGTTCTTGAGCGCGTCTTTCATCGCCTTCTCGACCTTGCGGATATTGGAGCTGTACTCCATGTCGATGAAGTCGATCACCACCAGGCCGGCCATGTCGCGCAGGCGCAACTGGCGGGCGATTTCCCGGGCGGCTTCGAGATTGGTGTTGAGCGCGGTCGCCTCGATGCCGTGCTCCTTGGTCGAGCGGCCCGAGTTGAT
>CAZCNF010000104.1:0-2587 GCA_964500135.1 uncultured Porphyrobacter sp.
CTGACCTCTTCGCGTCTTCGCGTGAACCATTTGGAGCGACATTCGAGAATGGAAACCAGAGCCGGCGATCCGGGCGCTTTCGCCCATTTTGACCTGGGCCGGGTCGAAAGCCCCGCCTTCGTGGTTGACGCGGCCAGGCTGCGCGCCAATTGCCAAGTCCTGGCTGACATCCGCGATGCGGCGGGCATCAAGGTGTTGGCCGCATTGAAGGCGTTCAGCATGTGGTCCACCGCGCCGATCATCGGCGAATATCTCGACGGCGTGTGCACCAGCGGCCTGTGGGAAGCGCGGCTGGCGGGCGAATTCTACGACGGCGAGATCGCGACCTATTGTGCCGCCTACAAGCCGGGCGAACTGGAAGAGATCTGCCGCCTGTCGGACCACGTGATCTTCAATTCCCCGGGGCAGTTCGAACGGGCGGCGCTCATCCTCGAGAACGCGCGCGCATCGGGCCAGGATTTCGACATTGGCCTGCGCATCAATCCGCAGGTGCCGACCGGCGAAGTCGCCAAATACGATCCTTCGTCCCCCGGCTCGCGGCTGGGTTTCCCGCTCGACCAGTTGACCGAGGAGCATCTGGACGGGATCGACGGGATCCACTTCCACAATCTGTGCGAGCAGGACCTCGAACCGCTGCGGCGCACGTGGGACGCGGTCTTCGACGTCATCGAACCCTATTTCGGCCGGCTCAAGTGGATCAACATGGGTGGCGGGCACCACATCACCCGCGCTGATTACCAGCGCGAGGAACTGGTCGAGTTCCTGCGCGAGGTGAAGGAAGACAGCGGCGCCGAGATCTATCTCGAACCCGGTGAGGCGGTGGCGCTCGATGCCGGCATCCTCGTGGGCACGCTGCTCGATACCGGCTGGAACGGCATGCCGATCGGAATCACCGACATATCCGCCACCTGCCACATGCCCGATGTGATCGAGGCGCCCTATCGCCCGGCGATGCTGGGCGAGTTGACGGACGGGAATCTGATCCCGATTCGCCTGGGCGGGCCATCTTGCCTCGCGGGCGATGTGATCGGCGATTACCGCATGCCGGTGGCGGCTGAACCGGGCGCGCGCTTCGCATTTCTCGACCAGGCCCATTACTCGATGGTAAAGACCAATACTTTCAACGGTGTGGCTCTGCCTTCGATCTATCTGTGGGACAGCGAAACCGATGCACTCGAACTGGTCAGGAGCTTCGGTTACGAGGACTTCCGCGACCGGCTGAGCTGAGCGCCGGAAAGATTGCCGGCGCGCCCCTTTTTTCATTTGCGATTCACCCCCGATGCCCTATAGGCGCCGCTCCGCTGCCCCAAGGGGACTTCCTAACCGCAAGGCAGCTTGTCGTTTCATGGTTCAACAGAGCCGTTTTGGGGGTCCCTTGAGTTGCACATCTATCCCGATGCCAAGGCTGTAGTCCGAGCGCTTTCGCCGGACGAACCCGTCATCCTCAACCGCCCGCACGCCGCGGCGCGCGCCGCCCGTTTCTTCATCGAGAAGTTTCCGGGCAAGCCGCTTTATGCCGTAAAGGCGAATCCCACGCCCGAGCTGATCGAGACGCTGTGGGCCGCCGGGATCACGCATTACGACGTCGCCTCGATTGCCGAGGTGCGGCTGGTGCGCGGCCTGCTGCCGCAGGCGGTGCTGTGCTTCATGCATCCGGTGAAGACGCCAAGTTCGATCCGCGAAGCCTATTTCGAACATGGCGTGCGCACCTTCAGCCTCGATTCGGCGGAAGAGCTGGCGAAGATCGTCGAGGCGTGCCGTGATCCCGAAACCGGCGAGCCTGCGGCCGACCTGCGGCTGGCAGTGCGGCTGCGCGTGTCGAGCGAATATTCCGAGCTGTCGCTCGCCAGCAAGTTCGGCTGCGACCTGGTCGAAGCCCCGCTGCTGCTGCAGCAGGCGCGCCAGCATTGCGACTGGCTGGGCGTGTGCTTCCACGTCGGCAGCCAGGCGATGACGCCGTTCGCCTTTGTCCAGGCGCTCGACCGCACCCGTGCGGCGATTGCCGAGGCGTCGGTGGTGATCGACATGATCGATGTCGGCGGGGGCTTCCCCAGCTCCTATCCGGGGCTCGAGCCGCCGCCGCTGGAGGATTACTTCGCGCTGATCGCGCGCCACTTCGAAGCGCTGCCGATCGCTTACAACGCCGAGTTGTGGTGCGAGCCCGGCCGTGCGCTGTGCGCCGAATTTTCAAGCATGGTGGTGAAGGTCGAGAAGCGCCGCGGCGAAGAACTCTATATCAATGACGGCGCCTATGGGGCGCTCTACGATGCCGCACATGTGAACTGGCGCTTCCCCGTGGCGGCGCTGGACGATGACCTGCGCGATGCGCCGCAGGATTTCGCCTTCTACGGGCCAACCTGCGACGATGCCGACTACATGCAGGGGCCGTTTGCCCTGCCGGGCGATATCCAGGCCGGTGACTATATCGAGATCGGCATGCTCGGCGCCTACGGCACTGCGATGAAAACCGGCTTCAACGGCTTCGGCAATGCGCTGCAGGTGCAGGTCACCGACGAGCCGATGGCGAGCCTCTATCGCGGCGACCGCTTGCGCCCCGATGCCGACAACGTGGTCAGCCTGCGCTGAT
>CAZCNF010000105.1:0-2575 GCA_964500135.1 uncultured Porphyrobacter sp.
GCGAGCGTCGCGTAATAGTGGTCGAAGCCCGAGAAGAGATGCGCGGGCGGCATTGTCACCCGGTCAGCCACTGGCTCATAATAGGCTTCGTCGCCCTGATGCCGCAGGACGGCCGGAATATTGGCAAAGAATGAGTCGAGTTGAGCCTGACGGCCCTCGGGTTCCACCACCTCAAGCGTCGCGGCGGGATGGAAACGCTCGGGCAGACCTTCGACCTGATCAGCATTGAAAACCGGATAGGCCTTCAGCACACGACGACTTTCGTCGGTTTTTTCGCCGGTGTCGGGGGCTTCGACTTCCTTGGTGTAGCTCTTGTAGAAGATGGCGATGGTGGATTTTTCACCCTTGCGCACCTGTGCGCCCAGTTCTTTGGCCTGATTGTAGGTCATCCAGAACGGCGAGGCGTAACCGCACATGTCGGCAACCATCCAGAGCCAGAATACATTCATGCCGCGATAAGGGACGCCGCACGCCCGCAATGGACGCGAGACCGGCACACCGCGCCATGGCTTGATCCACGGCTTCGTGCCGGACTCGAGGCGGGCGATGATTTCCTGGGTGATACGGGTAGCAGGCGACACTCCGCCACTTTGTCCCTTGCGATAGGCCATGTTGGATCTCCTGAAATGGCCTGACGACAGTTCCGTCGGTCAGTGCCGGAGATCCCGGAGCCCCCTCCGCTCTCTTTCCATGAAGGAAGCGGCCCCCCGGCATGTGCCGGAGGACCGCTTCACGGTCGCGAGCAGCCGTTCCTGTCAGGAGGAGGTCAGGCGGCCAGCTCGCTCGGGGGCTGATTGTCGTCGTTGGCGACGAAATCCGCGTCGGGACTTTGCGCTTCGTTATCGGCAGGAATTTCCGGCTGGTCGGCAAAGCGCATGACTTCGGGCACCCAGGCGAGGGCCCTTTCCCGAACTTCGACCTCGGTGATGTAAGTCCCCGCGAAGACGCGCTCGGCGCTCATCGCGAGATCGCCCTTTTTCACCGATGCGAAGCGTGAGGACAGTTCCAAACCGCCAACGTCGGTGAGCGCATCAAGGATGACCTGCTTCGAGACGCGGTCGAAGTAGTTCGCCGCGGTCGGACGCCACCATTGCGCCATGTCGATGCCGATCGTGCTGCCCAGATGATCCTGGAACGTGATCTGACGTTCGCCTGCCATGTTGAGGCTCGCCTCGAGCGTGCGAGCGACGACGAAGCCGAGCCATGCTGCGCGACTTTCATCAGCGAGTGCCCGAAACATCTTGAAGCGCGACGAAGCGTCTTCGCCAGATCGCCAACTCTCATCGAGACCCGAGCGCAGGTCCGCAAGGGATGCGCTTGCCGGCGCATCCTTCGCTTCGAACCCGACAATCGGACCCGCGGGGACGCCGCCACGCAAGGTCGTGGCCGCGCGTGACCGCCAGTCGTGGGTGTCGGCATCCGCGAGGGTGAAGACCATGATGTCGAGCGAAAGGCCGGGATCCGATGCCACGTGGAGCGCGAGCACGTCACGACGTTGCATCGCAAGTTCGTCGACCAGACGCTTGGAAAGCGCTGCACGGCGTTTGCCATCACTGCCGACACTGGCCACGACTTCGACGACATCGTCGTCACCAACGACTTCGATATCGCGCTCGCCGTAGAACACCGGCTGGAGGACCGGTGTGCCGTCGCGCGAGAGAACGAGGATCATTCCGGCATCGGCCTTCAGTTCGGGTGCCAGCTCCGGGGGCTTTGCCCGAATGTCCTGGCATTCGCGCTCGATCGCTTCGATCGTCGCCTCGGCCGCAGCAATTGCTTCTTCGGCGCTGTCTTCGTCCTCAAGAATGGCCGCATGCTCGTCGTACGAGGCATCGAGCTCATCAAGGCGGGCCAGTTCGGCGTCAGTCAACGGAGCCGGCTCGGCTGGAAGTCGAATGAGGCCTTCGACGAGATCGTGACTGGCATAGGCGTCAAGCGTCGGCTTGACCCAGGCAAGACCCTGCTCTGCTGCGAGCGCCTTGGCGCGCTTTTCCATCTCCTCTGCGGCGAGCGTTTCGAGAAGCGCGACATCGACCCAGGACTCGCTGTCATCGTCGTCGAAGAGTTCGCGTTCGATCCGGCCACCTGCAGCGATATAGGCTTCGCGACCGACAAGACGGGCCCGAGCATCGCTGCCGCGAACCGTGCCGGAGAGCACCATGCGCCGGATACTGTCGGAGCTGGGCGCATAATAGCCCGAGGACGCCTGTTCATAGACGCGAGCCTGAATTTCCTGGTCGGAGGTCGCGCCGAAAGCTTTGGCGAGATCGAGAGTGATTTCACCGGATGCCAGAGCATCGAAAACGACAGGCGCGAGGGTCGCGAGACGCAGACGGCCTTCGACGAAGCGGACCGTCAGCCCGAAGCGGCGCGCGACATTTTCCGTCGTGGCACCAGCATCAATAAGGGCAGCGAACGCCTGCGCTTCGTCGGCGGGGTTCATCGCGAGGCGATGGAAGTTTTCGGCCAGGCTCGTTTCGACTGCGATTTCCGCATCGTCCTCAAGCACGAGGCAGGTAACCTCGTAGCCCTTCGGCAGGACTTTCTCTTCGGCAAGCGCTAGCAAGGCGCACCG
>CAZCNF010000106.1:0-2485 GCA_964500135.1 uncultured Porphyrobacter sp.
GGGCAGCCGTCAAAGTAACCCGGTGGCCGAAGGGCTGCGGCAGGGTGGAGCGTTTCAGCTTGTTTGTGCCGCCGCGTGCGCCGCCCGTCGTGCTTCGACCGGCCCAGCACGAACGGATTGTGCAGGCAAGCCCCGCGCCTCATCCCCGCCGATCCCCGATCGCCGCCAGCCTTCGAAAGGCAGGAACCGAGCCCCTTCAGGAAAAGTGGGCACCGGTTTTCCGCCCGGAAGGGGCGAGCCCGGACGCGCAATACCGCGCGCCCGGAAAAACAGGTGAAGAGTAACTATGCCGACGATCAACCAGCTGGTCCGCAAGGGCCGCACCCCGCAGAAGGCCAAGAGCAAGGTCCCTGCGATGGAGCAGAACCCGCAGAAGCGCGGCGTCTGCACGCGCGTCTACACCACGACGCCGAAGAAGCCGAACTCCGCTCTGCGCAAGGTCGCCAAGGTGCGCCTGACCAACCAGCGCGAAGTCATCTCCTATATCCCGGGCGAAGGCCACAACCTGCAGGAACACTCGGTTGTGCTGATCCGCGGCGGGCGTGTGCGCGACCTTCCGGGCGTGCGCTATCACGTGCTGCGCGGCGTGCTCGACACGCAGGGTGTGAAGGACCGCAAGCAGAGCCGTTCGAAATACGGCGCCAAGCGGCCGAAATAATGGGTGCGCTTCAGGCCTCCGCCTGAAGCTTGTGCCCGGCCGGCCCTCTCCCCCGCCCTTCCGCCCTTCAGGATACAATTCCGGGTGGAAGGGCGGGGGAGCTGGCTGGCACCGAGATCAAACTCCGAAGGAGTGCAAACGAAATGTCACGTCGTCGTCGTCCCGAGAAGCGGGAAATCCTGCCTGACCCCAAGTTCGGGGATCAGGTGCTGTCGAAGTTCATGAATAACCTCATGCTGGACGGGAAGAAGTCCGTCGCCGAGCGGATCGTCTATGGCGCGCTCGAGACGGTCGAGGCCAAGTCGAAGGCCGATCCGATCCAGATGTTCCACGATGCGCTGAACAATGTGAAGCCGCAGGTGGAAGTGCGCAGCCGCCGCGTGGGCGGGGCGACCTACCAGGTGCCGGTGGAAGTGCGCCCCGAGCGCGCCCAGGCGCTGGCGATCCGCTGGCTCATCACCGCGGCGCGCGGGCGGCCCGAAACCACCATGGCGGCGCGCCTCTCGGGCGAATTGCTGGATGCGGCCAACAACCGCGGCAACGCTGTCAAGAAACGGGAAGATACGCACCGTATGGCCGACGCCAACCGCGCCTTCTCGCACTACCGCTGGTAAGAAAGGTCCTCCGCTCGCCCTGAGCCTGTCGAAGGGTCGCGGAGACAAACAAGGAACCGAACATGGCACGCAGCCACCCCATCGAGCGCTATCGCAACATCGGCATCATGGCGCATATCGACGCCGGCAAGACCACCACGACCGAGCGCATCCTCTATTACACCGGCAAGTCCTACAAGATCGGCGAAGTGCATGACGGCGCGGCGACGATGGACTGGATGGAGCAGGAGCAGGAGCGCGGGATCACCATCACTTCGGCCGCCACCACCACCTTCTGGAAGGCGGAAGACGGCGAGGGGCTGGAGCACCGGATCAACATCATCGACACCCCCGGGCACGTCGACTTCACGATCGAGGTCGAGCGCTCGCTGCGCGTGCTCGACGGCGCGGTCGCGGTGTTCGACGGCGTGGCGGGCGTGGAGCCGCAGTCCGAAACCGTGTGGCGCCAGGCCGACAAGTACCGCGTTCCCCGGATGTGCTTCATCAACAAGCTCGACCGTACCGGTGCCGATTTCTATTACTGCGTGCAGTCGATCATCGACCGGCTCGGCGCAACGCCACTGGTGCTGTATCTCCCGATCGGTGCGGAAAGCAGCCTCAAGGGCGTGGTTGACCTTGTCAACAATCGCGGCATCGTGTGGCAGGACGAAAGCCTGGGTGCGAAGTTCGACTATGTCGACGTCCCGGCTGAACTGGCAGACAAGGCTGCCGAGTATCGCGAGAAGCTGATCGAGACCGTTGTCGAACAGGACGACGACGTCATGGAAGCCTACCTTGAAGGCAATGAACCGGATGTAGCGACTCTCAAGCGTCTTATCCGAAAGGGCACTCTGGATCAGGCGTTCGTGCCGATCGTCTGCGGCTCAGCGTTCAAGAACAAGGGTGTGCAGCCGCTGCTCGATGCGGTGGTGGACTATCTGCCTTCACCGATCGACGTTCCCGCGATCAAGGGTGTGCTGCCCGACAGCGACGAGGAAGACTCGCGTCCGTCGAGCGACGATGCACCGTTCGCTGGCCTGGCGTTCAAGATCATGAACGACCCCTTCGTCGGTTCGCTGACCTTTACCCGCATCTATTCGGGCAAGCTCTCGAAGGGATCGGTGCTGAACTCGGTCAAGGACAAGAAGGAAAAGATCGGTCGCATGCTGCTGATGCACTCGAACAACCGCGAGGACATCGATGAGGCATTTGCGGGGGACATTGTGGCGCTGGC
>CAZCNF010000107.1:0-2218 GCA_964500135.1 uncultured Porphyrobacter sp.
CACCACCGAACGCGGCGAACTGCGCGCCGACCGACTGCTGGTCGCCACCGGCCGCACCCCAAACACCCGCACGCTCAACCTCGACGCGGCCGGTGTGGTGGTCAATGCGCAAGGCGCCATCACCATCGACCACGCGATGCGCACTACCGTGCCGCACATCTATGCCGCCGGCGACTGCACTGACCAGCCGCAGTTCGTCTACGTCGCGGCGGCGGCCGGCACCCGCGCTGCAATCAACATGACGGGTGGCAACGCGACGCTGGATCTGACGGCGATGCCGGCGGTGGTGTTCACCGACCCGCAGGTCGCCACCGTGGGCTACAGCGAAGCCGAAGCGCACCACGACGGTATCGAGACCGACAGCCGCACGCTGACGCTCGACAACGTGCCCCGGGCGCTGGTCAACTTCGACACGCGCGGTTTCATCAAGCTGGTTTCGGAGGCCGGTTCGGGACGACTGATCGGCGTGCAAGCGGTAGCCCCGGAAGCAGGCGAGCTGATCCAAACCGCAGTACTGGCGATTCGCAACCGCATGACGGTGCGAGAGTTGGCCGACCAGTTATTCCCCTACCTGACGATGGTCGAGGGGCTGAAACTCGCGGCACAAACCTTCACCAAGGACGTAAAGCAACTGTCCTGTTGCGCGGGGTAGTGGCTGGGCCTCTTACCTATGCTTCATCGGCTGAATCACAAATTCAGGCTGAAGCGCCGCCTCTTGCACAATGGGCTGAGGACTATTCGAAATACCCCTCTTCGAGTAGCCGCGCCAGCGTCGGGAGATAGGGGCCGTACTCGACCACGCGCGTGATCTTCTTCTTGCGCGTTGCCGCCGTGGTCATCCGCTGGAACACGAAGTCCGTGGTCATTGGGTCGTCGTCATCGACCAACACGGTTTCGATAACCGAGCCATCCTTGCGCGCCTTCTTGTCGTAGAGCATGCGCGCCCGAAGCACCTCGAAGCTGTAACCCCTGCCCATGCGGTTCATGTCTTTGGCCACTCGGTTGACTGACTCAGTATAGGCATTGGTAATCGGCTGCTCGAAGTAGGCGAAGATTTCGTCGTGCCAGTTGTGCACGGCGGTGGTCAGGTCCTTGAACGTGGCCGCCAATTCGGTCGGAATATTGGCCTGCCACTTCGCGCAGGCGGCTTCTGCTGCTGGGCGGGTCTTCTGATCCCAGATCGACAGAAATCCTTCCTTGAGCGCGTGGGCTTCGCTTAGGAGCGGGAACTGTTGGAACCATTCCCGCATCCGGTCCATATCTCTCCCTGTCAGGTCGTGCTGCCGCTTGAGCAGCAGGAACCGCTCGTCCTTGAGTTTGAGGCGCTGCCGGGTGGACAAATCCTTGCGAATGCGCTTGCGCAGCTTCTCCAGCGCGTCGTTCGCCATGCGCTGGATATGGAATCGATCGACCACGATCCGGGCCTGTGGCAGCGTGGCGCGCACCACCTGCCGATAAACGTGGTACATGTCCATCGCCACCCACTCGACCGAGTCCTTGTCCCGCAGGTCGCGGAAATAGGGCATCAACTCGGCTTTGGCCCGGCTGGGGCGGATATCGAACACGGTCTTGCGCTCGACGTTGGTGATCATGGCCCGGTACTGGCCGATGATCTTGAGCTCGTCGATACCCAGCACCCGCGGCGTCCGGAACTGGGTCTTGGCCTCGACCTCCTCGATGAAATCGTCGAAGACGTGGCGGACCGTCTTTTCGTCCACGGCTACTTCCCGGGCAAGGGCCGCAAAGGTCTTGGAGAAGGACTGGTCGCGGATATAACGCACCAGACGCGCCGTGGCTTGGCGTTTTCCATCAAGGTCCGCCACAGGCTCAAACAAGGTCTTGGTGCAGCTTGTACAGCGATAGCGACGGCGCTGGATGAAGATCACGACGGGTTTGCCGTGCGTCGGTGTGTCCTGAAACGACTGTTCCTGTGAGCCGTGACCATGCAGGCGTCCGGTCTTGCACAGCGGGCAGGTCACCCACTGATTGACGCCTTCGGCCTTGACGACGTAACTGTCCTCGCTGGTCAGGATTTCAAGCGTCTTCAGGCTTCGCAGCTGGAGAAAGTCCGTCACTCAGCACCTTGGGCGAACCCACACTGAAATCCGACTTTTACTCTAGCACATCCGCTCAGCCGTCCAACACCAAAATCCATTCTTTGAAAGTGATAGCTACAAAGACCCAAGGAGCCAGAACCCACACCAGATTCCGGATACCC
>CAZCNF010000108.1:0-2084 GCA_964500135.1 uncultured Porphyrobacter sp.
GCATCAAGGCCTGGTGGGAAGCAACCGGTGCGCGCGAAGTGGCTGGCAACCGCCGATCGGCCGAGCTGGCCAATGCGATGATCGGCATCCGCAAGACGCCGCCGGCGGTGAAGCTGGCGCGCAAGGTGAAAGCGGCCGATGTGCTGAGCTGGCTGGCCAGCCTGCGCTGGAGCCGGGCGAAGGAGTTCCGGCGGGTGAAGGTCGACCTGGACCGGCAGGCCATCATCAAGGCCGTGCAGGCCGATCCCGAAGTGCGCAGCACCTTCCTGAAGGGCGGCGTTAGCGTGGAGCAGGTCGACGAGTTCTTCATCGATGCCAGGCTGGATGAGGCCGCATTGCGCAAGGAAATTGCCGCCGCCTGATAAACGGGGGTGGCCGGGGCGTTGGATCGCCCCGAACCGCGAGAGCATAGCTCGCACCTTTGGCTGGAGCTCCAGCCGCCAGTCCCCCCGGCCGCAGCGGCGGGGACAGTGATAGGTGTGAATCATGAAGGAAGGATTGAATTTGGAGACGGTGCGCCCGGTGCAGCCGGTGGCGCCCTGGCGCGGCGGAAAGCGGGCGCTGGCCCGCACCCTCGCGGCGCGGATCGAGGCGATCGAGCACACGCGCTATGTCGAACCCTTCGTGGGCATGGGCGGGGTGTTCTTCCGGCGGCCCAGCCGGCCCAAGCTCGAGGTGATCAACGATATCAGCGCGGACGTAGTGAACCTGTTCCGGATCCTTCAGCGGCACTATCAGCAATTCCTCGACCAGCTGCGCTTCCAGACCTACAGCCGCGCCGAGTTCGAGCGGCTGAAAGCGACCGATCCCGATCTGCTGACCGACCTCGAGCGCGCGGCGCGCTTCCTCTATGTCCAGGTGACCAGCTTTGGCGGCATGGGCTCACAGTTCGGAGTCGACTATGCCCGGCCGCGCTGGAACCTGACCCGCATCGTTCCGCTGCTCGAGGACGTGCACGATCGCCTTTCCGGGGTGCTGATTGAACGGTTGCCCTATGCCGAATGCATCCGGCGCTACGATAGCCGGCCGGGGACGCTGTTCTATTGCGACCCGCCCTACTGGGGCTGCACCGATGATTATGGGAAAGGGCTGTTCTCAGAGGCTGATTTTGAGCGCCTGGGAGACCTCTTAGAGGGCCTTCAGGGGCGCTTTATCCTGTCGCTGAACGACACGCCGGAAGTGCGCGAGCTGTTCGGCCGGTTCCAGCTCGAGGAGGTTCAGCTCAACTATCGGCTGAGCGGGAGGGTGACTCCGGCGCGCGAGCTGATAATAACCGGGCCGACATAAGGAGATGGGAATGGCTGAGCAGTACAAGGCGCTTGTCCGCGAAATCGAGATTGCATTCAAGGAAGGCTATACCGTGAGCGTTGTAACCGCGGCGGGCACCATCAAGCTTCAGCATGCCAGCCCTCACGACGATGATGAAAACCTCCTAACTGGCTCCAGCGACCAGGGCCGGGCCGTCTTGATCCACGGCTCCGCTATCCTTGCGGCATGGGTCGACGGGGCTGACGATGAAGACTGAGGTGAATGGCCGGGCGAGTAAATCTAGGGGCTGCGATATTTATGATCGCAGCTTGTGGCCGAGCCCCACTGATAATGCGATCATCCGACTTCTCGAACGAGACGATGACTGGTTTACCAATCAGGAGGTGGTTGTTGCTTTGGGTTTAGATGAAGGGAGGGCGCTGCTGAGCAACTGCCTGCCGACATTTGCGCGCATGCTAGGCGAGGACGACACCGCGGTGACTGCTTACGGGCAGACCTTTACATCTTCCCGCATTAGTCCAGCGCATTCGGGGCGGGGCAATGTACGACTCTTCAGCAGGCGTGCAGTGGTTCTTGCTGCGATGAGGACCAACACCCACACGGCGGCGGCCTACCGAGATTGGGTAGCGACGCAAGCAGCAGACTATGCGCCGATCAAAAGGCTGGAGCTAAGCTAGCGGGCTGCTAATGGGCCCAAGGCGACTGATTTAGTGCTCCAGAAACTCTTGTCAGCGACTCCAGATTCTCTCGCCGCGCTACAGCCATCGTTGCCTCGCGCGTCACTCACCGCAATGTCTCGGAGAGGACCTTCTACG
>CAZCNF010000109.1:0-842 GCA_964500135.1 uncultured Porphyrobacter sp.
AGGCACCGCTGCTCCCGCAAACAGGGCATAGCGACATCGTGCCAGTCATGCGACTTGCCGCGAAGTCAAAGCTGCCTTGGCAGTATGCTTGCGCAGCAGCATGCAGGACACCTTGTACCTACGGCGAAGCCACAGCCAGCGGTGATAGCGGCCCAGGAACCGTGGCCGGTCAAAAGCGAAAAGATAGGGCGCCTTCCACCAGCTGGCGACATGCACCAGCTTCTGGCGCAAGGTCATCGCCCGCCAGTCTTCCCCGAAAGACCCATCCTCCACCACTTCGCTCCAAATGGTGTCATAGTTTGGCAGCATGGCTGAAATCTCGGCCGGGCTGGGCCGGAAGTAGGTGTCGATCGGATCAAGGTGGTAGGGGTAGTCAAAGGGCACGGTGATCAGCAGATAGGCACCAGCTGGAACTAGCTCGTCGCACAGGCGCACAAAGCCGTCGCGATCCTCAAGATGTTCGAGCAGGTTCGAACAGATCGCGAGGCGCGGGTGGATCTGCCCGATCCGCGCACGAAACACGGGGTCATAGATGTCCCCCTCGATGTCCACCCCGTCGCCCGCCTTGAGGTCGGCATGCACCACGCGCACGCCGCGTTCGGCCAGCGGGCGGAAGATGTGCCGGTCAATATGCGGCTGCTCGACCTTGCGGAAATGCGCAGTGGATGAGCCGAGATTGAGCACCGGCTCGATCTCGGCGATGGGCAATCCGCCCAGCACCTGGCCGAGCGCTATCGCCTCCTTGTTACGCATCGTCGCGCAGCTGCCGGAAATAGGCGATGGTCCGCTCCAGCCCGTCGCGCAATGCGATGCCCGGCTCCCAGCCCAGCTGGTTCTTGGCC
>CAZCNF010000109.1:852-1870 GCA_964500135.1 uncultured Porphyrobacter sp.
TGTCGGGCTTGCGCTGCATCGGATCGTCCTGCGGCAGCGGCTGGAACACCAGCTGCGAGCGCGAACCGGTCATCTCGATCACCAGTTCGGCCAGCTCGCGGATCGAGAATTCGCCTGGATTGCCCAGATTGACCGGGCCGGTAAAGCCCGGCGGACTGTCCATCAGCGCCAGGAACCCGTCGATCAGGTCGTCGACATAGCAGAAGCTGCGGGTCTGCTCGCCCTGGCCGTAGATCGTGATCGGATCTCCCGCGAGCGCCTGCATGATGAAGTTCGAGACAACGCGCCCATCGCCCGGGTGCATGCGCGGCCCGTAGGTGTTGAAGATGCGCGCCACCTTGATGTCGAGCCCGTGTTGGCGGTGGTAATCGAAGAACAGCGTCTCGGCACAACGCTTGCCCTCGTCATAGCAGCTGCGGATCCCGATCGGGTTGACGTTGCCCCAATAGCTCTCGGTCTGCGGGTGGACCACCGGGTCGCCATAGACCTCGCTGGTCGAAGCCTGGAAGATCCGGCAGCCGAGGCGCTTGGCGAGACCCAGCATGTTGATCGCGCCATGCACGCTGGTCTTGGTCGTCTGCACGGGATCGTGCTGGTAATGCACCGGCGAAGCGGGGCAGGCGAGGTTCCAGATCTCGTCCACTTCGACATAGAGCGGGAAACACACGTCGTGGCGCATGAACTCGAACCGGGGTTCGCCCGCCAGATGGTCAATGTTGCGCTTGTCGCCAGTGAACAGGTTGTCGACGCACAGGACCTCGTGCCCGCGCGCGAGCAGACGGTCGATCAGATGCGAGCCCAGGAATCCGGCGCCACCGGTAACAAGCACGCGCTTGCGGCCGTATTGCGAGCGTTGCTGGGGCATGAAGGTCCACAATCCGCGTTGAAGAGGGGAGGTTTTGCGCAGTGCGAGCCGTGGGACTAGTCGGACACCGGGCGATTGGCAAGGCATTGCGAATCGGGAACAAGCTGGGGTGCGGCTACGGGCCGGCGATTTCACAGATGTGCCCTTCAGACT
>CAZCNF010000110.1:0-1867 GCA_964500135.1 uncultured Porphyrobacter sp.
CACCCGATTGGGAGCCTGAACATGGACCGCACCATCAAACCCGAAACCCCGAAATCCGAACTCGCCAGCACGTTCAATCCTGCTGCGGGAGGGATGCGCCCGAAACGATGTGTTGATCGCTTATCCCCACCAGGAGGCAATATGACCCGTAAAACCCGAATCCTTTTCGCCGCAGCAACAGCAGTCTGCATGCAAATGGCCGTTGCGGCCGGACCGACGGTCGACACGGCAACGATCGAGTCCGTGACGGGACTCAAGGGCAACTACAACAAGACCGAGAACGTCTTCAAGGTCAGCAAGCCGCGCGATGACGTGAAGATCAGCGTGGATCGCTGGACGATGCCCCCCTTCATGGGCCTGACATCGTGGGCTGCATTCACGCCGATGGGCGGCAGCACGATGATGATGGGCGACACGGTGCTGTTCGAGGACGAGGTCAATCCGGCCATGAGCGCCGCTCTTGAGGCCGGCCTGGAAGTGACGGCGCTGCATAACCACTTCTTCTTCGACCGACCCAAGGTCTACTTCATGCACATCGGCGGGATGGGCGATGCGCGTCATCTCGCCACTGGGGTCAAGGCTGTGTATGACCGGGTCGCGCAGGTGCGCGCCAGCCAACCCAAACCCGCAGATGCCTTTGGCGGCACCATTGCCACACCCAGCAGCCTCACCGCGGCGCGCATCGAGGAAGTCCTCGGCGCCAAGGCGCAGGTGAAGGACGGCATGGTCAAGGTGAGCTTCGGGCGCGAGGCGAAGATGCATGGCACGCCCGTCGGCAATGCCATGGGCGTCAACACCTGGGCTGCGTTTGCAGGGACCGACGAGCAGGCCGTGGTGGACGGCGACTTCGCGATGCGTGAGGACGAACTCCAGACGGTGCTCAAGGTGCTGCGGCGAGAAGGCATCAACATCGTGGCGATCCACAACCACATGACGCACGAGGAGCCGCGCTACGTCTTTCTGCACTTCTGGGGCAAAGGCAAAGCAGCGGCGCTGGCGCAGTCGTTGAAAAGGACTTTGGACGCGCAGAAAGCCGTGAAATGACGCCTCGTAGTGCCTTTTCCGTTTTCTGAGACGCCCCCCTTTATGACCTCAAGGTCGAAGAACCGCGACATGTTCCGAAACGGCAACAGGAGATCATCATGCAATGGATCACCCGTGAACGCCCGAAAATCGACCGCATCGCCTGCCCCTGGTTGATCGCCCGCTTCATCGACGAGAACCCGGAGTTCCTCTACGTGCCTTCGGGCGAGGTCCTGAAGGTCGCCGCCGACACCGGCGCGATTCCCTATGACGTGCCGAATGTCGAGCTCGGCCACCATGGCGACCGCTGCAGCTTCGATGCCTTCATCGCGCAGTACAAACTCGACGACCCGGCCTTGAACACGCTGGCGCTGATCGTACGCGCCGCCGACTGCGCCCAGCCGCAACTGGCGAAGGAAGCGGCCGGCCTGCTCGCCATCTCGAAAGGGCTGTCGCTCAACTTCGCCGACGACCACGAGATGCTCCGGCACGGCATGGTGATGTACGACGCGCTCTACGCCTGGTGCGCCGACACGCCACTGAAGAAGGTCGCTCGCCTGCTTGGTTTGAAGTGATGCTGCTGCCCGCCGGAGCTGCGCCCGAGGCGCGCCTGCTGCTGATCGGTCGCGCCCTGCGGGCCTTCACCGACGGCTTCATCGCCATCCTGCTGCCGGTCTATCTGCTGGCCCTGGGGCTGGGCATGTGGGAAGTCGGGCTGATCAGCACCGCCACCCTGCTCGGATCGGCGCTGGCGACCCTGGCCGTCGGGCAGTGGGGACATCGCTTCGGGCAGCGCCGGCTACTCCTCGCCGCCGCCTGGCTGATGGCCGCCACCGGTCTTCTG
>CAZCNF010000111.1:0-1679 GCA_964500135.1 uncultured Porphyrobacter sp.
CCTCCACCCCAAAGCGTGGCATTCCGGCCACTGACACACCACCCGCACAGCGATAAACCGCAGGCAGCAGGAGAGGCGGAAATGAACTGGGGCAAGCCCATCCAACGGATCGTTATCGTCGGCGGAGGCACGGCAGGATGGATGGCCGCCGCCGTTCTTTCGCGGCTCAAATCGGGCCGGCCGATCGAGATCACGCTGGTCGAATCAGAAGCGATCGGCACCGTGGGCGTGGGCGAGGCGACCATCCCGCCCTTCGTTGAGTTCAACCAACTGCTTGAAATCGACGAACGCGAACTGCTGGCCGAAGTGCAGGGCACGTTCAAGCTGGGCATCCAGTTCGTGAACTGGGGGAAGCAGGGCGACAGCTATATCCACCCCTTTGGCGCCTATGGCTATGCCATGGGCGGCGTGTCGTTCCACCACGTGTGGCACTGGATGCGGCAATCGGGCGACAAGCGGCCGTTGCAGGTTTTCAACGTGGAGACCATGGCGGCCTATTTCGGCAAGTTCTCGCGCACCGAGGACTATGCGCGCGACGACCTGCCGCCGATCAATTACGCCTACCACCTCGATGCCGGGCGTTATGCCCGATTCCTGCGCAAATATGCCGAGAAGCGCGGAGTCGCTCGCCGGGAAGGGCGCGTGATCGATGTCGCGCTCGACCAGGAATCGGGTTTCCTCACTTCGATCCGGCTCGACAGCGGGCAGGACGTTGCGGGCGACCTGTTCGTCGATTGCTCGGGCTTTCGCGGATTGCTGATCGAGCAGGCACTCCAGACCGGTTACGAAGACTGGACGCACTGGTTGCCTTGTGACCGCGCGGTGGCGCTGCCCTGCGCCCGCGACGAGAGCGCGCCGCCGCCGCCGTTCACCCGCGCCACCGCGCATTCGGCCGGCTGGCAATGGCGCATCCCGCTCCAGCATCGCACCGGCAACGGCCATGTCTATTGCAGCCGCTTCATGAGCGATGACGAAGCACACGGCATCCTGGTCCGCAACATGTCGAGCGCGCCGACAGCCGACCCGAACTTCCTGCGTTTCACAACCGGGCACAGGAAGAAATTCTGGAACAAGAATGTCGTCGCATTGGGCCTCGCGGCAGGCTTTATGGAGCCGCTCGAATCCACCTCGATTCACCTCGTCAACACCGGGGTGAACAAGCTGCTCGCCTTGCTTTCGCTCGATGGCATCGCGCCCGCCCAGGAAGAGACCTTCAACCGGCTGACGCTGAAGGAATACACAAGGATACGTGACTTCCTTATCCTGCATTACAACGCGACCACGCGTGATGATTCCGAATTCTGGAATTACTGCCGCACGATGGATGTGCCCGAAACGCTTACGCAGAAGCTCGAGGTGTTTCGGTCAAACGGGCAGATCTTCCGCGAGGAGGACGAACTGTTCACCGAGACGAGCTGGGCAGCGGTGATGATGGGCCAGGGAGTCGAGATGGCGGGCCACAACCCCGTGGCCGATACCTTCCAGCTTGATCGCACGCGCAAGGAGCTCGACGAGATGGAACGCTCTATCCGGTTCGTGGTCGAGCACATGCCGGGGCATGGCGATTATCTCAAGCGCTATTGTCCAGCGCCTGCAATCGCATGACACACGGATTCGTGCAGGGAAACAATAAGTGGCGCACCCGACAGGATTCGAACCTGTGACCTCTGCCTTCGGAG